>CAZELP010000039.1:0-3267 GCA_964513205.1 uncultured Legionella sp. | reverse complement strand
TGATAATTCAAATGGTACACACGCCCAGAAGCCGGATGTATTCGTCTACCTGTGATTCGACGAACAATTTCTTCATCTTTAACTGCAATTTCGATGACATGGTCTAACGAGATATGTGCATCTTTTAATGCTTGTGCCTGTGCAATCGTTCTTGGAAACCCATCCAGCAAAAATCCGCGCTGACAATCGTCGGCGAGTAGACGCTCTTTCACAAGAGCGATAATGATATCATCTGAGACCAATTCACCACTTTCCATAATTTTTTTTGCGCTGAGTCCCAACGGAGAACCTTCGGCCACAGCAGATCTTAGCATATCGCCTGTTGAAATTTGAGGGATATTAAAGTGAGCCGTTAAACGAGCGGCCTGTGTGCCTTTGCCTGCTCCTGGACCACCCAGTAGCATGATACGCATTGTTGTCATTACATCTTCTCCAAAAACTGACTCTGACTAAAACCAACGTCTGCCAGAAGCACGCTTCAACGCTTCTCGACAACGCGACAATTGGGCTTGATAAATTTGAGAGCGCGCCTCAACCTTTCGGGCAACGTTCAGTAACCAAGGCTTCTTCAAATATGTTTTGTTCATGTACCCACCGACCCCTTCATGGTAGGCCAAATAGAGTGAATAAGTGTCACTCCGTGAAATACCGGCTCGACGATTTGCTTGATTGGCATACCAACCAATAAAATCGACTGCATCAGAAAATCGCTCTCGAGAAGCAAGAAGTCCGCCCGATGAAAGCTTGTATAACGCCCAAGTAGAATCGAGTGCTTGTGCATACCCGTAGGCTGTCGAAGGTCGCTTCCAAGGGATCACCCACAAGAGTTTTGTTCGAGGAGGTCTCGCCTGAGCATCAAAATGAGACTCTTGGTGCATAATCGCCATTTGAACGTGAACAGGGACTCTCCAGCGACGCTCAACATCCTCGGCATCACGATACCACTGAGGATACTGTCTAAAAATATTACAAACATGATTGGTGTCGCGGGGCGGTGGCGTCACGCAACTGCAAAGAGTAATTATGCAAAACAGTATGCCCCACCTGAAAAAAAATCGCATCCATCTATTCCATAAAAAACAATATTCCCACGCGGGGGTATATTAGTAGCATAGTTTTATATCCTCGACAAGTGAGTATAATTTCTTTTACCATACAGGGCAATAATACAGGAGTACTTGCATGATTTTAGTTTTCGATATCGAAACCATTCCTGACATTGCTGCCGGAAAAAAGCTCTATCAACTCGAAAATCTTTCTGATGAAGAAGTGGTTGAAGCCTTATTCGCACTGCGCCGCCAAAAAACAGGAAACGATTTTTTGCCTCATTATCTTCAAAAAATTGTGGCTATTTCGTGCGTCCTCGCCTCTGAAGAAACCTTTAATGTCTGGTCAATTGGCAACGAAGACTCACAGGAGCAAGAGATCATTCATCGTTTTTTTCTTGGCCTAAAAAAACATGTTCCTACTTTGGTCAGTTGGAATGGCTCTGGTTTCGATTTACCAGTCCTTCATTATCGTGCACTGCTTCAAGGCGTAGAAGCAGCACAATATTGGGAATACGGTGAAAAACAATCGGACTTTCGTTGGAACAATTATTTGAATCGATTTCATTATCGTCATTTGGACCTTATGGATGTGTTGAGTGCCTATCAAAGCAAGGCTTACGCACCTCTGGACGACATCGCCATTTTACTTGGGTTCCCAGGAAAAATGGGGATGAGCGGCCAACAGGTCTGGAAAAGTTATTTGGCAGGCAAGATTCGAGACATTCGAAATTATTGTGAAACAGACGTATTGAATACCTATTGCATTTATCTTCGATTTGAACTCATGCGCGGTCACTTGAACAAAGATGCTTACCAAAATCGTCTAGAGATCATGAAAAATCACTTAAGACAGAGTGAAAAAGCTCATCTGATTGAATTTTTATCCTGTCTGACCACCGCATCACCTTAGGAGCTGTTGGCAATTGATAACAGCTCCTAGCAAGGCGACACTCAAATTGTATTAGACAGAAGAAGAGCGACTTCTTGGTATCTTCGTTGTCACTGTGGTATTGGTTTTCGAACTTCCACTTTCTGTATCGTGTTCAAGATACACTCTTGCTGGAGAAACAACAGAATTTGGCTGAATAGACAAACAGCTTCTTTGATAAATTGGCTGCAATTGTCGACAAAAAAGAGACATGTTGTATGATGTTCTCGCAAGACAACCATGTTTGAGACTAACAAATTCTATACTTTTTAAAGTACGCAATTCTTCTCTTAAGCCCGCATAAGCCAGCTTAAGTGAAAAAGGAGGCTTTAGATTCAATTGTCCACGCATATAAAGTTTTGCTTCGTCAATACAAGACGCCGTATCTGAAAAAAACAAGACCTCTTTTGTATGACTGAAACGAATCACCGCATCGGCAATTGTCGAAAAATTTTCCCCGCCAATTGCTCCAAAATTTGCATCAATGGCAATTGTCCGAATAGGATTCTTGGTATCTTTCAAAATATGATCAATCGCTTGCTTATAACTTTGAAATGTAAGAGAAACCTCTTTTTTATCACGATTTTTAAGCTGATAACCCTTGCCTGCATCAAATAAAATATACCAATGCGAATCGTCTGAATTTAATTTCCTGGAAAGGAGCTTTAAAGTCACCTCATTGCCATGTGTGATTAGTAGTGTATTTTGTGTGTTATTTTTCATTCAAGATTACTATATTAAAGGTTAAAATGTTTAATCTTAACCATCTTAGCATATTTTTAATTCAAAAAACATATTTTTTGTAACTTATCCCACCCCGTCATCTGTTAAAGAAATTTTAAAATGTCGTATTCTAGTGCAAAATGGATTACAATCAGACCACAGTGATCAAATTATAGATTTTAATGAATATAACCGAACTTCGCGCCTCATTTGAATTGCTAAAAGATACGGTGAGTATCGTGTCAGATGCGTTAGGTGCACGTCTAGCAGCAAGCTATCGAGAAAGCATCATTTCATCATACGAGCGCATTGTGATGTCAGATGAAGTCGATGATTCATTAAGGGAAGAGGTTTTGTTAAGTCTTTTAAGCGAGAGCTGGGATTTAGGGAGTTGTCTTGCGTATACGGCGCATCCGACATCATCGACAACGGCATTTTTAATCAACGTAGCGGTCTATATTGCAGAAAGAGAGAACCATAAAGGCTGTGCAATGAGGGCGATGGATGTTGCACCGAAATCGGTTTCAGAAGTGTCTTTTGAGGGCTATAACTCGGTTTGCATTCGCG
>CAZELP010000038.1:0-8194 GCA_964513205.1 uncultured Legionella sp. | reverse complement strand
GAATAAACGCAGTTCTTTTTGAGGAAAATAAGGCTTTTTGTATCGGCCAAAAGGAACATTATATTGACCCTGTTGGTTGTAACGACATAAACCATTGTACCCATGTCGATTGAGATATAAAAACAAATAGGCTCTTAAATGCGTGTCTTTTGTTTGATTGAACATGGTTCGATATGTGTAGTAGCGTTCACTATCGTTGTTTTCTGTAGAGAAAAATGATTCACATTTCAGAATAAAATCATCGCCTTCAGTTTGTAGATGTTGATAGAGATTGATTAAATCTGCATTTGTATCGGCTAAAAAATATTGAGGATAGGACGTGTTCATAAAGACAACTCCAGATCCAAGAAAAGGCTCGACTAATCGCTTTGCTTTTGGCAGGGAGGAGAGTACATGCTGGAGACAGCGGTATTTACCGCCGGCCCACTTTAGAAAAGGTTTTTCTTTTTTATTCATGTTTCTATTTAGTTAGCTCAGCTGCAGATAATCTGCGTGGCATGACCTTTTTTGATTTTTTGGGTGTTTCCGTCCACTGAATTTCAATTCGGCGATTATAAGCGCTGGAGTGAATAAAATGATTGTCACCAATGTCGTGTTCATCACCATATCCTTCTGCAACAAGATGTTCTGCAGGAATTCTTTTTGCCCATAGAAACGTGAGCATTGTTTCAGCTCTTGCCAAAGATAGCTTATCTTTGTGATGATCGGAGCCAATATCATCAGTAAACGCGGCCACATAAATCTTGTCGTAATGGTATGTTTTGATTAATCCTGCAATGTCATTGAGACCTGGATAACAAATGTCATTTAAATGTGGTGAGTTGAAGACAAAGTATCGATCTGTTGGCACAATAAGCGTGTACTGATCGCCATAACGTACAAATTGAACATCTTCTCGGCGTAATTTTTCTATCAACCTTGCTCTTAATGTAAATGGAGAAATTGCACTCGGATCGGTCTGTAAAGGGTCTCTGAAGTTATTAAAAGGGGGACTGAAACAGCCAGTTAATAGCATAGAGAGGAGAGCAATTCGAAAGAGCGTTTGCAAGCTGTTCACGAGTTTTTCCATATCAATTGATGATCAATCAATACTAGCATTGACGGGCTAAATTGCAATAGTGGCTTGAGGCTGATATGCTGTATTTTCTGGTGTGCCTTTTGTTATCGAAACTTTTTAGGTGCCTAAGCAAGCCCTTTTACTATGCAGAAACAGACCTTTTATTCGTTATCGCTGGCTGCTTTGGGTGTTGTCTATGGAGATATTGGGACAAGCCCGTTGTATGCCATGAAAGTCATTTTAGGTGACTTGCTCGTGACTGAGAGCAGTATTCTCGGTGTTTTGTCTTTGGTTTTTTGGTCTTTATTTCTTCTTATTTCCATCAAATATCTTTTTATATTATTTAAAGCGGATAACGAAGGAGAGGGCGGTGTGTTGGCACTGCTTGCTCTTATTAAACCTAAAAGCGACTGTTATAAAGGAATTTTTTTCATTATTGGGATTTTAGGTGCGGGTTTGATGTTAGGCGATGGTATGTTAACGCCAGCAATTTCAGTCATGAGCGCGATTGAGGGTGTTCATGTGGTTTTTCCTCAATTAACACCGTTTATTCTGACAATAACTTGTGTGATTCTGCTTTTGATTTTTTCTTTTCAATCGTGGGGGAGTGGAAAAATTGGAATCATGTTTGGTCCCATTATTTTCATTTGGTTTTTTACGATAGCGTGCTTGGGTGTTGTTCACATTTGGCAAAATCCTATCGTTTTAAAAGCTCTCGATCCGGAATATGCCATCTTACTTTTATCTCATCTTGGTTGGAAAAGTTATTTGATTCTAGGCGGTGTGTTTTTGGTGATGACCGGAGGAGAGGCTTTATATGCGGATCTAGGTCATTTTGGAAGAGCGCCTATTCGTTTCACATGGTTTTTTTTGGTTTTTCCGGCTCTTGTGCTTAATTATTTTGGGCAAGGAGCGTTTCTTTTACAAAATCCCTCTGCTATTCAGAATCCGTTTTTTTGTTTGGCTCCTGAAAGTTTTGCGTTTCCTTTATTAATTTTAGCGACATTGGCAACCATTATTGCGTCTCAAGCGGTTATTTCAGCGACTTTTTCTTTGACGAAACAAGCTATTTTATTGGGTTTTTACCCTCATATGCCAATTATGCAAACCTCCGGTTTTCATAAAGGTCAGATTTATGTTCCGCAAATGAATTTAATTTTAGCCATCGGTGCGTTGCTTTTGATCTTTATTTTTAGAGATGCAAATGCAATGACTCATGCTTATGGAGTAGCGGTCAACTTAGTCATGGTTTTGACGATGATCTTAGTCATTTATTTAGCGAGGATTCGTTGGGAATGGTCTTTTTTAAAGCTTTTTTTGGTTTTTGGGCCTTTTGTCTGCATGGATATGTCTTTTCTTTGTGCAAATTTTATGAAGATCCGAACTGGAGGATGGATACCGATTGTATTTGCAAGTTTTGCTGCATTGATTATGTATACTTGGAGTAAGGGGCGCTTGTATCTCAAAGAAAATTATTACATGAATAAAGAGCGACTTTCAGAAATTGTTGTTCAAATTGAAACGCAGGCTTTGTCTAGTCTGTCTGGGACAACGGCGGTTTTTATTACCGATATTTATGATAAAAGTGGAGGAAGTTTCTTACATTTTCTAAAATTGAGTCGTATGATTCCTGAGCATATCTTAATTGTGAATTACAGCGTTCAAAATATTCCTCATGTCTCATCTTTGGATCGATTTGAAATTCATTGTCTGAAAAAAAATATTTGTGAACTCACATTACATTACGGATTTATGGATATTGTGTCTATCCCCCAAGCATTGTATGTGGCAAGTGATAGAGGATTACTTCCTTTTTCATTGGATATTGATACAGTGACGTATTTTCTTGAAATACCCAATGTACGGCCCTCACATGAACGGAAAGCGCTTTCGTTTTTCTGGCAAGACAAGCTGTTTGCTTTTCTTGTGAGAAATTATTCGGCTAATCTTAATATCGAATTTTATCAACTTCCTTACAATCGAACTTTGGCAATGGGTGCCTATTATCTGATTTAGCATTGATTGAGCGGAGTTTTTACTTTGATTATTTGAATATTAATTCCACCGATGGTTGGATTTTTAGATAATGCTTTTAAATATTCAAGCAGAGGCGTATCAATGACTTGATGTGCAACAGATGATGCTTGACGAAAATAGAGCGTATGATCTTTCCAAAATGCAAATCCGAGATGTGAGACATCGAGATCAGTTCCGATAATTGCTTGGAGTGCCCAGTGAGGTCTTACAATCTCAATGATGGCTCCTGATGGAATTTGTTGTTGTAAGAACGCGCCATCCTTACCAAGCAATGTTTTAAGCGGAATATAGGCTAGCTTGACTTTTTGCGCTTGAAAGCGCTTTCCTTCAGCATGTAATTTGTTAAGTCGTTTTTGGCGTTCCTCAAAATTGAGGTTGGGGATGCGGATAAATGAAAGTGGAAGTTTTTCATACCATCCTTTTTTATTAATTACCGTCGTAGCGTATTTTGCTACAGGATGATGTTTTCTATCAAGTAGGCGCGTGGTGATGTCTTCAAGATAGCCATTCTCTTGATTGTGTTGATTCCAATCGAGTGATGTAAAGTGGTTCCGTGTGGTAAAGGAGACCGCTCCTTTCTCATAACGAATTGTATCCAAGCAATGTTCGAAAGCTTGTGGATTTTTAGCAAAACTTAAGGCCAATACTGTGTCCACATATGTTTCACAATCAAATGAATCGAGACGAGCACGCGGCATTTCATCGTATTCGCTTGGATGGCCTTCCCCCAATGGAAATAAAACGTAGGGTTTTTCTAAAAAAAAGGCACTAAAATAGGCGAGCCTATCCAACATGCTGTGTTTTGAATGTGGATTGAGTTTTGCATACAGCTCATTCAGTGTTGATATGAGTGAACCTTTCGTTGAGGGTGTCGGAGGTGTTATCGTTGCCGTTGTATAATGATTTAAAATAGACTTGTCGAGATGTGGCGCTGAAGAGGCGTGAGTCAATCCCGAAAGGCAGCATAAAGTAAGTGTCAAGGAGGCTAGATAACGTTTCATGCCTCTAAGCTTAACCAAGATTCTCTATCAACTTCAAGTATTTTTCTGTATATTTAGATAAGACGTATTGAGGTACGCGCTGAAAAGTTCGAATCTGTTTTCCAAAAGTAACGCTGTTACATGTTTTTTGGTGATGTAGAAGATGGGTTCTTGATTTTTGTTTGATTGAAAAGAGGCTTTGATGCTGAATGTAATTTGGTTGTCGATGATGTTTTTGGCCGTTATTGTCGGTTTGTGCTTAGGCCGGATCGATCAAGTTGTTCAAGCGGTGACGGACTCTGCAAAGCATGGTTTTGAAGTGGCCTTGGGGCTGGCTGGTATTATGTCTCTTTGGCTTGGTATCATGAATATCGCAACGGAATCGGGATTGGTGCATACACTTTCTCGTTGGATGAGCCCTGTAATGCGTCGCCTATTTCCAGATGTTCCTCCTGATCATCCGGCAATGGGGGCGATGATGATGAATATTGCTGCCAATATGTTAGGATTAGCAAATGCTGCTACGCCTTTTGGTTTGCAGGCAATGCGAGAACTTCAAAAATTGAATACGCATGTGCATACAGCAAGTAATGCGATGTGTACCTTTCTTGCGATTAATACTTCTAGTGTGCAGTTGATCCCGGCAACTGCGATTGCTTTTTTGGCTGCAAGCGGGAGTCATCATCCGACCAGTGTGATTGTTAGCTCTTTGATAGCAACAACAGTCTCAACCTTGGTCGCTCTCTTTTCAGTGAGGAAACTGTCAAAGCTTCCTTTTTATCAAATTAACGATTCGAGTGAATCATGAATACATTGATGTCCTTTTTTTCCAATGGTTTATTTCTGGCCTTTATTGTGGGCATTCCTCTTTTAGGTGCTTTTAAGAAACTGGATACATTTGATGTGTTTATTACAGGGGCTAAACAAGGGTTTGATATCAGTGTTGGTCTTATCCCTTATTTAATTGCAATGCTTGTGGCAATTGGCATGTTGCGTGCCTCTGGGTTTTTTGAGCTAATGAGTTACTATTTGGCACCAGTCTTAGCTTCTGTTGGGATGCCTCCTGAATTATTACCGTTGGCTTTGGTCAGACCTTTTTCTGGTAGTGCATCGACGGCAATGATGGCTGAATTGATCCATACTTATGGCGGCGATTCATTGATTGCGAAAACTGCGGCGACGATGATGGGCAGTACAGAAACTACCTTTTATGTAATTGCTGTGTATTTTGGGACAATCAATATTCGGAAAACTCGTCATGCGATTCCTGCTGGACTTTTAGCGGATGCCGCTGGTGTCATTGCTTCTGTGATTGTTTGTCGATACCTGTTCGGTTAGTCACGCGTGCTTTCGGTTTCCTTTTACTGTTGATTCTTTGTGCGCAAGTCGCCCTTTTTCAAACAGTTTGATTTGTGACAAGCGTTTTTCCGCGGTTGCTTTAAACTGTCTAATGTGGTGTTTAGGAATAGACGATGCTCTGGGTAAGACAACAGTTGATGGATTAATAGGCAGATCGTTGATACGGAACTCGTAGTGACAATGAGGTCCTTCGGCTAATCCTGTTTGACCGACATATCCTATAATTTGTCCTCTTTTGACGTGAGAACCTCTGGTTAGTCCTTTTTGGAAATGGTGCATATGCGCATAAACTGATGAATAGGCATTTTGGTGATTGATTTTGATCACATTGCCATAAGTGCTGTGATGTTCAATGGTTTCAATGCGCCCGTCTCCTGTTGCATGAATTGGAGTACCTGTTGGTGCAGCAAGATCCACTCCTTGATGAGGTCTTCTATAGTGTAAAATAGGGTGCATTCGAGAAAGACTAAACATCGAGCTAATTCTGCTAAACTGGACAGGGTATCTGGAGAAAGCTTGTTTTAAACTTTGACCGTCAGGTGAAAAGTAATCGCCGTCAACTTCTTTCGATTCATATCGTATTGCTTGGAAGACGTGCCCTTTGTTGGTATAAGTCACAGCCAAAATATCTCCGGTATTGACAAGTTCATCTTCGATATAGTGTGCTCGATACAGTATCGTAAATTGATCGCCAGAGCGTATATCTTTAACAAAATCAATTTTTCTGTTGAAAATAGCACTCATCTGTTGAATCAGCTTAAAAGGAATATTATGCCGTTTTGCTGTGGTGTATAACGATCCCTGCACGGTTGCGGTGATGAGCTTATCTTCCTCGTGTGTCGGTTGCATTTGAATTTTTGTGATGAACCCTTTGTCTTTTCGCTCCACAACAAGCGATTCGAGTTTTGAATAAGGTATGATCATTTTGAGTAGCGCGTCATTTTTCACCAATACTTGGATATTCTGATGCGGTCGAAGTTGCGTAAGACGTTTGGCGTGAGGATTTTTATTTAAAATCTCTTGCAAGTCTCTTGAACTCACCCCTGCTCGTTTGAAGATCGAAGAAAGTGTATCTCTGGGTTGTACGGTTAAGTGCTGCCACTCACTTCTCTCTCTCTTTGGTTCAGGAGAAGGGAGCTCGATGACTTGTTTTTCTTCAACTTGAGGTAATGTGAGTACCTGAGTGGTGTATTCATTTTTTTGTTGAGAAAACAGATGATAAAGTGCGTAAGTCAACAAAACAGAAGCAACAATCAACGCCGATAAAATGAGCGATGTTTGGATACGATGGGTTGATTTTGATGACGTAACATGAGGATATAACGAATTCATTGATCGCCCTATTTAGGCCAGTCCCCATGACTTTGGCCTTCCAAAATATCCGGGCTAAGATACCTGTTGAAAGCCCGAAGGTCAATCGATCCTTTGAAAATTTCTCTTGAAATTCCTCTTGTTCATCCATTAGTATTTTCGCCTGAAAAAAATTTTTACAACATATCCGGGATGCCAATAGATGGAAAATATTGAAAAAGTGCTCCAAGAGTTGGTAAGAGGGACATCCGAAGTTTTACCTCATGATGGTCTTCTTGAAAAACTGAAATTAAATCGACCTCTGAAGATCAAAGCAGGATTCGACCCCACGGCCCCAGATCTTCATCTCGGGCATACTGTTATCTTAAATAAATTACGACAATTCCAACAATTAGGTCATGAGGTCATTTTTTTAATTGGTGACTTTACTGCAATGATTGGTGACCCAACTGGAAAAAATGTCACTCGTGCTCCTTTAGACAAAGCTGCCGTGATTGAGAATGCAAAAACGTATCAAAAACAAGTTTTTAAAATACTCGATCCTAAGCAAACAACAATTGTTTACAATTCAGAGTGGTTTGGTCAAATGTCCGCTCAAGATATGATCATGTTAGCGCAACACTCGACTGTTGCGCGGATGTTAGAGCGAGATGATTTCAGCAAGCGTTTTCGAGATGAGCAACCAATTGCATTGCATGAATTTCTATATCCTTTGATTCAAGGATATGATTCTGTTGCTTTAAAAGCTGATGTGGAGTGTGGTGGTACCGATCAGAAATTTAATTTGCTAATGGGGAGAGAGCTGCAGAAGCAAGCAGGACAAGATCCTCAAGTAGTCATGATGACGCCTATCATTGAAGGATTAGATGGTGTCAAAAAAATGTCAAAATCTCTTGATAACTATATTGGTATCCAAGAATCACCAGATGCCATGCTGGGTAAGATTATGTCTATTTCTGATATTTTAATGTGGCGTTATATAGAATTACTTAGCTTTAAAACACTAGATGAGATTACCGAACTGAAAAAAGCAGTCGAGGCTGGTCAGAATCCTCGCGATGTTAAAATGAATTTTGCAAAAGAAATTGTGGCACGTTTCCACTCAGAAGAGGAAGCCGTTCTTGCCGAGCAGGCATTTATCGAACGTTTTCAAAAAAAAGAGATTCCAGATGATTTGGAAACAGTACATCTTGAAAGTGAAGTCCCTTTGCGTCTGAGCGCTGTTTTAAAAACATTAGGATTAACACAAAGCACTTCTGAATCTATGCGACTGATGAAAAGTGGTGGCGTCAAAGCCAATGGAGAGAAAATATTGGACGAATCGTTTTTTTTGAATGTTAATGAGACTTATATTTTACAAGTAGGGAAGCGTCGTTTAGCAAAAGTTGAAATAAGTACAAAAAAGTAGTTGACAAAGGAAGGAGAATGAGTAGAATGCACACCACTTGCT
>CAZELP010000037.1:0-10695 GCA_964513205.1 uncultured Legionella sp. | reverse complement strand
AATTCCACTCATCAAGACCACCTCTTGATGCTCAAACATACGTTAACCATTTCTCTCAACATTTTATGAATGAACATGGTACGTTAATAAACCAACATAGCAGCTTTTTTTCAAAAATGGATGACTTAAATAAACGTTATCTTTCTATGGGAAGAAACAATACCGAAATAAGGGCGTTATATGCAGAAACTAAAGGACTAGAGACCAGTATAGATTGCTCTGAAACGCTAAAATCTCTCGAGGACTATCATAAAGAGTATAAACAAGAACAAAAAGAGATTGTTACGCAATATAAAGCGGATATGATAAAAGCAGGCATGGCTACAAGTACCTCCGTCGTTGATTTTTTGGGACGTGAAATTGTAAAATATGGTGCTCGAGGACAAATGATAAAAAATCAAGATTTGGAAACTCTTGACCGTATTCATGAAGATGCAACCCAAAAATATGGAAATCCTATTGGGCCAACCTTCAGTAGTTTAAAAGAGTCTGGAAAAGACATTGAAGCGTCATCGCAAAGAAAAAGAGAGCCTATGAAGCTCAAGAAAGACTTAGAACAATTGAAATCACAACAAGCCGCCTCTCCAGAAATATCAAAAGAAGGCCCTGCTTCAGACGATGTGCCCAAAGCAGGAGTTTAAACTAAAGGAGTTCATCATGTTGAGACGGGGGTTAAGTATGTTTAAAGAACCACTCAAAGTCCTGCTACAAAAAAAAATGTTGTGGGAACCGGTAGCGGCAGGTTACAAATCAGGTGAATGGCAAGTTCGGGTCAATTGTGAGTTCCCTGAAACCTCTTTGTATACTTTATTCAAACATGAAAATCCAAAACCAATTGGGCACTTTGATGATTGGCCAGAAAATTGGGATAAAGATTCGCTTTCGCGAGCTAAGAAATCGCTGCCAAATAATAATTAAATTCGTCTATGGACGGAGAAAATCAATCCAGTATCAGCGGCTTAACTCCCTTTGGGGTAATGAAATAAGATTGAATAGTTGATTCATTACATTCAGACGACCAGTGGGGGGTTTTGTCTTTGTCGACTAACAATGCGCGAACTCCCTCAAAAAAGTCTTTATCGTGCATAAAGTGGTAGGCAAGACAATAATCCATTTGTAAACAGTCAGAGAGTGATAAATTTTGTGCTCGTTTGAGTTGTTCAAAAGTAACCGCAAGACTGAGTGGTGATTTTTCTGAGAGTTGTCTAAATGTTGCCTCTTCAAATGGTGTTTTACTCGTTGCGAGCCTGCTTTTTAATGAATCCCATGTTTCCATACCAAAGTATGTTTCGATTTCAGTTTGATGTTGAAGAAAACTATCCGTGTGTGTGGCATATTTGGACACGATCAATTTGATTTTTTCTGCAGGGGAATTGGATAAGTCTTCTTGCAAAAGCGTTGAAATCAAAGCGGGGAAATCTTCTTTTTTTACAATGGCGTCGATTAAACCAAGTGAAAGAGCCTCTTTTGCATCAAGACGGGCGCCTGTTAATGCAAGATAACGTCCATATGCTTTGTTGATTCGAGATAAAATATAGGCAGCGCCTACATCAGGAAAAAAACCAATGCTGGTTTCTGGCATTGAAAAAATAAAACTCTCAGAGGCAATTTTATAGTGGCTATGCAAAGAAAGACCAACTCCTCCGCCAAAAGTAATGCCATGCAATAAAGGAAGGTAAGGTTTAGGATAATGGGCAATCAAATAGTTAAGTTGATATTCTAAGTTAAAAAAATCTAAAGGCGCTTCAGGCTTTTTAAGCCCCATCTCATAAAGCGTTCTGACATCTCCTCCTGCGCAAAAAGAACGCTCATCTGTTGACTGGATGACAACAGCATGTATGTTAGGATCCGATGCCCAATGTTTCATTTTTTGAAAAATTGCGTCGACCATGTCGTAAGTTAACGCATTCAACGCCTTGGGACGATTGAGTGTAATCATTCCCACTTGTTTTTCAACTGAAAAAAGGACATCTTCTAACATTTACTCACCTTTAAATTCTGCATTACGTTTTTGTAAAAAAGCATTTACACCTTCGTTTTTATCACTTGTTGCACAGGTTCTAGCAAATTGTAATGCCTCAAGATGCAGCGCTTTCTCCAAAGACAATTCATATCCTTCATGAATGACCTCTATCACCGCGCGGATTGCAATAGGGGCCATGTGGGTGATGTCACTCAACAATTTTTTAGCTCTTGGAATTAACTCTTCAGGGGACGTGACTTCAGAGATTAAACCAAAAGACAAGGCTGTGGCAGCGTCGATAAAGCGACCAGTTAAACACAAATCAAGTGCTCGTCCTTTGCCAATTAATCTCGATAAACGCTGAGTTCCGCCATATCCAGGAATCACACCCAGTTTAATTTCTGGTTGACCGAATTGCGCTTTTTCAGATGCGATTCTAAGCGTTGCGGCCATTGCAAGTTCACACCCACCACCAAAAGCGAAGCCGTTTACGGCGGCAATACTCGGTTTGCCTAACGTTTCTAATTTTCTAAAAACCGTCTGTCCTCTTTGTGCAAAAGCATATCCTTTTTCTGCATCGCATTCAGCCAAACGTTGAATATCTGCTCCTGCACAAAAGGCTTTGCCTTCACCTGTTAATAAAATGCCTTTAATGTGAGAGTCGTGTTCTGCTTCTGCCACATAATATTCCAATTGATCCAATATCTCTGCATTCAACGCATTTAATTTTTCTGGACGATTTAGCGTTAAAATCAATAGGCCAGAAGAGTCTTTTTCTGCATGTACGGTCACTTGATACTCCTTTATATAATTGGGTTGTGCTCAGAAAGTGCGTGTTTCGCGATAATCTCTCGCATAATTTCATTGGTTCCTTCTAAAATCTGATGCACACGTAAATCCCTAAAAAAACGCTCAATTTGATAATCTTTTAGATATCCATATCCACCATGAATTTGCATGCATTTGTCTGTAATTTTAAATCCAACATCACTGGCGTATCGTTTTGCCATTGCGCAAAACATAGGGGCGTTGGGGTCTTTTTTATCCAGCGCGTCAGCAGCACGATACAGCATGAGTTGAGCCGCACTCAGTTCGGTCAGCATATCAGCAAAATAAAATCTCAAGATTTGATGTTCTGTAAGAGGAACCTTGAATTGTTTGCGTTCATGCATGTATCGTTTGGTTAAAGCCAAACATGCATGTGCTCCGCCTAGAGAGCAAGCCGCAATGTTAATTCGACCGCCATTAAGCGCATTGAGTGCGATTTTAAAGCCCATTCCTTCTTCGCCAATTCGATTTTGGATAGGAATGCGACAATTTTCAAAAAAAAGCATACTGGTCGGCTGAGAGCGCCATCCCATCTTGCGCTCTTGATGACCAAAAGCTAATCCGGGAGTGTCTTTTTCAATAAGCAGGCAAGTAATGCCTTGATGTGGATCATCATCGGTTCTCACCATACAGGCGTAGACATCACTCACTCCACCGCCAGAAATAAATGCTTTTGATCCATTCACGACGTATGCATCACCCTCTTTTACTGCTCGGGTTTTAAGAGAGGCGGCATCGGAGCCTGCTTCTGGCTCTGTTAAACAATAACTGCCCAAAATTTCCATAGAAGACAATCTGGGAATAAAACGCGCTTTTAATGTTTCATCGGCATAAAGATCGATTAAAGAGGCCACCATGTTATGAATCGACAAAAATGCACTTGAACTTACACATCCACGGGCAAGTTGTTCAAAAATAATGGCGCTCTGTAAACGAGACATTCCGGAGCCTCCGTGAGCCTCTTGCACGCAAATAGATGCAAGACCTAACTGCGCTGCTTTTTGGAGTGTCTCTTTGGGAAAATAGTGTTTTTCGTCCCATTCCAATGCAAAAGGCTCAAAATGCTCTTTTGCGAAATTTTGTGCCATTTCTTGTATTAGATGATTTTCTTCGCTAATTTGAAAGTCCATTTCTTCTCCTTGGCAACTTAGAAGGGAATTGATTAACCTTTAAGTTTGAACTTTATCATTTAATGATACAATCGCTTTCTCGTCAATGCGAATAAACAAGAATAAGCATGCAGAAACTGACTCCAAGACAAGTTTTGAAGGAATATTATGGATTTGATCATTTTCGTCATCCACAAGAAGAAATTGTCTCTGATCTGATTGCTGGTCATGATTTATTGGTTTTAATGCCGACCGGTGGAGGGAAATCACTGTGTTACCAAATTCCGGCATTAATACGTCCTGGTGTGGGTATTGTGGTTTCGCCATTGATTGCTTTGATGGAAGATCAAGTTGCGGCATTGAATGCCATTGGTGTTCGCGCGGCTTTTTTAAACTCTTCTCAGAATGCTTCAGAGGCTCGAACGGTGCTGAATCAGCTACATCAAGAAGATTTAGATTTACTTTATGTCGCACCAGAGCGTTTGTTGCAGTCGAATTTTTTTGAGCGTTTAAAAACTTGCAAAATTAGTTTGTTTGCCATTGATGAGGCGCATTGTATCTCTCGATGGGGACATGATTTTCGGCCTGAATATGCTTTGCTTGGTCGTTTAAAAATAGATTTCCCGACAATTCCATTAATTGCATTAACTGCAACTGCAGATGCCGAAACTCAAAAAGACATGATCAAGCAACTGCAGTATTCTCCCAAGCAATATGTTGCTTCGTTCAATCGTCCCAATCTGCATTATACGGTAACGCCAAAAATCAATGCAATTCGACAGATTCATGAGTTTATTCAGCAACGAGCTACGTCTGCCTCCGGAATTATTTACTGTGGTACAAGACAGGGAGTTGAGCAACTCGTTAAAAAAATGATTGATTTGGGATACGCTGCGAGAGCATATCATGCGGGTCTTAGTTTTGAGGAGCGTCGAGAGGTTCAAACATTATTTCGATTTGATAAAATAGATATCGTGGTTGCAACAATTGCGTTTGGTATGGGGATTGATAAACCAAACGTTCGGTTTGTGATTCACCACGATCTGCCTAAAAACATAGAAGGTTATTATCAAGAAACAGGGCGTGCAGGACGAGACGGATTACCTGCGTATACACTTTTGCTTTATAACCCGGCAGATAGTGTTCGACTGAGAAGCTTTATTCGGCCAGATTTAGAGGAATCTCAACAACGAATAGAGCATAGAAAACTAAATCATATGTTGGCTTTTGCGGAGGCGACACATTGTCGTCGGCAAATTCTATTGCATTATTTTGACGAAGGGTATCATCAAAATTGTAACTACTGTGATGTGTGTGACGATCCGCCCACATTAATCGATGTGACAATCGATGCTCAAAAATTTCTCTCCTGTGTTTATCGCCTTCGCCAAAGTTATGGAATGATGTATGTCATCGATGTTTTAAGAGGCAGCGAACTGGAAAAGGTTAAGCTCAATCGTCATCATGAACTCAGTACTTTTGGAATTGGGAAAGACAAATCTTTGCATTATTGGCGTCAGTTGGGCTGGCATTTGATTCATCGTGATTTTTGCAAGCAAGATACTGAGCGTTATGGGGTGCTGAAACTCACTGCGCAAGCATTAAATCTCTTAAAAGGAGATGGGAAGTTGCATGTTGCTATTGTTGAACCCAAAATTCAAAAGAAAAGCAAGACCGAAATAGTTCGCAAAAAAATTAACTCCAACTCTCCTTTATTTGAAGCGCTTAGAACGTTACGCAGGACATTAGCAGATGAAGAAAATAAACCACCATTTATGATTTTTAGTGACGCAACTCTGGCTGATATTATCCGATTATCTCCTCGAACTTTAGAAGAGTTGCGTGCTGTATCGGGAATTGGACAGCATAAATTAACACATTATGGTAAAGCTATTTTAGAAACAATTGACTATAATATCGGTTCAAATTTATAAGAGAACGATCATGTCAGAAGATTTTTATGATGATTATACAAAACGCTGTACATTCGCGATTATCTCTCATCCAGATGCGGGAAAAACGACTGTCACAGAAAAATTATTGCTTTTCGGAGGTGCGATTCAGTTGGCGGGAACTGTAAAAGGTCGAAAAGCGACCCGTCACGCAACTTCAGATTGGATGGAAATGGAAAAAGAGAGAGGGATATCCGTTACTACTTCTGTCATGCAGTTTGTTCATAATGCGCATGTAATCAATCTGTTAGACACACCAGGTCACGAAGATTTCTCCGAAGACACATATCGCACGCTTACCGCTGTTGACTCAGCATTGATGGTCATTGACGTTGCAAAAGGTGTCGAAGATCGCACACTAAAGCTAATGGAGATTTGTCGTTTAAGGGATACGCCGATTATGACTTTTATCAATAAGCTTGATCGCGAAGGGCGTCTTCCCATCGAATTATTAGACGAAATTGAATCTGTTTTAAAAATCAATTGTTCTCCTGTGACGTGGCCGATAGGGATGGGAAAGCGATTCAAAGGAATTTATCATCTTCATCAAGACAAGATTTATTTATATCAAGCAGGCAAAAACTCGCAAAAGCAAGAAGCCTTAATCATTGAAGGCCTTGATAATCCTAAATTGGATGAAGTTTTAGGCGAGCTTGCAGAAGAGCTTCGAGAAGACATGTCATTGGTCAAAGGAGCGTCTCATCCTTTTGATTTAGAGGCATATTTATCAGGGAAACTTACGCCCGTTTATTTTGGTTCAGCCATCAATAATTTTGGTATCAAAGAGCTTCTGGATGATTTTACTTCATACGCGCCATCTCCCAAGGCTCGCTTGACAGAACAACGTCTTGTAAACCCGTCTGAGTCACAATTTAGTGGCTTTGTTTTCAAGATACAAGCGAACATGGACCCTAAGCATCGCGATAGAATTGCATTTCTACGTATTTGTTCTGGGCAATATCGAAAAGGTATGCGTCTTAAGCATTTGAGAATTGGCAAGGAAATACAACTCACAAATGCGCTAACGTTTATGGCAGGCGATCGTATTCACGCAGATTCTGCATTGCCTGGGGACATTATCGGTTTACATAATCATGGAACCATTCGAATTGGAGATACTTTTACTGAAGGAGAAGCTTTAAAATTTATCGGCATTCCAAATTTTGCTCCAGAGCTTTTTAAAGCAGTTCGTCTTTTAGATCCGCTAAAAAGCAAAGCTCTCTTAAAAGGTCTTATCGAACTTTCTGAAGAAGGGGCAACGCAAGTATTTAGACCTTTAAATAGCAATCAACTGATCTTGGGCGCTGTTGGCGTCTTACAGTTCGATGTTGTCGCTCATCGATTAAAGCATGAGTATAAGGTCGATTGCTTGTATGAGTCAGTTAACGTGAGCTGCGCGCGTTGGGTTTATGCAAAAGACGAAAAGGCCATGGCTCAATTTAAAATTAAAACGCAGGATAATTTGGCATTGGATGGAAGCGATGCGTTGATCTATCTCGCCCCAACTCGTGTCAATTTAGCTCTCACTGAAGAACGTTATCCAGAAATACATTTCTCTGCAACAAAAGAGCATTAAGGAGTGTAAAAACGTTCAGTTTTTGGTTTGGCGGAAGATGATTTGTGGGCTGTATTGAAAAAAGAAAATCCCATGCAAACCGCCAAACCTAGACATTGACCAATTTTTCTTTTGTTTTTCAACTTATATTTTAATTTTCGTCTTGATTTAACAATTCTTTTGATCCGCTCACGACGAGTGTGATAACTTAGGTTTATTTTCATGATATAAGTCGATTCGTCTTTATGAATTGAGTATAGACAGGAGTTTTGATTTTTGCGTATGGGAGTGATGCATGTATTTTTATCGACTTAGTTCTTTTCTTTGCTGTTTTTCATTTGTTTCTTTTGCTCAATCAACCGAATTCACCCATGCGCTAACAACGCCTATTCAAGCACAAATTCGTGTGCAAGAAACAGAGATCGCTATTCAATTGCAACACTATGTCATTCCAAATAAAGCCAAGAAAACTCTTGCAGAAAGGGCTTTTTTTAGCACACCTTTTCAAACCGTTTTTTTAGGACAAGCACAGCAACTTGGAATGAATGACGTACCTGTTCTCAATCAAGGTCCTTTTGGGAGTTGTGTCACTTTTGCAAATATTGGCGCAATTGATGCACTTTTATCACCAGAAGAGTATATTTCGGAGTGGTGTAACTTAACATTGGGAGAATACTTTGAGGAAAACTCAAAAAATTATCCAAGTGGTTGGAATGGCTCCTTTGGAGAGATTGTTTTAAATCAAATGCTGTATATGGGTGTTATTCCAAAACGAGATGAAAGCATGATTGAATGTGGTCATGCCAGTAGTTATTTGTTAGCAGGAACAAAAAAATCCGCCATGTCATTGACTGAGTTTAACACGTATAGTCAACCATTAGAGAATGTCACTTGGAATTCCATTCTTAATTATATGGATGGTCTTTATTTTAAAGAAAAAGAAATGAATGGTGTTTTAAATGACGTAAAAAAAACATTGATGGCCAAAGATCGAATGACATTGGGCTTTTTGATTGATGATGCACATCTTTTTCTCGGCATTGAAGGACAACATATGGTTCCGAATGACACTTGGGTTATGACGCCTGAAATAGAGCAACATTTAGCCGAAGGAAGAATCGATGCAGGTCACGAAGTCATTATCACAGGTTTCGATGATGATGCCGTGGTCTATGATAAAAAAGGCGGTCCTCATCAAGGGGTATTCACTCTGCGAAATTCATGGGGTGTTCAGGCGGGGAATCATGGCGATTATTATATGACTTACGATTACTTTTTAAAAATGGCTGTTGAAGTTCAACGCATCACACGCTTTGAAAAATATTGATATTTTTTCCTACATGGAGTAACAGATGAGCTCAAAAATAAAGCAACAGGATGTGCTTTTTAGGGAGATGAAGAACGATCGCTGTATGTTTAGAAAAGTGATGGGATTGATTGCATCACTTTTACTTTATTCGTTCAACTGTTTGGCATCAACGACACATGTGCCAGATTTTTTTGTGAAAGCACCTATTCCAAAGGTAGGGGCGGCAGCTGCCGTATTTAATCTTTCGAGTGGTGATGCGACACAAATTCAAAGCGTTACATTGACCTATTTCACCTCAACAAACTGCTCAACAGGCGCGTTTATTCCAGCATTTCAAACTTCAAACAGTAGTCCTGCATTTGATATTCCGGTGAGTGGGAATGTGCCGTTGAGTGCAACATCGGTTTATCAAGTGGCTGTTAATGGCACGCCAGGGACCACAACTGGGGTTCAATCTGTATTGGTGGGATTGGGAAACAGCAATGGCACCTCTGCCACGTTTACGGGTAGTTGTGCCTCAACAGGAGGAAATTGTTGTCTTCCGATTACTTGTGACACTCTTACACAGAGTTGCACATCGAGTGTAGGCACACAAAATTTCACGCTGAATACAGCAGCTCCCGGTACAACCATCACCACTTCATCACCTTTATTAATCGAACCCAGTACAACAGGTTCTCTTCTTATTACCAATACAGGCCTTGTGACGGCAACCAATATTGCAGCAACTTTACCTGCGTCGTTAAGTGATATTTCTCAAAACAGTAGCAATTGCACATCTGTAGCGCCAGGCGGCACTTGTCAGTTATCGTTTACATCGACTAGCACGTTGCATACACCGACTTTGATTTCAATCAAAGGAGACAATACCAATACCGTATTCACAAGAATATCGGTCTCCATACCACAAGTTGCGAATAATGCTGTTTCCTCTGTAGTGTATGATTCACAAAAGGAGCTGATTTATATCGGCGGGAGCTTTACTCAAATAGGTTCTCTAACCGGAGGAGGGGTGCCAGTTGACACCACCAGTGGCACGGCTGTGGCAACATATCCCAATGTCAACGGAACAGTAAATGCGGTTATCTCCGATGGAAATGGTGGGTGGTATATTGGAGGGACGTTTACAAGCGTAGGAGGAGTAACCCGAAACAATATTGCACATATTGCAAGTGATGGAACAGTTGATGCCAGTTGGAACCCCAATGCAAATAATACAGTCAATGCGCTGGCAATCAGCGGCAGTACTATTTACGTCGGTGGTAGCTTTACTACTATCGGCGGCACAACCCGCAATTTTATCGCCGCTATTGGTAGTGATGGCACATTGGCTTCATGGGATCCCAATGCAAATGGCACTGTTAATACACTGGCAATCAGCGGCAGTGCTATTTACGTCGGTGGTAGCTTTACTACTATCGGCGGCACAACCCGCAATTTTATCGCCGCTATTGGTAGTGATGGCACATTGGCTTCATGGGATCCCAATGCAAATGGCACTGTTAATACACTGGCAATCAGCGGCAGTACCATTTACGTCGGTGGCAACTTTACTACTATCGGCGGCACAACCCGCAATCGTCTCGCCGCTATTGGTAGTGATGGCACATTGGCTTCATGGGATCCCAATGCAAATGGCACTGTTAATACACTGGCAATCAGCGGCAGTACCATTTACGTCGGTGGCAACTTTACTACTATCGGCGGCACAACCCGCAATCGTCTCGCCGCTATTGGTAGTGATGGCACATTGGCTTCATGGAATCCCAATGCAGGTAACAGCGTCAATACTCTGGCGGTCAGCGGCAGTACTATTTACGTCGGTGGTAACTTTACCACTATAGGCGGCACAACCCGCAATTTTATCGCCGCCATTGGGAGTGATGGCACATTGGCTGCATGGAATCCCAATGCAAGTAGCATCGTCCGTGCTCTGGCAATCAGTGGCAGCACCATTTACGTTGGTGGCGATTTTACCA
>CAZELP010000036.1:0-10775 GCA_964513205.1 uncultured Legionella sp. | reverse complement strand
GTGGGGCAGTCTCAAGGCCAATATGACAATGGTATTGGTGAAAGCGAAGACATGCTTGCGGTGGTTGAGCATGCATTGACGTATTTACCCTCTGCAAAGATTTGTTTTGCTGGCTTTTCGTTTGGATCGTATGTTGCATATCGCGCTGCAGCACAGCATCCTCATGCACTTTTGCTGACAATTGCGCCTCCTGTCCATCATTATGATTATGCACAATGGGAATTAGATCCGGCGCGCTGGATCGTGGTCCAAGGTGACCAAGATGATGTTTGTCCACCCGAGCTGGTTTTTAATTTTGCCGCCCAAAAAGGTTTATCTGTTTTGCCCTTCAAGGGGGCGGGACACTTTTTTCATGGGCAGCTGATAGCACTCAGAGAAACCTTATTGAATACCCTCTCTTTTTATGTGAAGTAGCATATGAGTTTATTAGAACGGTATGACGGTCTTGTTTGCGCCGGTGAGATAGAATCTTCCGACTCGCAGCGTCATGTGGTGCTAGCACTTGACGCACTGCAAGCAAAATTGCAAGAACGACGTTGGTTTTTCAAGCCTAAATCCTGCAATGGAGTTTATGTGTATGGATCTGTCGGTGTGGGCAAGACGTATGTGTTGGATTTGTTTTACACCAGTTTATTTGAACGCAAGAAAGCACGCTTTCATTTTCACGAATTTATGCAGCATGTTGACGCTGAATTAAGACGCCTACAAGGTACTGAAAATCCCCTCATCAGTGTTGCGAAGAAAATGGCCAGTTCGTGTCGAGTGCTTTGTCTAGATGAGTTTTTAGTCAACGATGTTGCGCATGCAATGATTCTTGCCGAATTGATAGAATATCTTTTTTCATTTGGTCTCACTTTAGTTGCCACAGCCAATACAAAGCCGGACGATCTCTATCTTGGTGGTGTTCATCGCGAACGATTTATTCCGGCGATAGAATTAATCAAATCTCATTGTACGGTGGTTGCACTTGAAGACAAAGACGATCATCGTTTAGGTAAAGCCAGTATGCCTCAAACGTACTTTTGCCCTCATAATGATGAAGTTGAACAACAAATGAATGCTGCATTTGATAAATTGGCTGGAAAAGTCGATTCTGCTGGTTTGATTGATATTCAACATCGTGATATTGCGTATAAAAAGAGGGGAGATGTCGCCATTTGGTTTGATTTTGACGTGATTTGCAATTTGCCGCGTAGTGCGTTGGACTATCTTGAAATAGCACAAAAATTCAAATTGATTTTCATCAGTCGTATTCCGGCAATTGCTCCAGATGATACGACACATGCAATTTTACTGATTCATTTGATTGATGTTTTGTATGATAGAAAAGTTCGCCTTGTTGTTTCGTCCGATGTTCCTTTGGAGTCGATTTATCCCACGGGTCCAATGCGTCAGTCGTTCGTCAGAACTGAAAGTCGATTAAACGAAATGCAGTCTTATGCTTACTGGACAAAAGCAAGTTTAATGACGCCTGAATTGTTGCGAGAGTGAGTCCTGTTGGGGGCATGCTGATGATGAAGAAAATCTCTAAATTTCTGTTCATTTTTTGAAAATAATGAGAATGATTATCGATTGCGTTTGTGTTATAATGTATCGAGTTAAGTGCTTCTATAGATGCAAAACATGATTAAAACTGCCGAATTAAAGCCTGGAGATGTTGTTCGATTGCTGCATTATGGTGCGGTTGATGTCGATTATCGTCGTCGCTTGATTGCGTTTGGTTTAACATGTGGGACAGAAGTCCATGTGCTACGTCGCGCGCCCTTTGGCTGCCCTTTAGAACTTGAGATAAGGGGGCTTTTGCTTGTGATCCGTCAGGCTGAGGCGTCATCACTCGAGTGGGAGTACGTTTGATGCGAATTTTATTGGTTGGAAATCCAAATAGCGGTAAAACAACTCTTTTTAATGCGTTAACCGGTGAACACCAAAGGGTTGGAAATTGGCCTGGTGTAACGGTTGAAAAAAAAGTCGGAACTTTTGAGGTTGGAGCGTGTTCTGTTGAACTTTTCGATTTACCGGGACTTTATTCGTTAACATCTTCTAAATCCGCAAGTATTGATGAGCAGATCACGGCCAAGACGATTGCCACATTGGAGTTCGATTGCATCATCAATGTCTTAGACGCTTGTGCTTGTGAGCGACATCTGTACTTAACCAGTCAACTGCTAGAACTCGGTATTCCGGTGATTATTGCAGTTAATATGATGGATTTAGCCCAGTCTCGTGGAATTACGCTTGATTTAGAGCATTTATCTAAAGTTCTTAATTGTCCTGTTTTTGCCCTGGAAGCGCATCATGGGGTAGGTGTTTCTGTTTTAAAACAAGCATTGACCAAACCGTTGACCATTCCCCATGCGCTTCCGCTTTCGTTATCTTCAGAAGCTTCTTTGGCTTTGGGGGCGATTGAACCGCAGTTTGATTCAAGCACATTAGGGCTAGATTATCGTATTTATCGTGCAGCTGAGGGCGATACGTTACTGACAGATAACATCAGTATACCTTCGTGCTCGGAGCCGTTAGATTTATTGTTGGCAGATGCTCGTTATACTGCGGTCAATCGTTTGAGTCAGCAAGTTCAGAGGCGCCATACTGATCGCCAAGATCACTGGACGGCCAAAATCGATCGTTTTGTTCTGAATCGTTTTTGCGCAATCCCGCTTTTTTTGGGATTGATGTATATTTTATTTTTTCTTGCGATTCATTTGGGCGGAGCTTTGCAGGGGGTGTTTGATGCTGCAACACAAACATTATTTGTGGATTTACCGACACGCATGTTACTTCAGTTACACTGTCCTCCTGTTTTTGTCGCTTGGCTTGCCAATGGAATTGGTCGTGGGTTGAGTACGACATTAACTTTTATTCCCGTGATGTTTTTTATGTATTTCTTTTTATCGCTTTTGGAATCGTCTGGATATATGGCTCGCGCTGCTTTTGTGATGGATAAGTTGATGCAAAAGCTTGGTTTGCCTGGAAAAGCGTTTGTGCCTTTAATTGTGGGGTTTGGCTGTAATGTACCGGCCATTATGGCGGCTCGAACTTTAGAAAGCGAGCGGGATAGGTTTCTCACGATTTTAATGACGCCATTTATGTCTTGTAGTGCTCGCCTTGCCATTTATGCAGTTTTTGTTGCGGCATTTTTCCCACACGGTGGACAGAATATTGTATTTTCCCTGTACTTGATTGGTATTGGTGTTGCACTGTTGACGGGACTTATGTTGCGTAACACCCTATTTAAGGGAAAGCATGCCCCTCTGATACTAGAGCTTCCGGTTTATCATCATCCTTTATTGCGTCGTTTATTGCGTGAAACAGTCTATCGTTTAAAAGCATTTGTGGTGCGTGCAGGGAAGATTATTATCCCAGTTTGTGCAGTTTTAGGTGCATTGAGTGCCTATTCTTTGCAAGGGCATCTTGTTGCCGAGTCTGATTCTATTTTGGCGTGGGTTGGTCAACAGTTTACATTTTTATTTACTCCGATGGGGCTAACGCAAAATAATTGGCCTGCTACTGTCGGCTTGATGACAGGCGTACTTGCGAAAGAAGTGGTGATAGGTACATTAAATGGTTTGTATGCCAGCATGGCCACAACAGGAGATTCTGTATACGGCATGATGGTTCAGCAATTCGATGGTGTGGCGGGGGCCTATGCGTATTTGTTATTCATCTTATTGTATGTTCCTTGTGTCTCGACGATTGCGGTTATTCGCAGTGAAGCGAGTAGACGGTTGATGTGGTTTTCGGTTATATGGTCGACTTTTGTTGCTTATGCAGTTGCAACCTTATTTTATCAAGTCGCGACGGTGATGCGACATCCTATGCAGACTATTGAGTGGTTGGTGGGCGTACTTTTGTTGATGTTGATATTGCAACGCTGTTTGAAGTATCGATTGTTCATACGAGGAGGTGACCATGTTGTTACAGCTTCGTGAGTATGTCCTACGAGAGGGAGTGGTCAGTTTAGAGCATTTGGCTCGTGTGTTTCACACGGATGTTTCAGTGCTAAAAGTCATGCTACAAAATCTCATTGACAAGAAAATGATCGAGCCAATTGAAGATGCTACTTGCCCAAAAAATTGTCGTCGATGCGTTGGTGAGTAGAGTTTCTTCGGTCTAAAATTCTTTAATTCCTTGGATTTTTCGGCTAATATGGAATTAGATTCCATATTAGCCGAAAAATAATGAAGCATGTCCCTTTGTCGCATGATGTGATGGCGATTCCAGTAAGTTATTTATGAGTAGAGTGTTTTGGCACATGCAAGAACTTAAAACGCAATGGGTTCCTTGACGCACTCATTCATCGCTGCTCAATAACATGAGCCGGCACACCAACAGCGGTACAGTGGCTCGGTATATTTTTGATCACAGCGGCTCCTGCCCCGATGATAGTCGATTCGCCTATGGTCATGGCGTTTTTGATAGAAGCGCCAATTCCGACCCAACTTAATTTTCCAATTTTTGTGCCACCACCAAGAGCTGCATTTGGCGAGACGTGTACCCCTGTTGCAAGATGACAATCGTGCTCGATAGTCGCATTGGTATTGATGATGCAGTGATCTTCAATGGTTGCATATGCATTCACAACCGCTCCTGCAAAAATGACAGTGCCTTCACCAATTTTTGCTGAAGGGCTAATAATGGCGCGGGGATGGATGATGGTTGCGAAACGAAAGCCTGCTTGTTGCAATGCATTTGCTTTTTGCATGCGAGCAGTATTGTCACCGATGGCGATGACCAATGGCTCATTCGGCGATGACAGCAGCAAATCTTGGAATGTCCCGCGTATTTCCCATGGCCCTGCCGAACGAATGCTGGGGTAATGATCATCGTAAAAAGCAAGACTGGACCAGCCTGCCGCGATTGCTGTGTCGGCAATGACTCGTGAATGTCCGCCTGCGCCAATGATAATAAGAGTATTCATAATGAGTGTCGCTCTAATGTATTTTTTATAGATTGTATCTCTAAAAAAATAGAAAAAAAACTTGCGTTCAAACATAGGGTTCTGTATCTTTTGTTGGTCAGTGAGGATTAACAGAGGATGTTGTACCTAACCATGATTGAAAACGTTTTGGTTGTTTGTGTTGGTAATATTTGTCGTAGCCCGATTGGAGAGGCTCTGCTCGCCAATAGGCTTAAAGTAAAGCATCCAAGCGTCAAAGTCAGTTCCGCCGGTTTAGGTGCACTGGTCAATCACCCAGCAGATCCCACGGCTTTGGCTCTTATGCAAGCGCGAAGCATCGACATCTCTCAACATCGTGCACGCCAAGTCACGCAAGACATCCTTTTTGCTTCAGACCTTGTCTTGACAATGACAACAGAGCAGCAACAGCAAATTGAACAACAATATACCAGTATGCGTGGACGGGTCCATCGTCTTGGAAAATGGAGTGGTTTTGACGTCCCAGATCCGTATCGACGTCCCCAAATCATTTTTGAACAAGCTTTATCTTTAATCGATCAAGGAATTGAAGAATGGTACGAGCGGGTGTGGAAATAATATGATCAAAAAAATATCCTTAATTGCCTGTACTGTATTATTATCGAGCTGCGATGTAAACATTATGCCAGGGATGCAGAATTTAAATACTTCTGCCATGCGAAGAAATGTTGTGCGACAAAAAATACATGTTCAACCGACACTTATTCCCATTACGCCTTCTTTAATTGCTGATCAGCGAGTGAGCCGTCATCATTATAAAATTGCACCTGCTGATGTGTTGCACATTCATGTTTGGCAGCATCCTGAGTTCCAGGCGGAAACACAGATAGCTACTGCAGTTACACCTGGTATTCAAGGTGCTGCGGGGCAACAAGGTTATTTGGTTGATGCCAATGGTGAAATTTACTTCCCTCTTATTGGTTACGTGAAAGTTGCAGGTAAAACTGCAGACCGTGTGCGCCGAGAGGTATCACGCCGCCTCGAGAAATATGTACCAAACCCACAAGTCAATGTGCGCGTAGCGGACTTTAGAGGTCAAAAAGTATACGTTCTAGGTGAAGTTGTGAAAACAGGTTTCTTACCGATTACCGATCAGCGTTTATCTATCGCTGATGCGCTTGCACTTTCAGGTTGGATTGATTCTAAATATGCCGATCCAAGTAGTATTTATGTCATTCGTGGTGATTATACGCATCCAGAAATTTTCTGGCTGGATGCCAAAACACCCGATAAATTATTGTTAGCTGAACATTTTAGTTTGCAGCCTCAAGATATTCTTTATGTGTCTGCTGCACCTATGGCTCAAGTCAACCGCACGTTGGATCAATTGTTACCAATTGTACAAACGGTCTGGTTTACTCAGAGTATTGTGAAGAATTCTTAAGTGAGAAAAGGAGCCGCATGAATACGACGTCAAATATGCAATCTCACGGTCGTGGATCTGAAGAAGTTGACATCAAAGAGCTGATGTATGATCTGTGGGCGAGTCGGTGGTTACTTCTGACTTGCGCATTTTTGTTTTTGGGTATGGGTGTCTTATATTCTATGAGGTTAGTTCCTCAATATCAGGCTAGTGTTTTGTTTCAGGTTGATTCAAAGCAACCTAGTTTTGGCTTATTGGGGGGGGCTATCAATTCTCTTTTCGGAAACGACGGTGTTTTTTATGAAGCAACGCAGATAGCACTCATTCAATCACATTTCGTTCTAGAACCGGTCATAGATATTTTGAATTTAGATATTAAGTCACAATATAAGAAGGCGCATTTTTGGCAGCGATTTTTTCCGCAAAAAAAACATGCTTATAAGATGGACATTAGTGTGTTGGAGGTGCCACATGACCTGATTAATAAACCTCTAGACTGCATTATAGATAAACCTAATCATGTTCGTCTCATGTACCAACATAAACTCCTTACTGAAGGGTACATTGGGAAAAAGCTATCGGGCGCCATCACCATAAAAATTAACACAGTCGAAGCGCCTGTTGGTTCGTTATTTGTGGTAAAAAAACTTTCTAAAGCAAGTGTTGTGCAGTCGCTCTTATCTGGTTTAAAAATTGATGAAACAGCAACTAAAATGCGTCAAAGCACCGGCGTTTTAGCGGCAACGCTAAAGGGAGATAATCCGCTGAAATTAATTGCGATTTTGAATCAAATCGCGGAAACCGCCCAAGTGAAGGACGCTGAAAAAAAGGCGCAGGAAGCCGCACAGACATTATCATTTCTGAATTACCAGCTTCCAATTACGAAAAAGGAACTTGAAGAGGCTGAGCTTCGTCTAAATCGATATCGTGCAAAAAGTGGCAAAATCGACCTTAAGCTACAAGCACAGTTTTTGTTGCAACAATTAGCAGATATTAGCAAAAAAGAAGGTGAGTTACGTATAGGGCGAATTCAAATGGCGCAACAATATACGAAAGCACACCCTGAAATGCAGGCAATGGATGCACAGTTTGCAGCACTCGAGCGAGAAGAAAAAAGGCTGAGGAAAGAATTGAAAACGTTGCCTGCATCAGATCAACTTGCTGTTAATTTAACGCGTGATGTGAAAGTAAGACAGGCTTTGTACAAGGTTTTACTTCAAAAAATTCAAGAGTTGCAGGTTTTAAAAGCGGGTACAGTAAGTAGCTTACGTATTCTTACAAAGGCAAAATTGCCAGATGCACCGTTACCAAGTAAAAAGCCTGTTATATGCCTTGCGAGTGCAATGTTGGGCGTTTTGTTCGCCTGTATGATGGTTTTTTTACGTAAGCTTTTTTGGCCAAAAATTAACGACCCACATTGGGTTGAGCGCCGTTTCAATTTACCCAATTTAGCGATAGTGCCATATTGTGACGAGACCACTCATTCAAAATCTTCGCGTGCAATATCTTTAGTGGCTTATGCTCACCCGAAAAACCTTGCTGTCGAGTCTCTTCGCAGTTTAAGAACAAGTATTCAGGTGATGTTAGCGTGTTCGTCCAACAATGTGATTTCTATTTTAGGCTTAAGCCCTGGTGTTGGAAAAAGCTTTATTTCGGCGAATTTGGCTTATTTACTTGCGGCGGGTGGTAAGCGTGTGTTGGTAATCGATACCGATTTGCGTCGTGGTACGCTTCACAAATATTTTGATGTTCCCTCAACTCCAGGTTTGTCAGATGCGCTGGGGGGTAAACATGCGTTCGAATCTATTGTGCATCCCTCTCCTATGCATGAGAATTTGAGAGTTTTACCCCGAGGGGCTTATCCTTCGGATCCATCCGAATTATTAATGGGCCCTAATCTCAAAGCCTTTGTTAGTCAGGTATCCAAGGCTTATGATGTTGTTCTATTTGACTCTGCTCCTATTTTGTTGGTAACCGATGCGCTTGTTGTTGCTGAGCACTCTTCCTTAAATTATCTTGTTGTTGCCGCGGAAAAACACGAGCCGTCTGAAGTTGAATTGGCTCTAAAAAAGCTTGCAAATGCTGGAGTCACTGTTCAAGGCACTGTGTTTAATTTTCATAGCAAGGTTAGAAAAACATCGTATGCCTATTATTATTATGGTCAATATTATAAGCATGCATATTATTACCATCATGATGAGCCGAATTCTGTAAAAACTCCATCTTGAGATTGAAGGACAAGGAACGAAAGGATGCAAATTAAAACTTTAAGTGTGTTCGGGACAAGACCAGAGGCTATTAAAATGGCACCTTTGGTCCATGCTTTGTCAAATAATCCGGCCTTCGAAAGTAAAGTTTGCATTTCTGGTCAACATGCTCAGATGCTTAGCTCTGTTCTTGATTTTTTTAAAGTAACTCCAGATTTTAATCTGTCAGTGATGACGCCTAACCAAACGCTTTCACAATTAACCTCCAAAATTTTAGTTGGGTTGGATAATGTCTTTGAATCGTATTGTCCTGATATTATATTCACTCACGGTGATACGACGACGTGTCTTGCTGCCTCTCTATCTGCTTACTATCATCGAATTCCGGTCGCTCATGTTGAAGCAGGTCTGCGTACCGGCGATATATATTTACCATGGCCAGAAGAAATAAATCGCAGATTGACTGACGCCATAGCATGCCTTTATTTTGCGCCAACAGAAAGTGCGCGGGCCAATTTGTTAAACGAGGGGGTCTCTGATAGTCAAATTTATGTAACAGGTAATACAGTAATTGATGCTCTATTATATAGCTTATCTCGCCTGGAAACCGAACCTGCATTGATAGCAGATCTTAAGGAAAAGTTTTCATTTTTAGATAGTTCTCGTCAAATGATCCTCGTTACAGGGCATCGTCGTGAAAGTTTTGGGGAAGGTTTTGAGCGGATTTGTCTGGCACTAAAAAATATCGCCTGTCAATTTCCTGAAGTTGATATTGTATATCCCGTGCATTTAAACCCAAATGTGCAAGAGCCTGTTTCCCGTTTACTAAGTGCCCAGAAGAACATATATTTAATTGAACCTGTGGATTATCTACCTTTTGTTTATCTGATGAAGCAGTGCTATTGCATCTTAACAGACTCAGGAGGGGTGCAAGAGGAAGCTCCTTCGCTTGGAAAACCTGTATTGGTTATGCGCGATAAGACAGAGCGTCCAGAAGCTATTGATGCGGGCACAGTCCGATTAGTCGGTACGAAAACAAGCCTGATTGTTGAGCAAGTGTCTATATTGATCAAAGATAGGTCACTATACGGTCGTATGAGTGTGGCTCAAAATCCTTATGGTGATGGCACTGCCTCTAAACACATTGTTTCATCTGTAGAAGAATATTTTAAACGACTGACGGTGGCAAAGTACTCGAATTCGAATAAGGGGCGTGAAGTATGTTGATGCCAGAACAACAAACAAGATTTTCAAAGATTGCTGTAGTTGGGTTAGGTTATATTGGCTTACCAACTGCGGCGTTGTTTGCTTCACGTCAGCGAGAAGTCATTGGTATCGATATCAATCCGTATGTGATAGACACTATTAATCGAGGTGAGATTCATTTCATTGAGCCAGAGCTGGATATTGTTGTCCATGCTGTTGTCTCAGAGGGGTTTTTGCGAGCAACGTCTGTTGCAGAACCTGCAGATGTATTTTTGATAGCGGTTCCTACACCATTTAAAGATCAGCATGAACCGGATTTAAGTTATATTGAGTCTGCTGCTCGTGCTATTGCACCTGTCTTGAAAGCTGGTGATTTGGTTGTGCTAGAGTCTACATCGCCAGTAGGTGCGACAGAGCAATTGGCAAAATGGCTAGCGGATGCTTGCCCTCATTTAACATTCCCTCATATAGAGGGGGAAGATGCCGAGATTCGCATTGCATATTGCCCTGAGCGCGTATTACCCGGACGCGTTTTACATGAGCTTGTTGAAAATGACCGTATCATCGGTGGAATGACGCCGAAGTGTTCAGAGATGGCTACCCATCTGTATAAAATTTTTGTTGAAGGTGAATGTATTATTACAGATACACGCACCGCAGAGATGTGTAAGCTTACAGAGAATAGTTTTCGAGATGTCAATATTGCATTTGCTAATGAACTTTCTATGATTTGTGATAAATTAAATATTAATGTTTGGGAGCTCATTCGTCTAGCGAATCGTCACCCTAGAGTTAATATTTTACGACCAGGTCCGGGAGTTGGTGGGCATTGTATTGCAGTTGATCCATGGTTTATTGTGAGTAGCGCTCCTGAGCAATCAAAATTAATAAAAACGGCACGTCAGGTCAATGATAGCAAGCCGCGGTGGGTGCTTGAAAAAGTAATGAAGGCGATTGCAGATTTTCTCCAGGATAATCCTGAAAAGATGCCACATGATGTGAGCATTGCATGTTTAGGTTTAACATTTAAACCTAATATTGATGATTTAAGAGAGAGTCCTGC
>CAZELP010000035.1:0-13849 GCA_964513205.1 uncultured Legionella sp. | reverse complement strand
AATTATCATCCTCCCAAAATAGAAGGATGTGATGATGTGACCGGTGAACCATTGATTTTACGTGATGATGATCGCGAAGAAATTATCCGAAACCGCTTACACGTTTACCATCAGCAAACAAGTCCTTTAATTAATTATTATCAAGATTGGCTTCGAGACGATCCAGCGCATGCTCCTCAATTTCATCGTATTGATGGCATTGGTGATGTTGATGCGATATTCCAAGAAATTCTGCACGTATTAACGGGAGCGGTGCATGGCTAATTCAGGAAAGGTTCAAGCTTTATCTGCAGCTGAGTTGGAGCCTTTAATTACGCAAGGTGGTATTGTATTTGTCGATTTTTGGGCAAAATGGTGTGCGCCTTGTCGTCAATTTGCCCCTGTTTTTGAACGTGTGGCCACTCAATATGAAAACATTTCTTTTGTCAGCATCGACGTTGAACAAGAAGCTGCTTTGGCAGAGTTGTTTCAAATTCGTTCTATTCCTCATCTGATGGTGTTCAAATCAAGTGTGGCTATTTATTCTGAGTCGGGTACTTTACCAGAATCGGTGTTGCACGAATTGGTCACTCAAGCGTTAAATGTTGATGTCAGTGATGTATTAAAAGAAATTGACGAGCAATAATCTTCTAATCGGGCTTTTTCTTCAGATGAAAGCGAAAGTCCGAGTTTGGTGCGTCGCCATAAAATGTCTTCGGCACAACTTGCCCATTCTTCTTTGAAAAGATAATCCACTTCTGCTTGATAAAGTGTTTCTGAAAACTGTAATCCGAGCTGATTCGTATTTTGAATGCCGTCGAGAAAATGCTCCATCAGTGTGCCGTAAGTTCTGAGATAGCGCTTTAAAAGAGCATCTCCTAAAAATGCATATTTCTTTTTTGCTAGCATTTCGTAGCTTTTAAAATCCAAAGTTTGATATTGAGCGCCAGGGAGCGGCACTTTGTCTGTTGAACAAGGTGTTTGATTATTCAGATCTCGGGTTAGATCATTGAGAATAAGGGTAGACAGTTGCCGATAGGTTGTGAGCTTTCCGCTATAAATACTAACGTAGGGTAAAGGAGTTTTTCCATAATCGTAAACCCAATCACGACTGATTTTTCGAGGGTCTTTATTTTCAAAAACAAGTGTTCTTGCTCCGCAAGTCACATGTAAAATGTCGCTTTTTTGTGGTTTGTAATTGAAGAATCGTCCAATTGTCTGCAGAAGATAGTCGATTTCTTCTGGCGTGGCTTGGAGACGATGTGGTGGTCCTTGAAATACGGTTTCTGTTGTGCCAATTAAGGTATAATCTTCTTGATAGGGAATAACAAAGACCACGCGTTTGTCTGGATTTTGTAAAAGATACGCATGATCGCCTGCATACCATCGCGGAACAATCAAATGTGTTCCTTGAATTAATGTTGTTGAATAGCGTGATGGAATGCCTGCTAGTTGATTAATTGATTGTACAGAAGCTCCAGATGCATTGATCAGTGTTTTAGCGTAAAGTGTCTGTACACAACCGTTTTTTTCCTTGAGTAAAAGCTCCCATCTGTCTTGTCTGGCGTCGATTTTTATCACGCGCGTGTGTGTCAAAATGTGAGCGCCATGAGTACGGGCTTGAAGTGCATTGGCAACCACAAGACGAGAATCTTCTGTTTGGGCATCATAATAAGAATACCCATCTTGGTAATGTGTTAAAAGAGGCGAAAATTGTTTCAAGTTTTTATGGCGAAATAATTTTTTGTGATGAGGCAGTTTATTTTCTTTACTCATGTGATCATATAAAAATAAACCTATTCGTAGTAGCGCATTCGATCTGATATGTGTGCTGGGAATGACAAAAGAGAGTGGTTTGACGAGATAGGGCGCTAGTTCTAGGAGTCGCTGCCGCTCCTTGAGTGCGTGTTTTACCAGAGAAAAATCAAATTGCTCTAGATAACGCAGACCTCCGTGGATGAGTTTACTACTCGCTGAAGAGGTTTCCGAAGCTAGATCTTCCTGTTCGCACAAGACAACAGAAAGCCCCCGAAGTGCCGCATCACTGGCACATCCACAGCCATTGATACCACCACCGATAATGGCGATATCCACACATTTTGGAAAGGGGGTTGTCATCGCATTTTTCATCATAGAAAGACATCAACTTAGCATGTCTTCTGGCTCGGTTGCAAATAATATTACAGAGCTAAAACAGCTCGCTGTGCGATCCTGTTCTGGCGAGCAAGAGCAGATCATCATATAGTTTATAGATCAACAACCAGTCCGGTTTGATGTGGCATTCACGATAGGTTTTCCAATCATTAATCAAAGCGTGGTCGCGGTATTTCTCAGGCAAAGGCTTATCGTGTATCAACAGTTCAACAACGTCTAAGAAATCTTTCTTTTTATATCGACCCGATGCAGCAATTTTTTTGAAGTCACGTTTAAATTGGTTCGTTTGTTCTATTCGTCGCACGCGTCATCCCACTCTTCACTAAGTTGATCTAGTGATGTGGGACTAGTCTTCTCGCCACGAGCGGCAGACTCAAGAGCCATGCGCGTTATTGCGTTGGGCGTACTAATATTAAAGGGAATCCGTTTTTCTGCAACAGATTGGTAGAGAAACAAACGAATAGCCTCGCTTAATGTTAACCCCATATGCTTAAACAGCTTATCAGCCTTGGCTTTAATAAGTGGGTCTATTCTGGAACGAATCACACAATCAGTCATAATTTCACCTGTATATAATCACCATATGTAGCTACATTATAGCCACTAATTAAGTGATGAGTAAAGTGTAGACAATCGTAGTTTTTGCAACGGAGCCTTATTCCCACTCAATATCGTGTCGAAATTGATGTGCTTTTCTTAGGGCTAAAAAGGCTTGTGTTTTGTCTCGAGCTGTTTTGAGTGCGACTGTGTTTTCGTACGGATTATAATGAGAAAGCCAAGCGTCTTCCATTGAGCTCGTATGATTTCGCTTTAATCGAATAGGCGAGCATGCAGACAGCGCTTTTGGGAGCGGTTTTTGAAAATGTGCATATAATTGTGCGGCGAGATACACAACCGCATTTTTCTTCGCTTCAATGGTATGACCGGCAATGTGTGGCGTGCAAAGCGTGGCATAATCAATGATATTTTTTTGAATCTCAGGTTCATTGTGGTAGACGTCTGTACAGTAGCATATTGAATAAGCAAGCAATGCTTTCTCGTCGACAACACCACCTCTTGATGCATTGATGATCACAGTTTGAGGTGTCAGTTGCTTTAGAAAAGCGTCATTAATGAAGTGCTGAGTCGGGTACGGGAGATCGACATGCAAGTTTGGATGTAGGCAAATTAATCCACAATCTTGTATCGTTTCAATGGATGCTGATTTAAATGATGGATCAATTTGGGCTTTAGGGGGATCATATTCATGTACGATCAATCCAAATCGACGAAGTCTTTCTGCAACAAGACGTCCCACATGGCCTAAACCGATAACGCCTGCTGTTTGGTTTAAAAGCAAATTATTCTTTGATATCCAAGAAAATACACTACAAACGTAATCTGCAACGGCATGCGCATTACAGCCCTTTGCATCCAGCATGGTTATGTGATGCTTTTCGAGATAATTTTTTTCAATGTGATCCGATCCGCTGCTTGCGGTTGCCACACAAGTGATAGCGCTATTTTTTAGCAACGCCTCATCAACTTTGAGAGTAGAGCGGCATATGAGAATGTCGTGTGTTGAGAGATTTTTTTCGAGGGTATTGAGATCGCTGTACGTGGTTAGAGAAAATTCAGAATGAAAAAGTTCCAGAAGTGGTAAAGTCTCATCTGCCAGTATTTTCAACATCTCTGTCCCTTGATTGATTCAATGAGAGGAGTATAATCGTTCCTCACCTGTATGAACAATTGGTATTTTTGAGAGAATTACATGGCTCAGCCACTTATCCCGATTACACGAACTGAGGCACTTCTTTTTGCTGGTTTTCTAGTTTTATATGAGTTTTTGACTTACATCGCGAACGACATGATTATGCCTGGTATGATTGATGTTGTGAATACCTTTAATGGTCGTGAGTCTGATATTGCCACTTCTTTAACGCTTTATATTTTAGGCGGCGCCTCTTTGCAGCTTTTTTTAGGACCTTTATCTGATGCTTATGGTCGTCGTCCTATCATGCTAACTGGAGCTGTTGTCTTTTTTGTTTTTACCGTGTGGATTGCGTGTTCTTCCTCTATGCATCAGTTTTTAATTGCTCGATTTTTTGAAGGCATGGGGCTTTGTTTTATCAGTGTGATAGGTTATGCCACTTTGCAGGAGATTTTTGAGGAAATGGATGCGATTAGACTCATGGCCATGATGTCTAATATCTCAATTTTAGCGCCTCTTTTAGGACCTTTGGCTGGGGCTTTGTTTGTGCATTATTTCAACTGGCGTTTTATTTTCGTCATGATTGCTGCGTTTGCCTTGATTTCTTTGTTAGGGCTTGCATGGAAAATGCCCGAATCTGTAGGACAGACCAAGCGAGATGGGAGTGCTATTCCTCGTGTGCCACTGTCTCCTAAAACAATCATGCACAATTACAAACGACTTTCAATGAATCGTTCATTTATGTTAGCGTCTATGGGATTGGGTTTGGCGGGATTACCTTGTGTGGCATGGATTGGTTTGGCGCCTGTCATTTTGGTCACGGTTGGAAAACTAAGTTTGATGGAATATGGCATTTGGCAAATTCCAATTTTTGGCGCGATCATTGCCGGAAATATGACTCTTCGTCGTTTGACACACACATGTTCTCTTGAAAAACTACTCAAAATTGGTTCCTTAGTTTTAGGATCTGGTTTGGCATTGATGCTCATTTTGCAGGTTTTTTTCAGTACAGGATTCGTAGGATTAATTCCTGGCCTTATGCTGTATTTCTTTGGCTTAGGCATTGTGGGTTCTCCTTTGAGCCGTTTTGTTTTATTTTCAACACAAATTGCAAAAGGCACTGCTTCTGCATTGATGAGTATGATTTTGATGTCCGTTCAGGCAATAGGTGTTCAGTTTGTGAATTTGTTATATTCGGGGCATTCAAACTTTATTTTTAGTTTTTATTGTTTTGCAGTCGGCGTGATTTACTTGATTGTGATGTATGCTGCATCTAGATTTAGAACGCAGCATACGCAAGAATAATTTATTTTTTGCAACAGCAAGATAAGAAGCCATTGTATAACCAGGCAATCAAAAGGCCAACAATCAATGCATCGATAAATCCTATTGCGCCACCAATAAAGCTGCCAACAATTGAAGGTTCATATCCAACATAAATGACTCCCATGGAGGTGACAAAAGCGGTACCGTATTCAAAAAAATGCGCCAGCAAACCCATCAAAACAATCATAACACCCCAAATAACACCCATAGACAACCCTAGAGACAACGGACTTAATTTCTGCATGTTCATTAATTGTGCTCCTTTGCGTTAGTCATACACTTTAAAATGAAAAGTGCGTGATTCAATGTAGCGAATCGTTTATGCTCTTGTCCATGTTTTTTTAGTAATTTTTTAATGATGAAAATAGCAGGCGTTGATGAAGTTGGGCGAGGACCGTTGGCAGGGCCTGTGATTGCATGTGCTGTGATTCTTGAGTGCACCATTCCTGGTGTGACCGATTCTAAAAAACTAACGGACGCAAAGCGTCGTCGATTGGCTAAAGAAATTGAGACACAAGCGGTTTGTTATGCTTATGGTCGAGCAGAAGTTGAAGAGATTGACCGATTAAACATTCATCATGCGACCTTATTGGCGATGAAGCGTGCCATACAAGGGTTAGCCGTTCGTCCAGATGAAATTTGGGTTGATGGGCTTTATCTGCCTAATATTGATATTCCTGGTAAAGCGATTGTAAATGGTGATGCCTTGGTTGATGTGATTGGTGCGGCTTCAATTTTAGCAAAAGTATCTCGAGATCAAGAGATGATAGAGTTGGCAAGCCGATATCCCGGTTATGGCTTTGAGAAGCACAAGGGGTATCCAACAGTGTTACACCGAGATGCGTTGTCGCAACTCGGTGTAACGGATATTCATCGCAGAAGTTTTGGTCCTGTTGCTCGATTATTAGACTGAACAGGTGGCCTCAAGAGGACCATCACCTAAATTTTGAATATTGACTTTTGAACCTGGTTCCGCGTGAACAGAAACTGATTTGCTGCCATTAATCACGACAGAAGTAGACTCTCCTTTGTCGAGTTTTTTTCCATTAATCACACCATTTTCTTTTAGAACATGAAGTCGAATGGTTTGTTTCCCTTCACCTTGTGAGCGAACAACACAATTCGCATCTAAAGAGAAAGAGAAGTTATTCTCAATGAGCTTAGAACCATGTGGAGCCAGTGAGATATCCATGCTTTGTGCACGGGCTGGTTGGGCAAATACAGCGACTAAGACAACAGTACTCATTAAACCGATAATGGCATTTTTCATGGACACTCCCTTGTTTTATGTATTAAAAAAATCAAATTAGGTGATATTTTATACAAAAAAGATTAAGAGAACCTTAAGAACATGATTTATGAATATTGTGCTTAACTTCGTAATGTATCAAATAAAATTCGATGAGAATGAATCGACATTAAAATTCCAAAGTTTGCCATGAATGTCACAAGAGCTGTGCCACCGTAACTGACCAAAGGTAGAGGAATACCCACAACAGGTAGAATTCCCATGACCATCCCAATATTGACAAACGCAGAGAAAAAGAATGTCATTCCGAGGCTCGCTGAAAGTAGACGTGTAAAAGTTGATTGTGCTTCACGTGCTATTTTTAAGGAACGAAATGTGATGGCAAGAATAAAAAAAAGGATGAGCAGACATCCTAAAAAGCCAAATTCCTCTCCTGCTACAGCAAAGATAAAATCAGTGGCATGTTCAGGCAAAAAGTTGAGATGTGCTTGACTGCCCATCAACCATCCTTTTCCTAATAAGCCGCCTGAGCCAATTGCAATTTTGGATTGAATGATGTGATAACCTGTTCCGAGTGGATCATGCTCTGGGTTAATGAGCGTGATCAGGCGCTGTTTTTGATACTCATGTAGCGCGCTCCATAAAAAAGGAGCAATGACAGCAAGCGCGCCAATGATTCCAAATAAGATACGAAATGAAATTCCTGCTAAAAAAATAACACAAAAACCGCTCATACTGACCATGATTGCTGTACCCAAGTCGGGCTGTTTGGCAATCAGTGCAGCCGGTAAGAATATGAACAAAGAAACTATCATCAATGATTTAAAGTCTAGTGGTAATGTTTTTCGATCAAGATACCATGATGCCATCATGGGAACAGCGAGTTTCATCATTTCCGAAGGTTGGAAGCGAAATACTCCCAAATCTAGCCATCGTTGTGCACCTTTTCCTATTTTTCCAATAATCATGACTGCAAATAAGAGTAGTAATCCCGAAAAATAAAGTGTCGGTGTCCAGTGTTTGTATTTATGAGGGGGGATAAAGGCAAGTACAGTCATAATGACCAAAGCCAGTAAAAGTCGAAGTCCTTGTCGTAAAAGCATCGCATAATTTTCATTTGATGCACTATAAAGCACAACAAGTCCAACCCCAATCAGACCCAATAAAAAGAGTAATAGCGGTAAATCGATATGCAGTGATCGCCCTGTTAAGCGGTACATTGGAGATTGAGTTCTGTTCATTTGATGGGATTCTCTTCTTGTGTTTTGAAGTAGGCGTCAAGGACTGCCCTTGCAATTTGAGGGGCATTATTTTCATGCTCGACGACAACAGCTACGACCACCTGAGGCTGCTCTATCGGTGCAAAGGCGATAAATAAAGAGTGATCTCGCAATTTTTCAGAAACCTGCTGATTGCGCTTTTTCTCATCTTGGCTCATGCTAAAAACCTGTGCTGTTCCTGTTTTTCCGGCAACGGTATAGGCGGCATTTCTTCCAAATCGACCTCCGGCTGTTCCTTCCGGACTCATGATCACATCGCGCATGCTACCGATGATGAAGTCCCAGTGTATTGGATTTTTGACATCGACAGGGTATTCCTCGACAACATTAAAAAATCGAATATGACCTTGATCATCTCTAATATTCGACATGAGGTGAGGGCGATATCGACGTCCATGCTGACTAAGTGACGCAGTGGCATTTGCGAGTTGGATTGGCGTAGTGAGCATAAAACCTTGTCCAATAGAGGTAATGAGGGTATCACCTGGGTACCAAGGAAGATGTTTCACTTGTTGTTTCCATTCAGGACTCGGAACTAACCCTGATGTTTCTTCAGTTAAATCCACATGCGTCAGCTGTCCAAAACCAAATTGGACTAAAATATCCTGAATGGCGTGAATTCCTAAACGTCGACCAAGTTGATAGAAATAAGTGTCACATGATACCGTGATCGCGCGTCTTAAATTCATGAAGCCATGTCCGCCACGTTTCCAATCACGATAAGCATGATCGACATTGGGGAGTTTGTACCATCCCGGATCGTAAATGTGTGTTTCCGGTGTGATGATCCCTCGCTCTAAACCTGCGATCGAAATGAATGGTTTAACGGGAGATGCCGGAGGATACAGTCCTCGAACAGCGCGATTATACAGAGGCTTATCTTCCGATTGCATCAATTCTTGATAATCGTGTTGGCTGATTCCTTTTACAAATACATTCGGATCGAAACTAGGCGCACTCACCATCGCCAAAATATCACCTTGTTCTGCTCGCATGGCCACAACCGCACCTCTTTTCCCTTGCATGGCTTCATAGGCGGCTTGTTGAATGCGAATATCCAATGTTAGATACAGTCCTTGTCCTGATAGCGGAGGAATTTTATCAAGTACGCGTAGTGTCCTGCCGCGCACGTCCGTTTCCACCTGTTGATAACCAACGTCGCCATGGAGCAAGGCTTCGTAATATTTTTCAAGACCGGCTTTCCCAATAAAATTTGTTCCGCGATATTGAGTGGGGTCCACTTGTTTAAGTTCTTCGAGATTGATTCGTCCAACGTAGCCTAATGCGTGAGCCGTGATTTCTTTGAAAGGATAATAACGCAATAATCGTGCACTGATATTGACGCCAGGAAATTGGTATTGATTGCTTGCAAAGGTCGCGACTTCTTCTTGAGAGAGTTGTAATTTAATCGGAATAGGTACAAAAGAGCGGTTTTGCATGCGCATGCGTTTAAAGTTTTCTATATCTTCGTTGCTGATATTGGGCAGCAGTTTTTGAAGATTTTCCAATGTGTCAGACAGATGATGTACGCGTTCTGGAATAATTTCGAGCGAATAAACAGGGATATTATCCGCTAAAATAATCCCATTTTTATCATAAATAATGCCGCGAGGCGGAGGAAGTGGAATGATGCTCATTTGATTTTTTAGCGAGAGTGTGGAGAAACGCTGATATTGTGAAAATTGCAAATAGGCAAGTCTTAAAATTAGGAAAAGCGAGCAAATAATCGTGATCGCCACCAATAAGCCAAGGCGCAAATGGTGAAGCTCATATTCTTGTCGACGATGAAAAGCATCGTTGTGAAATCGCATGTTTTGAAGGATTAAGAGCAAGGGAGCTGATTATACTGCAAACGATCATTTATGGTAAGGATGATGCTGCAAAATAGACCATGATCGGTACAATGCTTCTAAAAGAATGACGCGAGCCAAAGCATGCGGGAATGTGAGACCAGAAAGAGACCATTTTTCATCGCAATCATTTAAAAAGTTGGGCTGTAGTCCCTCTGGCCCTCCAATGATAAAAGTTAAATGTGGGTGGTTTTGTTGAAGTTTTTCCACGTGCAAAGCTAGAGATTCGCTGTTAAAAGACTTGCCTGATTTATCAAGTGCAATGCATCTTGAGCCAGGAGGAATATTGTCCCTGAGTAGTTGTTCTTCTTTTTCGAGGATGCGTGTTAAGTCACTGGTTTTATTGCGCTTTTGAAGAGGTATTTCAATGCAGTGTAATTGAATGTGCTCTTGAAGGCGCTTGGCGAACTCATCTTTTGCTTCGTTCGCCCAGTCTGGCATTTTATTTCCAAGTGTAATCAGCGTGACTTTCATTATGCTGCTGTATGCGGTTGCCAAAGTCCTTCTAGATTGTAGAAATCCCGTGTGGCTGGTTGCATAATGTGTACGACGAAATCACCAAAATCAATCAAGGCCCATTCTCCTTCGTCCAAGCCATGTTGGCTAAGAGCAGGCAGGCCGAAATGCTTCATTGCTTGCATGATGTTTTCGGCAAGAGCGCGGACTTGTCGAGATGATTTTGCACTGCAAATGATCATATAGTCGGTGATGCTGGTTTGCTCATGTACATCAAGAACAGTGGTGTCAATGGCATGGCCTTCATCCAGAAGGTGCAGGAGTTGTGCAAGAAAACGATTTTGTTCTGTCATGTGTCTCAATTAATGTATCATTCAAAAGTTTCAATTCTAACAGAAATTTGTTGTAAAACACAGTTATAATGCACATGATTTGTTCCGAATCGCAGGAAAATATGCTTTAATACGCCATATAATTTTTTTATATAAAAGCGCTGAGGATAGAACATGACTTTTGTAGTGACCGAAAAATGCATTCGTTGCAAATATACAGATTGTGTCGAGGTTTGCCCAGTAGATTGTTTTTATGAAGGCCCGAATTTTCTTGTAATTAATCCTGATGAGTGCATTGATTGTGCCCTGTGTGAACCAGAATGTCCTGTAAACGCTATCAAATCCGAAGATGATTTAACTGACAGTGAACGTGAGTTTTTAGAAATTAATGCCGATCGCTCTGGTGTTTGGCCTAATATTACGGCTAAAAAAGATCCTCTGCCAGATGCTCAAAGTTGGGAATCTGCTGAAGATAAATTACAATATTTAGAAAAAGAATGGGGTTCTAAAGCGTGAATGTTGTTGCCGAACCGGTGCTCGCAATAGACACTTCCATCGCGCGCGCATCTGTTGCACTTTGGTCATCAGGCGTAGTGCACGAGGCGCATATCGAAGGGACCTCTTTGCAAGCGCAATCTGTATTACCGATGATTGACGATCTACTAAAAGCAGCAGGACTGACGCCGATGCAATTGGGTTCGATTGTTTTTGGTCGTGGACCGGGTAGTTTTACGGGGCTTAGAATTGCCTGCAGCATTGCCAAGGGACTTGCTTACGCTCATGATTTGCCTTTATATTCCGTCAGCGATCTGGCGTTGATTGCCCATCAGTTGCTACAAAAAAAGGGAAGCTTTCCAGTGCTTTCTCTCATGGATGCACGAATGGAGCAATTATATTGGGCTTATTATCCTAATCAAGAAAGTCTTCTTTCTGCCGAGGAATATGTCACATCAGCTGCGGATGTCGATTGTCTTACCGACACTCCTTTCTATCTTGCAGGTATTGGTTTTGAACCGTATCAAACGGCTATTTCAAGTCGTATTTTGGAGGCAGCTATTGATGCGGTTGTGATTGAGCCTTCTGCAAGTGGATTGATTTCAATGATTCAATCCATTGAAATGCCTACTGTTGATGTGCAAGATGCTGCTCCGGTTTATATTCGTCAACATGTGACACATGGAGATGTAAATGGATAAAAAATTAATCAGTCTTTTGGTTTGTCCAATATGCAAAGGGGCTTTGATTTTAAAACAACAAGAATTGATTTGTGCTTTTGATAGACTTGCCTATCCTATTCGAGAAGAGATTCCGGTGATGCTCGAAGAGGAAGCGCGCCTGATTTCACTTGAAGAGAAAGATGCATTATGAGCAGCTCATTTTATGTTGTGATACCGGCACGTTTTAATTCGACGCGATTTCCAGGAAAGCCATTACAAGATTTGGGCGGAAAAACGGTTCTTGAACATGTTTATCAAAGAGCTTGTGCAGCTAATCCGCGTGAGATTTTTATTGCAACAGATGATGCACGTATTTCGGCCGAAGCGGCGCGTTTTGGTGCGAGGGTTGTGATGACCCAATCTCACCATCAAACAGGTACAGATAGAATCGCGGAGGCGGTTGAGACTCTCCAACTGGCTCCTGAGTCGATTGTTGTCAATGTTCAAGGCGATGAGCCTTTTATTGCTCCGGAGTTGATTCGTCAAGTTGCAGATTCAAATGCTTTTTTGCATGCATCGATTTCCACGCTTTGTGCGCCACTTTCCTCATTAAGCGATTATGAGAATCCCCATGTGGTCAAGGTCGTTCGTAATTGTTTCAATCAAGCTCTTTATTTTTCAAGAAGTCCAATACCTTTTTTTCGCGATGGTGACATATCGCTCTCGAAAGTATATCGGCATATTGGGCTTTATGCTTATCGTGCAAAATTTTTACTTGAATACGTCGGTTGGCCTGCTTCACCTCTTGAGTCTTTTGAATGTTTAGAGCAATTGCGAGTACTTTGGCACGGTCATCGTATCCAAGTCGAAGAGGCATGCGTTAGTCCAATCCAAGACATCAATACACCAGAAGATCTAGAAAATGCCAGAAAAATTCTGGAAAACATGGTGTTTTAATACGTTTTTGTAAACTTGGTTTACATGTGCTATAATCTCCTATATTACCAATGAGTAATAAAATAGTGTCTATAAAACCAATAAAAAAAACAGACAAAGAATTATTTGCATTGATAGAAGAGAAAATAAATCAAAGAAAATATATTTTCCTGTCACATTCAGAACAAAGAATGCGAGAGCGACATGTTTCACAGCTTGATGTTATTTATCTTTTATCCGGAAAAAAGGGTTATGGGAGAAAGCGCAATAAGAAAAAGGATGTTTATGAATCCATCTCTATTGTTGATGTAGCCCAGGATTGGAAATATTGCATTGAAGGATGTGATATTGATGGTAATGCATTAAGAGTGATTGTTACATTTACAGAGGATTTAATGCCAATCATTACGGTAATCAGGATTTAACAGGAGAAGAGCTATGAAAACTAAAATAGTGAAAAATTATGTTTATGATGGATTTGGCTTTCCTGTTCAATTGGACGAAGTTGAAATGGTTAGTATTGAAAATGATTGGCACCCGAGAATTGATGTTCAAAAAATTGCGGATGATGTTATTGCAAAGTTAGCAGTTCAAGAAGTAAGGCTAACTGGGGATCAAGTTAAATTTATACGCTCGTATTATTCAATGCCGCTTCGCGAATTTGGTGAGAAAGTAGTTCATGAATCACATATGGCAGTTAGTAAATGGGAGAAGAAAGGCGCTTTTCCAACCAATATGAATGCCAATACTGAACATGAGTTGCGTTTATATATTATTGAAAAATTACTTTCCAAATCTCAAGAATCCAAATCAAAATTTTTCGATATTTATATGGCGACCAAAAGATTTTTTAGTGTTGATCAAAATAAGTCTTCTATTGTCCATGTAATGGCAATGTAAGAGCATTTTTGAAATCAACCAAATCCATTAAAAGGCTAAACTCGAGAAAATCAACAATGTATGAACCTATTGGCACTTGTCTCTTGAATTTAAATCCAAGTCTACTCGCTCGAAGATGATACCAAAGATGTCTCTCAGCATCGGTGCTGTTTTTCCGTAAATCGCGAGCTCGTTGTCTTTGCAAAGATTTATCCACATCCCTCTCCCCAACCCTCTCCCGCGAAAGGCACCATCATCAAACCGCATGGCGCGGGAGAGGGGGCAGATCGAAGTGAAATTGAAAAATCTGTGCTCAATTCAAAATTAAACCTTGTCTAAAAAAACTTCAGGGACGTTACCTAAATCAGTCTATAATTAAATCATAATACTCAAATTATGAATTTATCATGAACCTAACCGAACTTCGCGTCTCATTTGAATTGTTAAAAGACACCGTGAGTATCGCGTCAGATGCGTTAGGTGGCCGTCTAGCAGCAAGCTATAGGGAAAGCATCATTTCATCATATGAGCCGATTGTGATGTCAGATGAGATGGATGATT
>CAZELP010000034.1:0-14058 GCA_964513205.1 uncultured Legionella sp. | reverse complement strand
CAGACCAGACACCCGTATCGGTTAAGCCAAATATACCTTTGGCCATTTTTCCAATGGCATCTCCACTTTTTGCGGCAAGAGTTCTATTGACTTTTAAGTCTTCTGTAATCTGAAGTCCTCTCGCACCAATGCAGTTTTGACCGGTAATATCTCTAGAAACGGAAAACTCATTGACAGAAATTGCAATTTTTCCTTGAACTTCCTGTTCGTGTCGGTTCATTTTTTTTGTTTGCACATCATATGCAGGATAACGTCCAGTATCTCGATAAAAAATGCAAAGCTCTTCAATCATATTTTGCATGCGACCTGTTCGGTCTTCACCACTTTTACAATAAAAATCAACATAATTTCCCATTTTTTGATTTGCGAGCAAAAATCGAGATCCCCATTGAATGGGCTCTACTCTACCATCAACCGACATTAACAATGTTTGGAAAAATAACTCCGCCACTTCGTCTTGTGGGGTTTTTTTTTCCTTCAAAATTTTTAGAATATTATCCAATTCATGACGATCTTTATTAACCCACATCTTCATTTTTTTAAACATGATTCGATTTATATTGCCAATTTCTTTATTCAGTTTCGCTTCTTGTGCTTTTAATCGACGATATTTTTCTTCATGATTAGAATTGAAACTTTTTTCAATTTCTTTATGGATGTCTTTAAGTCTTGATTTTTTGTCGCCAAAAGAAATATTACATTCATTTTGGATCTCTCTGAGCGCTTTTAAAACTGGGGCAGCTGCATGTGAAGATTTTGATTGCTCAAAATAGTCTATTGTGCGTGATATAAACTGATTCATTCCCTCAGCATTGATGTCTTTTTCAAGCGCTGAATATGACATTTTTCTAAGAAAAGACTTTTTCTTTGAAATGGCAACGCCCCAAGTGTTTGAAGGCGCATTCATCATCGTAAGATTCAGTTTAACACGCACCTCTTTTTCGCCAACTTTAACAGTGACTTCTCTACCTTGGTACATCATCATGGCATCATAACTTTCTTTAAGCTGCCTTGCTTCTGCCTCATCATTCGGCACCAATCGATCCGTCAAAGCATAGGGCGTTAAAAGCGAGAGCGAGGACAAATTTAACACGATGGGCTGTCTTGTATATTGATCTTTGTTCATTTCTTGACGGGCAAGCTCGGTCAGCATATTTTTGGCAATTTCAGCTGCTTTTTTCTGCCGTTCGAAATCATTTGTGATGCGAATGGGAGGATAAGAACTATGACGATATCCTTTAAAATCTAATTGTAGATTGCTTTTCGCATCTAAATAGCCCACACCACACTCAACAAAATTGGGCAAAATCCCCTTAAATTCGTCTCTGTCATAACGCTCAGTACTTGGAATGGTCTTATCAATCGTGCGTTGTATGCTGACACACGTTTTGTTTGAAATAGGATCTAGATAAGTATTGACAAAATCAGGTCTATCTTGAGTTGCAGTATAATGAGACTCATCAATCTCATATTGCTTTAAACCTTTAATCAAATCAGCTTCACTCTGAAAAGCGTTTGGATTCATCTGCATCAATGCATCGAACACAAAACTTTGGATATGAAGTTTTGCGGTTTGAATCTTTTCAAGGACTACAGGCTGCTCTTTTTTCAGAGAGGCTAGCCCAATATTTTCTATTTTACAATCTCGTTTCAGATTGTTCAGAGCAGTTTCTTGAGACTCGTTCAGACGTCCAATCTTACTGAGATACTCGTCTTCACTGATTTTTTTCTCTTGCTTTTGCTTCTCTAAAACCCAAACGGCTGTAGCATATGCTTGCTGAAGTCTCGCTTTAAAATCATCAAGCGAAGGGCCATTGTATGAATTTTCATTAAATTCCTGACGTTTAAATTTGATGTACTCTTCATTGATGGAGCCCTGAGAATGCGTATAAAGCCCGCCCAGGGTCAGATGATGTTTGGGCATGATGAGAGTCCCTTCATTTTTTATCTCTACTTTTGAGTATAGACAAAAAATGAAGAGTTTTTGGAATAAAACGCTAATCTAGGGTTGCGCCCTCAACTGCCTTGCTTTTTCAAAAGCCGAGCGAGCTTTGTCTTGTTCACCCACCACAAGGTAGAGTTTTCCAACCAAGACCCAGCCAGACGCACTACTGGGACTCGAATCCAATTGCGTGATCATTCGCTGAATCAAGGCTCTTGTTTTTTCAGGAGAGGATAAGATTTGATCAACTTCATGTTTTCTCGCCAGCGTTTGATTGTAATCCAGCAAAGGAAAATATCCGCCCCATACGATATATCCAAAGGTTAAACACAAAAAAACAGGCAAAAAAAGCCAGAAACACCGCCTATTTCCTTTACATAAAGGCAAGCAAATCACTCCTGTTCCTAAAATCAGGGCAATCAACAACACAACGGTTAAAGTCTCATTTTGCATGCCGAATCATCTTCCAATAAAGGCCTAACCCAATTAAAATAAAGCACAAAGGCGCCCCCCAAAGAATCCACGTGAGACTTTCGACCGGCGGCTTAAATAAAATATATTCACCAAATCGAGCAGTAAGATACTCTATAATGGCTTGATCAGACTCTCCTTCCTGCACCTTTTGATAAATCTCTCGACGTAAATCTTTTGCAAATTCAGCATTAGAGTCAACCAAATCTTGGTTTTGGCAAACTAGGCAACGTAAATCACTGAGTAAATGTTGAAATTGAGCCGCCTTTTTATCATCCTCAAATGGATAAAGTGCCGTAGCCGTTTTTGCTTGTACCATGGTGCCCCAAAATAGAAAAATCATCAGGCAAAACAAACGTATTGTGTTCATAAAAAATCTCGCATTTTTTGCCAAGCTTCTTCTGTCAGAGCACCGACGTGACGATAACGAATCACGCCATTTGCATCAATCAAAAATGTTTCTGGCGCTCCATACACGCCTAAATCCAAAGCAATACGACCTTCGGCGTCTGAAACACTATAGACGTAAGGATTACCCCAGCTTTTCAACGCAGCATTGGCAGCACTGACGGTGTCTTTATAGTTCAGACCATAAATCAATACACCTTGCTTTGAAAGTTTCATCAAAAAGTCTTGCTCTTCCAAACAAACCTCACACCAACTCGCCCATACATTTAAGAGAAACCCCTGCCCTTTGGAACTGTTAAACGCATCCAAAGCACCGTTGTCTAACCTTGGTAATGTGAAATTTGGCAGTTTTTGGCCTATTTTGACTGAAGGCAATACTCTTGCATTGAGGCTCAAGCCTTTCCAAAAGAAAAAGCTCATTCCAAATAAAACAAGCAAAGGCAAAAAACGCAAGCTTTTACTCATACAGCCAAACGCCCCTTCATCATAGACTTATAACGACCATAACGTTTATCAGTCAAAGCCAACAGACCACCCATCACCAATAAAAATCCGCCAGCCCAAATCCATCGCACACAAGGCTTATAATAAAGTCGAACAGACCAAGCTTCTTTGCCAATGGGCTCACCCAATGCAATGTAAATGTCTCGAAAAACATTGACATCAATCGCGGAGTCAGTCATTGCCATTTTCCCCACATCATAAAGACGCTTTTCTGGGAAAATTACATGCGCATTGGGTCCTGAACCAATTTTAAAACACGCTTTCGTTCCATGATAATTGGGTCCAGTTAAACTCGACTCACTGACAAAGAAAATTGAATATCCGGCCAATCGAACTTCTTCACCTGGCGACATTTTCACATCACGTTGAATACCAAACCCTGAAGATACAGCAATGCCTATGACGGTCACAGCAACCCCAATGTGTGCCAGCAACATACCCAAAAAGGCTTGTCCAAACCCCCGAATACCACGTTGTTTTTTTCGTTCTATACTCATTTTTAATGTACTCACTATAATCCAAGAGGCTAATAAAAGCCCGATAAAGACACTGAATTGCATATGAAAGCGAGTCAACGCCATCAAACCCAATGAAAAAAGAAAAGTCAGACCAACAGGTCGCTTTAAAAGACGAATCAAACGCACTGCTGCATCCGATTGCCAACGCACGTGAATCCCCACGCCCATTAATGCCAAAAGCGGGAGCATCAACGGCACAAAAACAGCATTGAAATACGGAGCACCAACCGACAATTTACCAAGACCCAGACTATCAATAAAAAGTGGATACACCGTCCCTAAAAGAACGGTACACATCGCGCCAAACAAAAAAATCTGTCCCAGCAACAAGACCCCTTCTCGCGAAAATGCCGAAAAAGCCTCTCGACGTCCAAGCGTTGGTGCACGAAAAGCAAACAAGGTCAACGCACCACCAATGACCACCATCAAAAACAATAAAATAAACAAACCACGCGTAGGATCCACAGCAAACGCATGCACTGACACCAGCACTCCGGAACGTACCAAAAAAGTTCCGATTAAACTTAATGAAAAAGTCACCATGGCCAATAAAAGAGTCCAGGCATTTAACTGTTGCCGTTTTTCATTGACAGCCAAAGCATGAATCAATGCTGTTGCAGAAAGCCAAGGCATGAACGAGGCATTTTCAACCGGATCCCAGAACCACCAGCCTCCCCAACCTAATTCACGATACGCCCACCAGCTTCCCAGCGTAATTCCAAGCGTTAAACAACACCATGCACCAAGGGCCCACGGTCTGGTCCATTTCGCCCATAATGATTCAACTCGTCCAAGCCACAACGCGCTAAACGCAAACGCAAACGCAACTGAACATCCGACATACCCCATATACAACATGGGTGGATGAAACAAAAATCCAGGATCTTGTAACAAAGGGTTTAAATCACGCCCAACCGTATTCAAGATCTGGAATTGACGTAAAAAAGGATTCGACGTGGTCAGTAAAAATAAGACTAAACCACCACTTAAAGCAGATAAGACAATCAAAACTCTTGTTCTAAATGGTTGAGACAGCGAGTGGCTGCAATACGCAACGGCAAGAGTCCATATGTTTAAGATCAGCACCCAAAGCAACATCGAGCCTTCATGCCCACCCCAAACCGCGCAAAACCGATAAAACCAGGGTAACAATGTGCTTGAATTAAGATACACATACGCAACAGTAAAATCATTTTTTAAAAAACAAAAAACAAGACATACATAGGCGAACAAAACAAAGAAACCTTGAGCAACAACATAATAATTGACGAGTTTCTCTAAATGGGAATTTTTTTTCCAAAATCCAAACAAAGGCACAGCCACAGCAAAACACGATGACAACAAAGCCAAAATTAGCGCCAATAAACCAAACTCAGCTATCACGTGACGCCCCCTTGAGCATTTGTTTTACTTCTTTAGGCATGTAATTTTCGTCATGCTTTGCAAGCACCGTTGAGGCTTTAAACACACCATCAGAAGTCCATTCTCCTTCAACAACGACACCTTTCTCTTCTTTGAATAAATCAGGTAAAACACCCTGATACTCAACAGGAATGTTCGCTTTAAAATCAGTCACTTTAAACTGAACATACAGCGCATCTCCCCGTTTGACGCTGTCAGACAAGACCATTCCACCTAATCGAATCGTGCGATAACGAGGTGCTTTTCCAGATTGAATATCCGTTGGAGAATAAAACACATTGATATTTTGTCGAAGCGCATAAAGCACTAAAGCGACGACAATCCCCAATACAATCAGAATCGATACTATGGTTATCAAACGTTGACGTCTTATCGGATGCATCAATTTTTCTCTCTTTGAAACCATTTGGAGAGTCGACTTTCTGTATTGCGACGTTTTTTTCGAGCAATAAACAAAGCCATCGCCATCATCCCTCCAACGAGACCATAACTGGCCAAAATATAAACACCATAACCACTAAATGTTTCTGAAAGCATTACGATATCCCCTCTCGAATCCAGAGTTTCACCCATTGCTGCCGACGTTCTCGCCACAATAGTGCATCCTGGGCTCGCATGAGAATCATTGCCACACTGTAAAAAGAAAATCCACTCAACATCCAAAGCAAAGGCGGCACCATTGTAGAGTCCATATGCGACTTTGAAAAAAAGGAAAAGGTTTGCCCTTGATGCAGTGTATTCCACCAAACCACTGAATAATGAATAATGGGTAAATCAATAAATCCGACTAAAACCAGCAATGCGACCAACTTATCAGCTTGTTCTCCTTCAGGATAAGCATGATGAACAGCCAAAATTGAGGCATAAAGCATCAATAAAATAAATTCAGAGGTCAGTCGCGCATCCCATATCCACCAAGTACCCCACATGGGCTTTCCCCAAATGCTACCGGTAATCAAAGCCAGAAAAGTCATAAGACAACCCATCTCTGCAACTATCTTGATCAAAAACCCAGCTAGTTTGATACGCCAAATTAAAAAAATAAGACTCAAAATGGTCATGCCTGTATACAGTCCCATCGAGAGAAATGCAGCAGGAACATGAACATAGAGAATGCGAAAAGCATCCTTCTGCTGGAGATCAGCTGGAGCAAATACCAGTCCCCATACACATCCTATTGCGATACAAAAAACAGCAGCAACCCAAAGCCAGGGTAAACACTGATTGGCTCGCGCATAAAATATTTTTGGAGAAGCAAACTGATAAAAATAAGTCCACATAGAATCAAATAGGCACTAAAAAATGAAGAATGATACCATGATTAGACAGGAAAGGCGAGTTCATACGCTGGCACGAAGAGCTTCAACCATCACCCAAGGTAAAAAGAGAACACTCAGAAGACTCATTGCCAATAACAACGCGAGTTCACCATAAATTGTCGCCCCTTGTATTGCGTGCAACAAAACACCACTCCCAAACACCATCACAGGCAAAGACAAAGGCAACACAATCAACGCTGCAAAAATACCTTTTTGTTTGACGCCACAAGAAAAAGAAGCAGCCAATGCATTCAGCATCAGCAATGTCGGCGTACCCAAAATCATACTAGATAATAAAGCAAAAAATTCGTAAAAAGATAAATCAAACATGATGATTAATAAAGGACTGACCATCAGAATCAGCATCATCTGAAAAAACCAAACAACAGATAGTTTCGCACGCAAAATCAAATGAACAGGATAAGTTCCGATTAACCACTGTTCTATGACACCACTCTCTATTTCTTGCTGAAACAACGTGTCAGAGGCAATCACAAACAAAAAAAGCAAGGTAATCCAAGTCATTCCTGGAAAAATTTGCTTTAACAAACTGGTATTTGCAGGAAATGTCAGAGGGAAAAAAGCCATCATCATCATCAAGAGCAACACCGTATTCCATAACATTTTGGATTGACGACGCTGAATTTTAACTTCACGAAAAATCATTTGTAAAAAAAACACGCCCGCTCTCATAAGACGTACTCGCTTACAAAAGAAGAAGAAAAAGGCAACGGCTGATGCGAAGTGACCACCACACAACCGCCTAAGCTCAAATGTCGATGAATAAATGACTCCAATAAAGACGCACCAATCGCATCTAAAGAAACCCACGGCTCATCAAGTAACCATACGTCAAGTGGCGTACGCATGATCAATCTCATCATCCCAACACGTTTTTTTTGTCCTGCGGACAAATAAACAAAAGGCATGTCTGAAACCGTTGATAAATCCAATAAACCCAATACTTCTGACAGGCTTAAACTTCCAGGCTCATGCGCCATTTCATATCGCCAAACATCCTGTGGTGTGAGCAATGGATGAATTCCCTCTAAATGTCCGATATAAGACATTTTATTGCGATACGTTTCCATGCCATGCGACAAAGATTGTTCTCGAAACAGGATCTCGCCAGAAGAAGGCTGCAGCAACGTCGCCAATAGTTTCAGTAACGTTGATTTCCCTGCGCCATTTTGACCTTTGATATGCAACAACTGACCAGATTTGACTGTAAAATTGACTCCATGAAACAAAGGAAAATCGGCATATTCAAAACAAAGCTGAGAAACCTTTAGCATAAGTCATTACTCGGGGAGTTCTTCTTCAGCGGGTTTAAACAACGTTGTAGGCTCTCGCCACTCCAATTGGCTAAAATAGAAAGCACGTCGCTCTTTGAAGGTCAGTTGATCTTGGAAAAAGACGATATAACGCTTTTTCTTTTCACGCTCAAGAACAAGACAAATGACATAATGAACATCATAAGCAACACGCAACCTAGAAAACTTTGTTCTTTGACCGAATGTATCCTCAATAAACCACTCACCTTTTTCACAAACAAGTGCTTGCTGATGTGGATGAGGACGTTTTAATTTGAAAAGATACCAACCGTATACCAAAACGGCCACAGTAAGATACACCGAAATCCAAAAAGGATAATCACAGCCTAAGACCGCCAACAACGCAAGTGTGTGCAATAAAATCACCAGGCGCTGATAGTCTTTTGATGGCTTAAAAGGAATAGTGAGTTCGTATGATGTGGGCAAAACGGTTCATCTCCTCATCGTCTACATCAATTTGGTCCATGAGTAGCGCGTAAAGAACAGGATCAGGGTACTCAAGTAAGCGCTCAAACAACACACGCTCGTCAAGAGTCAGCTGCGATAAATGGCGCTCAACAAAACGCGACAACATCAAATCAAGCTCGAGCATGCCTCGGCGACAATTCCAGATCAATTTTGCATCAGATGGATGATGTGACAACGCATTTCTCACAGACAACTTTTATCCACACATGGTACACTATCCCCCTATTGACTATCAACAACCTGAATTATGTTATTTCATCTATCAAATCTTCATGTGCTTCAAATACAAGGGGCTCAAGCGTCTCATTTTTTACAAGGACAGTTGACATCAGACATACGGAACGTCTCAGAAAAACAGGTTCAACCGGCAGCATTGTGCAATCTTGAAGGTAGAATAATCAGTCTCATGGATGTGTGTCAGTGGAATGCCGATTTTTTTCTTGTTTTACCCCAAAATTTGTTACAAAAAGTGACACAAGTATTCAGTAAACCAGCGCAATTTTCTCGCGTAAAGTGCATTGAACGACATGATATCCATGTCTTAGGCGTACTTACTGACTCTTCTCATTCACTGCATCAACCCAATGAAGCATATGCATGTTACTCAACAGAAACGTATTGCGCATATCATTTAAGTCCTTCACTGTCGATTGCGCTCACAACCAATATCGCTAAAGCCACTGAGCTCTTGAAACACCCAATTGATGTCACAGTTGAAAACATCACAACAGACCTCTCCATTTGGGATAAAAAGCGTCTTGAAGAGGGTATTCTACAAATTGATACCCTGACCACCGAAAAGTTTCTTCCTCATCAATTGAAATTACAAGAAACACCTTATTTATCTTTCAATAAAGGTTGCTATCGTGGTCAAGAAATTATCGCCAGGATGCACTACCGAGCAAAACTCAAATACTATTTTGCTCGGTACTTTGTCTCATCAACGCATAAAATAGAACCAGGGATGCACATCTATGATGCAGAAAAAAATCTCATCGGTGAGATTATTGATTGTGTTGTGTCAACGCCGAATATGTACCTCATTGCCGCGACCTTGAAAAATGATCACCCGAATGAGGTTCGATTTGGAGAATTCGATACACTCACGAGTTTGTCCCACCCACTGTAATTGCATCAATTTTCAAAGTGGGCTGTCCAACCCCTACAGGAACAGACTGCCCATCTTTTCCGCAAACACCGATCCCCCAATCCAATTCAAGATCATGACCTATCATGCTAATTTTTTGCATGACTTCAGGACCGTTACCAATTAGAGTTGCACCTTTCACCGGGCGAGTGACTCGTCCATCTTCGATGAGATAGGCCTCGCTTGTGGTAAAAACGAATTGTCCGGAAGTGATATCAACCTGGCCACCAGCAAAATTGACCGCATATAATCCTCGTTTTACAGAACGAATAATTTCTTCTGGAGAATAGGTCCCTGCATGCATGTAAGTATTGGTCATTCGCGGGATGGGAAGGTGTGCGTAAGACTCGCGCCGACAATTTCCGGTCGGCTTCATGTTCATCAATTTTGCGTTTAAGCGATCTTGCATGTAGTTCACCAAAACTCCATCTTCAATCAGCGTGGTACACTGCGTAGGCGTGCCTTCGTCGTCAACACTTAAAGAGCCTCTTCGATCGACAAGCGTTCCATCATCCACAACGGTAACACCTTTGGCCGCAACTCGCTCGCCCAAACGATTCGAAAAAGTTGACAATCCTTTTCGATTAAAATCACCTTCCAATCCATGCCCTACCGCTTCATGTAACAATACACCAGGCCAACCAGGACCGAGTACAACTGGCATTGTACCGGCAGGCGCAGGGCCCGCTTCGAGATTCACTAACGCCTCTCGAACAGCCTCCCTGGCATAAGAAAGTGCACGCTCTTTCTCAAGAAAATAATGATAAGACACTCGACCACCACCGCCACAACGAGCAGACTCTCGACGACCATTGGATTCTACAATCACACTGACATGAATACTCACCAACGGCCGCACATCCGCCGTTAATCGACCCTGCAAATCCACGATCAAAACCACTTCATGACTTCCTGAAAGAGAAGCATTGACTTGGATAACGCGAGGATCGATACGACGAGCTTCTTTGTCAATTGACTCTAATAACATGATCTTTTCAAGCTTTGTCATGCCTTCAATGGGATTGAATGCCTCATATCGCATCATTGGTTTTTCGGAGATAGACACGGGTGAATATGACTTAGATTGAGATAAGGCAATCGAACGCGCTGCAGAAAGCGCACGCTCAAGAGCTGGGCCTGCAATATCATCGCAATAAGCAAATCCAGTTTTTTCGCCGCTGACCGCACGAATACCGACGCCTTTATCGATGCTAAAGCTCCCATTTTTTACTTCAGAATCCTCTAAATACCAAGACTCAGAGCTCGAAGATTGAAAATACAAATCACCATCATCAACATTTGGATGATGCAACATTTCAAGCATTCGTTTGATGCGATGTTCATCTAAATCAGCCGATTTCAGTAAAGTTTCTTTTGCAAATTCTAAAATGGAAGTCATAAATTTTATTACGCCATAATGTGATGTTCGTTACATGGAAAATCTTTCCGTAATGTCCGAAGATAGGATAACTCAATCTCAGCCGTGAGGATACCCACCTCTTGTGGCAAAGTGGCAATCTTTTTACCCCAAGGATCGATGATCATGCTATGGCCATGAGTGATACGTCCGTTGTCATGATGACCTGATTGATTGGGCGCGAGCACATAACAAAGATTTTCAATCGCACGAGCACGCAATAAAACCTCCCAATGTGCGTCTCCTGTGATCGCCGTGAATGCGGCTGGAACTGTAAAAATTTCAGCGCCTTTTAACACCAGTTGCCGATAGAGCTCTGGAAATCGCAAATCATAACAAACACTCAATCCCACACAACCTATAGGAGTATCCACCGTGACCACTGCCGAGCCAGGTTCAATATGGAGAGACTCCTGGTGAGACTCGCCCTCAGGAACAAGCACGTCAAACAAATGGATTTTGTCATACGCACCAACTAGCTTTCCTTTATCATCAAAAACAAGAGAGCTAGAACGAACTCGCTCGCCCTTTCCTTTTGTTGGAATAGTACCTGCAATCAACCAAATACCATAATATGCCGCCAAAGCACTTAGCTCGGATTGAATCGGACCGTTACCCTTCTCTTCTGCAATATCAAACAATGCATCATTTGCTTTGCGCATCATCACGCAGTTTTCAGGCAGTACAGCCAATTGAGCACCAGCCTGTGCTGCGGCTCTAATTTGATCAGCGATACAAGCAAGATTCTGTTTTACATCACTGCTACTGGTTAACTGTATTAAAGCCACTGAAGACATATAACTTACTCCATTGTTTAAAAAAGTTGTTTTTTGATGACTTTCCAATCAGGGAAATAATGGGTCATTAATGCATGAAAACGATGATTATGACTTGGTTCAAATAAATGCATCAACTCATGAACAATCACATATTCCAGGCAACTTGGATGTTTTTCAATTAATTTCAAATTTAAAGTAACGTGTTTTTTTATAGGATGACAGGAGCCCCAGCGTGATTTCATTTTTTTGATAGAAAGAGAAATTGAATCAACATTTAAAATAGTTTTCCATCGAATAAACAGCGGTTCGCAAGATTGAATCATTTGCAAACGACACCATTTTTCAAACAACAACGCTCTTTGAGAGAATGTGCTTTGCTGTTTTACAAAAAAATCAAAGCGACTATGATTAAACTCAATTCGCTCATTCGTGTCGATTTCATGTAAAAACAATGGATAGGTTTCGCCTTTAAATTGAATCTTCGCACCGGAAGTGAGATCGGGAGAACTCACATTATGCTGCAACAAATGATGACGATGTTTTTTGATCCAGATCTCTTTTTCGGCTAAAAAAGTATGAATCAAATCAATCGACGTTTTCATCGGTGCACTCACCTGAACTTCGCCTGTTTTTTTAATGCGTAAGTTAATGTTTTTTATCTGCTTTCGCTGCAGTTTAACCGCAAAGCCATCCATTTCAATCAACATTAAATTCCTAACTTTAAATGAACATACTATAGCATAACGCAATCTTAATACATGCTCTTTATACTGGGCACTTGCACCCCTGTTTGCATCCAGATAGACTAGAGCGAAAGGGGTTCTAGGTGAATCAAGAGCGTACGAACACTTGAAATTTATTTAGATCATCCCCATATTGGACCCTAATGATCATGTTTAACCACTGGAGCAAATATGAATAGAAACCAAACTTCTGTATTGACGCACACAACAGAGTCAATATTGGCAACCAATAAGGTATTGCGAAATACCTATTTGCTGCTTAGCATGGCATTTTTGTTTAGTGCACTCATGGCGTACGCGTCTTTTTCAATGCACGCCCGCCCCATCCATCCCATCGTGTTTATTGCCGGTTCTTATGGTTTGATTTTCTTGACCAATATGCTTAGAAACAGCCCTTTCGGACTCTTAAGTGTCTTTGCATTTACAGGCTTTATGGGATTTGCATTGGGCCCAATCCTCAATCTTTATGTGGCAAATTTTTCTAATGGTGGACAACTCATCGGAACAGCTTTAGGTGGTACAGGACTGATTTTTCTGGCCCTTTCAGGATATGCACTCACCACACGCAAAGATTTTAGCTATTTAGGTGGCTTTTTATTTGTTGCCAGCATGGTTGCTCTTCTTGCAATGATAGCCGGTATTTTCTTCCAAATGCCTGCCTTACAGCTCATGATTTCAGCGGCTTTTATGCTGATTGCTTCAGGCTCTATTTTATTTCAAACCAGTGAAATCATTCATGGCGGTGAACGAAACTACATTATGGCCACAGTTTCTTTGTTTGTTTCAATCTATAACTTGTTTATCAGCTTGTTAAACATTCTAAGCGCATTTTCAAACCGCGACTAAAAAAGCCATTTTCTCCTAGTCCGTTCGTCTTGAGTCCTTCGAGGATCTCAAGATGAACGGGACCGCCTCAAAGGCACCTTCTGAACTACGCCGTTTTCAGGATGAGTCCATATAGGATACATTACAATTTTAATCAACGAGTTCAGCATACCTTTGTTGTCGATAAAAATGCCATACATGTAAGACATGATAACTAAATAAAGCACATCAATATGAAGTTACCCATCAAAGAACCAACAGCACCCAGGTATATTTATATCAATCCAAAGACAAACACGGTTCACTTATTAATGCCCATTATGAGTGGCACAGAAATCGGACTAGATAATACGTGTAAATCGGTGTATTCCTTGCAGGAGTTTTTTGGCCTTGCAGGTGCTGACAAAGCAAGATCGGCTCTTAGCGTGCTCGCTCATTATAAAGCAGTATTAAAATTTGATTTAAAATACATGCCACCATCTGCCGCAAAGAGGGCTAAAGCGCATCGTTTGTCACAAATCGATACTTATTTGGATATTTTGAATCAAGTACAACAAGATACCCGGATAAGCGATGCTTTAATGAGAAATTTCCCTGTCTATCCAGAAGCCTTAGTTCGCTTAATGCAATCGGCTAAATCGAATTTACACAGCATCATTTTGAGACCAAGCGTACAGGATAATTATTTACGTACCACCGCCATTGTGCCAACTTTTAGTGCCAATCATAATCAGATGGTGAATGATGACATTGTCCCAAAA
>CAZELP010000033.1:0-16913 GCA_964513205.1 uncultured Legionella sp. | reverse complement strand
TATGCAATGAGTATAGTTACGCTATTCTCAACTTTTTTGTTACGGGTGGCGCGAAAGGAGGGGTCTCAGACGCGAGCACGTCTGGGATACCTGCAGCGACAGGACCCATAAAAAGTTGAGAATCACGTTATAGTTGATATTTAGAAAAAATTTTATATGGTCGGAGTGACAGGAATTGAACCTGCGACCCCTGCCTCCCGAAGGCAGTGCTCTACCAGGCTGAGCTACACTCCGATGGTTAGATGATCAGTTTAATGATGACGCTCAATGGCATATTCTGCAAGTGTAAAAAGTGCATCTCGATAATCACTTTCAGGTAGAATAGACAAAGCTTGTTTTGCTTTTTCTATCTCTCTTTTCGCCAATGCACGCGTATGTTCAATCGCCTTTGTTGTTTCAATGATGGATAAAATTTCAGGAAGATGAACCAAAGAATGTGTTTCTAAACTTTCTTTGATCAAGGCTTTTTGATCGCTCGTTCCGTGTTGGAACGCATACAACAGTGGCATCGTTGGTTTTCCATTTGCCAGATCATCGCCAATGCTTTTCCCAATGACTTCTGAGCTTGCACAATAATCGAGAGCGTCGTCAATCAGTTGAAAACCATGTCCCAAATATAAGCCATAATGGTAGAGTGCTTGATTAATTTCCTGTGAGGCTCCACTCAATATGGCGCTTGCCTGTGCCGAAACTGCAAAAACAAGAGAAGTCTTTGAACGAATCACATGAAAATAAGCTTCTTCTGTCAAATCGACATTATGACGATTGGTGAGTTGTTGCATCTCTCCAGAAGCGACTTCGAGCGCCATATCGGTTAGTACATGCATGATCGAGGGATTCTCTAATGTCAGCATGAGTTGCATGTATCGAACAAAAAGATAGTCTCCAGCTAGGATACTTGCTTTGCTTCCCCATATTTCATGTGCTGTTTCTCGACCACGACGTAAGATAGATTCATCGATCACATCATCGTGAAGTAGTGTGGCCGTATGAAAAAACTCCATCATAGTTGCTAAAACAATGTGTTTATCTCCCATATAGCGGCATGCTTTACTGGCCAAAATCACCAATAAGGGACGTAGTCGTTTTCCCCCACTTTCTATGAGATGAGTAATCAGGTCAGAAGCGAGTGGTATCGATGAATGACTGCTTGATGCAATAAACGCATTAACCGCGTCAAAGTCATTTTTTACCAGTTCACGAAGAGACTGAAGCGACATGGTTTGGGTCCTGATGGCTAAGGGAGTAAAACTTGAGACCATGAATCCTAAGCGGCACCTCGCTGATTGTCAAGAAGAAAGATAATCCGAAAGGCCAAGCAAAGCCTTTCCTACTTTCGACGAATTGGTTCGTTTTAATATTTTACAAATAAAGTCGCCCGCTTGTGCGATTTTGTAAATGTCCACGCCCGTTTCTATATTGAGACCATGCATTAAATATAAGACATCTTCTGTGGCCACATTGCCGGTTGCCCCAAGTGCGTAAGGGCAGCCGCCTAGTCCTGCAACTGCACTATCAAAGCGTGTGATGCCTTGCTCTAGGGCCGCATAAATATTGGCAATGGCTTGGCCGTAGGTGTCGTGAAAATGCATGGCGGTCAATTCAGTCGGCCATACTCCACGAAGTCCTTGAATGAGCATTTGTGTTTGTCGTGGTGTTCCAACGCCAATGGTATCACCAAAACTGATTTCGTCTACTTCAAATGGCTGCAGTTTTTCAACGACTTCTGCCACTTGTTCTGGGCGAATGTAGCCTTCATATGGGCAACCTAAAACACAGGAAATATAAGCGCGGATGGTGATGTGATGTTGTTTAGCGAGTTCGACAACCGGTTTAAATCGTTCGATACTTTCGTCAATCGAGCAATGGATGTTGCGCTGGTTGAATGATTCACTTGCTGCGGTGAATAAGGCGATATGTCGAATATGTTGCTCAATAGCCAAGCTCATTCCTTGCTGATTGGGGACTAGAGCCGAATAATCAACACCTGGATTTTTGCGAATATGCTGACATATCTCGATGTTGTCAGTGAGCTGAGGCACGGCTTTGTGAGATACGAAGCTTGTGATTTCAATGTGTTGTAATCCACTCTCGCTCAATTGATTGATGAATGCAATTTTTTTATCTGTTGGGACAAAATGAGGCTCATTTTGTAATCCATCACGTGGTCCCACTTCAATAATGGTCACTTTTTTCGGTAAGGTCATCCTTGATTTTCCGGTTCGTGGAGAGGAGATAGGCTTGCAAGTAAAGCGCCTTCATGCACTTGTGAGCCAACATTGAAAAAAATAGTATTCAATCGCCCGCTGTCTGGCGCGTAAATGGTGTGCTCCATTTTCATCGCCTCGAGGACCATCAGGCTTTCTCCTTTTTGTATGGTGTCGCCTACTTGCTTTAAAACCGCAACAACTGTCGAGGGCATGGGGGCTATTAAACCATGGTTCTTGTCGTGTTCAGGCAAGTCATAACGTGTTTGCTCGATTTCAACAACGGTTGTTCCCAGTGGTGTAAAGATATAAAGCGTATGTCCTTCGTCCTCAAAGAGCGTCGCTTTTATCTTTTGATGAGCAAAAGTGAGTTGTAGTGTATTGGCGGTTAGTGTTTCGATTTCCAATACAGATGACGTTTTTCCATCTTGAAGTTCAAACGTATTTAAGCCTTTTGCAGTGATTTTCATTTCAAATGATTCACCCTCAATTCGATATCGCTTGGTCCAATGCCGATGAAGGTTTGCACTCCAGCCAAAAGTGGCTTTAAAAAGAGGATCTGCTGGTATCAGTTTAAGGTATTCAAAAGCTGCCGCAAAAAAGAGGGCGTGAGGATCAGTTTGAGTTTTTAGGGCGTGTGTTTCTAGAAAGTCCGTGCTGAAATGACCCGCAGCAAAATCAGGCTCTCTGACAATTGATTTGAGAAAAGATAAGTTTGTTTTAACGCCGGCCACGTAGTAGCTTGTCAGTGCTTGATCTAAACGCTGAAGTGCCTGTGCTCGATTATTTCCAAACACAATCAGTTTGGCAAACATGGCGTCGTAAAATTGTGAAACGTGGCTATTTGCTTCGACACCGCTGTCAACACGAATTCCTTCTCCTTGTGGAGGATGTAAAAAACGGATCTTCCCTACAGAAGGAATAAAGCCTTGTAGTGGGTCTTCGGCATAAATACGACATTCAATGGCGTGACCTTGGTAGCTGACTTGGTCTTGTGTGATGGGCAAAGGTTTATTTTCTGCAATATGGAGTTGCCATTCAACCAAATCGAGTCCAGTGATCATTTCGGTCACTGGATGTTCTACTTGGAGTCGTGTATTCATTTCCATAAAATAAAAAGCACCGCTGACTCCATCAACCAAGAATTCAACCGTTCCAGCACCTCGGTAATCGATTGTTTGTGCAACTGTAATGGCCGCATCGGCGAGCGCTTGCCTTAATGTTTGAGAGAGGTTGGGGGCTGGTGCTTCTTCAATGATTTTTTGGTGGCGGCGTTGAATCGAGCAATCTCGTTCAAACAAATGAATGACGTTGCCATGATGATCGGCCATCAATTGTATTTCGATGTGCCTTGGTTTTTCAATCAGCTTTTCGATGAGCATGGTCTCGTCTTTGAAATACGCTTGTGCCTCTCGTTTTGCGGCATGCAATGCAGTTTCAAAGTCATTTTCATTGTAGACGGCACGCATTCCTTTTCCACCGCCCCCCATGGCCGCTTTAAGAAGCACTGGAAATCCAATTTTTTTAGCTTCTTTGCACAACTCTTCGGGGCTTTGTGCTTCACCATGATAGCCTGGTGTGAGAGGAACATTTGTTTTTTCAAGTAGCTGTTTGGCCACTTTTTTAGATGCCATGGCCTTCATGGCCAAAACAGAAGGACCGATAAAGATCACATTTGCTTTTTCGCATGCTGTTGCAAACTCAGGATTTTCAGATAAAAATCCATAGCCAGGATGAATCGCCGATGCATTTGTTTTTTTTGCAATTTCAATAATATTTTCGATATTGAGGTAGCTCTCGCGCGCAATGGATGGGCCTACACGATAAGCTTCATCGGCAAGATGAACGTGTGGATTATGCGCGTCTGCATCAGAGTAGATGGCAATTGTGCGAATTCCCAAGCGTTTTGCGGTTCGGATAATTCGGCAGGCAATTTCGCCACGATTGGCAATCAATAAGGTTGTGATCATGGCCCTTACCTCGTCTTGTTAAGAAAAGCTAGAATACCACGTTGTCCTTCCTCTGAAACTCGCCGTTCTGCAATCATAGGTGCCGTAATTTTTGCAATATGAGCGTCAATAGAAGTGTCTTTAACCCGACGAACGAGCGTTTTAGTGAGACGCAATGCCTCTGGCGGAAGTCGTGTCATGTGAGTGATAAATTGTTTGGATTCTGTTTCAAATGCGGCATCGGAAATGACGCGATGCACGAGCTGTAATTCCATTGCCCGTTTGGCTGAAAAAACTTCGCCGGTCATGAAAAGGCTCATGGCTGCACGTGCACCAATTGCATCGATAACAAAAGGACTAATGACAGCCGGGATCAAGCCTAATTTGATTTCTGAAAAGCAAAATTGGGCTGACTCGCTTGCCAGCACCAGATCGGTTGCAGCGATTAAACCGACTCCGCCTCCATATGCTGATCCTTGAACCAAGGCTATTGTGGGTTTGGGGAAATGATAAAGAGAATCGAGTAATTGGGCCAGTTTTTCAGCGTCAACGCGATTTTCTTCCTCGCTCATATGCACCATGCGCTGCATCCAATTTAAATCGGCGCCGGAGGAAAAATGTGCACCATTCGCTTTCAACACGACAAAATGGATTTCTGAGTTGTGCGCCATAGAGTCTAAGTGGTGTTGCAATGTTTCTATGAAATGATCATCAAATGCATTATGTTTATCGACTCGATTGAATACAATCGAACAGAAATGTTGATCTTGCTCAATGAGAATAGGGTCTTGCATAAAAACTCCTTACATGCGAAAAACGCCAAATGATGTGGTTTCAATAGGCGCATGGGAGACTGTCCATAAACCAAGGCCGACTACTTTTCTGGTGTCCGCTGGGGAGATGACGCCATCATCCCATAATCTTGCGCTGGCATAATAAGGGTTTCCTTGTGCTTCATATTGATCGCGAAGTGTTTGCTTGAACATTTCTTCTTCATTTACAGACCATGTATGGCCACGCGCTTCTTCTTTTTCTCTATAGATTTGAGCCAGTACGCTTGCGGCTTGTTCACCACCCATAACTGAAATTCGTGCATTTGGCCATGTCCATAAAAAGCGTGGGTCGTAGGCTCTGCCACACATCGCATAGTTTCCTGCTCCAAAACTTCCACCAATGATGACGGTTAATTTGGGGATATTGGCATTTGCAACGGCCATGACCATCTTTGCTCCGTGTTTGGCAATACCTGCTGCTTCTACTTTGCTTCCGACCATGAAGCCCGTGATATTCTGTAAAAACAGAAGAGGAATTTTCCTTTGGGTGCAAAGCGCAATAAAATGTGCGCCTTTTTGGGCGCTTTCAGCAAATAAAATGCCATTATTTGCAATAATGCCGACAGGGTAACCGTAGATATGCGCAAATCCACAGACCAATGTTGAACCGTAAAGTGCTTTGAACTCATCAAACTCCGATGCATCCGTAATTCTTGCAATCACTTCTTTTACGTCAAACGGTTTTCGTGGGTCTACAGGAATAATACCGTTTAATTCTTCGGCAGAATACAATGGTTCTCGATTTTCAATACGAGGAATTGCATTCAGAGGAGGGCGATTTAAATGAGAAATCAACTGCCGAGCAATCAGAAGTGCATGCTCATCATTTTCTGCATAATGATCGGCAACACCAGATTGTCGGCAGTGAACATCGGCCCCTCCGAGATCTTCTGCACTGATGATTTCTCCCGTAGCGGCTTTGACTAAAGGCGGGCCACCCAGAAAGATTGTAGCTTGATTTTTAACCATGATAGATTCATCTGCCATCGCAGGAACATAGGCTCCTCCTGCAGTACACGACCCCATTACAATCGCAATTTGTGGTATATTTTGTCGAGACATATTGGCTTGATTAAAGAAAATACGGCCAAAATGTTCTTTATCAGCAAAACCTTCGTCTTGTTTTGGTAAAAACATACCTCCTGAGTCGACTAAGTAAAGGCAAGGCAGATGATTGGCTTCGGCAATGGCTTGTGCACGTAGATGTTTTTTCACCGTGAGAGGATAGTAGGTACCGGCCTTCACGGTTGCATCATTGATGATGATCATACACGCGGTATTTTGAACTAGTCCAATTCCGGTAATAATACCTGCTGCGGGTACCCGATCATCGTAGACTTCATAAGCAGCTAAAGGCGAAAGCTCTAGAAAAGGACTGCCTGGATCAAGCAATTTTTGCAAGCGCTCTCTTGGCAGAAGCTTGCCGTGCTTTTGGTGTCTTGCACGTGCTTTCTCATCACCACCTTCTGCAATACGAGAGAGTGTTTGATGAAGTTTATCGACCAAAAGCTGCATGGACGCGGCATTCATTCTGAAGCTTTCGCTATTAGGATTTAAGTGGCTAATCAAAGATGGCATAAAGAAAAACTCCGTTTTCTCTTGAGGAGTATTAAGATGCAGCCAGTGTACGACTAAAGATTAAAATCATCCAGAGGATCCATGTTAAAGGGAGATAATAAGGCATGTCTTGTTTCTTTATGAGTCGATATAATATGGCTGGAATACTTGCAAAAAATATAGGAATCACAATCATTAACAGAATATGTCGGATGTTATTGTTGCTGAGGTACGGTACCAGTGTTGCATCGAGAGCACTATAAATCGTGGCGACATAGTGTGCTGCTTGCTGGAGATAGCTCGCTCCCATTACGGCCAAAAGACTCAGTACCAAATAAGCGATGGTTTGTTTCATAAGCATATCATCCTCCTGATGAGTTATTAAAATCGGTCTTCACAATTTCTTTTTGGGTCAAAATCCGTTGTTTTTTCCAATCATCGAAAATCAATCCATTTCTGGCGATACACCATGATGTCAAGATACATTCTCAATGGCAAGTGCGGTTGCCTCTCCGCCACCAATACAAAGTGCCGCAATACCTTTTCTTTTTCCCTGCTGTTTGAGTGCATGCATTAATGTGGTCACAATTCGAGCACCACTTGCCCCAATAGGATGGCCTAATGCACATGCGCCACCGTGACAGTTCACTTTTTCAGAAGGCAAATGTAGCGCTTGAATTGCGGCCATAGAAACGACTGCAAATGCTTCGTTGATTTCAAATAAATCGACTTCATTGAGTGTCCAGTTTGTTTTTTCCAAGACTTTTTCAATGGCCTTAATCGGTGCAGTAGTAAACCACTCAGGTGCTTGTGCGTGTGTGGCATGCGCAACAATTCGAGCCAAGGGCTTCAAGTTACGCTTTTCTGCTTCTTTTGCTGTCATCAGAAGCAATGAGGATGCGCCATCTGCAATAGAGCTTGAGTTTCCTGGCGTGACGGTCCCTTCTTTTGAAAAAGCCGGTTTGAGTCGAGAGAGTTTTGCTAATTTTTCAGCACTGGGACCTTCATCTTGTGTGATAAGGGCATGCTCAAGCTTAATGGGCACAATTTCTTGAGAAAATGCACCGTTTACTTGCGCTTGAAGTGCTTTTTCCATCGATAAACGTGCATATTCGTCTTGCGCCTCTCGTGAAAAAGAAAAATGTGCGGCAGTTCGATCGGCGAAATGACCCATCAGCTTCCCAGGCTCATAGGCATCTTCAAGGCCGTCAAGCAACATGTGATCTTGGACAACTTGATGACCCAAGCGATATCCTTTTCTTGCTCCTGGCAGTAAAAATGGTGCTCGACTCATGCTTTCCATGCCGCCAGAAAGTACAATTGAAGCGGATTCAGATCGAATTAAATCAAAGCCTAGCATGATCGCTTTCATTCCCGAGCCACACATTTTATTGAGTGTTGTGGCACCTACTTGTTCTGGAATTCCTGCTTTTAAAGCGGCTTGACGAGCGGGTGCTTGTCCTATCCCTGCCGATAAAACACATCCTGTGATGATTTCATCAATTTCTTGTGGTGCAATACCGGTATCCTCTAAAACAGCCCGATGAGCATATGCCGCAAGTTCTGGTGCGGTAAAAAGACTAAGCTGTCCGAGTAATCCACCAATTGGGGTCCTGCGTGCAGCAACAATCACAATTTCTTGAAAATGATTCATTATGCGGTCTCTGAAAAAAGTTCTCGTCCTATTAGCATCCGACGAATTTCTGATGTGCCGGCGCCAATTTCATATAGTTTTGCATCACGCAGTAATCGTGCTGCAGGGTATTCTTCGATGTAACCATTTCCACCTAAAATTTGAATGGTTTGTAATGCCATCTGCGTTGCTTTTTCAGCCGTATAGAGAATGACGCTCGCCGCATCCTTTCTGCTTACTTTTTGGTGATCACATGCTTTTGCAACTGCATATAGAAAAGCGCGAGAGGCATTTAACTCAGTGTACATATCGGCAATTTTACCCTGTATAAATTGAAACGTACCAATTGCTTGATTGAATTGTTTTCGCTCGTGGATATAAGGTAGAACTAAATCTAAACATGCTTGCATAATGCCAACGGGTCCTGCTGCAAGCACGGTGCGTTCATAATCTAAACCACTCATGAGCACTCTAACGCCTTCGTTCAACTCTCCTAAAATGTGGCTTTTAGGCACCGCGCAGTTTTCAAAAACAAGCTCACAAGTATTAGAACCGCGCATTCCAAGTTTATCTAATTTTTGCGCTGTTCCAAAACCAGGCATTCCTTTTTCAATGAGGAACGCGGTGATGCCTTTGCTATTTGCAACGGGATTTGTTTTTGCGTAAACAACCAGTACATCGGCATCCGGTCCATTTGTGATCCACATTTTTGTACCATTGAGGATATAATGATCGCCTTTTTCTGTCGCTGAGAGTTTCATACTGACGACATCTGATCCGGCCGCGACCTCGCTCATGGCCAGCGCGCCGATGTATTCTCCAGATATCAGTTTCGGAATATAGCGTTCTTTTTGTTCAATGTTCCCGTTTAAGGTGATTTGATTGACACACAGGTTAGAGTGCGCGCCGTAACTTAAACCAACAGAAGCAGAGGCTCGAGAGATTTCCTCCATGGCGATTACGTGAGCAAGATAGCCCATATTGGCGCCGCCATAAGTTTCTTCAGCAGTGATACCCAATACTCCAAGTTCACCTAATTTACGCCAAAGTGGATTAGGAAATGCATTTTCTTTGTCTATTTTTGAGGCGAGTGGGGCAATTTCGCGCATAGAAAACTGGTGTACACTTGCTCTTAATGCATCGTACATCTCTCCTAGAAAGTGAGGCATATTTTGTAACATATAAACTTCCTATTTCTCAATCAAATACGATAGACTATACCCTGCATCAATCACATTGTGAAGAGAGGGACGATATGCGTAAATTGGTGTTATGGGGGCAGGGGATTCAGGAATACCAAGCCATGTTTGATTTGACCGAAGACGTATTTCATTCCTCAATTTTGGAATACGGGTGTGGTCCCACTGCCATCAACGCAATAGTGCATCGTCAAAAACAGCAGAATGTGGTGAGTTGTGATTCGCTCTTTGCACTGCCTTTGAATGAACTGAAAAGAGAAGTGACTCGATTATTTGACCTTCGAGTCAAAGAGCTTCGGGCCGATCAATATCAACTTGATACCTCATTTTATGGGGGCCTTGAGTCTTTTATTGAAGCTCGGAGAGCAGGTTGTGTGCTTTTTTTTGATGATTTTGTTGAAGGAGTCAATGAAGGCCGTTATCTTTCTGCTCAACTGCCTCTGTCTTTTGAAAACGCGACATTTCAATATGCGTTAAGCTCACATTGTTTTTTTACAAATTTTAGTCAAGAAAAAGCGCAAATCCTGGTTGCGGAGCATGTCGAAGCAATTAAAGAATTGTCTCGTGTGGCGCATGAGGTTCGAATTTTCCCCATTATCAATAGGGCTGGAGAAGCGTCTTCATTGCTTGGTCCGGTTCTGATGGCTTTACAGCAGGAAAATTATGGTGTTGAGGTACGTGAAGTGCCATTTTCACTGTACCCCAAAGGTAATGCGATGTTGCGTGTATGGGCAAATACGTGCGTAATTACTCCATCATAATTTCTTTTGCAGCGGGTCTTAAGTTGTAAGATGAGCTCATACAATGACCATAAGCACCCGTATTGGCGATGAGTAACACATCGTTTTCGAGCGTGCGTGGGAGTTTGCGATCGTAACCCAACGTATCGGCTGATTCGCAAATAGGCCCAACAATGTGTGCGAATGTGGTTTTTTCCTCGTCTAGTCGAGTGAGGTTAACGATTTCGTGGTAAGCGCCATATAAAACAGGCCGAATAAGTGAATTCATGCCGGTTTCAATGCCCACAAAATGGACTCGACCTTTCGCTTTACTTTGGGTTACTTTTGCCAAAATTACGCCACTTTCTGCGACGAAATAGCGTCCAGGCTCAAGCCAAAAAGAGACATGTTGATAGCGAGATTTTACCGCCAATAGCGCTTCGTCTAGTGCAGCCAGATCGATGGGGCGTTGTCCTGGTTTATCGACAACACCGAGTCCACCTCCTAAGTTTAAGTAGCGTACTTCGGGGAAATGCACAATTTCTTCTGCAAGCATCATTGCGGTTTGTTGCCAAAGCTCGATTGAGAGAATACCACTTCCAGAATGAGCATGCAGTCCTACTACGGTGATATTTTGAGATTCGGCCAGTGTTTTTGCTTTTAAAATCTGATCTTTTGTGATGCCAAATTTAGACTCATTTCCGCCCGTGCACACATATTTGTGATGACCCGCGCCACAGCCTGGGTCTATTCGCAATAAAATATTTTTTCCTGTAAACAAATCTCCCCAATTTTCAAGAGGATAAAGGCTATCGATGGTAACATGACATCCTTTTTCTAATGCGAATGCATACTCATGTCTCGCCGCAAAGTTGGGCGTAAACAAGATGCGCTCTGCTGCGATATCAGGGACAAGTGAGAAAATCAGTTGGAGCTCTTGAATGGAGACACATTCAAAACCAATATTTTCTGTAGCCAATAAACGAATGATATCTGGATTAGGATTGGCTTTGATCGCGTAAAAAAGCTGATTAATCGCCTTCAGTGTTTTTAAAGCATGACATTTTTCAAGCAAGGTGGGGGCATGGTAAACGTAGCAGGGGGAGTGCGCTTGTGCTAAATTTAAAAGCTTGGGCTGTGCTTCTATCCACCACGGGTTTTGGTGCACGCACGGTTCTCCAAATTGCTCTTGCCAACTGGGTGAATAGTAGAAGCTTTGTGGATTATTGTCGATTAATAGGGCGTGTAACTCCTGACAAAGTTTATCTGCCTGAGATTCGTCCACAACAAAAGTAAGGTTAAGATCGTTGGAAGCCAAGGACATTAAATAGATTTGTTTGGCTTCAAATACTTCTAATGTTGGGCCTAATTGAGGCAGCACTGTGCGGATATGGTGACCAACCAAACTCACGGCGCTGCATGGCTCAATAATTTTAGCCCGACAAAATTGATTTAAATCATCGACCAAAGCTTCTAGAGATTCTCGATTTTTCCACTTGATATTGCTATCAAGTGAGACCGTCACATTAAATTCAGACGAGGAAAGTAAATCAACAGAGAATCCATGTGTTTTAAATGTGGCGAAAACATCCGACAAAAAGCCGACTTGCTGCCACATATTTAATGTATCAATCGATATCAATGTGATGCTGTGTTTCACTTGGATTGATTTAATAGGGGGGGCGTTATTATCGCTTTCATGAGTGATTTGGGTGCCGGAGTGATCTGGCATTTTAGTGTATTTGACCGCCATTGGAATATGCGCTTTTCGCACAGGCGGAATGCATGGTGGATGTAGAACTTTTGCACCCATCGATGCGATTTCTTGCGCTTCGTCATAATTGAGTTTTTTCAGAAGTCTTGCCTGAGGAAGTTGATGAGGATTGGCGGTATAAATACCGGGTACGTCAGTCCATATCTCACAGCATTTTGCATTTAAAATAGCAGAAAGTAATGCGGCAGAGGTATCAGACCCACCTCGTCCCAGAAGTACAGTTTCACCCTCCTCATTTCGCGCAATAAAACCTTGAGTGATGATGACATCATACCCACTTTCTGCAAGTTTTGCAGATAAGCTTGGATTAGGTTTAGGATCGCAACGTGCTGCTAGGTAATTTGTGTCATGTACGTGGGGAATGGTGATGGTTGTGAGCGCGTCTCTCGCATCAAACCATAAACATTTAAGTCCGTTTTTTTGTAAAAAGGCATGTCCAAGGCGAGTCATCATGAGTTCGCCTAAACTTAAAACTTGGGCTTTGGTTTTTGCTGGAGCCTCATTTAAAAGAGATATGCCGGTTAACCATTGTGTCAATTGTGCAAAGTCTTTTTGAATCAATGTATCTGGCACATCAAGTGCTTTTGCCAAAGAGCAATGCTCATCCATCAGTTCAGCAAGTAAACCTTGATGTTCGTTGATCAGCGCTGCGTCAACCAATTTTTCAAGCTTATTTGAAGCTTGGGTTAACGCTGAACAGACAATTACCGGTTGCACATTTGTTTTAAGATGTCGTTGGGTGATGTCTAGGATACAATCCCACATCTGACGACTCGAGACACTTGTCCCGCCAAATTTGGTCACGATTTGTTGCATAGCGGTCCTAAAATGGAGAAAAACAGTACAACACTAGCATGTCGAGTGAGTCATGACAAGAATTTTAGAGGTCCATTATGGATGGGATTTTTTTACATAAAAAAATCGGTAGACAGGAATATTTTATTTTGGCAGCATAGCCTGTTTGCAATTGGTCGTTCGGGAGGAACATGGCGTGAAGAAACTGCGTTTAACAACCTTGGCATTGCTGATTAAGGCAACTTCTTTGGGGTATGCAGGAGGCTTTTCGTTGTATACAGAAGGCAGTGCGGCTGAGGTCGGAATTTTTGCTGCCGGAGCTGCGGCAGAGGCTCAAGATGCCTCCATTGGCTGGTACAACCCTGCCGGCTTAGTTCTTTTACAAAAAAACGAAGCGCTTTTAAGTGGTGTCGGTGTCATGCCGGTGTCAAAAATTTCAGGAATCAGTACATATACCACAGAAGATTTACCTCCTTATCAGCAATCTTTTGTTAAACAATCCGGTGGGCAACAGGCGATTGTTCCGGCTCTTCACATCAGTCACCCACTCGGACCTCGTGCCGTTTTCGGGCTTAGTGTGATCTCTCCTTTTGGGCTTTCAACGAATTGGCCTGAGGATGCTGCTACTCGCTATGCAGCCACATTAACTAAGCTTCTGACGGCTGATATATCCCCTGAAATGGGCGTGTTATTGACCGATCATTTGGCATTTGGGGCGGGACTTGATCTCCAATATGCGGACGTTAAATTTGATGGTGTGGCTGGGTCGCCCGCAGCGCTTCAATATTTAGAAAGTTTAGGTGTGCCCGTGACGCCGACGTTGTTTGATTCATCTAGCAATAATGAAGGCTCTTCTATTGGAGTGGGTTTCCATACAGGGCTTCTGGCTTTGTTCAATCACAACCACACGCGCATCGGTTTGAACTATCAATCTCAAATGAAGCATCAGTTTGAAGGACATAGTATTTTGAAAGGGCGTCTTGCCTCGCCGAGTTTAACCAATCCTTTCGAAGAGTATAAGCTAGATGGCTTGTATAGCAATTATGTTGCGTTGCCAGATGTTGTTACTTTGAGTGCTTACCAAGATATCACTGAAAAATTTGCTCTTCTTGGCTCTGTTTTATATACGGGTTGGAGCTCTTTTGAGACCATAGAACTTTATAATGTGGCTGGATTTTCGGTTGAATCAAGCGAGCAAGCCCCAATTAATTTGGTTACTCCTCAGCATTATCGAGATACTTGGCGTGCGGCTTTGGGTGGAAATTACCACATTAATGAGCGTCTTATGGTGAGATTGGGCGGAGGATATGACCAAACGCCAACAGTTAATGCTGAGCGAGATATACGTCTTCCTGATGTGGATCGCTGGGCTTTGTCGGCAGGTTTGCATTATCAGGTCACTCCTGCTTTGGGGCTTGATGTTGGATACACTTATTTATTTGGAATTGGGTCTGCACCTATCGATAAAACACAGGTGTTTGATGAGCTGTCTTCTGTTAACATTCAAGCAAAAGCGATGAATCATGCTCAATTGGCGGGTATTCAAGCCGTTTGGAATTTTGATGCTGCAGCTCATCATCCTATAACAAAGTAACGGCGTCTTTGATGTACATCTCACAAACATTTAAACGTGTTTGTGAGATGTGTTTTTCAGTGTCTGTGAAGCTCTCGACTCTCAATTGTCTACAGAGACGGTCGATTCTGCGACTCCATTCACAATCACTTTGTATCCATTGTTGTGAATTTCTTTGGGTGTGATTTCGCCGGTTTCCACATTGAGCTCAACGGTTCCAATTTCGATTGGATTTTCTGTTTCTGTTGCAATTTTAATGATTGCCGTACATTTGTCGTCAACAATATGACCAAAACAGGACATGCGTACTGCTGCCCAAGAAACCTTGCCATCACTGTGCGCCTTTGTTGGATGGGGTGATGGAACTATCCCCGCTACAAACGCATTAGATTCATAATCGGTCAGATTATGTGTGATGAGCTGTTTTGGACTTGCCAAAGCCGATGTTTGAGCAACAAGTCCTAATGTTAGCCCCATAATCATTTTCATGGATCGGTACATCATGTTCTCCTTTTAAAATTTGTTCAATTATAATACAATCCGATTGACTGCACAAGATCTTTATTGGATATTTGAGTAAAACAGCGTAAAATGTTCAACTTCAGTTCATGCTTTGAGTGTACATGAAAAATCATCCATATCGTAGCGCCCGCGTGCTTTATTCTCGTTTATTCACCTTTGTTAAACCTTTCTGGAAAGTGTTATTGATAGGCATTTTTGCCAATATTTTATATTCAGGAATTGATGCCGGATTGACTTACCTGATGCGTCCTTTTTTCGATAAAGGATTTATTGAGGTCGACATGACATTCATTCAAAAAATCCCGTTGATGATTCTCGTGGGCGTGATGATTCGGGGATTGATTAGTGCGTTGGGTAGTTATTGTATGACTTGGGTTGCGCGCTCGGTCGTCAATGTTTTACGACAACGTGTTTTTTCTCATATCTTAAAATTACCTGCTCGTTACTACGATAATGCAACCTCAGGACAGCTTTTATCTAAAATTTTATATGATGTTGAGCAAGTGGCACAGGTTAGTGCGGATGCGTTAACTGATTTGGTTCAAAATGTCTGTTTGGTTGTGGGGTTGCTGACCGTCATGATGGTGATTTGCTGGCAATTGTCGGTGTTATTTTTGCTGACCATCCCTTGTGTTGGGGTTCTGGTTAATTATACAAACAAACGTATTCGTCGTATTAGTCATCGTGTTCAACAAACAATGGGGGAGGTGACTGAAATTGCAAGTGAGGCAATTGAGGGATACCGAGTTGTTCGCATGTTTGGTGGCGAATCATATGAGCGAGGGAAATTCAATCATGCAACGGAACAATCTCGCCGAAACGACATGAAGGTCGCCATCAGCAAAGCCATTAATGTTTCTGGTGTGCAGTCCATCATTGGTTTGGGGATTGCCATGATTATTTTCGCGGCAATTCAATTGACTTCTGTTGTGACCGTTAGTGCCGGTTCTTTTTTGGCTATTGTTGCGGCCATGCTGCAATTGATCAAACCGGTGAAAACATTAACCACATTAAATGCAACCTTTCAACGTGGATTGGCTGGTGCTGAAAGCGTTTTTCGGGTGTTGGATGAATCAGTCGAACATGATGCCGGTGTCGAGCTAAAACAACGTGCAAAAGGGAAGCTAGAATTCCAAGATGTCTCATTTGGGTATCATGCCGATAAACATGTCCTGCATCATGTGAGTTTTACACTGAGTCCAGGTCAGACTGTTGCCATTGTCGGGCATTCAGGGAGTGGAAAAACAACAATTTCAAGCCTTATTGCGCGATTTTATGAGGTGCATGAAGGACAGATTTGTCTTGATGATGTTCCTATTCAGCAATTGTCATTATTTGATTTACGATCGCAAATGGCAATGGTCAGTCAGCAAGTGACATTGTTCAACGATACCATCGCTCGAAATATTGCGTACGGCCGAGAAAATGTCTCTCAAGAAGAAATTGAGCGAGCAGCAAAGCTCGCTTATGCAGATGAGTTTATTGGTGCACTTCCTGATGGGTATCGCACTTTGGTTGGAGAGAATGGAGTTTTGTTGTCAGGTGGACAACGTCAGCGTATCGCGATTGCTCGAGCAATATTAAAAGACGCTCCTCTTCTCATATTAGATGAAGCTACATCAGCACTTGATGCCGCTTCAGAACACTATATACAAAAAGCATTGGATCATGTCGTGCAAAATAGAACGACTTTAATCATTGCGCATCGTTTATCAACGATTCGTCATGCTGATAAAATTATTGTTTTACATCATGGACGAGTGGTTGAAGAGGGCACGCATGAGGCCTTGCTTAATCAAAATGGACATTATGCTTCACTCTGTCAAACTCAACAGTTCGATGTTGATTCTTTTGTCAAAGAGATGGCTTGATGACACGCTATATCCAGGATTTTTGGCAAAAACACACGGTGATACATGGGATATTTTATCCTCTGATGTGGATTTACCAGCTGGTCGTGATGTGTCGTCGTTGGGTGTTGACGCATTTTTTCGCTGTTCGCTTTGATATTCCAATTGTGGTGGTCGGTAACATCACAACCGGTGGCGTTGGCAAAACACCTCTTGTTATCGCTCTTGTGCATGCTTTTTTGGAAAAGGGACTTCGCGTTGCAGTTGTGAGTCGTGGTTATAAAGCGCATTGTCAAAATTTT
>CAZELP010000032.1:0-17039 GCA_964513205.1 uncultured Legionella sp. | reverse complement strand
AAACCTAATCTTTTCAAGGAAGCGTGAGATTCAAGAACCGTCTTTATCGCCTGCGAACCACCAATATTGGAGGCCATGGCCACGATTTGCTCATCACTAAAACCTAATCTTTTCAAGGAAGCGTGAGATTCAAGAACCGCCTTCATCGCCTGCGCACCACCATTATTGGAGGCCATGGCTACGATTTGTTCACGAGATAAATCATAAGGTTTTTGAGATAACGTGCCATAGTGAGTCAATACTGACTCAACAGTTTTTTTTGATGAAACTCGAACAATCAATTTATCAACTTGTTGCTGTGTAAATCCTTCAGATAACAGACGTCTGCTTTCATCATCGTAGCGTTCACGTGAAATCTTGTATTTAATTAATTTTTCTTCAATTGATAATTTTGGTTTCGGCATATCATCTCTACGTTGGTAATCAGTGAATCACATTTTTGTTCAAGTGTTTTTATTTATGTGCATTTTGAGCCTTCAGATGAAATATTGCAACTTTTATGGCACTTAATGCGTTGTTTAAGACAAATAATCACCCTTATTGTTAAAATAACCATCTGTTGTATTTGCTCTACATAATTTATCAATTCGCGCGTGGCGTTCATGCACGCCGACGAGGTCAACGAGCGTGGGAGTCGCTGCGAGTAAATAGCAAAATCGAAACCAAGCCCACCAGAATCAAGTAATGGAAAGTAAGAATCACTGTCATATTTAAATTTTAATGCGCGCTCGAGCGGTCTTTTTTTTTCGATGAGATAGTTGAGCCCCTGGACAAATGCTTGCGCGTAGCAAGCAGGCACGAAACGTTGAACATAACCGATAACCTGCCGCCAGAATAGATTACGTTGATGCCACGACCAGTTATGAAATTTTTCATTATAGACTTGGAGTGCTTTTATTAAGTGTGATGTATTAAAAAAGGCTTCTCGCATAGACAACGTTGTAAAGTCAGCTTTAAACTGATGCAATGCTTGGCATATCAGTGTGTTATTTTGTGTCTTTTTAAGTGCAGCATCAATGTCGGTGGCGAAACTATTGGTTATGATTTGAACTAGAGCAGTAAAATCATAAGGTGTTTGCTTTGGTATGCCTTCTGAAAATAGGGCATTGAATTGTTTTGCTTTTTCTTCTCGCCCATTTGGCAGCTCATCGAAGTAAGGTTCCATCTTTTTCCACAGAGTGACATCGTGACAAAGCAAGGCGGCCTGAAAGGATGTGTAACCCATATAAGGACGTTTTGAGTAGTCGATGGCCCCAGATGTATGCAGCAATAGTCTCGGGTTAACACGAATCATGCTCAATGCCAACACTTCTTCAGCCTTAACAATGTGAGATAAAAGCTTTCTACCTGCTTTTTCCAGTAAAGGGCCTCGACACTCAGTAAACATCGCATTTGATGTTTGAGAAAGCTCATACAATTCCTTGTCTGAAAGGTAGTTGAATATAGAGTAGTGATGCAGGTGGGTGTGTAAATTTTCGATGGGTGATAATCTATTTTGATTTGTCCCCTGTCTCACCTCAGTATGTTCTTTCATCAAATCCACCTAAACTGGTTAAACCATTCGACCTATCGATTTTTTCTGGCTAAACAACACCGTCATTTGAGAGTGCTGACCGTACTTATTTCCAAAAAGAAAAACTCCTCGCCTCTTCGTGTGAAGTAGGTAATGGCTTTTCAGAAAAAAATCGATACAAATCAAAACGAGAAAATTTAATCTGCTGTTTGGGAAGAGCCAAGTCCAAACTTCGAATTGTTTGACTGACCTGCGCGTATTCTGTTGGGGTATAATTTAAACGAGTAAAACCCGCAATTCGAGCGTATTTTCTCGATGCACTTAACTCCAAAAGAGTGTCTTTTAAGCAGACGAAACCCTCTTTTTCTTCAAGTAGTTCCTCAGAAAAGTCATTTTGATTCTCTTCAAACAGGGTGGGCTGAGCATCAAATTTTTCTGCTGTTTGCTCTAACATGACTTTTTTATGTTTTTTGATCACGGATTGATATTTGGATATGAGATCTGGAATTTCATTATTTTTAAAATAACGCAACGCGCGCGAATAAACAGACTCATAATATGGAAAGAGAAACAGCAAGTCTTCAAAACGCTTCTTTGCCTCATCCATCTCTCCTAATTCGGCGTAACAAGTAGCAAATTCAAGATAAATACGATGATTTTTATGCATCATTGGCTGATGTTCACTCAAAAAAACAAGAGCATTTTGATGCAATTTAGAATAGCTTAAAAAAAGAGCATAATGGAGTACATAAAATTCATTTTTACCATAGAAACTGACATACTGACTTAATGCTTGTTCTGCGCGCCTCAATTGTTTTGAAAAAATGTAAAAACGGATTCGAGCGGAATAAAATGCAACACTATCCATCACTTGTTCTTCCATTCTCTCAAAGAGTTGATTCAACGAAGCTTGAAGTGTTATTTGGCAAGAAAGTGGAAAAGTATCGTATCTTTTCAACACATGATACAATAATTCTTCTGTCATATTTTTATTTTCAACCGCCTTAAGCCACTCATCGGTTGCAACGTTTAAAGCGCCATTGGCTTGCGAAATAACGGATTGATGCAATTGACGCAACACAGGATTTAAATGCCCGAAGAGAGAGGCAGCCTCTTCATAGCGTCCCAACTCCATTAAACAACTGACTTTATGGTTTTTTGCTAACTCTTCAGAAATCAAACCATCAGCAAAGGCATTGGTTATCCAAATAACTCCTTCTTCAAGTGTATCCTTGTCACCAATTTTGATAGACAATGAGATGATTTTATTGAAATTTTCTATCATTTTATCGCGCTTGTAGTGAGCAGGCCAAGATTCAAAAAGCGCAATTCGACAAGACAATGCATCTTCAAATTGTCCCATCTTTTCCATAGAAATTGCATTTAAGTGCTGCATTTGATGAATAAAACGCCTAGGAAAACGACATCTTTCTGATTTTAATGTTTCATCAATGTATTCGTGAGCTAAAATAGAACATCCCATATTCAGTAAACAAGCTGTTTTTGCAATTTTAAGCGCCCAATGATGAGGAGACTCAGCTATTTTCTCATCGAGAAGATGAAGAACTTCGTCAAGAATCAATGGATTTTTTTGATGTATTTTCTCCCAGACAGAGTCCAAACAAAAATCCATCGATTTAATGGTGTTTTTCTTCAAAACGAGCATTTCATTAAATTCATTTAAAATCGAATCTATTTTCTCGAAAAAAACATCTATCCTTCGCCGTTTGAGAAACTCTTCAACAGTACTTAAAAAGGGCGTTGTTTTCAGATGATAAATAGGAGCCAAAGAAAACATTTGTTGAATATCTGACATTCTCTCTATAAAAAAATCAACCAGAATAAGCCGATCTTGAGTGGCAAAAAAGGCGTTTTGTCTTTCGTCAAAAATTTCAGCAAGAAGTTCGAACAGGCGCCTTTCGCCCTCGCTTTTGTTCAGATCATCACGCATTTTAATACAATCAGATTGAAACTCTGCAACACGAAGCATGCCTTGATATTCATTTTCAAATAAAGGATTTTCAAAATAATCATCAAATTTTTGATCAACCATAATTGTAATGTATGTCCTGATTAAGGCGTCATCAAACGGCACTTTATTCAACATCGAAACAGCCAGCTCAAACGTAGACAACGGAAGTTGTTTATATCCGGATAACTGCTCTATCAACATTTGACGAAAAAAGACAAATTCAGACTGAGGAAGTATCTTTTCATCTAGTGCCGCCAAAACATCTTGCAAAAGAAGATTAACCCTCTCCCACTCATCGATGTTTACATTTCTAAAAATGGCCAATGTTAATTTTAAAATATTCGGTAGAAGTTTCCTTTGTCGCGTCTGCTGATAGCACTCCATGGCTATTTTTAAATAAAATTCTAGATGTGTTTTATTAGAAACATGATTTTTATCAAGCAGAATGCAAAGCAAATCGAACGCACGCACTTTTTCTTCAACTTCGCTCGTTTCATCATGACATCGTATTAAAATTGAAGAGATTTTTTGAAAACATTGAAAAAGCTCGTCTGCCGAAATCGCATGTCTCAATAGCTTTTCAAACAGGTTAACCGCATCATTACTATTTAAAATGATATCAGGAAAATCGGCAGCAACATCAAACCATTGCAGAAAATATTTGATGGGGACAGCATTTGTCACCCCCATTAAAATCGTATAAATTTTGTCAATCGACTCATCATAAACTTGAGAAGCATACGCGATTTCCAGCGCTTCTAGTAAATAAGCCAAAGTTTTTTTATCGAAAGAAGCACTTTTTTTAGCTAAGTTTCGCGTACAAACATAAGAAGAAAAGCAATTAAACAAACGATAAAAGTAATCACTGACTTGATTTTCTGTGCCCATTACTGGGTGGAAAAGAGGATTTTTTTGGCGATAACAATTGACAGCATTAAGATACTCATCCGAAAAAAACGAGAAAGTCATACCGAATAAAGCACGAGACTCCATCATTTGTATGAACGTTTTCAGATCGACTAAAGCAGCATGCCAATCTGCCTCTAATGTTGTGTCTTCTTTTGCGTCTGATCCAGTTTCATAAGAAGACATCGCCACATCAAATGCTTTCATTTCTTGAAGAAGAATGCGCGCTGCATTGCGTTTCATCGGACAAGTTAGCATTGTTTCTACAAAAGCGTATAATTCAGTTTTTCGCCTTTCAACCAACTCAACATTAAAAGAGGCAAACTCTTTTAATTTGGATGAACGGGTCGAAAAATAAAGCATACTGGCTGTTTTTTTTAATCGCTCAACTTGATAACAAATCAGTTCACACATCTGCACGCTTTTTTGGAAGCATTCTTGTTGATAGACTTGATGGTTTTTTTCTGCATCACGCTCTATTTTCAATAGGCTATCTCGTTTGGAATCAGTGGCATTGCGTTTTCGTTCTTGAAGACTAATTAAAAATTTATCTCCATGCTCTATTTGACTCTTAATCTGCATAAAAGAGGCATACAGCTTCTCGAATTCAGATTTTGCATTCGCCGTTTCCTGAGTAAAATTTGCGCTATTCAAAAAAAATCCAGATGTTTTGAGACGCGAGAAACAGCGGGTTAATGTCTCAAAATCAGGCTCTGATGCATTGCTTAACGCAAAAGAGAAATAAAAACTGTCATTGCCCAGCTCATTTTCGTGCTCTTTATATAGCGCAATCATGTGATTGGCATACATTTTATCAAAACGATTACTCCACTCCATTGCGGGTTCATGCCACTCTAAATTGCTGCTTTCGTAACTTAAAATTGAGAGTAATTTGACAATATTGAAAAACAATTTTTCAGAATAAACTTTTTGATCATGACGCGCGACACAATGCTCATAAATTATTAAAATTTTATCCAGTGGAATCAATTCAAAAAATAGAGAAAATATTTTTTCTTCGAGCTGTCTATCGATACTTTTCTGTTGATTGAAAAAGTGCCTCAACTGAACATGCTCTTTGCTCCAAGAATAATAAATGAGAATGATTTTTAGGTATCGAGAATCTGCCTGCCATTCTCGATCGAATTCCATATGATTCAACACATTTTTTAAAATCGCCTCAAATATTTCGTAACAATAGGCACTATTAAAACGGTTTTCTCGAATTGTATCGAATATCAAAAACAGAAGCTCTATTTCAAGATCATAACGTTCGGTTACCGATAAATTCAAATGTGGAGAACCAACAAATTTTTTTACTGTTTGAGTGAAATAGACGGTTTTTTTTGCCGTTCCATCATGATGTTCAAATAAACTTAAGATTTTTGATAATAATTTAAAGAAATGTGGGTTTTTAGTTTCATAATTTTTTAGTCGGGAATACATGGCGGTGTTTGAAAATGTTGATATTTGAGGGATTATGCTTTTAGTTTGCGCGAGTTGATTTTTTCTAAACACATGAATATCCAAAACATAAAAATGTACTATTAGAGTACAAAAAAGTCAATGAAACAATTAGAAAGTGTTTGCAAAAAATGAGCTAGATTATTTATTAGTCTTCATGTAGAATGTTTATCGCGCTTAGGACTTCGTCAAGCGCTCATATGCTGAGCCGATTTAACTAAAAAATAAGGAAGTTATGATGAATGTCACAGATACGACAGCTATTCAGCAAACACCTGCTACACAACAAGAACAAGGTCTTCAGGATTTGGTGTATAGTATCGTCACTCGTTTTTTGTCTGAGAATAAAAACAAACCCATCAACGATCTTTATGACATGATTCTCTCTGAGGTCGAACCACCATTGCTTCAAGCTGTGATGGAAAGACGTCGTGGAAATCAGTTACAAGCAGCCAAAATATTGGGAATCAGTCGCGGAACAATCCGCAAGAAGTTACTGCGTTATTTTGGTACAAAATATTTTCGTCTCACTGACGAATAATTTAAAAAAGCGCCTTTGAGGCGCTTTTTTTATCCACTAATGTTCAAGCATGTGACTTGTCACCACTAATTTATTGGTATAAGCAATCGCTAAAGCAGAGACAAGCAACGTCAAGTGTATCAACACCTGCCACATCACATGATCAGAGGTTTGCTTCCCTGGATCAATGAACGTTCTTAATAGATGGATGGAAGAAATTCCAATCAAAGCCAAAGCCAACTTAACTTTCATTGCCCCGGCGTCGATGTGATATAACCACTCAGGTTGATCGGGATGATCATTGAGATTCAGACGAGAAACAAACGTTTCATATCCCCCCATAATGACCATGATCAACAAATTGGCAATCATCACAACATCGATGAGATCCAAAACGCCAAGCATAATTTCAGTGTCATCAGCCTGATTCATATGAATTACCAAATGAAAAAGTTCTGTGATAAAACGATACGCGTACGCAGTTAGAATAAATAACAAACCAACATACAGAGGGGCCTGTAACCAACGTCCCATAAAAATAAGACGACTAATTAAAAGAGGTAATTTTTTGATATGCTTCATATGTCTCCTACCACAAGCAAAAGCATCGCGATATTAACATATAAAAATGTTTAAAAGTAGGTAAACCGTCCTAGTAAATTTGTATATTAAGGGTAAAATAAGGTCCATTTAAATTAAAAGGTCTATCAGTCTGTGCGACCGATACAATTGCCATAGTGCCTGTTGCAAATTCGGGGATAGTCGGATTTTGACCAGGCTGGACAAGCGTTTGAGGAGTCGTTGTAGATATCGCATTCAAATACGAAGCAAATCGATACCCGCCTTCCAATGAAAAATGCGAAACATTTTTCAAGTTAATCAAATACTCAAGACCAAGTTTTCCATCAAATCCAGGCACAACTTGCGTTTTATTAGGCGTTGTAATTTGCTGTTTATTTGTTCCTAATCCTAAAAAATTCAGCTCGTTTGACGTCGCTACGAAATTTTCCTGAACACTCAACGTCCCCGCAGTCAATGTTCCAGAAGCAACGCCAACAAGGCTCAAATTTTGACAAAGACTCAGCTCCCCAACAAAACCTAAAATTGGACCCAATCCTGTATATTGAGAAACTGACGCAAGATTAAAACTATAATTTGGATCCGGAGGAAGAGCATAACTAAAATCTGTTGGCAAAGCACCAACCAAGTGCCCAAAAGTAGTTAACATTTGTTGCTTGATGTAGAGAGCATTAAGGCCAGCCGTTAATTTTGCTTTATACCAAGTTTTAGATACATCTAAAACTTTTTCTAAATTTAATTTGACACTATCAAAATTGTATTTAATTTCGGCCGAAACTTCTCGGATACTAAAGACAGGAGGACTCATTTCAAAAGGAGGTCCCAAAAACGCAATGCCACGCAGCGATAAGGTATCATTGCCGCTTTTTGAATCCGAGTTTTTTGAATTGAGATGGACCCAATCAATTGCCAAATTCAATTCCTTAGGATACACCTCATGTAAGTAAGCCAAGTCAAATCCAGGTGAATAGCTTGGGTCGATTGACTGCGCATGCCAACTTTGAGAATAAGGCTGAGTTCCCGAAACATAGTATGCGTAAGTGTGATTATTACTCATCGGTTTAAGATATAAAACAGATAAGGATAAAAGAGCAGGATGCGACGGATTTGCATCCGCATTTCTCAGAAGCAGAAACAGGAACAAAAAAATCCATTTCAACATATGTCGTCCCATTAATTTGTTCGAACAAGCAATCCAGATGGCGTATTGAAGGACAACAGCCCTGAATTGACACAATTTGAAAGAGCGCCACTAGAACCATCAACGCTACAAGTTGCAATCGTTTTTTTTCCGCTAGGTAAGAACGCGGTATTATTAAAAATTGCAAGATTTCCAAAACCATAAAAATAACCACTGGTTACACTACAGTTAGAAAATGTAGTGGGACTACTCACCTCACATAATACAACCGTATTATTTCCTCTGTTGGTAAAGTAAGCGTACGTAACTCCATTCAGAGTGTTAAAATAAATTCCTTCAGGATTATTCAAAAGATGTTGCGTACCATTGATGCTTCCTTCTCCAGAAGAAATCGTGCACAATGGCGAATCAATTGTACAATAGGTCGTCAACAACGATTGACTCTCAAAATTTGTGACATACAGCGTGTTGTCTGTGATTGCAAGATCTGACGGAACAGCAAAAGAAGCATCGCCTTGAGTAAAGACACAATTGGACAAACTATCTCCCTGAACGGAACAACTGGTCACGCCTTGAAAAAAAGTTTCAGGACCTGAATTGGCAACATAGGCAGTCCCGCCCTGAATGGCAATTCCTGTCGGCGCGTAGATTGGCTCTATAGGAGCTGCATCAATACACCGAGACAATTCACCAGATTCGGAGTCAATTAGACAAGAGCTAATTCCACCACCAATATTGGCAACAAACAGATAATCGTCAGTCATGGCTAACGCTTCTGGCTTGCTAAAAAACTCACTCAAAGCCGAAATTAAACAATCAGTTAAAGCACCGTTGTTTATGTAACAAAGCGAAATACTATTTCCATCCCAATTTGTTACATAAAGCATGTCTGTGGCTGTTATCGAAGAAGTCGATGTAATCGATAATGTTTCTGATGGTTCTGGTTGAGAGCAAAGGAACTGATCTGGCTCTTGAGTTCCAGGTGCTGTTTTACACACAACAGGCCCGCCGACATACGAGCCCGTGAGAGAGCTTCCTTCGACATAGAAAGTTAAAAGACAAGAACCACCTGGAGCCAATACGAAAGGATTTGTGCATTCAAGATTGCTTTCTGTAACCAACGTAGCACCTGGTATAGGCCTATAAGTCAATGTGCGTGTTAAAGAGGTGTTGTTAATGACTCTATATTGGATATAGGCATGTCTATTTTTAGGAACCGTAATTACCGTTGGTGTTGTGGCAACCATGATAAATTTAGGCTGAGTAGACGCATGAACAAGAGGCAAAAAAAATAACCAAGAAAGGATGAACAATAATCTATTAAATGCAGAGTGCTTCATATTGTGCTTCTTATTGTAAGTAAGTAAAAGTAAATTCAATTCCTTGAGTTAAAAGATTACCAAGGCTTAATGCATCGTTAATGGCTTGGCCTTGGGCTTTACTCAGGCTACTTCCCCCCCAAGAAACCAGCTGATATCCAACATCAACACTCAAATGCAGGGTGATGGGGCGTCTAAATCCAGCACCAAAAGAATAGACAAAAGAAGTATTAAAGTTCGATTGAAATCCAGGAAATAAAACTTCTTGAAACAAAAGAGGCGATGCTTGATAACCATAAGAATAATTAAAACCCAAACCAATGCTACCGCTTAAATAAGGATTCAACTGATACTCATTTTCAGTTATCCACTTGGTCTTAACAGCAAGGTGTTCATGAGAAATTTTGTACTGATACTGGTAGTTCAATAAATCAGGATTAGCATCTTCCAAAACATAACCACCCAATTTCGCTGGGCTGCTAATGTAAACAGACAATCCAAATTCGCTTTGAATGTTTTTAAAATATTGCTTATTAATCCCAAAAAATAACTCGCCATTTAACATCAAATTGGAATTGGTCAAATTACTAGGTTGAAAAGATTTGATTAGGTCTGATTCGTAATAAACAGTTTGAGCTTGATCGGAGTTAGTCCAACTTGGTCCCAAAGAAGCAGAAAAAAAGTACTTGTGGGATAGATCTCCCATCGTTCCAGCCAAAGAAGTCATAGAAGCAGACACAAGCAGTATGGATAAGTTTTTTCTGAAGCACATTATGGTATCGCTTTCCCTAGCAATCAATTATTCAGTTTCAAGATTCTATAGATTTTCAAGTCAATGTAAATAGGAAAATTAAAACTATCTAGTCTGTCGACAGTGCGAGGCTTCGTCCTATTCGAAACCAAGACAAGTCGGCTTTTCGCTGTAAGATGTCTTCGGCCAACTCAAGATAAGCTGTGGCTTGTTCGTCTGTACGAATGCCGCCAGAAACTTTTATACCACAAGGCACATTCTCCTCTCGAATTGTCTCTAAAAGAACGCGCACCGCCTCAAGCGTTGCACCTGTTTGTATTTTGCCCGTTGAGGTTTTCAAAAATTGACATCCCTCGCCTATCAGGCGCATCGCCAAATCTCTTAAAAGTGACATGGAAGAAAATGCCCCTGTTTCAAGAATCACTTTTAACAAACAATCTTGTGACTTACACATTTTGGCAATCGCTCGATAATGTGCGAACGCATCACTAAGATCGCCTTTTAAAAAGGTTTGATATGGGAAAACATAATCCACTTCATCTACCCAATTATTTAAAAAGACTTCATTTAAAATATCCAATATCTGCGAAATTTCATCGTTTCCAGATGGAAAATTAACAACCGTTACACGTCTTACTGAATTTGGAAGATAGGCCAAATGTTGGGGATAAACACAGATGCCAGCCACAGCTCTTTTTTCTGCTTGCTCAATTAATAGTTCAATTTGAGAAAAAGAGGCCTCTTCCTGAAGCAGTGTCAAATCGGTTAATGCATCAAGTCTTGCTGTCATGATAAGACCTATAGAATAAGATGCACCATTCTAAGCCAGACAAATAACCAACATCAATAGATTATAAGAAGTTAGTGCGATAGAACGTTGCTCTCTGTTATAATGAGAAAATTATCTATATTATTTAGTCCAATGAAACAAAAAATTGAATCTCTTTTAACACAAGCGCTTGAAACCTACGCCCAAAAACAAGGCCTCTCTTTTGAAAAACAAGCCATTCAAATTGAACGGCCACGCGATCTGACGCATGGTGATTTTTCAAGCAATATCGCCATGATCCTTGCAAAATCATTTAAAAAGCCACCAAGAGAAGTAGCGGAACAACTTCTGGCCTCTCTCCCTGAAAGCGAAGACATCGAATCGGTTTCCTTAGCTGGTCCTGGGTTTATCAACTTTAAACTCAGTGAAAAAGCATTAAACAATGCAATGCAACAAATTTGGTCTTCTGCATCATGTGGTGTCGAAACCGTGAATACACCAGAAGTCGTAGTGGTAGATTACTCATCACCAAACCTTGCTAAAGAAATGCATGTTGGCCATCTTCGCTCCACCATTATTGGTGATGCACTTGCAAGAACACTTGCACTAAAAGCACATCACGTGATTCGACAAAATCATGTCGGTGACTGGGGGACTCAATTTGGCATGTTAATTGCACATTTAGCTGATATTGAGTCGTCTGAGTCAACGCATGTCGAATTAAACGATCTCGAGAGTTTTTATAAAGCAGCAAAATTAAGATTTGATACAGAGGCAGCATTTGCAGAAAGAGCGAGACTTGAAGTTGTGAAACTGCAGTCTGGAGATCCTCACTGCCTCGAACTTTGGAAAAGGTTTATTCGACTTTCGCTTGCGCATTGCCAAGAAATTTATCATCGTTTGAACGTTTTACTCACAGAGCAGGACGTGCGAGCCGAAAGCGCTTACAATGTCGATTTACCTGGCATTATCACAACACTGCAAACACATCATCTTTTGTGTGAGCACGAAGGTGCCCAATGCGTTTTCCTTCCTGAATTTAAAGGAAAAAATGACGAGCCACTCCCTATTATTGTTCAAAAAAAGGATGGTGGATTCTTGTACGCCACAACTGATCTTGCGGCGATTCAGTACCGACAAAAAAACCTTAAAGCCAACCGTATTTTATACGTTGTAGATGCAAGACAAGCTTTACATTTTCAACAAATTTTTTCACTTGCTTACAAAGCGGAATTCGCTCATAAAACCACTCAACTTGAACATGTTAGCTTTGGCATGGTCCTTGATAAGTCGGGCAAGCCATTTAAAAGTCGTGACGGCGGCGTGACTAAATTAGCTGATTTGCTCAACGAAGCAGAAAAAAGAGCGGAAATACTCATCAAAACAAAACAGACTCACGATCTTTCTGAACAAGAGATCAAAGATATGGCACACGTACTGGCCATATCTTCAATTAAATATGCAGATCTATCTAAGAATAGAACCAGCGATTATATATTTGATTGGGATACCATGCTCAGTTTCGAAGGAAACACCGCACCTTATTTACTTTATGCGTACACACGTATTAACAGTTTGCTTCAAAAAACAGCTTTGACTGTCAATTGGAACATCCCACTTCGCTGGGTTCATGCACTGGATATTCAATTAAGCAAGCAAATCATTCTGTTTCCAGAAGTAATCGATTCAGTGATTGCCAAAACATCACCACACCTACTGTGCACCTATCTTTTCGAACTGGCAGGATTATTTTCAAGTTTTTATGAAGCCTGCCCTATTCTCAATCAGACAGACCCAGCTTCTCAAAATACACGACTGATTCTTGTCACACTCACCTCACGCATTTTGTCTCTGGGACTTTCTCTGTTGGGGATTGAAACACTGCATCGAATGTAGCTTAGACTTTGCCTTCATCTTCTACTTTCGTAGTGGAAGTACGATGATGTTGGCAAGAAGGCGAAACTGGATCTTTGCTTCTCTGAGCATATTCTTGCTCAGTATACAAATATAAACTCAAAGCATGTAAACCCGCTTTAAACTCATCGGCTAAAAGCGTATTGAGCCGTCTGTGCCGTTCAAGACGAGTGATTGCTTCAAATGCATTCGAAACCATCAACACATAAAAATGTGTCTCTACACCTGGACGGCGATGCGTATGCGACTCATCCTCTACAATAAGTATGGCAGGTGAAAACTCTTGTTTGAGTAAATGGGTTATCCTCTCTTTTCTATTCACGCCTGTCTCCTACAAAAAAAAAGATTATCTCATCATTACAAACATAATCCAACAAAGTGGGGTTTTTAACACCCACAGCTAAGCCAAAAGCCCTAAAAAGTTGATAAAAATCCTAAAATATTGAAGGCAGTGGGTATGGCGTGCATGGCTTGATAATCCACACGAGTGACACATCGATTGGTTTTCATCGGGATGCTGAGTGCCTTTTCTAATTCAACAATATCAATAATGTCATGCATTAAATCCGTTTTGGGCAACTCCGATAAGAATCGTCGTGCTTTGGGTAAATCTCGATTATAACGTTCATGATAATCGGGCGAAAATGGCTGCTTGCAAGTACGAAAACGCAAAGAATCAGGTAAAATCCCCCGAGTCCCTGCACGCAACGCATAACGTTTATAGCCATTTTTTATTTTAAACTGTCCAGGCAAAGCCAAACAAAATTCCAGTAATCTAGGATCTGCATATGGATAAGAAAAATAAACTGGGTTTCCAGCATCATCCAACACAAAAGCGTTTTGACTATGACGATAAGATAGTGTTTCCGCTTGATTACGACGATGATTGGGATACACTCGCCCTAACTGCCATAATCGCGCATCAATTAAATGCTGTTGAATAAAAGAGGGCTTCATAAAGCTCACTTTTCTCATGTTTTCTTTACGTACATACCAATGCTTTTGCAAAAAACCAGGAGCTAACGGGAAAAAAACTTCTTTTGCTACGAGACGCAACCAATCGACTTGCTGTCGAGCGGCTAATTGGCGAGATTCTTGCCAAACAGTGCGCCATGCTCCCCGTAAAAAAGCTTCAGCCAAATAACCGTTTCCATAAAAAGATGGACCATACTCACCAAAACAGCCATCCAAAATGAGACGAGCGCCACATTGGCTTGCTGTATTTGCAAACGCTCGATACAAATAATAACGAGAACTATGTGCCAGTGCATCGTATTCGCCCAGAGCATCGAAAGGTCCTCGCCAAACATCAATTACAGGCTTCACCGTCAAGTTGGGTTCTTTTAGACATTCGACAAAACGACGCTCATCGGTATTACCCAAACAATACTCCGGGGCCAATAGAGCAGATAAGGCCGTCAAACCTCGCCCTTCTTCAGCCAAGATGCGCGCTGCCTGTGCCGTAATGGCCGAAGAATCCAATCCACCACTGAGCATCGAAACAACAGCATTCTGTCCTCGTAGCTTTCCTCTTACAATGGTTGAAAACAGCTCTTGAAAAGAATCAATGTACTCCTCTTCTGATTTAAAATTCAACGTGCGTCCAATCTCAGGCTGCCAGTACGTTTCAAGCTTCAAACATCCATTTTTAAAAATAAGCAATGTACGAGAAGGCAACTGATGAATTGTATCGAAAAAACTTAAATGTGGATGAGAAAGAAAATAGTCAATATCCGCTTGAGCGGCAATACGCTCAAAACATGGCTTTTTTTGTATAAATGGCAAGGCATGTAACGCATTGGGTGTGGAGGCACATACAAATCGACTGCCATCATGATAATAATAAAGTTTACGATGCCCTGTATGATCGAGAAAACAAAGTAGAGTTTGCTCGCTTTCATCCCATATTAAAATGGCATATTCACCCATTAAATATCGAGGACAATCACGCCCCCATTTGCGATAAGCATGGGCGACTAAAACTACATCAGTCCATTTTTCAGATTCTTTCAATTGCAATGCTTCGCACAACTCCAAATCATTGGTAATGCGTCCATTGATGATGATCGTGGCGTGAGTCTCGTCATCATGATAAATAGAGTCCTGCTGAAACCCTTGTGAAAAAGAGGCTCCATTGTCGAGTATGGTGGAACAAGAAACAAAAGACGCCGCAGATAAGTTAGCCAGTCCACAGGCAGACACCATCTGCCTCAGTAATACACCGGCGTTCTCCTTTTGAGTGTAGATGGCACACAATGGAGACATGAAAAGCTATGATCCACTAAAACCACCACCACCACCGCCACCATCACTACCAAGACCAACCCCCGCCTCAATAGGATAATTCAATACGACAATCACCGGTGAAATATAATGTTTTCGTACACAAGCTTGAGTTTGTGCGGCTTGATTTTTAGTATCTGTTTGTTCGTCCATTTTGGCTTTCCTTTTCCATTCTACGTCCACAGTTAGATCTTTCTTTTTACATTCTGTCTTTTTTTGTGTAAAATGTAACCAGGAAAAAACGATGCAGTCTATGCTAATGGAGATATTGTGCTAAAAAACCCCTTTACGCTACTACAGTTCGGTCTTTTACTGTCTACATCTTATGCCATGCCTGAGTCTGTACAATTCTTACTAAGTTTTACGGTAATTGCAAGTCTTTCTTCATGGAAATCATTGGCCGCCTCAAGCAATACATTAACCATTTTACAAGGCAATAGCTCTTATTCGTTGGTTCAAATTGGCTATGTTCTTGAGTCTGACAGCATGCAATACATTTGTGGCACAAATTATCTCGGCACCAATACCCAAAAATCTCGAAGCGCTGTATGGATTGGTTTTAACGAAAGCAGCCAAACCGTTATAAGCCAAGCCGAAAATAACGGTGAAACAATGTCATTTCAATCACAATTTATTTCAAATGACACCCTTTATGGATATGGGGCAGCTAAATATAACAATCAGTTGACGCCTTTTATTAGTAAAAACGACAAACGAACTTTAAATCATCTCAGCACATGGATGATTCAAGGCGCAACAGGCACATTGCTGAACATGCAAAACGCGCCCATGCAAAACTACATTTTTTTCTGCACAAGTGGGCAAATATTTGAAGCCGATATGAGTACAAACAGCATTGAGTCTGCTTATTCCATGAAAATTGCCGGAAGCACAGCCACCTCAAGCATGATGATTCGTTTGCAAGATGGACACTATCTATTTTCTGGCGCATCTCAATCTAAGGGATGGCTCACCAAGTTAGCCTATCAAAATAAGGTATGGAGTGAAGTGTGGTCACGTACGCTATCTGCCTCCTCTTCCATTAATATTTTTGCTATAGTTGAAAACAACAACCGTATTTATTTAACTGGAACGGTGGGATCTGATTCCTTTATTGGGGCTGTCAATGCCTCTTCTGGCGAAAACCTATGGAACACGCGCTCCATTGGCGGGGCAGGCACTGACGCATTACGAGGCATTAGAAAAAAAACTGATGGAAGTGGTGGTTTAATTGCTTATGGCTATACCGCAACCGGAACAGTTGGAAATAACCCTGCTTATTGGGCTCTGTCTTTTGATGCCAATGGCAATATTAAAAAAAATATGAACCTCAATGGAACAGGAAGTGGATTTTTAAACCATGTCATACCTCGTGAATCCGGTTCTATGACGCTTTTTGGTTATTCAAATGTTTACGGAGGTGCTTTAAGTCGGCCTGTTTCGGTGACAACAGACAGCAATGGGGATATCGACAAAACCATTCTTCGTCCTTACGGGTTTACCTACAACGATATGTCATCTCAGATGACATTAGATGCCATCAGCTTCACAAATAGTGCCACCAGTGTCTCATTTGTTCCTATCACTGGTGCTTCATTGGTTCGATTGAACTCTTCCATTTCAGACCCTGGTATCCAAATTTTGGTCGATGTCACAGCAACCCCTTACCCAACAAGCCAACCGAGTGACGCACCATCGGCTCAACCTACACGACAACCAACTAGTCAGCCCAGTGGCTTACCATCGGCACAGCCCACACGACAGCCAACAAGAAAGCCTTCGGCTCAAACGTCTGTTGCGCCATCGATTTATCCAACAGGTCAGCCTAGTGGCTCGCCATCGGCTCAACCCACGCGACGTCCAACAGGAAAACCTTCGACGCAACCGTCTGTTGCACCGTCGGTTTAT
>CAZELP010000031.1:0-17518 GCA_964513205.1 uncultured Legionella sp. | reverse complement strand
GGGTGCTTAGCTCAGCTGGGAGAGCATCGCCCTTACAAGGCGAGGGTCGCAGGTTCGATCCCTGCAGCACCCACCAGAAAACGGAGTGGTAGTTCAGCTGGTTAGAATATCGGCCTGTCACGCCGGAGGTCGCGGGTTCGAGCCCCGTCCACTCCGCCAATATTACGCGCCTTCGGGCGCGTTATTTTTATGGAATTCACCTATGTTGCAAAAGCTCAATGAGCGTTTTCAGGGAATTGTCGCTTGGGTTGTGATAAGCATTGTAGCTGTTACGTTTACTTTGTTTGGCATAGAATACTATATCCAGTCTAAACAAACTTCTGAACATGTACTACTTGAGGTGAATGGTTCACCCATTACAAAAGAAATGCTTCGTTTAAAAATAGAGCGTGCTCGTCGTTTTTCTGCTAATCCTGATACATTTGATCAAAATGAGGGTCGCTTCTTACAAGAACTCGTGCGACATGAAATTGCACTTCAATCCGCACGTAACAATGGTTTTTATGTTTCTTTAGCTGATGCTCAAGCGGCGTTATTCCAACTCCCTCAATTTGCTGAAAATGGGCGTTTTTCCGCCATTCGTTACCGAGAAATTCTTTCTAATGCGTTGTATTCCAATGAGCAGTTTCAGCAAGAATTGCAGCAAGACATGTTGATTCAGCAAGAGCGGTTTGCTTTTTTGGCGACCGACTTCGTTTTGCCATCTGAACTGAAACGTTATATTAAATCGAGCAATGAATCCCGAAAATATCGTTATATTGAAATTCCTGCCGATCATTTTATCTCTCAAGTGACGGTCAATGATGCCGACATGAATGCCTATTATGAAGCGCATTCCAATGAATTCATGACACCTGAAGCGGTTCGTTTGAGCTACATCGAATTGTCATTGCCTCGTGTCAAATCAAAATTAACACTGACTGACGAGGAGTTGCGTCAATATTATCGAGAAAATCACGATGGTTTTTCTGCTGAAGAAAAATCGTTTGACGATGTTAAATCGACCATTCGAACTGAACTAATTGCGGATAAAGCGCAAATTGAGTATGCACGCCTTTTAGATGCGTTATCCGATATGAGCTATCAAAATCCGACAGAGCTTGAGAGCACAGCAAAAGCCTTAGGTTTAGAAGTAAAGCAAACAGAGTTATTTACGAAAAATGGTGGCCACTCTGCACTGACAAAAAACCCTCAAGTTATTCAGCTTGCATTCAGTGAAGCGTTGCTCATTTCAGGTGAGAACAGCGCTCCTTTGCAATTGGATCCAGAGACGGTTTTAGTTTGTCGAGTATCAGCCCATCATCCATCACAAAAACGATCGTTTACAGAGGTCAAATCTCAAATTCGGGATATGCTGATGCAGCAACAATCTCTTGAAGCAGCTTTGAAGTTGAGTCAGTCTTTTCAGCAAGCCAAATCATCAGAGTGGTCGCATATCATGCAGCAAAACCAACTGGTGTGGCGCCAAGGTGATTTTACGACTCAAGAGCAGGCCAATGCCTCTAATCCGATTGCTGAACTGGCGTTTCGTATTCAGGCTCCTGGCGAAATTTTGAGTGAACAACTCACGTTAAATAACGGTAATAAAATATACGTGGTCTTACAACTTGAAGAAATTGTTCCTGGAAAACTCAAAGCGTTAACTACGGAAAAGAAAAATCTAATCAAAGATAGCCTCATCTCAACTTATGCTTTGAGTTATTATGAATCTTATTTGAGATATAAAACGACGCATTCATCAGTAAAAACTGCTTAAATTGAATAAAAAACACCACTCTATCGGGATGATTAAGTGGTGAATCACTCCTCTTTCTGATCTAATATTTTGCATTTGGCTCTTTAATTTGTTACAATAGACTTTTTATTGAACAGGATTGAGACATGTCCATTTTTGACCCCAGTAATAAGCACATTCCCATGCCCAATTTCACTAATGCAACAGCACTTTTAGACACTTTTCGTCGTGCGAACTATAATGTATTACAAACAAATGATTTACTTCGTGACCACCATCTTTTTTATAAAAAATGGTTATCTGAATGCTTGGAATTGCCGCTTTCTGTTTTATCTTCTTTAAACTGGGCTGATTTTATGTCGCCCTTGTCTGATTCTGCTGATTCAGCTTTTCATCTTCCTGGTTCATTTCCTACAGCCGAAGACGAGCTTTATATGCGTGTGTTGCGCCAAATTATAAGAGAGGGTGCATATACCATATTAACTGAGCCAGATTCTTTTTCAAATCATGCGCTTAAAACAGATTTGCTTAATGCATTAAGGTCTCTGTTTAGACAAAATGCGCTTTTAAACAGTACGTTACCCAACGATTTATGGAATACAGGAAACGATGATTATAGTTTTAACGTTGATTTTTTATACGCTTTGTCCAAACAGATGGAAAAAAATCCAAATGAATTGTATAACGATCTCTTGAACAAGCCTTATGGTGAATCTGTGCATCTATCAAGCGTTGCTAGAGCTTATCATATAACCGAGCGTGAACGGCAGCAATATAATTTGGCAAAGTTAGGTTCCGAATATCAGTTAGGGGGCTTTAGAAATATTAAAGGTGACGGGAACTGTTATTATCGTTCTGTTGTGGTCGGTTGTTTTGAGCAGTTGGCTTTGTGTCATGAAAATGAGAGACGTGCGCGTTTTCGATATATTTCAAATAATTTGTCAAATATCTTATCTTCTTTTGTTGGTGAAGATAGGGTAAAGGCTGAACAAATATTGGAAATAATGTCGTCTGCTGCTGATGGGCGAGCATTAAACTCCCTTTCACAAATAGAAGCATTCTTATCGGAGCATGATCGTATATTGATTCTCATTGCCCGAAAAGAAATGGCTGCTCAATTGAATGCCAATCGAGAGCAACTCCTCGAATTTGAAGTAACTGAACCCGGTGCTTTTGAGGCCGAAATCAATCAAATTTTAACAATGAATGAGTATGCTGAAGGTCGTAGTGTTCAGCTTTGTTTTTTAAACCAATTTTTTGGTGTCAATATCCATGTTTGTGATTGGACGAGAAACCTCACCACACAAAATGCCTCGAGTTGTCATGATGTGAACGGTTTTGCCCCACTTCCGATTTTTCTAGACTTTCGTCCTGGACATTACAATCTCTTTCAAACCCAATTTGTTTATGAAAATCTAAAAAAGGCACGTCTAAATGATTTAGTGTCTAGCGAAAGAGAAAGACGTAAGAAACAAGCCGCACCTCTTAAGTCTGAAACACATTCGGGTGTAGACTTACCGACTCATAAAATGGATCCAGTCGTGGCTCAGCCTGTTCAGGCGAGCTTTGTATTGTCTGTTTTAGCAAGTCCTGCTTTTTCAAATGGATTGGCTGTGGTATTTTGTTTGGCGGCAATGGCTTTGCTTGGTGCAATGAGCTTGGGTATTTTACCTGCTGTTGCTGCTGGTATAGCCGGTGGTGTTTGTCTTTGTGCCAGTTTTGGGCTTTTTGGATTGAGTCATGTGAGGAAGGTGAAGCAAGAAGAGGCTGCCGCTTCACAACAGCCCTCAGCGCCTGTTTAATAAGAAAAGCGGCCTTGCGTGAAAATTCGTAAAGCCGCTGTTTGCTTGCCAATTATGATGCGGAGCCGAGATCGCAACCCGAAACGGCATGATAACCCGCATCAACATGAAGAATTTCCCCTGTAATACCCGATGCAAGCGGTGAGCACAAGAATGCTGCTGCGTTCCCAACCTCTTCTGCTGTAATATTACGGTGAAGCGGAGTAATTGAGGCATATGCATTTTGTATTTTTCTAAAGTCTTTTATTCCAGCTGCAGCCAATGTTTTAATTGGGCCTGCTGAAATGGCATTCGCTCTTAGACCATGTTGCCCTATACTGGCAGCCAAGTAGCGTACGGTTGCTTCAAGACTGGCTTTTGCTATACCCATGGTGTTGTAGTTTGGAACGGCTTTTTCCGCACCGTAATAACTTAAAGTTAAAACCGAGCCATGTGTGTCTTTCATCATGGGGAGTGCCGCTTTCGTCAAGCCAACTAGACTATAAGCGCTAATATCATGCGCAATTTTAAAGCCTTCTCGTGTCGCATTTGTCACGAAATCCCCACCAATTTGATCGGCCGGTGCATACGCAACTGAATGCACCAGAATATCGAGGTTATCCCAGTATTTTCGAAGGCTTTCAAACACATGTGTGATTTCTGCATCGTGTGCGACATCGCAAGGAAGTGCGATCTCAGAGCCAAACTCGTTTGCCATCTCAATGACGCGCTCTTGGAGCCTTTCATTTTGATAGGTAAAAGCAAGAGATGCACCTTGTTCTTTAAATGCTTTTGCAATACCGTACGCAATTGAACGATTACTTGCCAAGCCAACAATTAGTGCTTTTTTTCCCTTTAAAAATCCCATTACCTCTCCTAGCTTGCGTTTGCATTCGAGAGTAACTCTCGCATTTTTGCTTGGATCATGTCAATTGCGATGCGGTTTTCACCACCTCGAGGTACAATAATATCGGCATAGCGGCTGGACGGTTCGATAAATTGAAGATACATCGGTCTTACTGTCGTTTCGTATTGATGTAATACAGACTCAAATGAACGATGACGCTCGACCACGTCACGTTTTAGCCGACGAATGAGGCAAATATCGAGAGGGGCCGACATAAAGATACGAATGTCCATGAGCTCTCTTAGTGCCTTGTCTGTAAACAGTAGGATCCCTTCCAACACGATAATGGTATGTTCTCCAATGTGGCGTGTTTCGGGCAGTCGAATGTGTTTCACATGAGAATAAATAGGGATATTAACTGATTCGTGACGTTGTAAACGCTTTAAATGCTCAACCAACAAAGGATGATCAAATGCATCAGGATGATCGTAGTTGATTTTTTCACGATCTTCGAATGGAATATGACTATTGTCGCGATAATAGGAGTCTTCACTGATCACAACTACTTGATCCGAGCCTAGTTCATTCACGATGGTGTTTGAAAGTAAGCTTTTACCGGAAGCAGAAGGGCCTGAAATGCCAATAATGATTGCTTTTTTATTCATAGGAGCCACCTCTAAAATTTTGACCAAATAGTAAGGGTTTATCCCTAAAAATTCAATAGACCGTACTTCGACTTTCGTCATTCTTTTTACTTAGGTGTAGACCGATGCGGTGTGACTTGTGTTGGGTTACTCAAACTCAAATTTTCTAGGCATCGATTTTGTTCTTCTGTACTGTGAAATAGTGTCGGTAACTTGTCTTGGATTGCATTCAGAATCTCAGCTCTTTGTTCGTGGTTAAGATGCTTGAATACCTGATTAAAATGTCCAGATGATTGAATAAGCTCTGGTATTCGGTTCTTCAATATCGTATACATTTCGGCTCGATAATGCGTCGGTAAAAATTGAAAAATTCTCTGAAAATCATGTGCATCTTTTACAAAAGAAGCCAGGCGAGTTTTCATGATTTCAGAAATTAAGAGACGCTCATCTTCAGTTGAATGTTTCAACACCTGATTGAAATGTAAGCTTCTGTTGATGAGCTCAGGTAAAAAGTGCTGCATCAAAATCGTCTGATGTTGTGGAGAGAAAATTGAAGCGAAGTTCTTCAATTCTTTGATATTATCAAGCAAATTAGAATGAGGGAAAAATGCATCAACAAAGCGCTTATCAGGTGTGTTGATGAGGGTGTCCATCGTTTGTCTTAAAATGATCTCAGATTCATTATCGGGTAACGTTTCAAGAAACTTTATTAATTTCATCCCCCCTTCTGGGCTTGTGATGCGGTCGATGGAAATTTGGGGTTGAGAGGGAAGCAGTGAATACAGATAAAAATTTAACATTCTTTTTTCAGCACCTCTGTACGTTCTCTTGATGAGACTCAGCTTTAATTGATCTTGTATTTTTTGAAAATCAGCCAATTCTTTTGCCTTGAATAGTTCCTCTGTTACTGCTGAGTGAGATTGCATACGGATATATTCTCTGGTGCTAAGGTGTCGGTTTCCCTCTTTGGAGGCGTTGTAGTAAGGATTCGCTGGTGGATGATGTCGATTACTCCACTCAACCTCACGGGTCAGGACTTCTATTGGATAAAGATAAAGTCCATCATCAGACAACATGTGAGTTTGAAGCACTTGTTCGATAGGCTCATTTTTTAAATTCGGGTACAAACTATCTTTAGGCGTTGTTTCGACTTCAGGCATCAATACGGCTATCGGATTTTCCGGCGATATTTCGCGTGCAAGTTCGATTAACAGCTTTGTAATCGGACTTGCTGGAGCAGCGGTGTAACTGACAGCAGAGCCTAAACTGTCTCGAAAGCATCGATGGAGAAATTCACGACAAGCTTGTTTCAGCTCGTCTTCACTCAAATGTGTGGCAAGCAGTTGCGATAATTCGAGCAGTACTTGATCACGCCATGCTTGCTTGGCTTCATTGACAAGACCAAACGGTTCAATCTGTGTTGCTTGTAGGAGGTTATCGACTTTTGTTTTGATTCTGGTGATGTTCATTTTTGTTCAGAAGACGTGGCTCTTAAGTGACATTATAGCGTCTTTTTGATTTTTTTGTTTTTTATTTGTTCTTTTTTAAGAGCACGTAAACTGCTCCTGTTCCACCATCCTTGGGATGAGCACTTTGAAAAGCCAATACCTCTGAGAATTGTTTTAGCCAGTGTGCCACATGACTTTTCAAAATAGCCATTTGTTGGAGTTGTCCACCTTTCCCGTGAATAATAAGCAATTGCCTTGCATTTTTTTGGAATGATGTTTTGATGAAGTGATGCAACGACTCTCTGGCTTGGTCGATGTTCTGGCCGTGCAAGTCTAGACGTGCCTCAATAAAAAAATTTCCGCTTTGAAGAGGCTTGATGCGCTTTTTAATCAATCCTGTTTGATGGTAGCTGATGACTGTTTCAGCTTCTATTTCGAGGAGATACGGATCGCTTAATGATGAATGAGTTGTGGCGCGGACATGATGTTCCCGTCGTTTTTTTTGAAGCGGTGGAGGGGGGGTTTTATGATGCGGTATTTGAGGCGATTGCTTTAATGGCTTAACGTCGCGCATATGGCGTTGAAATAGTGATTTTTCATCCTCATCTTCTGAATTGTGTGTCATAATAATGTTGATATTTTTTTGGGGATTGTATGCTGAATGCTTATTTAGAATCAACGCAACATTTTGAAACGATTTTAGATTTCTATCGTTTTGGTCTTTCTTGTGCCAATCAGGCTCAAGTGTATTGTGGTCACGGTACCGACAATACGGAGGATGATATTCGTTTGTTGCTGCTTGAAAGTTTATCTCTTCCTTTTACAACACCCCCCCAATTTTATGATGCGAAACTGACACAAGAAGAGAAAAAATATTTGGCTTCGCAGCTGGCTAAGCGTATTTTACAACGTATTCCTGTCCCTTATTTAATCCATAAAGCTTGGTTTTGTGAATTGCCTTTTTATGTGGATGAGCGTGTTCTAATCCCTCGCTCTCCTTTTGCTGAATTAATTCAACACCAATTTTCGCCTTGGATTGAGCCGTCTCATGTTGGCCATATTCTCGATTTATGTACGGGAAGCGGATGCATCGCCATTGCATGTTGCATGGCTTTCCCTGACGCGCAAGTCGATGCCGTTGATCTTTCTACAGACGCGCTTGCTGTTGCGAAAATTAATCAAGAACGACATGGTTTGCATGAGCAGTTGACTCTAATCCACTCTGATTGCTTTAAAAACGTCCCTAAAAAGCGCTATGATGTGATTGTGAGTAATCCACCTTATGTTGGGCGTGAAGAAATGAATGGGTTACCCAAAGAGTATCAACATGAGCCTCAAATGGCACTTGAAGCCGATAACAACGGTTTGGCTATTGTGGATGAAATTTTGCACTCTGCAGGTGAATATCTGAGTGACGAAGGTATTTTGATAGTTGAGGTAGGTAACAGTGCGGATATCTTAATAGAGACTTATCCTGAAGTTCCTTTTATTTGGCTTGACTTTGAGTCTGGTGGGGATGGGGTATTTTTACTTACCGCGGAAGCATTAAAAACTTATATTAAGTCGTAGGAGTGTAAATGAGAACCGTTAATGTCGCTATTGTGGGTGCAACAGGCCTTGTTGGGGAAACTTTTTTACGCGTTTTGGAAGAGCGAGAATTCCCTGTTGAAAAATTATATGCTTTAGCCAGTTCACGCTCTGTTGGTAAAAGTGTCACCTTTAGAGGCGAAGAAATTGATGTTGAAGATCTCGCTTTGTTTGATTTTGATGGTGTGGATATTGCTTTATTTTCGGCTGGGGGTGATGTTTCAAAAATATATGCGCCGATTGCAGCTGCCGCTGGTTGTGTTGTGGTCGACAACTCTTCCTGTTTTCGTTATGAGGAAGACATCCCGTTGGTTGTTCCGGAAGTGAATCCTCATCGAGTCGCAGATTTTAAAAATCGTTTTATCGTGGCCAATCCGAATTGCTCGACGATACAGATGCTTGTTGCACTCAAACCTCTGTACGATGCAGTCGGAATTTCCAGAATCAATGTGGCCACTTATCAAGCCGTCTCAGGAACGGGAAGAAAAGCCGTGAGTGAGTTGTTGACTCAATTGGGGGAAATGCTAAATGGCAGACCTGCCGAACCTCATGTTTATCCTCATCCCATCGCTTTCAATGTGTTACCGCATATTGATGCATTCCAAGACAATGGCTACACGCGTGAAGAAATGAAAATGGTGTGGGAAACTCAAAAAATTCTTGAGGATGATTCGATTTTAGTCAATCCGACCACTGTTCGAGTCCCTGTGTTGTATGGTCACTCTGAAGCAATTCACCTTGAGTTAAAAGCGCCGTTGACCGCTAAACAGGCAAAAGCATATCTTAAAAAAGCTCCTGGAGTTCAGGTGATTGATACGAAAAAAACGCCTTATCCGACTGCATTAACCAATGCAGCAGGCTCAGATGATGTTTTTGTGGGGCGCATTAGAGAAGATATTTCTCATCCCTGCGGTTTAAATTTATGGGTGGTTGCCGATAATGTAAGAAAAGGGGCTGCGACCAATGCGATACAGATTGCGGAGCTATTGGTGAGAGATTATCTTTAAAACAGACTGAATTTTCCATAAAGAGAGGCTTTAATGGCGTATAACACAACCGGTTCTCCTGGTTTTTTGATTCCCGAAACGGAAGATATGGAAATCCGACGTGGCTTTGAGGAAAAAGCGAAGATTCGTCAGTACACAGGTCTTCGTGTTCGTTCGGAAATCGATCCAGACACTTATCAACCGTCTCAGCTTGAGCATCGGTCTGCCAATTATCTTGAGGCACAATCTGGAGTGGAGGGTCACCCGCTTTTTCAAAACAACCAGGCTTTTGATGGTCGGGATGATAAGCTTCAGGTTGATGTGCAGTATCATCCTGAAGCCAGTGAAAAACTACAACGTGCTCGTAACGAGCTTAAATTACAGCATGAGTATCGCTTAGGTTTGCTAAAGAACAAAGATTTTGACATGAAACCCCGTGGATACTAAGGAGCTTTATGAGTATAGCCAAGGAAATTATACATGGGCTTACCCCAAACTATGATAGGGTTATTGGTGAAGGCTATACTCTAGACGACATTGATGAATATGGGTTTACACCATTGATTGAGTCGGTAATTTGTCGGCGCTTGTCAGTCGCTCTTGAATTGATTGAGCGTCGAATCAATGTGGATGAGCCTGACATTTTGAAACGCACCGCTCTACATTGGGCTGTTGATCTTGGGCTTTTTGATTTTGCTGAATTGTTATTAAAAAATGGTGCAAATCCTAATCGTTACGATGACAATGCGTTATCTCCATTGGTGTATCCCATTTTGCGTGGCCAACATGAGCTTAAGCATCTTTTATATCGATATGGTGCAAAGCTTGATTTTGCTTTGGACTTTATTCATGGGAAATTGCTTGGGCATCGTTTTGAGCTCAAAGGTCGTACAGAAATTTTAGCGCCTGATCATTCTTTTATTGAGCTTAATTATGAGGGATTTATTCTTGAGTTTACTGTTGCAATATTGAAAGATTCAATCCGACGTTTTATGAGCAGTTATTCCACTCGACACTTGAGATCAAAGTTTAAGTACATGACTCCTGTGTTGGATGGTCTCATTGTGGCTGAAGAGTTGCTGCGTTACCAGCATGTGCAGGTTTTATCGAAAGAGGATAAAACCTTAATTGCAAACTTGATCAAAAAAACGCCCATGCTTATTTTGCCTGCAGCAAGTCGAGGACATGCGATGTGTTTTGTGCGCTTGAATGATTGGTGGGTTAAAATTGATCGCGGTGAAAACAGTTTACAGGAAGGAAGTGCCAATATTTATCAAATGACAAATCCAAACGCTTTTGGGTTAGATTTTATTCTTGATTTTTTATACAAACGTCATCCTCGCGAATATTTTCATCAAGAGGTTAATCGTATTCTCGGCTTGAAACCCATGTATCGAGTTCCATTAACAGCTCAAATTGCTGGCAATTGTTCATGGGCAAATATGCAAGGCGTTGTGGCAGTCGGTTATGCGCTGCAGCAGCTAGAGCAGCGAGGTTCATTTTTTAGTGACGACGCGATGGTGTTTTACAGTAATTGGATCAATTGGGATCAAGAGCGTGCATTGGATGATTGTATTCAGCGTTTTTACATCGTCGATAAACTTCGTAAAATGACGATGGCCAGTATGTTGGGTGCTGTTTTGTTTCAATCATGTGATGCTCAAAATCCCTCTCATGTAAAACGTGCGGAGAAGATTTTATCGATTTTGACGTTGCCGGAATACGATTTCATTTTAGAGAGCTATTTGACGCATTATTGCGTGAAACGACTCACACCTCGAGGGAACAATCTTTTAAAATTACTCGATGATTGTGGCATTCCTTCGGGCATTGAGGTGGCTCCGATTGCAACAGGATTGCCACCACGAGAAGATGGGAAAAAATAGTGTTGTAGAGTTGTCTCTAGGGGCCTTATCTGATTCTGAGAGTAGGAGTAGAGCCCTCTCTTTTTTCAAGAGGAGGCGTTTTTTCATTTATAATGCATGCTTGCAACCTTTCTATTTGTTGTATTTTTTCAAAAGAATTGGGGAGTGCTGATATTTTTTCAGCAAACTTTGCAGATGAGATCATATTTTTCTGACGGATCAGTTTTCCCAAAATATCTCGATCGAGATGCCCAAGCGTTCTGATAATCAAAATAATATAAGAAATACCTTCTGTAGGATTGTGTTTTTGTTTCAAATAAATCTCTTGTAACACATTTTCGTGCATCAGTTTTGATTGTGTCAAAATAGGCACAATGGAGAGAAGTTCCTCTCGATATTTTTGAGGTGCTTTCTCTACTAGGAGATGGAATAAATGGAACGATGGTTTTGGGAGAGTGCTAAGAAGCTGCATGATGTGTTTTGCTGAGCTGCATTGTCCGAGTTTAATTAAATCCCAGTCATCCATGTGCTGAGTTGGTAAATTGTGTGCGTTTTCTAAAAACCACGTTGTAACCGCTATAAAAGAATCTGACTTTAATTGATAGACAAATCGCTCTGTTAGCAAATGAGGGTGGCGTTTGTCTATGGCCGTTATAATGTTCCTATTTTGAGTGGGGATTAAAATAGGAACAATCCATGCACGGTTATTTTCATACTTTTCAAAATACTCCGTGAGGTCGGCCGCTCCATTTTTAAAGTAGTATTGAATCATCTCCGCTCTTTGTGGCGTAGGGGTGAGCGTGATGATTTTTTGTAATGTATTGACAATTCGTTCAAATTTATAATTTGGATAGTGATACGTGGTGAAAAGTAGTGTGGTATCGAGCACGTTTTTTTTAGAAAAAAACCGCAACAGTGTGCCATGACTTTGAAATTTTTCATGTTGAATACAGTCAATCATCACATCAAGAAGGGCGTGGTCAATCACGATCTCTTTGGAGAATTGACTCAGCATGGTAAATTCTTCTTCTAGTTTTTGCAAATGCTCAGATGAAAGCGATAATATTTTATTAAATATTGCTTCAGAAAATTCAAGCAATCGGACCATATCCCGATCTCCTCCGCTTTCGGCTACCGTTAGCATCAGCAATATTTTTCCATGGCCTATCTTGTATCTCGTCATGACCTTTTCCATATTTCTTTCATTCAGCCAGTCTTTACACTCTAATGAAAAAAGAAGAGCGGATAGATCTCTTGTTTTGTCCGTTTGATTGTGAGGAGTTGCAATAAAATGAAAATGAGTTTGCGTGAGAAGCTTATGTCGATACAGTAAGCGCATACTTTTTACAACGGCATCGAGTTGATGATGATTCTCACAACAAACTTTATTTTGTTGCGTATACAGTTTCGTTTTGAGCAGATAATAATAACTGCAAATCAGCATTTCATTTTGATTGAGGGGTGAACCCGCTTCGATTGTCTCTTCTGTATCTTGATAAGAGAGTTCTCCAATATGATGATTAATTGCTTTCCCAAGAGCTGATTTAAAGGCTTTTAAGCAAGGTAGATGATGTGCAATATGTCGATAGTATAAATTGTTGTGCTTGATCGTAAAAAACATGTCCACGATTGAAAGCTCCAATTGAGGATTGTGTTCGTCAGTTTTAAATTGTGTCAACAAAAATAAGAGCGCTCGAGGAAATGCAACTCGCTCTAAGGTGGATTGTGCTAATTTGGATTTAAGCGTAGAAATCGCTTCGTTAAAAATAGTCATAATACTGAACTCGATAAATGATAAAGCAACATGCGGTATATTCAGATGGCTTCAATACATTTCTTAAGAAATGCGACTGAGATGGCATTTAAATTTGCCAATTCTCCAGAGGGGGTGAGCGACATTAAAACCAAGAACGGGTGTTCTGATTTTAATGTCGCACATGTCAATACACTACTCGCTATCTGCCGTTTTCGGACTTTTTGTACGTGAGGATGCCTGTTGTGATTGTTTTTTTCTTTGTGGTTGATTGGCCGGTGTTGTTGGCGTCCGCTGAGATGTATTTCTGCGTTTTTTCGGATGCTTTTTCTCCGGTGCTGAACGTGTTTCTGCTGGGGCAGAGGGGGCTGAGATCGGAGAAGATTTTTCTGGTGTTGTCGAGGTGTCATCGCCAACCAAATGATGCCAAATTCGTTGAATGAGGCCATGTTTGGGAGGGCGTTTTGTGTGTCCGGGCACGTGCTTAACAACGGGTTCATCATGCGGTGCATGTGTTTCGGTAACTCGAATGATATTCAATTCGGGTTGTTGAACCAGCATGTAGCTTGGTTTTTTGTTTTTAGCACTCTGTTCTTCTTTTAATGGCTGAATCATGTATTGAGGAGAGTGCATGTAAGGATTCGATATCACTACAATTTTGACGCGATGGCGTTTTTCGATACTCAACAAAAACTCTCTTTTTTCATTCATCAAAAAAGTGGCCATTTCAACTGGAAGTTGAACTTGAATTTCAGATACTCTTTCTTTCAAAGCTTCTTCTTCAATAAGTCGTACAATGGATAGACCTGAAGATTGGATGTTTCGCACAACACCACGTCCCTCACAACGAGGACAAATTTCTTGGGCTGTTTCTCCAAGAGACAGTCGTAGGCGTTGTCTTGACATTTCGAGGAGACCAAAACGTGAGATTCGACCAACTTGAATGCGAGCTCTATCCGCCTTTAATGCTTCTTTAAGGCGATTTTCTACATCGCGTTGGTTTTTAGTCGAGTTCATGTCAATAAAGTCAATGACGACAAGTCCACCCAAATCTCTTAGCCGTAGTTGTCGCGCAATTTCGTCTGCGGCTTCTAAATTGGTGTTCAACGCCGTGGTTTCGATATCCGCTCCTCCTGTTGCTTTCGCTGAGTTGATATCAATCGAGACCAGGGCTTCTGTTCTATCAATGACCAAAGCGCCACCGGAAGGTAATGGAACTTGACGTTGGTAAGCCATTTCAATTTGGCTTTCAATTTGGTAAAAATTAAAGAGTGGGATAGTGCTGTTGTAGAGTTTAAGATTAGGTAAAAACTCTGGTTTGACCTGTTCTATATACTGTCTTGCTTTGACGTAAGAGACATGATCGTCGATGATGATCTCATCAATCGATTTTCTTAGATTGTCTCGAATAGAGCGAATGATCACATCGCCTTCTTGATGAATAAGGCATGGTGCCAGCTGAGTTTTGTAGGCTTGCTGAATGGCTTCCCATTGTCGACAAAGGACATCGAGATCATCCTGCAGTTCGTCTTGATTTTTTCCTACGCCAGCTGTTCGAATGATGACACCCATGTCATTGGGCAGAGTCAGTGCCCCCAAGGTTTCCTTGAGCTCGTCTCGTTCGTCTCCTTCAATCCGTCTTGATATACCGCCTGATTTAGGGCTATTGGGCATGAGAACAAGATAACAGCCCGCCAGTGTGATGTATGTGGTTAATGCGGCACCTTTTGTGCCACGCTCTTCTTTTTCCACTTGAACAAGTAGTTCTTGGCCTTCTCGAATCAGTGTGGAAATAGGCGTTTTTTCGTTTTCGGAAGCCGGAGCGATGAAATACTCGGGCGAAATCTCTTTGAGGGGAAGAAACCCTTGTCTTTTCCCACCATATTCAACAAAAACAGCATCCAAGCTAGGTTCGCGACGTGTAACTTTTGCTTTATAGATGTTGCCTTTCTTTTTGCTTTCTGATGGACGTTCGGCATAGTCGTAGTCCAGATCATATAAGCATCCATTTTTTACGAGTGCGACGCGAATTTCTTCGGGTTGCGTCGCATTAATTAACATTTTTTCCATACTTGTCCCTTGAATAGGGCGCTTAATTCAAAAAAGCCTGTGTTGGATAAAATTCATGTCCCAATAGGTTAGAGCTTATTATTTGAGGGAGCAAAGCCCTGTCATCATCTCTGATTTTTATGGTATTAAAATGAAAAAAGTGCAGGGAGGTGACAAATTTATTAAAAAACGGCCAATTTACAAGCAAAGGGGTCGTTTTTGCCCGTTGCAGTACAAACCTAAAATTGATGTGTACGAGTGCTGTTTCCAATTCTACTCTAAGTTCTGGGTTGATTTATCTTTACACCGATTTGAAGAAAGCGCGTATTGTTTTTACGATTTGCTCAAATATACGTTATAATTCGTTCGCGAGATCACTCGCATGAGAGTATAATAGCAAAAAAAATGAGTGTCGCAAACAGGTTATTCAATGATGCAAACAGTTTCATACTTTACAATATCTCCTAATGAGGATGGTCAGCGCCTTGACAATTACTTGATCAAAATACTCAAGGGTGTCCCTAAGAGCCATGTTTATCGAATTATTCGAAGTGGTGAGGTCCGTGTTAATAAAAAAAGATCGAAGCCTCAAGATAAGCTTTCTGCGGGTGATTCGATTCGTGTACCGCCGGTAAAAATTGCATCATCTAAAACATGTGTTGTGGGGCGTTCCCTCGAGCAGCAATTACAATCACAAATTTTGTATGAAGATGATGGCTTTTTAGTGCTCAATAAACCTGCTGGCCTTGCGGTTCATGGTGGAAGTGGTTTAAGTCTCGGCGTGATCGAGGCATTGCGGGAAATTCGCCCTGAGACTTCTTATTTAGAACTGGTACACCGATTAGATAAAGACACCTCGGGTTGTTTGTTGATTGCGAAAAAGCGCTCAGCGCTTCGCGGGATTCAAGCGGCGTTGGTTGCACGAGAAGTGACAAAAGTGTATTGGACGCTTTCGCGTAGGGTTTGGGAGTATTCGAATTGTTTAGCGGTGGATAAGCCTCTGCAAAAAAATACCCTCGAATCAGGGGAGCGTATGGTTTGTATAGACGCCAACGGCAAGCCTGCTTATACTGAGTTTCGCTTGCTTGAGAACTTTAAGGATTGTTGTCTTTTGGAAGCTCAGCCTAAGACCGGACGTACGCATCAAATTCGTGTGCATGCGGCCGCGATTCATCACCCTATCCTTGGCGATGAAAAATACAATCGATTGAAAAGTGCACCGGCATGTGCTGAACTACCCCACAGGCTGTATTTGCATGCCAGAGCTATCCGTTTTACCTTAGACGGTGTCAAGCATGCATTTGTTGCCCCACTGGATCAAAAATTTACAGAAGCATTACATGCGTTGCGTGTTGACAAGGAGTGATCATGGAGCGGTCTTACGACTTGATTGTGTTTGATTGGGAAGGGACTTTAGGGGACCCTTTGGGTTATTTATTGAATGCCATTGATGAGCAAGCTTCTTTTTGGGGACTTGATGTTTTTGATCGCGCTCAAATTCGTCGCTATATCCCTGAGGGCTTGGAGCTGGCGTTAAAAAAAGTTTTTCCTAATCTGTCTGCTTCTCAGCATGTCCAATTGTTTGAAAATATTCAAAATATTTCTCAAATGCATACAAAAGAACAGTGTTTATTTGAGGGGGCTGAAGCTTTAGTCGCATCGATTCAAAAAGCCGGAATAGAGACCGCGATTGCAACCAATAAAGGCTCACAATCGTTACAAAAAGCATTGCAATCCACTGGAATGGATAAATTTTTTAGTGTCACTCGCAGTGCAGGACAAGTTCCAGCTAAACCATGTCCTCAAATGCTCGAGGAAATCATGGCCGTTTTTTCAGCAGTACCTAGCCGAACATTGATGATAGGAGATTCTGTTTCGGATGTTGAGATGGCGCAAGCTTTGAACGTAAAATGTTTGGGAATCGATTTTTATGGACATCAAAAGGATGCATTAAAAGAGGCTGGTGCTTTTGAAGTTTTTGAAAATTACCCCCAGATCAATCAGTTTTTGAGACTCACTTAAAGGAGTAAGGTGTGACTACATTCGTGAATTTACCAAATACTTTGACATTGGCTCGAATCGTACTAATTCCAGTGTTTATCTTAGTGTACTACCTGCCTTGGGAATTTGCTCATGTTGCAGCTGCGGTTATCTTTTTTGTTGCAAGTTTTACAGATTGGCTGGATGGTTATCTGGCGAGGAAATTGAAGCAAATGTCGCCTTTTGGGGCTTTTTTAGATCCTGTTGCCGATAAATTGCTTGTGGCCAGCAGCTTGTTGATGTTGGTGGGAGAGCATGACATACATTTCATTACTTTGCCCGCGATTGTGATTGTGGGTCGTGAAATTGTCATCTCAGGCTTGCGTGAGTGGATGGCAGAGTTGGGGCGTCGTACCAGTGTTGCTGTTAATTTTGTAGGCAAAATAAAGACGGTAGCACAAATGACGTCTCTGTTTTTGTTGATTGCGTATCGTCCAGGAGGAGATGGTGCTTTGTTGTGGCTGGGCGTGATATTGCTTTATTTGGCTGCAATTTTAACTATTTGGTCAATGGTAATTTATTTTTTAATTGCATGGCGAGAATTGGCTAAAAAAATTGAGTCTAACTGTTGACAGAACGGAGATTTTCGGTAGAATGCAAACCCGTAGATTAAGCGGGAATAGCTCAGTGGTAGAGCACAACCTTGCCAAGGTTGGGGTCGCGAGTTCGAGCCTCGTTTCCCGCTCCAACGCAAGCGACAGTCGGTCGCTTTTTTTTTATTTGATATTAGGCTGTGTGGCAGAGTGGTCATGCAGCGGCCTGCAAAGCCGTGTACGCCAGTTC
>CAZELP010000030.1:0-18026 GCA_964513205.1 uncultured Legionella sp. | reverse complement strand
AAAGATGACGATGAAACCAGTATATAAATTTCTCGCGTGGTCGATTGTGTCTTTAGCATCAGCTAGTGCATTTGCCACAGTAGGCAACAACCCTGCTTCTGTCCAGTACGTGCAAGACTATGTAAATAATGCGATTGCTCATGTTTCAAGTGCTAAGAAATATGCTGTTGGAGATTTGGCGTTTGGAGGAGTCGTCTTTTTTGTCGACTCTACTGGTGAGCATGGATTGGCTGTTTCTTGCTCTGATATTGTAATGGCTCAAACATCCGGTACCCCTCAGAATCTGTTGGTGGGAGTCAGTCCAACAGGGCCTCAACCCGCTGATTGTTCAGGTACAACTGGAACAGTTAATTGTTACCAGTATGTTGCTAGTGATGGTTCTAATCAACCAGGTCTAGGTGCTTCTGCCTCGGGGTTTGGTGCAGGTGCAATGAATACCCCCATTATCTCCTCAGCGCAAACTGGGTTTTACAACACTGCGACAATGAATGCTGCCATGGCCGCTTTGTTTGGTGGATACTCCATCACGGGCGCTGTTTGTAATCCATCAGCAAGTCCAATTACAACAACTTGTTATGGGGGCTACTATCTGCCATCCCTTTGGGAAATGCAAGCACTGGGTGAAACTTTGCCTATTGTGAATGCTTCTATTTCTGCAAATTGTCCGTCAACCAATAGTCAAGAGGTCGTATTTGATCAACAGTACTGGACATCAACAGAGTCCAATTCGAATGGCTCTACCTCTAATGCTCAAGCTTCTCAAGCTTATTCGGTTTTCTTCCCAACAGAAGGTCTATCATCGGCTCCAGCAAAAGTAAATAAAACGTCGGCACTTCGAGTTCGGCCTATTGTTCAGTTTTAACTTTTTTGGTAAAAATAACTTCAAATATCCGGTGAGGAATTCGCCGGATATTTTTTTAGAGCATACATTGGCTCCCTTTTTTGTTATTTTATTCATGCTATACTGTCACTTTAATGCTCTTTAGAGGCATGCGCCTTCATGTTTAAATCTTTGCCTTTTTCAATTGGTTTTCGCTATACACGCTCTCGCAAAAAAAATCATTTTGTTTCATTTATTTCTTTAAGCTCGATGTTGGGTATTGCGCTTGGTGTGATGGTTTTAATTACGGTGTTATCGGTCATGAATGGCTTTGATGCCGAGATTCATCAGCGTTTTTTTGGAATGGCACCAGAAATTACGGTGAATGCATTAGAGGGACGTCTTCAAGATTGGCAGAAAGCAGAGCGTGTTTTATTGGCAGAGCCAGGTGTCAAAGCAGTTTCACCGTTTGTGGGTAGTCAAGGGCTTTTGACTTTTGAAGGGCAAATCTCTCCTGTCGTTTTGGTTGGCGTGGTGCCCGAAAAAGAAGAGGCCATTTCTCATCTGCGTGAAAAGTTAATTTTAGGACGAATGGACGATCTGGAGCATTTTGGGATGGTTATTGGTCGAACGCTTGCTGAAAATCTAGGGTTAATGCTGGGGGACCAGATTACTGTGATGATTCCTGAGGCAAGTGTTACTCCCGCGGGAATGATCCCTCGTTTTAAGCGTTTTACCATACGAGGTATTTTTTCTGCAGGAACAGGGTTTGGTTTCGAAAATAAGCTGGCTTTTATTGATCTGAAGGATGCACAAAAACTAATGCAAATGGGGGAGTCTATTTCTGGTTTTAAATTAAAAATTAATCAGGTATACGATGCACCTGCTATTTCTGAGCGTATTCAAACACGTCTTGGCGAGTCTTATCAGGTAGGCAACTGGACCCATGATTTTGGTGCTTTTTTTCAGGCGGTTAAAATGGAAAAAAGCATGATGTTTTTGATTTTGACGCTTATTATTGCGGTTGCCGCGTTTAATCTGGTTTCTTCTCTGGTGATGATCGTCAGTGATAAGCAAGCGGAAATTGCCATTTTAAGAACGATGGGTGCCACACCCAATCTCATTCTAAGTATTTTTATGGTTCAAGGGATGATGGTGGGATGTATTGGGACCTTTTTGGGGCTTTTGTTGGGGGTTTTACTTGCAAGCCATGCGACTGAAATTGTGGATTGGTTGCAGGCATTTTTCCATGTGAGTTTGTTGTCTTCTAATCTATACTGGGTTGATTATCTTCCTTCTAAAATCATGTGGACTGATCTCATCAAAGTGTGTGGTGTGGCTTTGTTAATGAGTTTTTTAGCAACTATTTATCCGGCTTGGCGTGCTTCTCGCACGGTTATTGCAGAGGCTTTACATTATGAGTGAAACCATTGTTGTTTCAGAGGCACTTGAGAAATCTTATTGGGATGCCAAAGTACGAGTTGATGTTTTGAAAAAACTCGATCTTACCATTTGTGCTGGCGATCTGATTTCTGTTGTTGGACCATCTGGCTCAGGAAAAAGTACCCTGTTGCATCTTCTGGGAGGGTTGGATTTTTCAACATCGGGTCGTGTTTGGGTAAAAGGACAAGACTGGAAAGCATTGTCTGAAAAAAAACGCTGCGCTTTACGGAATCGTTTTTTCGGATTTGTGTATCAATTTCATCATTTATTGCCCGAGTTTACTGCACTTGAAAACGTTGTGTTGCCTTTGTTAATCGCGGGTGAAAATACTCAAACCGCATATGCTAAGGCCGAAACAATTCTAACGGAAGTGGAATTGCAACATCGATTGCAACATAAACCGGCTCAATTGTCTGGTGGAGAACGTCAACGTGTCGCCATTGCTCGTGCGTTGGTGCATCAACCCGCCTGTGTGTTTGCGGATGAACCCACTGGAAATTTAGATCAAGCAACCGCAGCGCATGTGTTTGAGCTTATGCTTCACTTAAATGCTCGTTACGGTACCGCTTTGGTTATTGTAACTCATGATTTAACGCTGGCTTCTCGTATGACGAGACAACTTATTTTACGAGAAGGGCGACTTGAAGAATGTTCTTGATTTTTAAATCCGTCGTTGCGAGAAGCGTAGCGACGAAGCAATCCAGTGACTTGAATTCGTTGAAGTAGCTCACTGATTCATTGATAATCCATATTTTATTCAACAAATTGGTGCTGGAGCAAGAAAAGTACATGAAATGGCCAAATAACAAGGAAGAGGCATGGCAATTAAACAACCTGCGATTTACATCATGGCGAATAGACGCAATGGAACAATCTACACTGGTGTCACGAGTGATTTGATTAAACGAGTATATGAACATAAATATGCGGACGTACCCGGATTTACTCAAAAAAATGGATGCAAAAATCTCGTCTACTATGAGCTTATTGAAGACATGATAAGTGCCATAGCTCGAGAGAAACAACTTAAGGGTGGTTCAAGAAAAAAAAAATTGGCTTTGATTGAAAAAATAAACCCTTATTGGGAAGATCTTTACGAAAAACTGTTGTGATAATTGGCGATTTTAAGGTCACTGGATTGCTTCGTCGCTACGCTTCTCGCAACGACGGATTTAAAAATGGTACCGTACAGAGATGCTCTTGAAAAAAATGTCGATTTTTATCTCAAATTGCTGTAAAGTTCCGTAAAATTCTGTATTCAATTCTTTAAGAGGAATGATTCTCCATGCTCAGGAAACTCAGAGGTGCGTTTTCAAATGATTTATCAATCGATTTGGGAACAGCCAATACACTTATTTATGTTCGTGATAAGGGTATCGTTCTTAACGAGCCTTCTGTTGTGGCATTGCGTAATGAAGCCGGTCAAAAACGTGTCGCGGCTGTTGGTCTAGAGGCTAAGCGCATGCTGGGTAGAACACCTGGTAATATCAGTGCCATTCGACCAATGAAAGATGGTGTAATTGCCGATTTTTTCGTCACAGAAAAAATGCTTCAGCACTTTATCCATAAAGTGCATGAAAATCGTTTTTTAAGACCTAGTCCTCGAGTATTGGTCTGTGTACCATGTGGTTCAACACAAGTTGAACGTCGTGCTATTCGCGAATCAGCAATGGGAGCCGGTGCGCGCGAAGTTTTTCTCATCGAAGAGCCAATGGCCGCGGCTTTGGGTTCCGGCATGCCAGTCGAAGACGCGACCGGATCGATGGTGGTTGACATTGGGGGTGGTACAACTGAAGTGGCCATTATCTCTTTGAGCGGAGTTGTGTATCATCAATCTGTTCGTATAGGCGGAGACAAGTTTGATGATGCCATCATTTCTTACGTACGGCGAAATTATGGCACTCTCATCGGCGAAACAACGGCCGAACGCATTAAGCACGAGATTGGTTTTGCTTTTCCAAGCAGGGATCTTTTCGAAATTGAAGTGCGTGGTCGGAATCTAGCTGAAGGCATTCCGCGCAGCTTTACATTAACCAGTGCTGAAATATTAGAAGCTTTACAAGAGCCTCTTTCGGGAATTGTTGGTGCTGTTCGAGCTGCATTAGAATTGGCTCCGCCTGAACTTGCTGCTGATATTGCTGAGCGAGGCATGGTTTTGACCGGTGGTGGTGCTTTGTTGAAAAACATGGACACGCTCTTGATGGAAGAGACTGGATTGCCCGTATTGGTTGCAGAAGATCCACTGACCTGTGTGGCCCGTGGTGGTGGAAAAGCACTTGAAACAATGGACTTACGCGGCGGTGATTTCTTATCAACTGAATAATAGTGCCGTTGGTCACAAGCACTTATTTGCAAAAACGACAAGCGATCTTTCTCGTTGTCTTGTCGTTTTGCTTTTTTCGTTGATTTTAATTATTCTTGATACGCGAACATCACATTTGCAAAAGCCTCGTTTATTGCTTGCTCGTGCGCTTTCCCCTATAAAAAATATGTCGACTTTTCCAAAGCAATTTTACGAAGACACTCGCGTGCTTTGGCGCTCAAAACAAAGTTTGATCTTAGAAAATCAAGCCTTATCTCACCGTCAACTGTTGCTTCGAGAAGAGCTTCAAAAAGCAAGGACCATACAAAGTGAGAACGAGCAACTGAAATCTCTTCTAAAACTTTCCGAAGCAACCGGACGAAAGACCATGGCTGCTCGGGTGTTGTCAATAGACAATAGTCCTGTTCGACACGTGATGATGCTGGATAAAGGCACAGATGATCATGTGACCACAGGGCAGCCTGTTTTATCGGAACATGGTGTGATTGGACAAGTGATTGAGGTCTCGAAAAGATCAAGTACGGTGTTGTTAATTTCAGATAGTTTATCGGTTGTTCCTGTTAAAAATAGTCGAACAGGAGAGCTTGGGCTTCTGGCCGGTAATGATGATGATGAACAGTTGGTATTGCTTCATCTACCTAAGACTTCATCTATTATGGTGAATGATTTATTGGTGACATCTGGTCTTGGTGGACGTTATCCTGAGGGATATCCTGTTGGTCGTGTTATACAAATCAAAAACAAGCCAGGCGAGCATTTTATTGATGTTGAAGTTGCACCAATGGCTTTAATTCGACAGACACATCTCGTGCTGTTAATTTGGCCTAATACGCGTCATTCTTGGGTGAAAACACAACTGTGTCATACATCGAAAACTTGTATAAGGGGAATTCAATGAATTTAACTTATATGCGATGGGGCTTGTTTGTGTTGCTTATTTTTTTTCTGAGTGCAGTTCCATTTCCCGTGGGTTATGAAAATTTACGTCCTTTTTGGGGACTTTTCATGATCTTGTATGCGCAGTTTAATGGACGTTTTAGTTACTTCCTTCCTATTTTCTTGGGACTTATTCTTGATACATTGACGTTGATGCCGTTAGGTGAACATGTTTTTGCACTGTCATTGACAGCCGGTATTGCTATGCCCCGTGCGCGTCGATTTAAATTTTTCTCGGCCTTTCAACAAATGATCTGGATTTGTTTCTTGTCTTTTATTTATCAAAGTACGCTGTTTACTATGGATTGCATTCAGGGGCATGCGCCTCACTATTTACGTCTTTTTATTCCTGTGTTGGTCAGTACATTCACCTGGCCTATATTTATTTTGTGTGCAGAACAACTGTTTTCATTTGAAAAGTCCCGCTCAATTTAAACATAACCGCATTTTTCCAGATACGTCCTGTGGATATACAAAAAAAGAAATAATTGTCTATATTTATAGTACATTGAATATAAATATATCGAGAAATCATGTCCATTAGAGTCCTTTCTAAATTAATTGGAATGGCTTTATTCATCTGTTCATTTTCTTCTGCTACGTATGCGGACTGGGGTGTCGACAGTCACTGGAATGATCCTGGTGTGACCGTTAGGCAGCCGAATGTATGGTCTAATCCCAATGTGATGGTCAGTGATCCTTTGGGGAGACCTGCGCCAAATTCAGAAGGCTCGTGTCGTGTGATGCGCATTTGCTATAAAAATGGAAATTGTGTTCTTGAAAAAGTATGCAATTAATTAAAATGTGTACTATTATTAAAATATGTGAACACAAAGTGCAATTATAATGATTATTACATGGACTGTTTTTTGCTTGATCGGTGCAGTTTTTTCAGGGCTTCTGGCCTATCGAAAAGAGAAAAATGCAGTCACTTATATAGCCAAATTGCTCTTTTTTATTTTCCTTTTTTCTTTCTTACTTCTTTTATTGAGCAGTTCTCTCAGTATGGCGCCACCACCACTTCGAGAACCTCCTCCTGTAGGCTAATCTAGCTCGACATTTTTCGTAAATGCTAAACTATTGGGCGTGTCCGCGCATGTCGATTTCCCAGACATCAATGACATGATCATGTTGAGTGATGTAGAAGCGATCGTATAAATTGATGGTTGGATCACAATGTGGGACGACCATCTCTAAAACTTCACCCAAAAGGGGGAGTGTACTCTCGGTGTTATTTTGAAGACTAACTTTTCCATGCTCATCTCCAAAACCGCCCCATTCATAGCGGAGATTGTCTCGATTGACAATTCGAGGAAGATTGTTATTGTCAACGTAAATTGCCTTAGTGCCTGCGTCAACTGTGACGTGCGTTTTTTGATTGTGGCTGATGACACTTGTTAACAGCGTCATGGCGGGAGAAAATGCTTCAAATTTTTCTGGATTGTTTTTAGATCCGATAGACGCATATTCTACATCCATAACCGTATAAGAGCCAGGTTGAATTTCAGTCAGTCCGACAACCTCGCTGTCAATATCATAAGTTCCAGTTCCACCGCCAGTGAAAATTGAGGCGGGGAGTCCTCTTTTTTTAAATTCAGCAAAGCAGTCGGCGGCTTTTGTCATGATGGTTTGTGATTGTTTGCGTCGCTCTTGATAATTCTCTATGTGTTGTAAATTGCCGGCATAACACTGAATACCGCTGAGTTTGAGTGCGGGTGAGTCCTGATGAATGGCTTCTGCAAGTCCTAATGCATCTGGCATATCAATTCCGGTTCTGCCAATACCTGAGTTGATATCGACCAGCACATTGAGTGTGCAGTTATGTTTTTCTGCCGCATCATTTAAGTCGATTCTATTTTTATGATTGTCCACCACAACGATCAAATCAGGCGCCAACTTTAGAAGCTTCATGAGTCGTTCAATTTTATACGGTGTGACAATCGGAGAGGTAATTAGAATTGATTGAATGCCATGATGCACCAAACTTTCTGCTTCTGAAAGTTTGGCTGCTGAAATGCCGACAGCGCCATATTTAAGCTGCAATTTGGCTAAAGTAGAGCATTTGTGTGTTTTGCAGTGAGGGCGAATTTGGATTTGATGCGTGTTTGCATGTTGTTGCATTGTCAAAAGATTTTTTAAAAGTAAGTCGATGTCAATGACAAGACAAGGCGTGTCCAATTGAGATTTGTGTATTCCTAAAACGGGTGTCATGCGAAGTTCTTGGCATAAGAAACATTAAGCGTTAGGATACGCGCATATTCGAGAAAAGTGTAGGGGGACTCGTGACAAAATTGTCAGTGAACATCAATAAAATCGCAACATTAAGAAACTCCAGAGGGGGAAATGTCCCTGATGTGGTTCATGCGGCTATTATGATTCAACATTATGGCGCAGATGGTATTACGGTGCATCCAAGGCCTGATGAGCGTCATATTCGTTATCAAGATGTTTATGCATTAAAAGAAGTCATCACAACAGAGTTTAACATCGAAGGAAATCCTTTAGAGGATAAGTTTGTCCAATTGGTTCTGGCGGTAAAACCACATCAAGTCACCTTAGTTCCTGATGCTTTGTCTCAATTGACATCAAACCATGGTTGGGATACCAAGACTCATTTAAATTATCTGAAAGAAAAAGTAAAATTGTTTCAAGATGCGGGGATTAGGGTTTCTATTTTCCTTGATCCTGATGTTGAAAAAGTTGAATATGCCGCTCAAACAGGTACGAATCGAATTGAGCTTTACACAGAAGCGTACGCGAAACAATATTCTCTTGATCCCAATGCGGCCATCGCACCTTATCTTGAGGCTGCTGAAGTCTCAAAATCATTAGGGCTTCAATTAAATGCAGGACATGATTTGGATTCTCATAATTTAAATTTTTTTATCAGCACCATTCCATGGATATCTGAAGTGAGTATCGGACATGCGCTCATCAGTGACGCGCTTTATTGGGGATTAGAAAAAACAGTGCAACGCTATCGAGACTGCCTAGAGCCCGTCTCGCTATAAATTTTACACTATTTTTTGATACGAGGGGTCTGTTCCTCGTCTGCTTCCATCGTTCCTTTAGAGAATGGCTCTAATTTAGGTAGTGGTTGAGCATATTTGGAAAGCTGATTTTTGTAATGGACTATTTTTTCTCGATTTTCAAGCTTTACGGCTTCTGACAATACGGGCAATGCGACGTTATTTTTGCGTTTAAGATAGAGCATGCCTTCTTTGGATGAGCTCATATCGGGGGAAGATCGAGTGTCAGATTTTGTTGAATCGGAATGGAGCGAGGAGAAACTCATATCTGAGCTTTCCGAAAGACTTCTGATGCTGGGTGGATCTTCTTTTACTTGTGGGCTTATTCCTTCATCGCTTGAAAAGGATCGGCGCTTCATGCGCTCTTCTCGTCGACGATGGATCCTTTTTTCTAGTTTCTCTGCTGCCGTTTCTTCATGTTCCCAAGCCGATTTTGTATTTTTGACAGCAGGGAAAGCCGATCGATCGGTTGACGCTTTGGTGTTAGACCAAGAGATCTCTTCAAGCTCATTTTCTTCCACTTTTCTCGGCATTATAAGTCCTTTTTTTGAATTTATAGTTACATTATAGACCAGAAAAGTCTTTTTTTTTTGCCTATCCATCATGTTATATATGAAGGACATCGACAATTTTCTATAAATTTAAATCACATTTAGTTTGTATAATTATCACAACGACCTTTTTTTGTGATTTTTTGAGTTTGTAGTTCACTCTGTGTTAAGGTGTAAAATTAAGTTGCTCATCAAATCAGAGACCATTATCGAAGCGACCACTTATGCGTATTTATCTAATTTATTTGGACAAGTGTTTAGTTGTTCTGTGAATGAGCAATTCGGCAATTTTATTGCGTGCACAGAACAGACTCCGATATTTACAAATGATCTTTCATTTGGGAATGTTTTTTGGGTGACACCGCTAATCTAAGTTAACTAATTGAGAATGAGCTCAAACGAAAATGTATTTTTTAGCAATTGATGTCGGGACCAGTAGCACGCGAGCAGTCTTATACAATCATCAAGGCGAATGCTGCCAGATGAGCCGATATCCTTTACAACAATTTTATCCTCAACCCGGATGGGTTGAGCAAGATCCCAATGAAATTTGGGAAAAAACCCTCCAAGCTGTTTGTGATGTGATGTTGAGTGTGAATCCTGACTTGATCCAGGCTTGTGGCATCACCAATCAACGTGAAACCGCATTGATTTGGAATAAAAAAAATGGGGAATGCTTAGGTCCTGCAATTTCGTGGCAAGATCGCCGTACAGAACACGATTTTGATCAGTTATCTTCGAAGACAATAGCCGCTATTCATGAAAAAACTGGATTACATCCAGATGCCTATTTTTCTGCAAGTAAAATTCGTTGGATGCTGAAGAATTATCATAACGCCGAAGTGTTAGCGAAAAAAAAAGAATTGGCATGTGGAACCATTGACTGCTTTATACTTTGGAAACTGACGAATGGTCGTTCTCATTTGACTGATGTGACCAATGCGGCCCGCACTTTACTTTATGACATCAAAAAATTTGCGTGGGATGACGACTTATTATCTTTTTTTGATATTCCTTCAACAATCTTACCGCAAGTGGTTGCCAATGATTTTTATTTTGGAGAAATTGATTCCACCTTTTTGGGTAAAGCGATCCCGATTACAGGGATGATTGGCGATCAGCAAGCCAGTCTATTGGGACAGATGTGTATTCATTCTGGCATGATCAAAACGACTTATGGAAGTGGTGGTTTTTTAGTTCTCAACACCGGTGTCGATGCGATTGGGTCTCCTCATGGTATTCTCACAACGATAGCTTACCAGACAAAAAATCAGACTCATTATGCAATGGAAGGCAATATTTATCATGCGGGGACCAGTTTGAAATGGTTACGTGACGGTTTGAGAGTCATTTCTGATTATGAGCAGATTGAAAGGATGGTATCAGCTTCTAGCTGGCAGCCTGGACTGTATTTTGTGCCCGCATTTTCAGGATTAGGTGCGCCACATTGGTTATCAACAAGTGGTGCGATGATTTGTGGTTTAAGTCAAAACACTCATTCTAATGATTTGGTCCGAGCAGCGCTTGCGGCGGTTGCTTTTCAGACACAAGATATTTTAGCTGCGATTCGTGCTGATTTTTGTTGCTCTGCGTCGAGTATGCGTGTTGATGGCGGATTATCCCGTAGTCATTGGTTATTCCAGTATTTGTCTTCACTGTCTAACTTGATTATTGAACGCTCGGATCATCTTGAATCAACGGCACTGGGGGCGGCGATGATGGCGGCGATGGGAGCAGGGGTTATTTCTTCTTTTCAAGAGCTCAACTGGTGGCGATTGTCTCATCGATTTGAGCCAGATGAAGCAGCTGCTGTTTCGACACAGATGGAATATCAAGGATGGCAACATGTCTTACTTTCCATGAAATGAGTGCTCGTCACATGCAATCACAAGGTGTTTTTAAATAATTTAGGAATCATTTGTTAAAAACACAATGGGTCGCTGATAAAAAATAAGCAGTTGTCTCCATCCTCATGGGATTAGGAGAGGCTATTGTGTGGAGTTTTTTTTGGGGCATCCTCTTGTAAGCGCCTGTCTTGGGTGTTCCAAAAAAATTGATGTATGATAATACCATGAGAGGGATATCTCGAAACATTTACAGCCCGAGTAATTTCCGTTTCCGGTATACCTCCAGCCTGACGAATTTTTTCTGCATCTTGTTGCGCTTTTATTTTGGATTGGTTGTCATGTTTTGTGATTCGGCAACACATGTTACCAATAGATGTTCCCCACATGTGAATCTCTCCGTCTGGAGGAACTTTTTTCCCGCAGTGGGTTTTAAGTGCAGAAGATGTCGCTGCTTTTTTTTCAAAGATATTGAGTATGCTACTGAAAACTAACCCCGCGTTTTCTATCATTTTTCTCATTTTATTCTCCGTGGATACCTATTCGCATGTTTTTTAGTCTGATTGATTTTTTATGAGTAAATTTTCACTTGTCTGTTCAATCGCGGTCAGTATAACAAAAAACGAGTGATTTCTGACGAAATGATGTTTATTGATCTACTGTGCGACAAAAACAAATGACTAACGTCCAGGTCAAATAAAGGTTCTCTTATGGTATAATTTTCGATGAAGACGTTGGAGATTTTTCACATGAATGAAGCTTTAGATAAAAAAACGAATTCTACACCGGAACAGTCAGAACTAGGTCATTCATCAGAATATGATTCACATTATAATCCAGATCGATTATTTGCGATTCCTCGTGATACGAAACGCTTAGAAATTGGGATTGACCCGAATGATCTTCCTTTCTATGGTTTTGACTGCTGGAATCATTATGAAGTGTCTTGGCTCAATGAAAAAGGAAAGCCTATCGTTGCATTGGCTGAAATCGTTTATGATTGTGCGACACCTTGTTTAATTGAATCTAAATCATTAAAGCTTTATTTTAACTCGTTTAATAATACACGATTTCAAAATAGTGAAGAAGTGCGACTCATCATCGAACGCGATCTGGCGCGATATTTAAACGGAACAGCCCAAGTCAAAATCTTATCTTTGAAAGAAAATGAATGGGGATATATTCAACCGACCCTTCTGGGGCAATGTATTGATGATTTGGATGTCGCCTGTTCTGTTTATGTTGTGAAGCCCGATTATCTTGATGTGGAAGAAGCGCAAGTAGACGAAGTATTGTATTCAGATTTATTAAAGTCGAATTGTTTGGTTACCAATCAACCAGATTGGGGAAGTGTACAGATTGCTTATACGGGTAAACAAATCAATAAAGAAGGGTTGTTGAAATATTTGGTGTCGTTTCGCAATCATAATGAATTTCATGAGCAATGTATCGAGCGTATTTTTGTGGATATTATGCATCGTTGTAAACCAGAAAAACTAACGGTGTATGGACGATACACTAGACGAGGAGGCTTGGATATTAATCCTTATCGCTCCACTGAAAAAACAATGCCTCAAAAATTCAATTTGCGGTTAATTCGTCAATAAGTCAGGCTTTTTGCTGTGCTCTAAACCATTTTCAAATATTACGAGAGGGTATAAAAAGCGTGGATTGTTTGGGTAAAACACTATCCCAAAGTGAAATTTCATATCTGACAGACTCTAAAAAGACATCTATCGCCAAAGGCGCATATTGAGAGTCCATTTCAAGTGGCATGAGATCATCGAGTACAGAAAGAATAAGTTCATTGGCAAGCAAGAATGTGGGGTTTGAGTACGAGTCAATCCAAAGTTGATAAGGATTTTTCGCGTTCATTTTTTTTTGTTGCATTGTACGTCCAAGGCTACTGTATATATAAAAACAAGGAATGAGACTGGCAATTGCAACAGGAAGCGGAATACATTCAGAATGCGTCGCATGATGTATGTGATGCATATATTGACTAATAGCTTTATTAATTGGCTGTTTGATTGTGTTATGCGAAAAAAAACGGATTAAACAGGGGGTCATCGTCAGATATTTATCATGTAATTTCTCATGAGTTTTAAATGCTTCACGAGATAGGCAAAATAAAATTTCCCTATGTTTAGGCTGTGTGGCACGTTTTGCGACGTGATTTAAACACTCTGCAAATTTAAAAAGATAGACTTTATCATGTTTTAAAAAATTACAAAAAATAGGCATGGGTAATGTGCCCGTACTCAATAATTGATTAAAAGGATGATTTTGAATAATGGGCCAATAGGGTTTTATCGCGTGATTAATTCTTTGAAGCATCATGATAATTTATAAAGAAGCAGCACTTCCTGGAAGTAAGTATGATCTCGAATGGTTTTGCAGATAATGAAGAGTATGACAACAATGAGGATATGTCACTAAACATAACTTGAAAACCACAGTATTCTCCTCCTTTCGCGAGAATGACCTGTATTTGCATAGTTGCAATGAATTTAATTGGACAAAGTGAAGTGATTTTATCCTACAGCGTGAACTGGGTATTTAGTATAATACCCAGTTGATTTGGGCTGGTTGATTTTTTTCGCAGCTGCCATATGAAGAAGTAAATAGCGCATTCATATTGGTCGTACTCCAAATCCAACCTTTAACGTATTTTGAATCGCTAGCCCAAACATCTCGTTCAGATTCAAATGTTACATAGTTGTCACCGCATTGATAAGTGACGACAACATCCGAACCTTGATACGTAAAATCTTCAATGGTCATGATGTTTTTTTCTTCATTTGGGCGAAGAGAAGAGAATGTATCAAAACTTTTGAGAGTGCCACGTCTTAGTATTTGTTTGGTAAAAACACACTCAACGGCGGTGTTGTTTTTTACATACACATTAAATGTTCTGTAGTCGGCACAAGAGGATTGTGTGTTTGTAGCGTATATTGGTGTCGTGATCAAGAGTGGAATAAGAATCTTTTTCATGCCTTTATGCCTTTAAAATAACAAACTGACCTTATTATATTCATTATAGGTTTTGTTTGCAATGAAATTTGTGTTATTCGATAAAAGTCAATCCACATCGGGTATCTTCTGTGGCTAAACTCGAGTATACATGAGTGGTATTTTTGATGAAATTATACGCATAATTGTGTTATTATCAACATTCAGATCAAAATAAACGGTGAGGAAAAATTTATGGGCCTGTTCGTTGTAGGAGAAATACGAGATATACGTCAACATCGTGAACATCGTCAATTTTATGAAGAGGCGGCTGCTCGTAGGGAGAGAGAAGCAGCGTATCGGCTCGCCCAAATCCGTGAAGAGAAATCAAGAATAGAGCGCAAGTTGTTATCGATAACGCACAAGATGTTTGAAAACGCAGTTTCATCGGAAGAAGTTGAATTTGTTTTGTCCAATCTTGATACATGGAAGATAGTTTTGACAAGAGTTGATGCAGATCAGGCGCGTTATTTTATTGATAACATGACGACCTTTGCACAAGAGATACAATGTGTGCTTCGCTCATTGCGTCCTTTACTAGAACTAAAGTCTTTTAAATTTATGGGCGGATTGATCACTCGAGGTGAATTAGAGCGGCTCTTGTTAACCCTGCAAAATACTTTCTTGTTGCCTGATGTTGATATTGGCCAAAATAATGCAGCATTTATGGGGAAATTAAGAGCGTTTTCAGAGAAGCTGCAGGAAGAAACACTAAAAGACACGGAAATTTTTTGTTTAAATCGTATTGTAAATGATTATCAAATTCAATTATTTGGAAATCATACTCAAATTGATAATATGATCGTCAATCAGTTATTAGCAACTATTACGCTGAGTCAGTTGCGTCCTAAGGGCATAATAAGTGGTGGTACAGCAATTCATCCACGAAATTTCATGACTCATCTTAATCACTTTAAAGGACAAATAGAAAAATTACCTCTGAGTAGGGATACTCGAGAAACTTTGATGGAAGTCATCTTGCCTGGTCTTGAAAGCATGATTACGGATGAGCAAAAGATCGTTGAGCACGTTACAAAAAATTATGGACGGCTTTACTATCTGAATGAGAAGTTGCCTTTACATACTGATCATGGATCATCTGCAAATCCGGAAGAGTATCGAAATACCTTACATCAATTATTAATTAATTTTTTTGGTGCAGCTCAAATTGCGGATCATAAAGGTCGGTTACATTTGTTTTGTGAGAAAATATGCGTTGGCTACTGTTTTGAAGGACGAACTAGAGAGGTTTTAGCATGGGTTGCTTGTCTTTCTGATCTGGTTTCATTTGATGCGGTCATGGAAAAATACATTCACAAAGAATATATTCCTTATGCGACGATCATGCACCAAAAGAGCGCTGTAGAAGTTATGGATGCAGATTCGATTATCAATTTTATTATGATGCGATATTCAGATGCGGACTGCCTACCTCATCAAGATTATGCTCCAGAAGGGAAGGTAACGGCGATTGGAGTCAAAAAGTATTTATATGAGGTGTTGTCACTGACGAGCGAGCAACAGACTCAACGAGCGCAACAAGCGAAGACGGACGCAGATTTATTGATTGATGTGCTCGAACAAAATTCCGCTTCTTTTTGGTATTTGCCTTGGAGGACTTTAATGCAGATAAAAATAGCGGCGTTAAGGCAAGTAGTAGCACAAATTGAGGCTCGAGATGTTGTGGATGTTGCAATTGTCGCACGAGATATCAAACAGCAATACCCTTTGGCATCGGCAGGTATGTTTGGCTCCAAAACAGGGCGTTTTTTAGATCAATTAGAATCGTATCATGTCACTTCTCTTTTTACTTAAATTTTCTTGCAATCATATTGTGTTAAAAACATGTTTTATAACAGATTAAAATCTATTATAATCGAAAAAATATTTTTCTCTATGACTTTTTGTGTGTCATTCATGTTGTTTTTTTGCATAATGGTGGTTTGGAAAAGTGTCTGATTTTTCCGGGTAAGGTCAGTTTATGGCTGCTCAGATACTCGCAATAAAGGAGAATTTTTGTGTTTAGATTGATTTCAATATTTATGTTTTTTATAAGTAATGTTTCTTATTCCACAAATATTCATCATCAATTTTCGGAAATTGAAAAAAAACATCATGTTCAAATTGGTGTTTATGTTCATGATACCAATAGTCATAAAATTATCAGTTATCGAGAAAATCAAAAATTTCCTTTTCAAAGCACTTGTAAAATGATTGTGGTTGCCGCAATGCTAAAACAAGATTTAGCTCAAAAAAAAGTAAGGGTAGAAGACAAAGATCTGATTTTTTGGCATCCGATTTCAGGAAAATATTTAAATAAACAGGTAAGTTTAAAAACGCTTGCTGAGGGAGCAATATCATACAGCGACAATCCTGCAACAAATATTATGATTAAAGCAGTAGGTGGATTGGAAAAAATGAATGAATTTGCACATTCAATTTCAAATCATTCGTTTAAAATAAAGCACTATGAAAGCAATTTAAACTCTGATCCTAAATTGGATGATGATACTTCGACACCTAAAGATATGGGGCATAGTTTAGAAAAAATATTATTAACGAACTTTCTTTCTAATCAGCACAAAAATTTACTTCTCACTTGGATGAGAAATAATACAACTGGTTATAAACGCATAAGAGCTGGTGTTCCTTTGGGATGGGCTGTTGCGGATAAAACTGGAAGTGGGTCGTTTGGCATTGCCAATGATATTGGAATTGTCTGGTCTCCAGCATGTAAGCCTGTTGTATTGTCAATTTTTACAATCAATCAAGAACGAGAAGCCGTGCCAGATGATGATATCATTGCTGAAGTCACTCAATTAATATTTCAAGATCTTAAGTCACAACATCAATGTTATAAACAAACTTAAATGAGTTTATTATTACCAAATAATCGCCAAAATCAGCGATATGAAATATTTCAAAGAACCAAGTCTACACTAACAATCAATTTGAGGCACTATCCTTTATGTATATGAAATTAATTGAAGCCGTCGTCAAGCGGGGTGAAGCTCAACTCGTAGAGTTCGATAAACTTCGTAAATTAGATTATTCGCTCGATGAATACAGATCCTTATACTATCCTAAAAATGTATCTGAACGGATCGAAATTATTTTAAACCACTATTCCATATTTATGGATTTAGGTTTTAAGAAAGAAAAGATATTATCTATTGCTTCTTTTAAGGACCCGATAAAAACTCTTTCATCGCTAATGCGAGTTAAGGAGCGCTTATCGACAGAAATGGAGCTTCAAGCTCACGAATGGATTTCAATTGCAAAAAAAGAGGCATATTTAATGCTATCTTTAATGGCTAGCAAGCCGTTTACCCCTGAAACCTATTCAACCGTAGAAGGATTAACTGATACCATCAACTTACTCACGAAATTGGCTTCCGAAGATCCACCAGCCAACGATGCGGCTGCGTTAGAAATGACAACGTTTTCAAAAGAAACATTGGAAATCATGATGGGTTATTGTAATAGCCTTCATCAACAAGGGTTTAGTGAAGAACAGTGTATCGATATTCTACTTAGGAAAGATGGACTTGATTTGCTAAAATCCCTAGATTATAACTATGCCAAACTTAAATCTTGTGGAGTAAACCCAAACCATGTTTCATACCTAACAACCCTAAAACATGGCTTAATTTTATTGACCGAATTCATTAAAGATTATGACCAGATTATAAGCTCTAATCCTCCTTCTGATGCCATGATGCTGTACCTAGCGATTGAAAAGCATAATCAAAAAAAATTCCGAACCGCTCTTGAAAAGATCAACAATGGGGATCGAACAGATCTTATAGAGTGTGCGCTAGATGCATTAAACTTTATCGAATTTTTGAAGAAAAACCTTTCTCAAAATGCAAATCTTGCTCATATCAGTTTAGCTCCTGTCTCTGTTCAAGTGGAAAATTTTGACAACGACCACGTTGAAGATATTCAAGAAATCTTGCCTTCTCCTATAGAAGATATAAGTGCAAATCATATTTCTCAGAAAACAGTGCCTGAAGGTGCAGAATACTTTGCAAAAAAAGCAAAGTGTGAAATTCCACCGAGTACAAA
>CAZELP010000029.1:0-19366 GCA_964513205.1 uncultured Legionella sp. | reverse complement strand
AACCTGCGACCCTCGCCTTGTAAGGGCGATGCTCTCCCAGCTGAGCTAAGCACCCGAAAAACTTTAATCCATTAACCTCTTGCTTGTACGGCTTCTTTCAAAAGCTTTCCAGTCTTGAATTTCACAACACGAGAAGCTTTAATCTTAATTTCTTTTCCGGTTCTTGGATCACGGCCTTTTCGCTCTTTACGATGACCAACAGACAAAGAACAAAATCCGGTTAAAACTAACTGCTCACCATCTTTCAAAACATCTGTAACTGTGCTCATAAACGCATCAAGCACTCTATTTGCATCGGCCTTCGTTACACCTGAATCCTGAGCAATAGCATCAATCAGTTCACTCTTATTCATTGTATCCCCTTTGCTAGTTCTTTCCTTAATCCCGGATCAGATTAAAGCAAATCCGTTTCTATCCGTCAAGCATTCTAACAACTCGTTAGGCCCCGTCATTGCTGGGCACGACGAGAATATACTCGGTATTACATGGCTTGTAAATCTTTATTTTTACTTTTTTTCGCTGTTTTTTTTGTCTTATTGACACTTTTTGTACTTGATTCTTCTTTTTTAGACAAATTGCTCACCAAAGGATTTTCCGTCAACGCCAGAGCGAATACTTCTTCAATACTTTTCACTGGATGAATCACCAATTTCTTCAAAATATTTTCTGGAATTTCCACCAAATCTTTCTGATTTTCGTCAGGTAAGACAATATGCTTAATACCACCACGATGCGCAGCAAGTAATTTTTCCTTCAAACCACCTATTGGTAACACCTGTCCACGTAAAGTAATTTCTCCTGTCATTGCGACATCCGCTCGAACAGGAATTTGAGCCACAACAGACATCAGAACCGTACACATGCCAATACCGGCGCTCGGACCATCTTTAGGCGTAGCCCCTTCTGGCAGGTGAATATGGAAATCATGCTTTTCAAAAAAATCAGCGGGCAAATTCAAGGCTGTCGCACGACTCCTAACAACGGTCATCGCCGCGTGAATTGACTCTCTCATGACCTCACCAAGTTGACCTGTTTGGATAATTTTACCAGTTCCAGACATCATCGAAGCTTCAATGGTCAACAACTCGCCACCTACACTGGTCCAGGCCAATCCTGTAACTTGACCAATTTGATTTTCTGTTTCAGCTTGGCCATGTCGGTATTTTTCAACGCCCAAATATTTTTCGACATTTTTCTCTGTGATGATCACTTTTCGTGTTCTTTTTTTCGTGAGAATGTCTTTCACGACCTTCCGACAGATATTGGCAATGTCTCGATCTAGATTACGAACACCCGCCTCTCTGGTGTAATGTTGAATGATTTTTTCAATTCCAGCATGAGAAAAATCAATTTCATCTTCTTTTAAACCATTTGCAACACGCTGCTTCGGAATAAGATAATTTTCGGTAATGTGAATTTTTTCATCATCCGTGTATCCGGCCAACCGAATCACTTCCATACGGTCTAAAAGCGGAGCAGGTATTTCCAATGAGTTTGCTGTTGCAATAAACATGACTTCGCTCAAATCATAATTCACTTCTAGATAATGATCGTTGAAAGTATGATTTTGCTCTGGGTCAAGGACCTCGAGTAACGCAGACGCAGGATCGCCTCGAAAGTCCATCGCCATTTTATCGACTTCATCCAACATAATCAGTGGATTTTTGACACCCGCTTTACACAGTTTTTGAATAATTTTACCCGGCATAGAACCGATATACGTACGACGATGACCTCTAATTTCAGCCTCATCGCGCACACCACCGAGTGCAATACGGATAAATGTCCGTCCTGTTGCATTTGCAATCGATTGTCCAAGAGAGGTTTTACCCACGCCAGGAGGTCCAACTAAACACAGAATTGGCCCTTTCATTCGTTTTACTCGCTGCTGTACAGCCAAGTACTCGATTATGCGTTCTTTTACTTTCTCAAGACCATAGTGATCTTGATCCAACATTTCTTCGGCTTTTTTTAAGTCGAAACGAATTTTATTGCGTTTTTTCCAAGGGACGCTCAACATCCAATCAAGATAATGTCGCACAACCGTTGCTTCAGCCGACATAGGCGGCATCAATCTCAATTTTTTTAATTCGGCACTGGCCTTTTCTTTTGCCTCTTTTGGCATGCCTGCTTTTTCGATGGATTTTTCCAACTGATCAAGGTCACTCCCTTCATCTCCCATCTCGCCTAATTCTTTTTGTATTGCTTTAATTTGCTCGTTAAGATAGTACTCTCGTTGACTCTTTTCCATCTGACGCTTCACACGTCCACGAATGCGTTTTTCAACCTGAAGCAAATCAATTTCTGTTTCGATAAGTGTCATTAGACGATCTAGACGCTCACCAACATCCAGTGTCTCCAACAAAAGCTGTTTATCTTCAACCTTCAAAGTCAGGTGTGCTGATATCGTATCTGCAAGACGCCCCGGCTCCTCTATACTACCAAGCGAGTTTAAGACTTCGGGGGGAATTTTTTTATTGAGCTTGATGTACTGCTCAAATTGAGACATAAGAGAACGCATCATAATCTCGATTTCTTGAGATTTAAACGCCTCTGTTTTTTCTTCAACTTTCTCTAGCGCCGCCGCAATATAATGCTCTTTTTGTTCATAGCCCAAAACATTGCCGCGCTCTTCGCCTTCAACCAATACTTTAACTGTCCCGTCTGGTAATTTCAAAAGCTGCAATAAGCTAGACAATGTCCCCATTGTAAAGAGATCTTCGGGCTTTGGATCATCGCTAGATGCTTTTCGTTGTGCAACCAAGAAAATACGTTTGTTCTCAAGCATCGCCGCTTCTAGCGCTTTGATGGATTTTTCTCGGCCGACAAAAAGAGGAATAACCATGTTGGGATAAACCACAACATCTCGCAGAGGAAGAACCGGGACATCATTCATCTCTACCATTTCTTGCTCAACAACTTCAACTGCTTCCTTTTTCGATTTTTTTTCAGTCGGCATTATCGATCCTTTTTGATTTTAACTATTCACTGCCTGCGGCAAAACGCGCATCACCCGCTTCTGTGTTATAAATCAAGATAGGTTTTTGAGAAGATTTTACGACCTCCTCATCTATCAGAACACTCTCAACATTTTGAATCGTTGGCAGCTCATACATTGTATCTAAAAGTAAGTTTTCCAAAATGGCTCTTAATCCACGTGCGCCAATTTTTCGAGACAAAGCCTGCTTCGCAATTAAACGCAACGCTTCAGGTCGAAACTCTAAGTCAACGCCTTCCATGTGGAATAAGGCTTGAAACTGCTTGGTCAAGGCATTTTTAGGTTCTGTTAAGATCTGAACCAGTGCATCTTCATCCAGTTCGTGTAATGTGGCAATCACTGGAAGACGCCCGACGAACTCAGGGATCAAACCATATTTAATCAAATCTTCTGATTCCAAAGACTCGAGTACTTTTTCCGTTAAAACTTGTTCTTTAACATTTTTAAGCTGTGCAGAAAATCCAATTCCAGATTGATCGCTACGCTCTCGAATGACCTTTTCTAAGCCGGCAAAAGCACCACCACAGATAAAGAGAATATTGGATGTATCGACTTGAATAAATTCTTGTTGCGGATGTTTTCGTCCACCTTGTGGAGGAACAGAGGCCACAGTACCCTCGATAAGCTTCAACAACGCTTGCTGAACACCCTCGCCTGAGACGTCTCGAGTAATGGATGGATTATCAGATTTTCGAGTAATTTTATCGATTTCATCAATGTAAACAATACCGCGTTGTGCTTTCTCAACATCATAGTCACACTTCTGCAGTAGTTTTTGTATGATATTTTCAACGTCTTCCCCGACATATCCTGCTTCAGTCAATGTTGTCGCATCTGCCATGGCAAAAGGCACATTCAAGATACGAGCAAGCGTTTGAGCCAATAAAGTTTTGCCACTGCCGGTAGGACCAATCAACAAAATGTTGCTTTTACCCAATTCAACTCCATCTTCGGAGCGATGTTGCATGCGCTTATAATGATTATACACTGCAACAGAAAGCACTTTTTTAGCATGCGGTTGACCAATGACATACGCATCCAAAACAGCAGCAATTTCTTTGGGCTTTGGAAGCTTTTGCTCTTCGGCTACCGTTTCTTCTTTTTGACCTTCGTGAATGATCTCATTGCACAATGTCACACATTCGTCGCAGATAAACACAGAGGGTCCAGAAACTAATTTTTTAACTTCATGCTGATTTTTACCACAAAAAGAACAGTACAAAGCTTTATTTCCACTACCACTGGCTTTACTCATGATACCCCTGCATAAAATTATCTAAATTTTTATTTGTTTCGATCAGCTAAAACTTTATCAACTAACCCATACTCTACAGCTTGATGAGCGCTCATAAAGTTGTCACGCTCTGTATCGCGCATGATCTGATCGGGCGTTTTCTTCGTGTGGTGACCCATAATTGAGTTTAAACGCTCACGAACGGCCAAAGTCTCTCGCGCATGAATTTCAATATCTGTCGCTTGACCGCGGTATCCACCCAGGGGCTGGTGAATCATGACCCGCGCATTCGGCAAGCAATAACGCTTACCTTCTGCACCGGCACATAACAAAAGAGCAGCAGCGCTGGCTGCTTGCCCAATACAAAGTGTACTCACATCAGGTTTAATAAATTGCATGGTATCATAAATCGCTAAACCTGCCGTCACCACACCACCTGGTGAATTAATGTACAAAGAGATGTCTTTTTCTGGATTTTCGGACTCGAGAAATAGCATTTGAGCAACAACCAAATTGGCCATATGATCTTCGACTTCACCCAACAAAAAGATAATACGCTCTTTTAGTAGGCGTGAATAAATGTCATAAGAACGTTCACCTCGAGAGGTTTGCTCTACAACAATGGGGACTAATCCACTTGCATTTCGAATCTGATCCGAATATCCCATGCTAATCTCCTTATTCTTTTTCAACAGCGTCCGTTTGTTTAGGCGGGTTCATCACCGCATCATACGTCTTCTCTACCATAACTTTATTGCACTGTTCGATCATTTTTTCAGCTGCAATTTCTTCCATGACCAGAGATTCTATTTCTGCCATACGCTCTCGCTTCGCGCGATACCATTGGCGCAACTCTTGTGGGTCATCAAAAGCAGTAGACAACGTTTCTATCATTTGGTCAACACGCTCAGGAGAAACTTCTAGTTTGTGTTTCTTGACGTAGTCAGCAAACAATAATCCTAAACGGACACGACGAACAGCCTGCTCTTCAAAAAGTTCTCTTGGGAAATCAGGGATTTTTTCATTGTCGGAATGCTCATGACCAAAAATTCGGTGATACATTTCATGCTTTAGGTGTTCAATTTCTTGATCAACCAGTGCAGTGGGTACATCAAACACATTTTGCGCCAACAATGCTTCAAAAACACGCTCACGATTTAAATTGCTTACGCGACGTGCCAACTCACGCTCCATATTTTGCTTGATGTCTTTTTTCAGAGCATCAATACCGCCGTCTTTGACATTGAATAATGCAGCAAAAGATTCATCTAGAGGGGGAAGTTCACCTGCTTTAATTGCCCGAACAGTCACATTGAAACGAGCGGGCTTTCCAGCCAGGCTGGCTTCATGATATTGCTCTGGGAATGTGAGATTTAATTCAACAGGAGTGTTTAGCTTGGCACCGATCAAGCCACTCTCAAAGCCTTCAATCATATTTCCGGCACCGACAACCATCTCATAGCCTTGCTCTTTTGCATTGGCCATAGGTTGGTCATCCATAAATCCTTCAAAATCGATGACGAGTTGATCATTCATTTCAACTGGTCTGGAAACTTCATTCCACACTTTGTTTTGTTCACGAAGTTTCTCAAGTAAAGCATCGACATCCGCATCAGTCACTTGAGCATGCCAAACTTCGATGTCTTTTTTCTCAAGTTCTTGAATATTAATTTCGGGAAAAACTTCAAAAAAAGCAGTGTAGCTAAAATCTTGACCAGCGGCCAAATCACCAGGAACAATATTAGGCGTACCTGCTGGAACCAATTCGTGTTCCCTTAATGCCTCGTAAAGAGTAGACTGAACTAGCTCGCGCGCGACTTCTTCTCTGACACTTTCTGAATAACGTTGCTTAATCAAGTGGAATGGTGCTTTTCCTGGGCGAAAACCATGAATTTTTACTTTTCCTACTAGATTTTTGAGGCGAAGACCGACCTCTTCTTCTATTTTCTCGGTAGGCACAGAGATGGTCATTTTACGCTCTAAGCCACTTAATGTCTCAACAGAAACTGCCATTTAAAGTCACCTCACTGGACAAATTGTCATTTTTAAATTCAAACGGCTCGCCGAATTGTGAAGCCGCTTGTATGATTGATATGGTACGAAAGGAGAGACTCGAACTCTCACGGGTTGCCCCGCTGGAACCTAAATCCAGTGCGTCTACCAGTTCCGCCACTTTCGCAAACTGAGTGGAATTATCAAACAGTAAGTTAATCTTGTAAAGATCACCCATCATTTATTGAACCAAACTGTACTGCAGGTCTTAATTACTGGGGTGAACGATGGGGCTCGAACCCACGACAACCGGGATCACAACCCGGGGCTCTACCAACTGAGCTACGTCCACCATAACGATCACTGCTTGACGCTGGCGCGCCCGGCAGGATTCGAACCTGCTACCCTCGGCTTAGAAGGCCGATGCTCTATCCAGATGAGCTACGGGCGCATCTCAAAATTTTGGTCGGGGTAGAGAGATTCGAACTCCCGACATCCTGCTCCCAAAGCAGGCGCGCTACCAGACTGCGCTATACCCCGATACTCGTCCAAGGACAGATGGCGATAATACCCAAGACCAATTGAGAGGTCAAGAAAATGTGTTAAAATGATCAAAAAAATTTATTGAATAGGCTTATTGGATGAGCGAACGCTACGATACTGCAAAAAAAATAACAATTATTGGTGCTTTTGTGAACACTTGTCTCGGCATCATCAAATGTGTTGGTGGAGTGTTATTTCAATCTCATGCATTAATTGCAGATGGTTTACATTCTTTTTCCGACCTATTTATTGACACTGTTGTCCTATTTGCATCTAAATACGGCAGCCAGCATGCCGACCCGTCCCATCCTTATGGTCATCAGCGCATTGAAACGGCAGCAACTTTTTTACTTGCACAGTTGCTTGTCGCAACAGGAGCGTTGATTGCATGGGACTCTCTCGATGAGTTATGGCATCACACCCAACAAATTCCAACAAAATCAGCATTGCCTATCGCCTTTTTATCAATCGTTGCAAATGAAGTTCTCTTTTATGCCACCCGTCGAATTGGCCAATCGATCAAATCTGAACTACTCATTGCCAACGCATGGCATCATCGTTCGGACGCAGCATCCTCTCTTGTTGTATTGGTTGGAATATTAGGCAGCATATTGGGATTTTCCGCATTAGACGCCATTGCCGCTTCTATTGTCGGGATTTTAATTATTCAAATGGGCGTCTCTTATGGTTGGCGTAGCATTAAAGAATTAGTTGACACTGCGGCCAATGAAAAACAAATTCAGCAAATTGAAGCGCTCATCCAAAAAATGCCTGGCGTAAAAAAAATTCATCAATTACGCACACGCAGTATGGGCGGGGACATTTATGTTGATTTACATGTACTTGTATCCCCTTTTTTATCTGTTTCAGAAGGACATTTTATTGCACAAATGGTTCACCACGAATTGCTAAAAGCGCTGCCTGAAGTAAAAGATGTGACGGTACATATCGACCCCGAAGATGACGAGCTCAGCAGCCCCAACCTGAATCTTCCACATCGCCAAACACTCGAATCCATATTACTCAACGAATGGAAAAAAAATCACCCTGAAATTGAATCATGGATGATTCATTATCTAGATGGACAAATCATCATCGATCTTTTTTGTTCACCAGGCTTTGAGTCGTCTCTCTTTTTTGAACAAAAAGCAAAGCTTGATTTACAAACTACTCAACATCCCATTTCATTGCGTATCTTCACGCACAATGAAAACTATGTGCTAAAATCAATACAAGGAAATGGTTCGAGACACTTATGAGAACAGAAGACATGTTAAAAGCACTTCATCTGCCTGATCACAACCCAACACAACAAGAGTTGGATAGCCTAAAATCTTGGTGTAGATCTCATGTCTCTCAAGACCTTGATATACAAGGTTCTCAAGAAGAACAGTATCAACAATATGCCAATCTTGCGGCAAAGTATCGGACTTTTTGTGAGATCGTCACATCCGACCCTCTTGAGATCAATCCAAAATTGGATCAACTCAATGCAATCCAATTCGCAGCTATGAGCGGCTTTGATGTTTATCTACAAGAGACGACACTCACGCCCGAACAAATCGACAGCGGCACAAAACACGGAAACAATACGGCACTTCATCTCGCGGCAAGCGCTGGACGTCGGGGAGCGGTTGACGTGTGTTTGAGCAAAGGGGCACGTTTAGATGTGAAAAATACCCATGCACAATACCCCGCAATGAAAGCTTTAATGCCCTCTATTTCAGCTCAAAATCAGTCGGTACAGGCAGAAATTTTTGAGAAATTATCCCATGTCGATGGGCTGTTATCCCATCGAGACCAAAACGGTGAAACTGTTTTTCATATGGCGGCACGATTTGGCCTCCCATTGGTGCTTGAAAAACTGCTTCAACAAAGACCAGAAGGTGCCTTAGAACAAAATGCGGATCATCAATATCCTATTCAATTGGCGATTTTACAGGGTGATGCAAAAAAAGAAGTTTTAATGCAATTATTGCACATACCAGATGTGATGCGCAGTAAAACGAATACAACAGAAGAATACCCGCTTCATGAGGCGGCACGCTATCTGACAGAGCAGGAGTTTACAACTCCATTTGTCATTGCCTCACAAGCCGCAGGAGTGGAACTGAATGTCCGCAATCAAAGAGGCGAAACACCACTTATGCTTGCCTCAGCCTTTGAAAATAAAGCGATGATTGCCTCGTTAATAGAAAGAGGTCTCAGGCTCAAGAAAGAAGATATTGTCTACGCTTTCAACGCCATTCACGGCCACACAAAGCACGAATTCTGTCAATGGATGTTAACACGAGCACCAGAAATCAATCCCGACATCCTTGAAAAGCTACAAAAACAAGATCACAACAGCATGTATAAAATGTAAATCTAAAAATCAGTTCGAGGAGGGGTTATGATGCCTCTACGAGACAGCGCAAGTTCTCCCCCAACTATTCAGTTGGTTGAGAAGCTTTGTTTGGAAGAGAAAAACTTTTCGTCAAGGATGCTTGATTTTGTCTTGCCTTGGTTCGATAGAACCAATAAAGAAATTGATGAGCTGAACATTCTGATTGAAGCTTATCATCATCAAACCGATGTCGAGCAACAAAAACAACAACTGAAATCAATTAAAGAAAAGCTGCAGTACATCCAAGACATCGTACCAGCAGATGTTATTTCTGAATTACCTGACTTTCGAGACAATCTTCACGATAAGCTTTTTTCCGAGATACAAAATGAAGAAAAAAGGCTCAATCCACCATCTGCCGAATCGAGCTTGAACGCTCCAAACTTTGAATCACTGATAGAAGGGATGTCTTATAAGGCGCTTTGTCAATTTACATCACTTCTCTCTAAAAAAGACATGGTTGCAATAAAACAGTTGTATTCTCCAAGCGATCATTCAGAAGAGGCTCAAGCCTATCGAAACTTTATGGGTCAACACTCCATTGAGTTTTTGGGTGGAGGAAACTCCAAAAATTTTCGACTCACTCACATCAACAGCCAAAAACAATCAGTCATTAAAATAGAGTCTCGCCTAGGAAACCCGAAACAAACTGAACGAGAATTAAGAAAAAATATCTCATTGGAACCGAATCTACCGAAAAGCTCTAATGAAAGACAAGTGTGTTACAAGGATGCATCCAACGAATTGGTTACGGGCTATATTTTTGAAACAGAATGTCAGATGGGCGGAGACGTTGAATCTTGTGCCTTCGATTTTGTCAAAAAACCAATCGAGAAACGTCTTGAAAAGACCGTAGATGTTTTTGAGCAGATGGATAAAATTTTCACACAAATGGCAAACTCCGAGATCGCCTTCCCTGATGCAAAAAATTCAAACTGGCTTATTAACCAAGATGGGACGTTAATTTTAGCGGATACCAAATCATACCTTCCAAGTAAAAATAACACGCTCACAATGGATGATATTTGGCAGAACGAAGGATATGACCTCATTACGACCACGCCCATGCGTACTCCAGAAATGACAACATCGTCCACACCGATTGATGTATCGCCAATGCATGCCTATTTACTTGGAAAAAACATGTATCAATTTGTTACTGGATGCAAGCTGTCTTCCCTTCAAGAGCCTCGTTATTTTAAATTTAATGATCCTATTTTTCAAACGTTAGAAGGTCGTATCCTCCAAACAATCATTCAAGGAACAACAGAACCATATCCTCCTCACCGCATCAAACTCGACATGGTCATGACCATGCTGAAAAAAACACGTGAAATAATGAACACGAGGAAATTATGTCATCAGAAAATTGAGCAACTCATCCAAGAAGATGCTCAGAATATCTCCACATATCAAACACTTCGAAACAAAATGAACGATACGCTTGATATTGCTGATTTTGATGCTATTTCACAGAAAATTTTTGAAACTTATGAACGACATTCTCTCCATAAAAAATACAAACATGCAGAAGATGAAATGCAATCCATTTTATGGTCAGAGTCACCTTTTTGTAGGGTCGATGCGCTTTATCACTTTATTTTCCAGGATGAACATCTCAACTTGGACCAATTGGAACTGGATGCCTTTAGAAAAATCGTTGCTGAAAAAGAAGCGCGAGTCAATTTGTTTACCCAGATTGTTCAAATTGATCAGCACCCAGATTACGCATCGCTCTCGATTGACGGCAAAAAGAACCTATTGCAATACATTGAGAATGCTTCAAAAGAAATCTTACTTACACCTCAGTTAAACATTCAAGATGTCGGAAAAAGATGGAACAAAGAAAATACAGAAAAATATCTCGAAAATCTCGTGCAAAACGACATCAAAACAAAATGTGAAATGTTACTGAAAAATATCGAAACACTGGACCCAACAAAAACAGATGCATGTCAAAAAATGCGCACCAAAATCGAGCACACTCAAACAGCCACAGAATTACGCGCCCTTGAAACATCCATTCGCTTAACATCAGAACGTCTACATCTTGAAAAAGCGACGAATCAGTTGAAAAGCACGCTCAATCGAGAAACCAAAAAATTCACTCACTACATCGAACACTGGCAAAAAGAACAAAAAATACATCATCATGACGCGCTGGCATTGCAGCACATGAGAGAGAAAATCGAATGTAAACAATCCGGTATTGAAACTTTACTCAAACTCAAGAAAGAGATCGACTGGAATCATATTCCAGATGAGCTGAAACAATATGCTAAGAATCATATCGTAAAAATCATGACTAAAATTCTAGAGCAAGAAGACTTAGGCATGTTAAAAAGAGGACAACATGCCAATTGGAATTATGACAGCATTTTAAAACACATGAAATCGGTCATTGAAAATGAACGCTCTAAATCCCCCTCTTTGCAAACATCATCAGAATATAAAGCGGCAATAAATACCCTAAAAACAGACAAACCCGAAGAACCAGCTCCTCAGATTCAATCGCCTCGAAAATAATATCGATCATGCGTTATCCACACGCTGATTTGAAAAAACGCCACTTTGCGTCTATATGTTAATCAACACGGATCTTTTAGATGAGACAAATGGGACCTCTGTCGGACGTGTCATCCAAGATTGATTTAGTCGAAAAAATCCATCCTAAAAAAGAAGATGTTTCCAAGGGGATTTTCGATTACGTCTTACTTTGGTCCGATAAAATCAACAAAGAAATTGATGTGCTGAATGCGTTGATAGATACATACAACCATGAGCCTAATGTCAATCAACAGAAACAACAACTAGAATTGATTAAGAAACAGCTCCAGTACATTCAAAATATAACACCCGGTGGGGTGGTGTGCGAATTAAAGAGCATGCAAGAAAATATCCATGATAAACTCTTTTCTCAAATTCGAGCCCAAGAAAAAAAACTGAATCCACCGCCACCAGCCGACTTAAGCGCACCCAATTTTCAATCGCTAATCGACGAGATGTCTTACACTCAATTAACTCAATTTACATCTGCCCTGTTTTCTGGCTCCAAAAAAGCCATTAAAGCAGTCTATCCTGATACAGATCATTCAGAAGAAGCAAGACGATATCGAAATTTCTTAGATACTCACACCATCAAATTTTTAGGCGGTGGAAACTCTAAAAACTTTTCCTTAACCCGCAACAGCACCGGTGCTGAATCGGTGATTAAAATAGAATACCGTATGCAAAATCCCAAACAAGTCGAATACGATTTAAGAAACAACACGGCATTAGAAAAAAATTTCCCAAAAAACTCAAACGGACGGCAAGTATCCTTCAATAATCAGGATGCTACCCCCACCACATGCTATATTTTTGAAACCGAACTACAACGTGGTGGAGATATTCAATCTTACTCTAACCAGAAAAATAGCCAAGAATTAGTCAATCAATCCCCCTATATTTTTGGACAAATGGCCGATATTTTGATGCAAATGGAACAATCTAACATTGCCTTTCCTGATGCCAAAAATTCGAATTGGCTCATTAATGAGCAAGACCGTCTGATTTTAGCGGACACGAAATCTTACTTGCCTTCTGAAAATGGTCAGCTCACCTTAGAAAAGGTTTTTGAAGAGAGCGGTTATCAGCTGATCGCAACAGCAGGAATGACGGCCCCAGAAATGAGGCATGATGAAATTCCAATTCGTGTATCGGCCATGCATGCCTACTTATTTGGAAAAAATCTATATCAATTTATCACCAAATGCTCTTTTTCAACGCTAAAAGATCCTGATTTATTTGCACTTGACCAACCGATTTTTGAAACACTGGAAGGTAAAATTATTGCCCATGTCATTCGAGGCACAACGCAAAAAAATCCTGAAGATAGAATGCCCCTCTCTCAAGTTCGTGTCGAACTGGAAAAAGCCAAAGCCATTATTCATCTTAAAAAAGACATTAATGAAAAAATCGACGCACTGAAAAAAGCCGACCCTAAAAATACAACGCATTATGACAGCCTGCAACAAGCGGCTAATAAAGCACCCAGTATCTTCAAATTAGAGTCGATACAACGAACCATTGGCGAAAAATACGACATACTCAAATTGAAAATTGAAAGTGAACACCTTCTGCAAAAAATAATAGAAATTGATCCTAAAAAAGCACGAACATGCGAGAAAATGCGAGAGCAGATCCAAGAAACGCATAAAATAGACGAAATAAGAATACTTCAACAAACCATTTTTTTAGGATATCAACGTACTCGTGTCGATAAAGCGATTGATCAAATTCAAAATACACTAGCAGAAGAAACCAGTCTATTTGAATCTCATATTCTCAAATTGAGAGAAATGGAGCAAACGCATCATGACAATCCTAAATTGTTAGAAGAAATGGCCACACAAATAGAGTATAAGCAAGCTGGCGTCGAAATCATGTTAAAAATCATGCACGACATCGGAGTTCGTGACCTACCAAAAGCACTCAAAAAAGAAATGATTGATGATTTTAGCCAAAAAATTGTGGATATTCTCTCTCAGCCCGACTTAGGAAAACTGAAGAAAGCACATGATAAAAATTGGCATTACGATGCCATTCGTCAAGCAATGGAAGAAAAAATTGCACACCGAGTAAACACCCCATCTCCAGAAAAAGCGGCGCAATATCGCATGCAAATTCAGGAGATAAGAAACAAAACGGATTCAACTGAAAAAAAAGAAGAGCCCACAAGCCCCTCGCCCAAAATCAGATAAACAGGACTTACCTAGCCTTTTAAAGAAGCTTTGGTGTATACTCCACCTTCCAATTGAACAGGAAAGAATCATGAATGCAAGCACTCTCAACGTCTGCTTTGCACTAACCGCGCTGCTTATCATTGTACTCGCAGGTTGGTTGCCATTTAAACAACGCTTGACAACCGAAAAACACTCTGATTTTCCTATGGGAGAAACATTGGCCACAGGTGTCTTTTTGGGCGCAGCACTCCTACATATGTTGCCAGAATCAAATGCTTTATTTGTTGAAAGACAACTGCATTACCCTTTTGCTTACGTTATATGCGGCATTGTCTTTTTATTCTTTTTATGGTTTGAGCATTTAGGAAAAGAATTGTACCACCATCACGACCACTCACACCCTGCATTTGCTATGGTAGCCTGGCTTATGCTTTCAATTCATTCATTTGTATCTGGCACAGCGTTAGGTTTAAGTCACGATTACGCCACACAAATTATGATTTTCTTAGCAATTGTCACTCATAAATGGGCAGAGAGCTTCGCCATTGCAATACAGTTAAACAAAAGTACGCTCAGCATGCAAAAAACCATTCCTCTCTTTATCGTGTTTGCTTTAATGACGCCATTCGGTATTTGGGTCGGTTGGTTTTTGGGGCAAGACGCAAGCACTCATTCGTTGATGGATCCCATTTTAATGTCTGTTTCTGCCGGCACATTCTTGTACCTTGGAACACTCCATGGATTAGAGCGCTGCGTCATGGTAGAACGCTGCTGCAACCTAAACGACTTTAGCTTTGTCATTGTGGGTTTTTTACTGATGGCAGCAGTTGCCGCTTTTATATAAGTCGAAAGCATTCCGCTAGGATCACCAATACAAAAAACAAGGCGGTCAAAACGAGCAATGCTTTTCCACCCCACACACGGTAACCAGAGCACTCATCACGATAACGACCGAGCCAAACCATCATCACCGGCACAACTCCCATTAAAAAAGACACAAGACCGCCAGCAAAACTTAAGATCTGACTAAAGCCTGTCGGGAAGCAAAGCAAAAATAACATCGGAGGGATATACGTCATCAACAACAATAAAAATCCACTTCGACCATGACAGTCCATTTTCAGACCATCGGCCAATGCATGATAAAGGGCCATTGAAACACCTAAAAACGAGGTAATAACCGCAAAAACCGCGAAACAAGTGAGTAAAACACCTAAATAAGGGCTTTTTGAAAAATAAATCAGTGCGTTGGCAACCTCTGTGCCATTGTCTTGACTGTTTGCGATAACAGACAAACTATGCACGCCTTCGATAGGAATATGTCCCAGAGTTCCAACTTCCCATAAAAGATACACCAACAAAGTCAAAAGACTCCCCCATAAAATGGCTTTCTGTAAAAGATAAGGTTTCTTATTAAAATAGGCATTCAGTGAAGGAACAATAATACTATACCCAAATGCGGTGATTAATAATGGAAGAGCACCCGGCATCGCCGAAACACGTCCTACTTTTTCAACAAGTAAATCTGCTCTCAATGTGGGTAAGATGAAGGCCAAAATCAAGGCAAAGCTAAGCGCAAGACCAAACGACATCAAGCGATTCACCCGATCGACCGCACGAATGCCAAAAAAGATAAACAACCCGATCATTAAGACGAACACAATCATTCCGCCAAGACGAGTCAAATGCAACGGAGTATACGATAGCACCTCAACAACCCAGCTGGAACCCGCCAAAAGATAGGTGCACATCAAAGAATATAACAATCCCAGATAAATAACCCATACACCCGACTTCGCAACTCTTCCAAAAAAATGCTGAGACATACTCAACAAATTACTTTGTGGGCTTTCTTGCCACAAATGTGCTTCCATATAGTAAAGAGCAGCCAATGTCGAAAAAATCCAGCAAATGAAAAATAGAAAAACACTATTCCACAAACCACTCTCCGCAGTGATACTTGGAACACCCAAAATACCCGTTCCAATGGATGTGCCACAAATCAGAAAAACTCCACCGATTAATTTTGACTTCATCTTTTATTCCATCCTCAACCCATAAGTTCAAAACGCTTTTACAATATTCCAAAGCTCTTGAAAAATCACCCAAACAAAAAATAGATTCACCGCTATCATGAGCCATTTTTGATGAATCCAGCGCTCAACCTTAAGCATATTCTGATGCTTAAGGCGCATCACCATCCACACAGGAAACAGACCAAGAAGAATTGCAACAAAGATTCCGGCAAGACTTAAAAATTGTACAAATGCACTTGGAAACTGATTGACGACCATCACCGGCAAAATATACATTCCCAAAGACAAAAAAAGACGATTACGCCCCACAACCGAAACATGCAAAGCATCGCCTAAAAAATGTAACAATGCCAAAGAAATACCTAAAAAAGAAGTCACCAATAATAAAAAAGCAAATATTTTACCAAAAAAAATCACATAAGCATGATGAGACAATGCGGCGAGCATCACAACAACACCTGTACCATTGTCTCCTGAATGGCGAAGAGCACTTAAACTCTGAGGGCCTTGTAAAGGGATATGCCCCAAAGTCACCCATTCCCACGTCACATAAGCCATCAAAGAAATAAAACTCCCCCACAAAATGCTGCGCTGAATTTGGGATGTATTGTATTGTAAATATTCGGCAATCGCTGGCACCACAATACTAAACCCAAAAGTAGTCAACAGTAGCGGTAAAGAAGGCAATATGGACAAAAAATGGTGATGAGACAAAAAATCTGGCTCTGCTGGTAGAAAATTTGCACCCACCATGACGATAAAAGCAAGCAAAACCACGATACCTAAAATGTTATTCACATGATACAAACGAGACTCTCGAGTCACCATCAAAAGCACAAAGAACAATGAAAATCCAATTGAAATTGATACCTCATGATAGTGAGACAATGCGGGCCACAATAATTGAATCCAAGCCACAGCGGCCATTAAGTAGGTTGATAAGAGCGCATAAAGCAAAAGTAAAATGGTGATCGAAGCAAACCAATGCCCAGGCTTGCCCAACGTAATTTTGATAAGACGAGCAAGGCTGGCATATCCTTGTACATGCATTTTGACATCGAGAATATAGAATGCAGCCACTGTCATAAAGATCCAGGCCATAAAAAATAAACACAATGTCGGCCAAAATCCGCCTTCAGCGGTTACGATAGGCAAACCTAATATTCCCATCCCCACAGAGGTACTGACAATCATCATTATGGCATTCATTACTTTCATGGCTGAAAAACCTCACTATCGTTTGTCAGTTGAATGACAACGGACTATAATAGCCTTTTTGATTAATATAAAGACACGCCTATGTTACGCTTTTTTTTCGGTCTTTGTCTTCCTCTTTTTTCAACTCTTGGCATCGCCGCAGGGGTAGCCCATGTTCAGGTCGATCTCATCGCATTCACACATGCCTATACAGAAAAAGATCAGGTCGAACACCCCATCGCTATCCTCGATCACTTACTTTCAACGGCCATTCCATTGGACGCAGGACAACAGAGTGGATATCAGTTGATATCGCCGCAGCACTCCAGATTACAATCGGCATGGAGTCGCTTGAATCGCAGCGGTCAATATCATCCGCTTGTTCACTATACCTGGCTACAACCGTCCAACAATCAACGCGCCGTTCAACTGCCTGTGAGCAATAGCCAAGGGTGGAAGGTACAAGGAGCGATTCGTGTACGCCAAAGTCAATACTATCTTTTGGACGCGACCGTATCTTTTACGCCCATTTACGGTAGTGCCCCTGGCTTTGTGATTGCACAGAAAATGCGTCTAAAGCCAGGTTATACATATTATCTAGACCATCCGCAAGGAGGGCTTCTGATTCAGGTTCATAAAGTTTGATTTTGAAAAAGATCGCGGGTTAACAAACAAAAGCCATTTTGCTCTTCATGAACCACAAATCCCATTGTAAGAGAATCTTGCTCTAGAACATGAGACAATGTCAGATGATATTGAGGTAAAACAGCTTGAATATCCCATGTTCCTTGTTTATTTTTCTGAACGTCAATAAACTGAGACATTCGATAAATCTGACCTTCAGCATCAAATCGTCCGGCAATCGCACCATGAATAGCATCTCGCTCGGGTAGCTTTACCGCATAAAATCCACTCTCGTCCTGAAAATGACATAAAACACCACTCAATAAATGTGTAGATTGAACAGAGATTTCTGATGTGGCTGTTTCTTGCCTTAACCACGCGTGTGCAGCTGTAACAAATTCGTCTTGATGATTGGCGCGATACAAATGACCATTCAGAGCTTTAACCTCAATTAAACTGACGGTCAAACCAGGTCTCAGCTGCTCTTCAAAAATAGGAGCAACACCTGCGTTCATCATATCCATTTTGAAATTAAACCCTTGTTTTTCTTTGGTTTTTACTCCAAAAACCCAACTTCCAGTAATCGCATTAAAGTGTAAAAAAGAATGGCCTACTTCCCAATGATCTGGTGTAGCCGCTTTATAGAGTGCAGATGACTGCTCTTGAAAAATAGGCTGATGAGATTGCATATCAAACAAAGCTACCGCATTTTTTAATAAAGAGCCTTCATGCCTCATTTCAAAAGAATAAGCGTATTGTTCGCCTTTTTCATTGCTGACTATCCCAGAAAAAAGCCAATGGCCCTCGTTGCTTAACGAAGATTCTGCTGCACACCATGTCGATGAGACTAAAATCAATAGTCCGGCGACATACCTTTTAAATTGACTAATGCTGGATGAGCCCATAATGCATCCCAAAATGATTGCTCTAACACCGCGTGAACCGGCAAAAAATACATCGAGTCTGTTGCAAATGCCCGACATTTTACCGCATCTTTCTCTGTCATGAGAATGATTTTTCGCATGTTTTTAAAATCTTGTGCCGAAAAAGCATGATGGTCGGGGAAGCTGTGAGAATCAAACACATAGGAAAGATCAGTTAATGTTGCAAAAAAGCGCTCAGGATGACCGATACCGGCTACAGCAGAAATCGAATGTTCTTGCCCTTTGGGTATTCCAACCGAGCCGCCTTTTAAAGCAGTCACAGCGCCCGCTTTTAAATGCATTTGATGGCCTGAAACGGCTTGCCCTCCATTGACAACCAAAAAATCAACCTCATTCAATCGCCGAGGAGACTCTCGCAATGGACCAACAGGTAACAATCGTCCATTTCCGAGTAATCGGATGCCATCAACAACAGCAATCTCAATCGATCGTCCCATACGATAATGCTGAAGACCATCATCGCTTACAATGACATCAGGACAGTGATTTTTTAACGCATAACGAATTGCACTCACACGATCAGGCGAAATAATAACGGGTACATTTGTTTTAAGCGCGATCAACAAAGGCTCATCACCGACGTCAAAAGCAGAATCAGTGGCCAAAACTTCTCGCGGAAAATTTTGACAATGCGCTTTATAACCACGACTCACAACTGCAACGCGAAGTCCTTTTTCCAAAAAAGCAT
>CAZELP010000028.1:0-19512 GCA_964513205.1 uncultured Legionella sp. | reverse complement strand
TACACTTTGTAGGGGCGCTCATATGGATGCGCTAAAAATTGGTTCACAGAACCTAGAAGGACTGACGATAATTATAACGGCATTAAAAAATTTTATTGCGTTCCGAGACGACCAACTCTCGAGTCAGTTAGCTCGCATGGGAATTCCTCAAAAAGACCAAAACGAAACACAAGCTCGACTACAGTCAGCAAGCTATGATATAGCCAAAGAAATACTTCTTTATCGAGATGGGCAGAATTGTGAAGATACTTTTGGAAAAACGAGATTTATCTTCCCTATGGGATTTGGATTTGCCGTATATACGTTAAAAAAGGAGTTTGACAAAAAAATTGAGCAGTCAAAAAATGAATATGATAGAAGCATTTCAAAAGACGAAACACGCGAGATCTTCGGCTTGGTGAATGCGACCAAAAACATGCCATTGAACAGCAGAGGAATAGGTGGCACATACATTGATCGTGATGCTTATCATGTTCGCACAGCAGCGCAAGCTGTAAACAGCGGTATTTTTGGTCGTGATTCATCTGCACGCACTAAGATCCTCATAAATGCTGAAGAAATTCGTCTGGCGATCGAAAAGTTACAAATTTTTGCTGGTTTCATAGCCCCGCCTGAGATTAAGCCACTTGAAGAGCCTTTTGCTGAGATGTCACTAGGATAAATAAATTTCGTTCTATACATGACGAAAAAACATGTCATCCCGACGCGGGCACACGACTGTCCGATTAGGGTCTTGCCCGCATTAGGCGGGCATTCATGATGATGTTGGTAAAGAAAAATGAAACGATCGATTTTTTTTCGTAAGTTCTCAAAATATCTGACTTCAATCGCAAAAATCCGCGTTTTTTAACAAGCATGAATATGAAGATTCTGCTGTTCTGCATTTTTTGTCTGAAACAAAGGAACAAACTCTTTAAATTCGCGTGCACGCTGAATGTATGTGGCCATTTCTTCTGTCAGCCGATACAGCACATCAAAATCATCAATCACATAATAAATCACTTGAACTTCATCGATTCGATAAGGTGTTCGCAATACGGCAGTCGGATTAAATAAGACTCTCAACGGTTTATCACTTTCAACACTGTAAACAGTTTCATGAATAGAAGAAAGGATCCCCCCGCCATAAATGCGAATCCCGGACGATGTCTTTATCAAACCAAATTCGACAGTAAACCAAAACATACGTTGCAGCAAAGGCCAATCACTTTCGGGAAAAGTCAGGACTTTTTGAGCATAATCATGCACGAAATTCGCAAAAACAGGGTTCATCAACATTGGGCAATGCCCGAAGAGTTCATGAAAAATATCGGGCTCTTTCACATAATCCAACGCTTCAAAACGGCGAATAAATGTCGCGGCCGGAAAAGCCCGCTGTGCCAACAATTCGAAAAATTCGCGCGCAGAAATAAGTGCGGCAACAGGCTGAACACGCCAACCTGTTTTGGCTTGCAAAACACGACTAACCTCTGGCAATTGTGGGATTTTTTTTGTTGAAAAATTTAAATCATGCAATCCTTGAAGATAATCATCACATGCACGATGAGGCAATAATTTGATTTGACGCTCAAATAAAATCGACCAAACACGATGCTCTTCTGCACTATAATTCACAAACCCTTTTTCGTCAGGTTGATGCGAAACATACTGACTGACAAATGTCATGATTTTTTTCCTAAGATCGAAATCTTCATCATATCTTAATCAAGACAGAAGGCAACATCATTTAGTTTTTGTTTTGACTGAATTAGGTAGAGGATTTGCTCAGAAAATGAAGAGGGATAAACGTTTCTCCCCCTACCGTTTTTTGTTTATCCAAAAGCCGCCAGGCATGCCCGTATAAAATTTCAAAAGAAAGTGAAGACGGCCACTCTTTTTCTGGCTTTATACAAGAAAGTCCCTGAGTTTTCAAAGAATGAGTCAAAGTGTCAAACGTCTTATAATTGACCGTGAGCATTTCCATATCTAAAACAGGATCGTCAAATCCTATTTCAATCATGGCATCTCCGACATCATGCATGTCAATCAAAGTGGGCATAGATGGAGCACATTGCAATAGCAGATTAGCCTCCTTCATTGTGTCAGGACCCAACATTGAGAACAAAAGACATCCCGATGGCTGCATCACACGATGCAGCTCACCCAGAACATCTTTCAAATCATAAGACCATTGCAATGCTTGGTTTGAAAAAATCAAGTCAAATTGTTTATTTTGAAAAGGAAGCGCATGCATGTCTCCGCAAACAAATGTCGAGCGCTTTCTAAATCGTTGCTGCTTCCGAGCGATTTGTGTCATTTGCAATGACAAATCAAAACTCACAACTGTGGCATTAGGATAACGCTGTTTCAGACGCTTAGAAAAATTCCCTACTCCAGAACCCAAATCTAAAATATAATGGGGTGAAAGTTTGAAATAATCCAGCCGCTCCATCAAACGACGTCCGATTTCATCTGAAACACGAGAGTTTTGTTTATAAAATGAAGCGGCTGAATTAAACACAGCGGACACTTCACGGATGAATAAATTACGTTCTTTTTTCATGGCAGGCCAAACATGGAAAAACATCACACGCATTATAACACAAGCATTAAAGCCACGGATATATTGCTTTATTTGTCAACTCCCAACAACGACCAGTGTGTGTCACGACTGCATCCAATGTCTAGAGCTCATCGAAAATCCATGCGTCAATTGTGCACTTCCGCTACCGAATCTTAGAGACGCTCAGGAACTAGATTATCGAGAGCGTATAGACAATCAATGTGGAGCATGTATTACCCAACCCACACCTCTTGATCAAATCATGACAAATTATATTTACACCGCACCTTTACGTTTCTTAATTCATCACTTTAAGTACCACGAAGGTTATTTTTTAACATCGACGCTAACCGAACTCATGTTGCATGCCTTACCTGAAAATTATAAAACAGACTGTATCATCCCCGTTCCAATGCACACAACACGACTACGAGAAAGAGGATTTCATCATACATTATGGCTTGCAAAAGCATTGTCAAAAAAAACGGGAATTCAAGTAGACAATCAAACTTGTATTAAGATAAAGCACACACGCACTTCAGCACAACTTAGCGCAAAAGAACGGCAAAAAAATACAGCAAATGCTTATTTGGTCCTTCCAAACACATATCGTCATGTTACACTGCTTGATGACCTCACCACCACACGTGAAACTGGAAATCAGATAGCAAAATTACTGAAAGAAAGTGGCGTTGAAACAGTTGCATTATGGTGTATTGCTCGTGCATTATAATCAAACATCAGATTTTTACCGTCAAACTCTACCTCATGTTCTCTTTCAAAAATACGGAGTAAATATGCTTTTATTCAGTTCGGCAAAACCTATATTGAACTTCACAACATTAGATCAAATATCCAATCCTCTTCTTTTTCAAAAGTATCTCAATGCTATTGCGACTTGGTTTACAGATGAATGGGGGTATTTATATGACAAGAATAAAACACGTACTCAAGCAATAGAAGAACGTCAACACGAATTATTAGACTGCACAGCACATATTCATCTGGCTTTCTATCATCAGCAACTGGTAGGTGCATTTCGAATCGAAGACAAGCCATTCACAGAAGCTCTGTTGACAAGACCTGGGCAAGATATGCGACACGCCAAAGAACTCTGGTTTATTTATGTAGACTCTGCATATCGTACTTTAGGTGTTGGTCGTCAAATGCTTCAGCAAATTAAAAGGTTATCCCAACAAATGCAGGTTGACACGCTGTTACTAGAAACATTGAAACCCAGTTTAAATGGTTTTTATAAAAAACAAAACGCGCAATGGATATTAGAGCATCGTCTCGTTGGTCACCCAACCGATATGTTAAAAATCACGGTGCGTTAGGCTCTGTGAACCAATTTGAGGATTTGTTCAATCAATATTAAAATATTTTCATCAAGGTACGCCTCGCGAATGAAATTTAGTAATTTTTAATCAAAAATTACTTCTTTGTACCGGGCAAAAAAGCGCTAATGCACACTACTGCGCTTCCCAAGTAACATTACAGCGGCTTTTTCTCCAACTGCTTCTTGAGGCAAAAAATCCATGGCGACCGCAAATCCAAGCTCAGGGCAATCATTCCGCCAAGAAAGCTCACTTGATTTGAGCATCGGTTTAACCTGCTCCAATAAAGATTGCATGGCCACTTCGTCAATCGACAAAAAATCGTATGTGTGACTACGCAGCATTTGATTTAAAGTGGTAAATAAAGCATATTTCAAAACATAACAGGCTGCAGTTTTTGTTTCATCTTCTGTGTCCCAATGAACTTTAGTTGTTTCCTCATAGAGAGAAGTCCAACGAAAATCCAAGGGAGAAAACTCTTCCTCTAAAAGACTTTGTTGAGTACATGCAGGATTTTCACATCGAAAAAAGAAGTAGCGCCGTCGGGCACTTCGTTTATCAACGATCTTAAAGCAACCCTGAAAAACAGCTGGCTTTTTCCAAACCGCCACGAGAATCAGGGTTTCTATCGAGATATCGGTATATTCTATCGTCATACTGCAAGTATAGTGCATAAGATAAGTTTATGCCTTCACCCCTTTTTTAGATGAAGTAGACGAATGAGCTGGAAGAGAGGCATCATAGTCTGGCTCTGATTTTCCCAATATTTGGATAAAATCCCTAAAACGATGCTGGCCATCAAAGAAACGAAAAGAATTGGCCGAGGCAACCAAGCTCTTTATTCGGGGAGGAGCGGTCTTTACGGCTTCTCGTATACATTTTGCATAACTTTGAGAAGGATGAGATTCAATGTATGTCTTTAGACGCTCAATAAAATCCCCCTTGGCACACTGAATAGCAGTAAAATGCAAATGATTTGAGTGTGCTAGCCGCGCTTCATTGCCATACACTGTGCGTAACATCACATAACGATCCGTCAATTCATCTGTAAATGGTTTATCAATTCGTTTTTCAGTATGCGCCAGATATTTCAAAAGCGTCACAACTCGCTTTAATTCGGGATCCATTTTCTCTGCAATATACCCTCTTAAATCAGCCAATAACAGCTTTTTATCCCCGCTTTTTTCTATTTTGGAGAGACAAGCATCAAGCTCAATTCGCGTTCTCAAAAAATCTTCTTCAAACTTTTTTGTCGTCTCGAGATTCTTTAGCATTTTTTTCAAATCATTTGCATAATTAGAACGAGAAGAAATCGCCGGTTTTGCCATTCTTAAAGAAGTTCGAGGTGGTGTAATCGCGTCGCTGAGAATATTTTCTAAAATACTCACTCCCGATAACTGAGGTTCTTCTGTGCGTAAAACATCCAAAAACACACGAAGATGAGATAAAAATCGCACAACAAAACGCTCGTGTTCAGCATAATGCAATTGCAGTTGAACAACGATTTCACTGGCATAAGCAGACAGAACGACAACGTTGTCATCATAGGCTCTTAATAACCTCAACCAATAGTTTATATTTTGACGATCGTAGGGATCTAAGGTCTTAAAAAACGCCACAACATCGGTAGGAAAACCGTGTACCTCAGCACCTTTATATGATTCTGGCAGCATTAACGAAGACAGCCCTGTATTTTTAGGATCCACACCAAGTCCAGTAAATGCATGGCGTACGTCTTTCACATACTGATTTAGCATTTTGAGTTGCATGAGATACACATCAAATCCTGTCTGTCCCAAAGGAATGGGAATGGCCTTAAGATCCCAAAAAAGATCATCTACAAACGCAGCAAGACCTTCTTCAATATTTTTTCTTTCAGCATTCAAACAAGAGAGTGTTGAAAGCTCAAAGATTTTTAAAAAAAGATGCTGTAAAGTTTGCATGGTTTTATCATGATTGTACGTATTAACCATAAAATCTTCTGAGCTAAGCTTAAAACTTTCAATTTCGCTCACAAGAGCAAATAACGTTTTGACTTCATTGAGATCAAGTTCATCATAAGTGAGATGTAAAATACGACGGCCAATTCGGCATTCAATATGATTGCCTGACGATAAATCAGATTTGGCTTGAGACAAACCAAAATGAACTTTCTTATGGGGCTTTACATCTGCTGCTTCCATCTGTGCACTCCTTGCCTGATGAGATTCTCATACCATACAACACCAAGCAAAAAGAAAAAAGAGCCTATCTATGGCACATCTAGCAGAACCTGTGAAAAACGCATCGCCTATCCACACATTGCAGATGAGTCGTAAGTTTTAAAAATATAAAAATTATGCTGCATCAAAAAACGTTGGCATAAACCCGGAGTATGCTCAAACAAATGATGAAAATAAGCAATGGTAAGTTTTTTTTCACATGCTTCACAAATACAATTTTCAGCCAAAGGACGAAAAGTCATTGCCATTTCAGGCGATCGAATATCGAATACCTCACCGGACTCACGGTAAACTATTCCTTGCGACGCATCTTGCATGGGTTTTTCTGTTTCTTTCCATTTATGATTCGGATGAGCACACAGCAACATGTGGTCGTCTTTTTTCAACCATTGACCCACGTCAGAAGAATTGATTTTTTGGATTTCTGCGGACGGTAAAAAAAGCTGTATCCCGCTATGAGCCAAAGCTTCGTACCATCTAAAGGCGGGCAACACAAGATAAGTGGGCTTAAGCGCTAGAACCAACTCAATCAATGTTTCTTCAGAGTAAGTGGACTGACTCCCATCAAAAGGCGAACGAACGGTATAAACGCCGTTTTTTTCCACCATATTTGAAGCATTTAAAAGGATATCCCCTCTCCAGCCAATATACGAGCCCAAAGAAGACAGCTTTTTTAGGCCGTCTAATCCGGGACGGACCAAAAGTGCTTCAAGATAAACAGAAACCGCATTAACGCCAATTTTATTCCAATCTTCGGCTGTCAATGCCGCCCCTAATGCCGTGCTTATTATCGGTAAAATCATGCTCATAGTAAAAGACTCGAGTCACCATAACTATAAAAACGATAACCATTTTCAATGGCCGTCTGATAAAGTTCCAATGCTTCTTGATGCCCGATAAAAGCGGATACAAGCATCAATAAGGTTGATTCAGGCAGGTGAAAATTAGTAATCAATCCATCACAAACACGAAATGTAAAGCCAGGATAAATGAAAATATCTGTCTCGCCAGTCGTCGGTTTTAAAGTGCCCGTGCGAGCTGCACTTTCAAGACTTCGTAAGGCTGTTGTTCCAACCGCAATCACTCGATGACCTGATGCTTTTGTTTTTTCGATTTGCTCGCACAACTCTTCGCTCACATCAAACCATTCTTTATGCATTTTGTGATTGTCAATCTGTTCTACACGCACAGGTTTAAAAGTACCCGCACCAATGTGCAATGTCACAAAACCAATATGAATCTCTTTTTCTTTGAGTTTATTCAAAAGTGCATGATCAAAATGCAAACCGGCTGTCGGTGCCGCCACAGAACCACGATGTTTCGCATAAACCGTTTGATAGCGAGAGGTATCAGTATTTTCAGCATGACGCGTGATATACAAAGGCAGAGGAACATGTCCTATGGCATCCAAAAGTGTGTTCACATTTCCTTCTAACACACGACAAAAATAGAGATCTTCTTGCTTTTCAATGACTTCAACAGGATAAATATGCTCATCAGGAAGAGCCGTACTTTCTTTTGTTAAAAACAGGTGGCTACCAGACTTAGGCGCTTTACTTGCTTTGATATGCGCCAAAAAAGTATGCTCATCCAAAGCGCGTTCAACCAATAGCTCAATCTGTCCTCCTGTTGCTTTTCGTCCGTATAAACGAGCCGGAATAACAAAAGTATCATTCATCACCAATAAATCTCCTGGATTTAAAAAATCTAGAAGATCACGAAAAGCATGATGCGACTTTTCTTTTGTTTTGCGATTATAGTGCAACAATCGCGAATGCGAACGATCGGTCAAAGGATGCTGTGCAATTAAAGACTCAGGTAACTCAAAATAAAAATCACGTGTTTTCATAATAAATGTAAAAACTCTTCTTCTGTCAATATCGAGATGCCCAGCTCATTTGCTTTATCAAGCTTAGAACCAGCATCTTGACCCACAATCACATAGTCTGTTTTTTGAGACACTTGTCCCGTCACACGCGCGCCTAAAGCTTGTAATTTTGCTTTTGCTTCATCTCGCCCCATGTGAGTTAAAGTTCCGGTCAAAACAATCGCTTTTCCATAAAAAGGATGCTGTTCGTTCACCACCGCTTTTTCTTGAACCGGCCAATGTACACCAAATGAGATCAGCTTGTCTATAACATCTACATTATGGCGTTGTTTAAAAAAATGAACGATTGAAAAAGCCGCAACAGGACCTACATCTTTTAATTGCATTAGCTCGTCCATATTCGCTGATTGAATGGCATTGATGTCACCAAATGCATGAGCCAATGTTCTGGCTGTTTCTTCGCCAATATCACGAATGCCCAAGGCGTAAATAAAACGTTGCAGCGTTGTTTTTTTGCTCTGCTCTATCGCCAAAATCAAATTATGTGCAGATTTTTGTCCCAAACGAGGCAAAGTTGCCAACGTTTTTTCATCTAATGCATACAAAGAAGAAACATCTTGCAAGAAATTTTTTTCAACCAAAAGTTCGATTAATTCTTTCCCCAACCCCTCAATTGCCATGGCACGACGAGACGCGAAATGCCAAACTGCACGTTTTAATTGTGCCTTACAGTATAAACCACCCGTGCAACGTGCAATGGCCTCTCCCGGTAATTTTTCAACCTCCGCACCGCATTCAGGACAAACCAATGGCATAACGATCGGAAATGTTTCTGATGGTCTTTTTTCCAACACAACAGAGGCCACCTCAGGAATCACATCTCCGGCTCGTCTAACAATGACGGTATCCCCAACACGAATGTCTTTGCGTGCAATTTCATCCATATTGTGCAATGTAGCGTTGCTCACCACTACACCACTCACAAAAACAGGCTCTAATCGCGCAACGGGTGTCAATGCGCCAGTACGCCCGACTTGAAAATCAACAGCCAGTAAAGTGGTCATTTCTTCCAATGCTGGAAATTTATGAGCGCAAGCAAATCGAGGTGCTCGTGCGATAAACCCAAGTGTTCGCTGCAATCGAAGACTATCAACTTTATACACTACGCCATCGATTTCATACGGCAGCAATAATCGACGTGCCATAAGATCGGCAAAATATTGAAGACAACCTTGTCCTCCTTGAACCAATCGGATTTCAGGAGAAATACGACATCCCCAAGATTGAAAAAGCGTTAAGGTTTCAACATGACTGTCTGGCAACGGGTCGCCCTCATAGGCACCCATTCCATAACAAGAAAAAGCCAAAGGACGACTCGCTGTCACTGTAGGATTTAACTGCCTTAAGCTTCCTGCTGCAGCATTTCTCGGATTTGCAAATGTTTTGTTTCCTGAGGCTCGCGCTTCTTCATTTAATGCTTCGAAACCCGCTTTTGGCATATATACCTCCCCGCGAATCTCAATTAAACGAGGAGGATTGGGCGTTAATAATTTCAGGGGCACAGAAGGAATTGTTTTCACATTTTGAGTAATGGTCTCTCCCACCGCACCATCCCCTCGAGTCGCAGCGGAAACAAGTTTCCCATCAACATAAGTCAAATTGACAGCCAAACCATCAAATTTGGGCTCACAAGAAAACCAAATTTTATCAGCATCAAGTTCCAGATGATCTTCCACACGTTTCATGAATGCAGCTAACTCTTCCGACGAAAACACATTCGAAAGTGACAACATGGGCTCTCCATGCGCAACGGGTATAAATTCTGTAACAGGAAAACTGGCTATTCTCTGCGTTGGTGAGTCTTGCGTTATCCATTTCGGATGCTCTTTTTCTATGGACTGAAGGCGTTTAAAAAGCCGATCATACTCCGAGTCAGGTACCAATGGAGCATCCATTACGTAATAGTGGTAGTCATAACGACGAATCTGCTCGCGCAACGCTTCCAATTCTTGCAATAAAATATCTTCTGTCATATCCGCACTAATCGAGTATACTAAGCTTCATTTAAATTCATTGAGCGACAAAGCATGTTTGACGCAACTTTCCTTTTTGTACTGCTTTGCATCACAGCTGTATGCAGTTTGGTGTCGATTATACTCAACATCCACGCCTTTAAACACCTTTCTCAAAAAACATTTCTTCTACTCACAGAGCAAGAAAAAAATCGGCACGCCCTCACACTTACGCTTCAAGAGGTGCGCCTTGATATTCAACAAAAAATTGAAACACAAGCACAAGCTCATCACGATCGCTTTACACAGCAAGTCCAACAACAAATGATCGATGTCCGAGAGCAAATCAATCATAGCTTTCAACAACACACACATGGGCTAACCACGCATCTTAAGTCGCTCACTGAAGAAATTCGTCAACAATTATCACAAATGACACATCAAGTGCATCATCGACTAATGGAAGGATTTGAAAAAACATCCTCCACATTTACAGACATTGTAAAACGGCTTGCGATCATCGATGAGGCGCAAAAAAAAATCACTGAACTCTCTTCTCATGTTGTTGGATTGCAAGACATCTTATCAGACAAAAAATCAAGAGGCGCTTTTGGAGAAGTTCAACTTGAATCACTGATCAGCAACATGATGCCGAGTACGCATTATCAAATGCAATACACTCTCAGCAATCAAAAAAGAGCCGATTGTATTTTATTTTTACCCGACCCCACAGGCCATCTTGTCGTCGATGCAAAATTTCCACTTGAAAACTATCAACGACTGATGAGCACCGATCCGTCCACAGCTGAACGAAAAACACTGCAACAGCAATTTCGTCAGGATCTACAGAAACACATCAAAGATATTTCAGAAAAATACATTATTCCTCATGAAACGGCTGACTCTGCTGTCATGTTTATTCCCGCAGAAGCAATTTTTGCAGAAATTCACGCTCATTACCCTGAAATCATTGCACTCTCACAGCGAATGCGCGTTTGGCTGGTTTCACCCAGTACACTTATGGCTGTTTTAACAACAGCTCGCGCCGTTTTAAAAGATGACGCAACCAAAAAACAAGTGCATGTGATTCAAAAGCATCTGCAAGCACTGGCCGACGATTTCCAACGCTTCGAAAAGCGCATGGATAACCTCTCAAAACACATCGAAAAAGCACATCAAGATGTCAATGAGGTGAATATTTCTGCGAAAAAAATTACTCAACGATTTCAAAGAATTGAATCTGTCGAAATGAACGCAGAGGAATTAGATTATTCAACAGAATTTCTAAATTAGCTATACTATAAGCAATACCATTCATTTTTCTAAGGTCAACGTTATGCGTATCAAACAAGGGCTTCTTTTCTCTGCTGTGTCTTTACTCCTCAGTTGTAGCACAAGTGCTCTTGCCAATTGCAACGGTGAAACCTGTTGTGCTGGAAGTGGTATTTCTTACTGCGACTCAAGTTCTGGGCGATACGTTTGTCGAAATGGAGATTACTCCACTTGCTATTGTACAAGACATGCCGTCATGGAGATGGATCGATTCAAAGGATGTTGCATGTGGCATGGTGGTGTGTTTAAAATCAATAGCTATGGTGCAGTCATCTGCAACGACAGCACCATTTCAGAGCTCTGTACAGACCGTCGAAACAACGAAAAACTAACAAGCTGGTAACTCATCACGCAACTCGACGTTTAAAACAGATCATCATGAGACAAGCCTTCTTGCTCGAGTAAAACACGTAAGGTTTTGAGCGCTTCTACCTGAATTTGTCTGACACGCTCACGAGTTAAATCAATCTCTCGTCCAACTTCCTCGAGCGTTCCTTTCTCAAAACCGCGCAAACCAAAACGCCTTGCAATAACCTCCCGCTGATTTTCCGTTAGTCTATCAAGCATTCGATCCATTTGTTCAAGCAGACTTTCATCCGTCAATAATTGTGCTGGATTCACACTATTTTCATCTGCGATAGTGTCTATCAAAGACTTATTCTCATCTCCTCCGATTGGACTATCAATTGAAGTAATGCGATCATTGAAATGCATGACTTTTTGAACGTCTTCAACAGGCCTATGCAGTGTTTCTGCTATTTCTTCTGGAGAGGGCTCATGATCGAGCTGTTGCGTCAATTGTCTTGCTGTTCTGAGATAAACATTTAATTCTTTCAAAACATGAATTGGCAAACGAATGGTACGCGTTTGGTTCATGATGGCACGTTCAATTGTTTGTCTAATCCACCAAGTTGCATATGTCGAAAATCGAAAGCCACGATTCGGATCAAACTTTTCGACTGAGCGCATCAATCCTAAATTGCCCTCTTCAATCAAATCCAGTAAAGGCAATCCACGATTCAGATACCGTCTAGAAATTTTTACGACCAAACGAAGATTCGATTCAATCATAATGCGACGCGCATTTTTATCGCCTTTAAGTGCTAATTTTGCGTACATGACTTCTTCTTTTGCACTTAAAAGAGGAGAGTAACCAATCTCACTCAGATAAATTTGGGTCGCATCCATTGTTTTTGAGAAATGTTCATCATGCAACTCATATTCCTCTTCACGAGCAGGAGCTTCATCTTCTTCGGCTGACAAAGCTTCTTCAGAGGGCTCGTCCACAGAATCTTCCGACAAATCCTCTTGTGAAGGCTCAACGACATCTTCTTCTGAAACCGCCGCCTCGGGTGATTTTTTGCTACGTTTTGCCATGATGTCCCTATCTATTAGAAATAGTCTCTTATTCTTGCAACAAACGAACAAGTTTTGTCAAGTAGTTCATGTCAGTAAGCCTCACACGATATATTTATCTTTAAAAATAACGTAGCGGATTGACGGGTTTACCCCACTCGCGAACTTCAAAATGCAAACCGTGATGCTGCCTATCTAAAAGTCCCATTGTGGCAATTTTCTGTCCGCGTTCAACACGCTGCCCTTCTTTCACTAAGACACGAGCACTGTGCGCATATGCCGTGAGTAGACGATCGTTGTGTTTGATGATGATAAGATTCCCATATCCAACCAAGCCATCACCGGCATATGCGACAACACCACTGTTAGCAGCAAAAACAGGACTGTTGCTTCGCCCTAAAACATCAATTCCTTTTCGGCCTTTTTCTGGAGCAAATGACGCCCAAAGTCTTCGCTCTGTTGAGGGCCATTTTAAAGGTAGCATTTGATTTTTTTGAGCAATAGCAAGTCGATTGATGGGCTTATTGGGACCTCTCAAAACTCGCGGCTCTGTGTACATTGGTTTTGGTTGGACGCGAGAGTATGAATCATTGGGATTAGGTTTTAAGCGAATCCACTGCCCTACTCGTAAAGCGTATGGAGGGTACAGATGATTAATTTGTGCAATGACTCGATAATCTTGGTAGTAACGAAATGCAATCGAGTACAATGTATCATATCGTTGTACTCGATAACTCATCGGCACTTCATCACGAAAACCATGAGCTTCATAAACAGGCGCCAAGCCTTGACGTTGCTGGCAACCCGCTATCCCAGCCCAAACAAAAAGAAAAATTAAACCATAAAAAAAACGAGTCATGCTGAAAGCCATCGGTAGATAAGGTATCCTAAAATCAAGATTGTCAAAGCAGCCCAACCGATCCAATCGATAAACTGCCGAATGCGCCTTTCAAGCCCCTCTCCAGCAAAATACAGAACGCTCGATACGATAAAAAATCGCAACCCCCTGCCCAACACCGACCCCAAAACAAAGGGATAAAGAAAAGGCATTTTCATCGCCCCTGCTGTAATGGTAAATATCTTATAAGGAAAAGGAGAAAAACTGGCAAGGATGACCATAAAGACACCAGCAGAATCCATCCATTCTTTGACGTGGAGATAAGCACCAGCATAATGCGACGCCAATAAATATGGCTCGAGAAAATCCATAAAAAAATAACCAATCAGATATCCTAAAATACCGCCAAAAACAGAAAACAACGTGGCAATAAATGCGTAATACCAGGCACGCCGAGGAGCAGCAAGGCCCATACTAATCAACATGATGTCAGGTGGAATTGGAAAAAATGAAGATTCAGCAAAAGAAACACCAGCCAAATAATAACGAGCATGAGGATGACCCGACCATATCATCATCCGATTGTAGACGTGCGTAAAAATCTTCATGTAATCATGCTTCCTTAAGTTATTTCAATCGGGATTGATAAAAAAACTTCTGGGCTATTCAAAGAGCGTATGCGCTCAATACAATGGCCCTTCCTTAAAAAACGCTTCTCTATATTCTCAATGATAAATCTTCAAAAAGGTCATAATGCGTCATGTCAAGTTGTATCGGCGTAACCGACACGTAGCCTTCTCGTAACGCATAAAAATCTGTACCCAACCCAGCATCAGCTTCTTTTCCAGCAGGACCAACCCAATAAATAGTACGCCCTCTTGGATCTTTATCTTGAATCATGGGTTCAGCATTGTGTCGAGTGCCAAGACGTGTCACTGATAGTCCTTTTAGCGCATTTAAAGGAAGATCGGGTACGTTGACATTGAGAATTGTTTTTTTCATTAGAGGCTTTTGTGCAATTTTCCGAGCCAAATCTCTGGCAACAGAAGCCGCAGTTTCAAAATGCTGATACAAATGCCCGCTCAATGAAACAGCAATCGAAGATAGTCCTAAATTTCGCCCCTCCATCGCCGCCGCAACCGTACCGGAGTACAAGACATCATCACCTAAATTACCCCCTTCATTGATGCCAGATATCACCATGTCAAAAGGTTCATCAAAAAAACCTGTCAAAGCCAAATGCACGCAATCAGTCGGCGTACCTTCTACACTATAAAAATGTTCCTCTAGTTTCCTGACCGTGATGGGTCGAGAAAGCGTTAAAGAATTACTTGCTCCACTACGATTTCTATCGGGTGCCATTACCTCAACATGAGCAATTTCAGATAAGGTCTTTGCCAATATCCGAATCCCCGGTGCCAAAATACCATCATCATTTGAGACTAGAATTCTCATGAGCGATTTCTCGGCGAAGTGAGCCATTGGATAGGGAGTAAATGCTCTTGTATCTTCGCTTCTACTTGTTTTAAAGACTCTAATGTACTCGCATCGGGATGAGCATGCAACGTCTGCCGATAAGCATTCGCTTGCTCTTGAAGCGCCATAATGTCTCGACCATACCCCAATTGATCACGTCTAAAAGCATCGACCAAACCACTCATTTTTTCCGCTATTTTCTGAAGCTCATCGCAACTCAATCCAGAAGGAGCCCTATTCGGACAGTGGCCCAACGCTTCTTGTAACGCCTTAGGATGAGACGCATAATAATACGCATCATGCTGCTGACTGCAACCGAATAAAAAAAGCCCCAAGACCAGAATATGGCCAAATTTATTTTTTCTCATGTATTTGAACTCACGCGGGATTTAAAACCAAGTCGCCCTTTTTACTTGTGGTTGACTCATCCTCTTCTTTGTCGAACAAAGAAGCCTGTTTAAGCAAACTCGGCATCATCGAAGACAACCAATGAACTAAAGGATCAAACTTCGTATAGAGCACAGAATGATGCGCATAATCTTCTTTTTTAGCCATTGATGTCATATTTAAAACTAGAATAATCAATGCGACAATAAAAACGCCTCGAACAAAACCAAATAACATCCCTAAAAATCGGTCTGTACCACTCAGTCCGGTTTTATGTAGCACAAAACTAAGCAAGGCATTTAAAATCGCACCCAATACCACAACAACAATCAAAATCGCAATAAAGCTAATAATTGTTCGAACAGAGGCATCGTCGATATAGGATTTAAACCAAATTTCGATTGTATTGGCATAATGATACGCACACCAAATGGCAACAATCCAAACGACCAGCGCCACCGATTCTTTGACAAAGCCTCGAAAAATACCTGTAATAACAGATAATCCAATAACACCCAAAATGATGTAATCAATAGTCTCAAACATAAGATTAACTCACCTGTGCACGAATAATTAGTCCATTCATTTGCATCGTGTCAGCAATCTTTTTTTGCAAAACACGCGCATTGTTTCGATTCCCTAAACTGCTGACCACTACTTTATACATGGCTCCTTGCTTGCTGTACTTTGCGGCGTAGCCTTTGTTTCGCAAACGAGACACTAAGGCAACAGCATTCTCTTCTTGACTAAACGCGGCCAACTGCACAACATAAGATTCTTTTTGACTCACGACCTTGCGCTCAACGGGCAACGTTGCCTTAAGATTAGAAGCTAATTTTCGAGACAGAGCAACACGGTTAGCAGCTTGTAACGGAGGTTCGACAATTTTTGGAGTCACCAACGGGGTTTTTAAAGAGGCCTGGACAGATGGCGCCACAGGCTTTGGTAAAACAGGCTTTGTTTCGATCGCCGGAGGCACATCGATTTTTGCAACTTTGACATCAGAAAAAACTGCTTTTTCTCCAACCATCGCCACTTTAGGCAAAAGAGGTTTTGGTGGGAGCTTCACAGAAACATTCACTCGTTCGCTCAAATGTTGATTTGAGCGCTTTATCATCGCAGGTAAAAAAATCACTGCAATAGAAAGAATTACCAACACCCCAGTCAAGCGATGTTTTACACGTTCATCCCAAACAAGCTTCTTCATGTTTACACTTCTCCTCCACAGTATTTAACTGTGATGACAGTACAGCACTTACGGTTAAGAATGATCCAAAAACGACGATTAAATCTCCTTTTCTTGACTCACGCCAAGCCGCTTTAAAAGCTTCAGTCGGGCTATTATAGCATTTTTCAACATGAATGTTGAGATTTTCAAATGCACAACGCAAAACTTTCTCTGGTGTTTGACGAGAACCGGACAACAATGCCGGATACCAGACATCGACAATACCTTTCATTGGAAGCAGAAGCTCGAGTAAATTTTTATCTTTCAAGGCTGAAAAAACCGCACGAACCGTGCCAGTGACAACTGAAGCTTGCAAACATGCAGCCAAGCTTCGAACAGACTGAGGATTGTGTGATACATCATAAAGCTGGCGAATATCTCCCTGAATCCACTGCTGTCTTCCTTCGATACGAACGGTGTGCATAGCCGATTGATAATGCGCCGATTGGATCGGTCTCTTATGCCGTAAAAGCCATGTAGCAAAGACGGCACATGCTGCTGCCTGTGTAGAAATAGAGGGTTTGGGTAAACACCACTTTTGTTCGAAAGCTTGGATGATCAAACTATCATTTGTCGTCACATATTGATACGCCTCTCCCAAACGATACAGAATAGCCGCCTTATTTTGAGCAGAATCTAAGATACTTGATGGAGGGTTAATATCCGCATAAATGGCTGGTTTTTCAGCACGAAAAATTCCAGCTTTTTCAAAACCAATGGCCTCTCTTGTCTCGCCAAGCCATGCCTCATGATCAAAGTCAATGGTGGTTATGATGGATAAATCTGAATCAACTGCATTTGTCGCATCCAACCGCCCCCCCATACCGACTTCAAGTAAAATGACATCCGCACCCTCTTCTTCAAAAAACAAGAGGGCTGCAAGTGTCGTAATTTCAAAATAAGTTAACGCGAGACTTTCGGGATATTGATGGATAGCCTCGAACAATGCACAAAGTCTCTCATTCGTAATTTGTGTTTGTGCCACACAAATTCGCTCGTTAAATCGCAACAAATGAGGCGACATATAGCGCCCTACTCGATATCCTGCCAAAGTATACAATTCATCGAGCATGGCAACCGTAGAACCTTTGCCATTTGTGCCTGCAACGGTAATTACCAGTTTTTGATTAAATGTAAAATCAAAACGTGACAAAGCAGCTTGAAAACGCGTGAGCCCAAGCTGAATGGGCTCACGATGTCGATGCTCAAAGTAATCCAGCCAAGCAGATACCGTACTAAAATGACTGAGCTTTTTCATCAAGCATCTGTATTTTTTGATTCATCAGTTTTGCAGCAATTTCTGAAAGCTGATCTCGTAGCGCTTTTCGTTCAAGAATCATGTCAATGTGGCCGTGCTCAAGTAAAAATTCACTACGCTGAAAACCATCTGGTAGCTTTTGTCGAACGGTCTGCTCAATAACACGAGGGCCAGCAAATCCAATCAATGCATTTGGTTCTGCGACAATGATATCTCCAAGGCTTCCAAAGCTCGCAGAAACTCCACCCATTGTCGGATCAGTCAAAACAACAATGAACGGCAATCCTGCTTTCGCAAATTGTGCCAAAGCAGCAGAGGTTTTTGCCATCTGCATCAGAGAAAATAATCCCTCTTGCATCCTGGCGCCACCACTGGCTGTAAAACAAATATATGGGCAGCGTGCTTCTGTTGCGGCACGAACACCACGAACAAATTTTTCACCCAAACCAGCCCCCATCGAGCCGCCCATAAATTTAAACTCGAAAGCGCTGACCACAACGGGCAACATGTTTAATGTTCCTGATGCAACCAATAATGCCTCGCGCTCACCGGTGGTTTTTTGTGCAGAAACAATTCGCTCTTTATATTTTTTAGAGTCTTTAAATTTTAAGCGGTCAATAGGCTCTATTTCTGCGGCAATTTCGGTGTACACGCCATTGTCGAAAAATAAAGCCAAGCGCTCTCTTGCAGAAAGTCGATGATGATGATTACACTTCGGACATACGGAAAGATTTCGCTTAAGTTCTGCACGATACAAAACGTCGCCACAGGCCTCGCACTTCAGCCAAACCCCTTCAGGAACACCTTTTTTTTGAGACGTTTCTGTTCTTATTTTTGAAGGCAAAAGCTTTTTTAACCAACTCATAATCAAACTTATCAAAGTGAATAAACGATCATTATACCCAATAAAACGAACAGTTCGCCAGAACTCATTTCTGAAAAAATCAGCTCATCTTGGTCATAACCATAAAGTTTAAATACAAAGTGCCGCTAATAAGATAAAGTGTTTTGTGAATCATCATGCTCAAACGAATAATCGCCATTATGATCGTCGGACTGATTGCAAACCATGCCTTTGCGTCCTTAAGTCGCTATGGCGAAAAATTTTGCCATCAACCTGGTTATCATTGTATTCATACTAAAAATTATGACTCCTGGGATGATTTATTTCCTGATGTGCAAACACAAGATCTGGTAAAACGAATCAATCGCATGAATATCGAATTAAAACCTGGAATGACAATAGCGGTCCCAGACAATTTAGAGCAACTCAGTGTCTACGACGTTTCCCCATTTCCAAGATATATTGAAGCGCGAGGAGAGAAAACCATCTATATCAGCCAAGAAGAGTTGGCCTTTGGCGCATACGATGAGCAAGGCGAACTTATTTGGTGGGGCCCTCTTTCATCAGGTTCAGGTCAATGTCCTAAAACAGAAGGCCATTGTCAAACACCCAGTGGCGAATTTAGAATCATTCGGAAACAAGATTATGACTGCATCTCCACGGCTTTTCCTCAGCGTTCAGATGGCTCTGATGGCGGAGCAGAAATGCCTTATTGCATGCATTTTTATAGAGGATACGCTTTACATGGCAGTGATACAGTTCCAGGATATCAAGCAAGCCATGGATGTGTACGCCTATTTATAGAAGATGCACGCTGGCTCAACGAAGAATTTGTTGATTTACCAGGAGCAG
>CAZELP010000027.1:0-21598 GCA_964513205.1 uncultured Legionella sp. | reverse complement strand
AAAAGTCCCACACCCGATGCGACATGCGCTTTAGCGCTATTTGATGAAGCCAAAAAATTAGGTTTTGTTGATGCAATCACCTATAGCAGCATCATTGACGCCATTGCTAGAAGCCCCATACCTGATGAAAGTACCGCACTTCTACTTTTAGACGAAGCAACACAGGCATTTAATCTTCCTGACATGAAGCACAACACCATCATTGACCTGCATTTTTTATCGTTTGGCTATGTTTATTTTGGACTTAAAAGACGAATACAAACAGAGCTCAACAATCTTCACTCATCAGCAATACAACTAAAATTAATTTATGGAAAAGGGCTGCATAGCCATGCAAGCAACGCACCAAACGAGCACCCTCTGAAAGTAGCCGTAACTCGAGTCATACAGAACATGTCAGCACTTGGTGTTTCAGGGGAAGAGTGTCGAGATAACCCAGGTAGATTCAATTTAACGATAATTAAACCCATTAGTCGACCTGTTCAATCTAGTAACTTAATACAAAACAGCATGTTCCAAGCAGGTGATAAGAAAATCGGCCTTAATCCTTATGCTAAGGAATTCGTGCCTACAATTTCGAAACCGCGTATGACATAACCCTGCCACTGCAAAGCGATCGGGTCACATTTCTTTTGAGTCAAACTCGTACGTCCTTGACCTAAATGGGGATTTAGGACGCCATTCTTGGCGTTTTATCAAAGACGTACAATCTCTTTTTCTTTAACCGGACAAATTGTAGTGCTAGTCAAAGACTATCGAAAAACAAGCAGACTCTAAATTTCCATCAAATCTTTTTCTTTTGTTTCTAAAACAAGATCGATTTGAGCGATATAGTGATCTGTCAATTTCTGAATTTCATCAGAACCACGACGCTCGTCATCTTCAGAGATTTCTTTTGCTTTCACACTCTCTTTCAATGCATGATTTGCATCTCGACGAATGTTACGAACTGCCACGCGCCCCTGCTCTGCTTCGCCCTTAACAACACGAATCATTTCCTTGCGACGCTCTTCGCTCAGAGGAGGCATAGGTACACGAATGACCGTTCCAGAATTTGCAGGATTCAAACCCAAACCTGAATTTAAAATGGCTTTCTCAACGGCAGGAAGCATCGTTTTTTCCCACGGAGTCACACTTAACGTTCGCGCATCACTGGCAGAAATATTTGCGACCTGATTGATTGGCGTCATATTGCCATAGTAATCTACCATCACATGATCAAGCAAACTGGCGTGTGCCCGACCCGTTCTTATTTTTGTCATCTCATGCTGTAGCGCATCAACGGCTTTTTGCATTCGACGTTCTGCATCACGCTTAATTTCATTCATCATGTTTTGTTTCTCCTACAACAGTTCCGACCTGTTCTCCCAATACAATCCGTTTTAACGCATCAGGTGCTGACAAGTCAAATACTTGCAAAGGCATGTTATGATCTTGACATAAACAAATTGCCGTCAAATCCATCACAGAGAGTCCTTGCGTCAATACATCTCGATAAGTCAGATGATCGTAACGTATGGCATCTGGATTTTTTTTGGGGTCGTCTGAATAAATACCATCGACTTGCGTGGCTTTAAGAACAATGTCAGCGCCGACCTCTATTGCACGCAAACAAGCAGCAGTATCAGTTGTAAAAAACGGATTGCCTATCCCTGCGGCAAAAATAATGACGTGCTTATTACGCAAATGTGTAATCGCTTTACGGCGGTTGTAAGGGTCGACCACCCCTAACATGGGAATAGCCGACATAATTCGCGCAGGAAGATCAATCCTTTCCAACGCGTCTCTCAACGCCAAAGCATTCATAACCGTGGCAAGCATTCCCATGTGGTCGCCCGTCACACGTCCCAGGCCAGCAGCAGATAATGCCTTTCCACGAAATAAATTGCCACCACCAATCACAAGACCAACTTCAACACCTAATTTGACCAACTCCGCCACATCGTGTGCAATTTTATCGAGCACAACCGGATCGATACCCTGACGAGTTTCCCCCATCAAAGCCTCACCGCTACATTTAAGCAAAATGCGACGATACTTGAGCTTAGGGTTTTCGATCATGATTCACGGACCTGCGCCATCACTTCAGCAACAAAGTTGTCTTCTTTTTTCTCGATGCCTTCACCCACTTCAAGACGAATAAAACGCACAACTTCCGCATTTTTTTCTTTCAAAAGTTGAGCAATTTTTTTGTTTGGATCTTTGACAAAAGGTTGTCCAAGTAAGCTCACTTCATCGATGTATTTGCTAATTCGACCTTCAACCATTTTGGCAATGATATCATCAGGCTTTCCGCTATCTTTGGCTTGAGCCATGAAAATCTCGCGCTCATTTTCAATTGCAGTCTTTGGCACATCATCACGGCTTACAACGATAGGCTTGGACGCAGCAACATGCATTGCAATGTCTTTTGCCAGCGCATCATCAGATGTATTGAGTGCAACCAAAACCCCAATACGTGCACCATGCATATACGCGCCGATAGTCCCTTCTGATTCAACCCACTCAACACGACGCAATTTAATGTTTTCACCAATTTTTGCGACCAATTCTTGACGCGCTTGTTCTACTGTCACATCACGATTTACCATCATGCTTTCAGAAAGTGCTTCAAGTGTCGTTACATTGGCACGAAGCGCTGTCTCAGCAACATCAGAAGCAAATTGAGTAAAGTTTGTATCTCTAGCAACAAAATCTGTCTCGCTGTTAATTTCAACCAAAAGCGCACGTCGGCCATCTTCACTTCGAGCAAAAACGATTACACCTTCGGCTGCGATTCGATCTGCTTTTTTATCTGCTTTGGCTTGTCCCGCTTTACGCATTTCAACAATCGCCAATTCGATATCACCATTGACTTCAGGCAAAGCTAGAAATTTTTTACATTCCATCATGCCTGCACCAGTACGCTGACGGAGCTCCATTACTAATTTTGCATCAACTGACATAGTCCTCTCCACTTATACGAAACAGCCCGTTTTTGACGGGCTGTTTAACTGATTGTACGACTAGGTAAAGAAAAATCCACCTAGATTTGATTTTATTCTGTAGCGCCTTGCTCGGGCTTTTCTGCGGCGTCAGTGATTTCAACAAATTCTTCAGAAGAAGGAGCAAAACCAGACCGTGTTTGTTTGCCTTCTAAAATAGCATCAGCAACAGCACGCACATAAATTTCAATGGCACGCATAGAGTCATCGTTACCAGGAATCACATAGTCTATGTTGTCTGGGCTATTGTTCGTATCTACAATTCCGATTACAGGAATTTTTAAACGTCGAGCTTCTTCAACAGCAATGTGTTCGAATCCAACATCAACCACAAACAACGCATCAGGCAAACCGCCCATATCTTGAATACCGCCCAAACTACGCTCTAATTTTTCAAGCTCACGAGTCAGCATTAAAGCTTCTTTTTTAATCATATGCTGAAAACTGCCATCTTCATGCATTTTTTTCAATTCTTTCAAACGGAAAATAGACTGACGAACCGTTTTATAGTTTGTGAGCATACCACCTAACCAGCGGTGATCGACATAAGGCATGCCACATCGCTTAGCTTGTTCACGAATGCTGTCTTGTGCAGCACGTTTTGTGCCAACAAACAAGATTTTAGCGTGATTTGATGCAAGACGACCGATGTAGTTCAGTGCATCATTTAGCATAGGCAATGTTTTTTCTAAATTGATAATGTGGATCTGATTGCGCGAACCAAAAATGTATTCGCCCATTTTTGGGTTCCAGTAGCGTGTTCTGTGCCCAAAGTGAGCGCCAGACTCGAGTAATTCTCTCATTGTAACTTTCATAATAGTCTCCAGGGTTAATCCTCCACACTTCCCACCAAGTACCCCAAAGGGACCCCACCGGGTGTGACGAAATGTGTGTGTCGTTATAAAAACCTGCCGATTTTAAACGAAATTGCATCAAATCGCAATGGTTGAAATAGAAGTTGGCGTACCCGATTGCGCTTGGCCTCTAGGATGAAATAATCCAAAATCGTTCCAGTTTATGTTTTGTATAAAAAGAAAAGCCGAGTAACACCCGAAACTGCCTAACAATCCAAGATAAAAACCAGTGAGAATTTGGCCTGTGAGTTTTTCTCCATGAAATAAAGCATCTTGTGTTTGGGCGCCATGAATCCAAAAACAGAGTCCCAAAGCAAAAATCATAGAGTTGAATACATAACTTTCTTTGTTCGTCAAACGATGACGACCATGCGCACGTTGGCTCTCACCCTCATCTGGAGCAAATGCATCTCTGCTGTAAAAAAAATTAACGTTAATAAGTCACATCCTAAAAATAAAATAAATCTAATACGACCGCTAAAGTCGGTAACACGTAGTCAATCAAATAATGTTGGACGAGGAGATTTTCAATCTGTAAAAGGTGGGGTTTCTCCGATCTTATTGTCAAAAAACAAAGCTTGCCGCTCTTTTTTAGCTTCTTCAACATTAAATTTATAATCCGTCAAACCGGCCAACTGATCTGAAATAGCAAGAATCAAATCATAAAACTGTCGACGATCAGAGCGAAAAATTAATGTAATCTCTTTGGCTTGCTCTTCAAATGTTTTGAGCTGTTCACAAAAATCAGGATCATTGCTTAGCTTTTCCAAATCGTCTAATGGATTAGAGAAAGACTCAAAATATCCAATCAAATAGGCTTGGCTATCTGAAATAAATTGATAATGTTGATACTGATGTTCAGAAAAAGCATTTACACAGGCCAGTAGTTGGTCGTACTGCTGGCTTAAGACTTGGCGAATATTCTCACCCGGCGCTTCCGGACTCTTGGCATATTCTGGAGATAAACGATAATTGATCATCAATTTTTGCACATAGACCTGATAATCATAGGCTTGCTGAAAAATGATACCATTAAACACAGATAACAAAGGAATGTTCATCACACGACGAAACATCTTGTGAGCATCATTTAACAACGGCATGATTTTTTCTTTGGGCAATTGAATGGAAAAATATTCAAGGAGTCGTCCAATGGTCATGTGCCCATAAGTCGAATACCACGCCTCAAAATGTTGATCCACAGTCTGCTCAGACATCATGCCTCCTCATCATTATCCAAATTGATGATAGAAGTATGGCAAATTCAATTTTATAATGCTAGGAATTTGTGTTATCAACCACTAGCTTTAGCGCAGGCCTTGTTGCCCTGATCAATGTTTGCGGTGCTTCTCGATGCACCTCAATGATGCGATAAGGTTGATTTGTTTCACTGTCGACCAATTCAATCTCAGCCCCGACCGAATCAACCAACGTGACCGTCAAATGCATTTCTCTAAATTGGTTGATGGCGTAACGTGCTTTTAACATTTCCAACACCTGACGCACGCTTTCTGTCGCCTCTTGCTCTGAATGCTGTCCTTGAAAAATAATGTCCATATTATGCCCCCATACGTCTAAGCATCACCGACATTCCGCAAGAGAAATGTCGATGATGTTAATGCTATTAACGGCACAAAATGAGTTATCTTTAGTCTTTTAGATCTTTTTTTAAATAAAAATCATTGGCTATAATACAACTCAAATTCAGCAGGATGAACCAAACTTCGAATATAAGCGATATCACGCTCTCTCAATTCCACATAGCTTTTAATGAAATCTTTAGTAAAGACATCACCTTGCAATAGAAATTCATGATCGCGCAATAAATGCTCAACAGCATCTTCAAGTGAAGAAGCAACCGTCGGTACATCAATCAATTCTTCAGGAGGCAGATCATATAAATCTTTGTCAATTGCTTGACCCGGATGTATTTTACGTTGGATACCATCCAATCCCGCCATCATCATAGCTGAAAAAGCAAGATAAGGATTAGCGCAAGGATCTGGAAAACGAACTTCAATCCGACGAGCCTTAGGACTACTGACATGTGGAATACGAATTGATGCAGAACGGTTACGCGCAGAATAAGCAAGCAAAACAGGCGCTTCAAAACCTGGAACTAGTCGCTTATAACTATTCGTAGACGGATTGGTAATCGCATTCAACGCACGCGCATGCTTGATGATTCCACCAATATAATACAGCGCGGTCTCAGACAATCCCGCGTACTGATCACCGGAAAAGAGGTTCACTCCATCTTTTACCAAAGACTGATGGCAATGCATACCACTGCCATTGTCACCCACTAAAGGCTTGGGCATAAAAGTGGCGGTCTTACCATGTGTATGAGCCACGTTATGCACGACGTATTTCAAAATTTGAAGCTCATCTGCTTTTTTTGTCAGTGTATTAAAACGTGTCGCAACTTCACATTGGTTGGCCGTTGCCACTTCATGGTGATGTGCTTCAACCACAATTCCGAGAGACTCAAGAACCAGTGAAATATCTGAACGAATATCCTGTGAAGAATCAACTGGTGGAACTGGAAAATATCCGCCTTTAATGCCAGGACGATGACCAATGTTGCCGCCCTCGACGGGCTTTCCAGAGTTCCATTGTGCTTCTTCAGAATCAATTTTGTAAAAGGAACCGCTAATTTGGGTATCCCATTGAACATCATCAAAAATAAAAAATTCAGGCTCAGGACCAAACAATACATCATCCGCAATACCAGTCGATCTGAGGTATGCTTCAGCGCGCAAAGCCAATGAACGAGGATCTCGTTCGTAGCCTAACATTGTCTGAGGGTCTACAATGTTACAGCGCATGAAAAGTGTACTTTCCTGGTAAAAAGGATCAGGCTGAATGGTGTCGACTTCTGGAATAAGTGCAAGATCAGATTGATGTATTTTTTGCCATCCTTTGAAGGATGAGCCATCAATCATTTTTCCATTCTCAAGCATATCCTCATCAACAGCAGAAACAGGCACCGTAATATGTTGCTCTTTTCCGAGAATATCTGTAAATCGCAAATCTATAAACTTAGCGGCATGTTCTTGAATGGCCGCATTTACCTTACTCATACTCATCTATTCACTCCATGTTTTGTCCCGGAGCTAGTGTAACCTAATGACTTATTAAACCCAATAGATTAGACTCATAAAGATATTTCTTTTTAAATGACCGAAAATGAGTGCATACCAATACCTTGCATTGAAAGCGAACGGGCGCGCTTCTAAAGGCGTGATAGAAGCCGACTCGGAGCGACAAGCTCGTCAATTATTAAGAGAGCAAGGACTTATCCCAACACAAATCACGCCTCTTAAAAAAACTCAAAAAAAGAAAAAAATACGCCATTTCGCCGCCCAGGATTTATGTCTAATGACGCGTCAACTGGCCACACTGCTCGCAGCAGGCATTCCACTCGAAGAAGCCTTACGAGGCGTAGGCGAACAATCAACCAAAACATCTGTGAGAGCGCTTGTTTTTAGCGTACGCGCAAAAGTACTTGAAGGATACAGTCTCGCACAAGCCATGGAGGACGAGCCCAATGCATTCCCCGAGCTTTATCGAGCCACCATTGCAGCGGGAGAGCAAACAGGTAAATTGGATATGGTTTTAGAGAAACTTGCTGACTATACCGAGTACCAGCAACAAACACGTCAAAAAGTCCAACAAGCGATGATTTATCCTCTTGTCATGGTGTGTGTTTCCACCGCCATCATCAGCTTTCTATTGGCTTTTGTCGTTCCCAAAATCATTGACGTATTCAGTAGCAGTGGTCAAGCACTCCCCCCTATGACACAAGTGCTAATTTCAATCAGTGAGTTTGTTCAAAAAGACGGAGTGTGGGTTTTCCTTGTTCTCATCCTTGGATTATTTGGATTTCATCACCAATTAAAAGATCCTAAAAAACGCAAAAAATGGCATCAATTTTTACTTAAAATACCTGGTTTTTCTTTTCTTATGACAAGCGTCAATATCGCACGCTATACCCATACGTTTTCTATTTTGTTTGCCGCAGGAGTGAATATCTTAGAAACCATGCGAGTGTCAAGCTCCCTTCTAACCAACCTGGTCATGCGCCAACATTTTGAACATGCAACCGTACAAGTCAAAGAAGGATCATCGATTAGCCAAGCACTACAAGAAACAACCTTCCTGACTCCCATGGCCATTCATCTAATTGCCAGTGGAGAAAAAAGCGGCCAGTTATCTTCTATGATGGAACGAACAGCGCTGCATCTCGATAACGAAGTCAAACGTATTATTGACACACTCATGACACTTTTAGAGCCTTTTATCATCATTTTAATGGGTGGGGTCATCTTGTTTATTGTACTGGCTACTTTATTACCTATTTTTTCTATGGAGCAATTAGTGACTTCTTGAAAAACCATGCTACCATTTGCTTATCATCGTTCATCACGGAGAACAGACATGCATCATCAACAAAAAGGGTTTTCACTCATTGAAATCATGGTCGTCGTTGTGATTTTAGGAATTCTCGCAGCACTTGTAGTCCCTAAAATTATCAGTCGCCCAGACGATGCACGTATTGTAAAAGCCAAACAAGATGTACTGGCCATTCAAAATGCGCTTGATCTATACCGACTCGACAACGGTTTTTATCCATCGACTGACCAAGGTCTCAAAGCACTCGTCACAAAACCAAATACGGCTCCAGAACCCAAGGATTGGCGTTCATATTTAAAAACACTACCCAAAGATCCTTGGGGACGTGATTATCTGTATTTAAATCCAGGGCAACATGGTGAGATCGATATTTATACCAATGGCGCAGACGGACAACCTGGTGGAACAGGTGTCAATGCGGTAATTGGAAATTGGAATGAGGGATAAAAAACCTTATCCGGCAATCTGTAGATCGGGATTCACCCTAATCGAAATCCTTGTTGTGCTGGTTATCATCGGCATCACACTTGGATTTGCAATCTTATCTTTTGGTGATTTTGGTCAAAGCCGCCGAATAATCACGGCGGCTGAGCAAACTTTGGGCGCACTTCAAAGTATCCGGCATCAAGCCATGTTACAATCAAAAGCCTACGGCCTATCCATCAATTCACAAGGTTATACGGTTGTTGAATACACTCAAGCGCGCCATTGGGAGCCCGCTCAGTCCACTTTTTTAGGAAAACCAACGCCTTTTCCTAAACAAGGGGTTGTCGCCTTTCAACCGTTGAACCCTCACCAGAAACCAGGCATAATTTTCTATTCAACAGGAGAAATAACCCCTTTTAGACTCGTTTTCGGAACGCCAAAACAACCCAGTATCATTCAAATCATTGGCAAAGAAAACGGCGAACTCTCACTGAAACGCGAGTATCATGAATAGTAAACCTTCTGCATTTACACTGATCGAAGTCTTGCTGGCCTTGTCTGTCCTTGCGATTGCGTTAAGCGCCATGTTAAAAGCTTCTTCAAACACCGTAATTGGAACACAACACGCCAAAGATAAAACACTCTCACACCTTGTTGCCATGCAGGCAATTTCGCTGATTCAACTGAATTTGATCAAGCTACACGGTGGCGAATCTATTGAAAAAGAAATGAATCTATTAGGCCAAACCTGGTTTTGGAGCGCGACGGTCAGCTCCACCCCTCTTTCTCAAGTTGAAAAGATCACCGTTAAAACACGCGCGAAACGACAAGGACCGTCCATTGACACATTTATCGCCTATATGCCAATCAAAAATGAATAAACTGACCACAAAATTCGAAGGATATACCTTGATTGAAGTGATTGTGGCTTTAGCCGTTTTTGCCATCGTCTCAACCCTGACAGGAAGTGTCATGCTACAAGCATTTGAAACCAAGAAAAGACTTGCCTATCAAACGGAACAACTCAATGAGCTTCATCTCGTCCTGACGTTATTGAGACGCGATATAGCACAAACAACCAACCGTCCGATTCGAGGTAATGAAAATCGCTTGTATCCCCCTTTTATTGGTGAATCGAATTATACCGAATTTACTCGTGGAGGTTTCACCAACCCAAGCAATACTCAAAAAAGCTCAACACTCCAACGAGTCGCATTACTATGCGGACACCACGCTCTCACTCGAAGAAGCTGGTCTGCCGTAGACAGTCCAACCCGACGTGACACTCGTGATCAAATCTTGCTTCGTCACCTCACTCATTGTGCTTTTGCTTATATATCACAAAGTCAAGAACACTTGTCTTCATGGCGACCTTACGCCATTTCTCAAAAACAGAAGAATGCTTTTATTCCAACAGCCATTGAATTATCACTCACATTAGAAAATCGTGGCTCAATTAAATTGCTGTTCCCCATCCCAGAGGCAATGTATGCTGAATAAATTTTTTTCTTTGAAACATCAAGGAAGTGCACTTATTTCAGCATTATTCATCACAGCGCTTGTGTCTATTGCCACAACCGCCATGATGATCAGATTGCAACAAGACATTCGAGAAACACGCCTTAATATCAGCAGTGATAGGCTCTATCTTGCTTCGCAAGAGGTTATTTTTTGGGCAATGGGATTTTTAGCGCAAGAACCACTCCCTGAAGATCCTCGCTTATTTTGGTTCCCCAAAAGTCAAGCACAACGATATCCTGGCGTTGTGCTATCAGGGAAATTGATTGATTTGCAAGGACGATTTAATCTCAATCAACTTAAAAAAACAGACTCAGATGAAGAAAACCAATTGCATGAGTCTGCATTTTATTTATTACTCAATACGGTTTTGAGCGATTCAAATGCGTCTAAGAATCACCAGATTCTCTCTGCTACTAAAGATTGGATTAATGAAAAAATACAAGAACAAAATGCGCAAAAACACCAAGCATACTATCTCAAACAAAATCCACCCTATTCAGCCTCTCATCAAGAAATGAGAAGTATTTCCGAGTTTCGACTCGTGGAAGGAGTCGATGAAAAAGTTTACACACAAATGTTACCCTACATCACAGTCCTTCCACAAAAAACTACAATCAATCTCAATACGGCACCTGCTCCCGTCATCATGACACTTGGTCCTGATATCACTGAAAATGAAGCCGAGTCGATTGTGCAATCACGTGGATTATCAGGATTTCGCTCATTTACTCAATTGAATGATTTTCTCTCAAAACATAAAATTCAATTGAATAACATCACGCTAGAAAGCGACTATTTTTTATGCGTGGTCACAGCCAAAATGGAGAAGCTTGAAATTTCTCATTATGCCATTTTGAAGCGTGACAAGCGTCATCATAAACGAGTAACATATGTCCTTTACGATAGCCTCAATGAGGCTTAAAAATCTCAGAGAATAACCATGAATTTTCTACATCAATACGGATTGTTTGCACTTGAAACATTTACCTTAGTCTTTGCCCTACTCATCCTGGTCGCAGGATTAAGCAGCATCGGGAAGAAAACCAAAGAAGGGCTTACCGTTGAAGCTTTAGACGAAGCGTTTGAAAACATCAAAAAACAGATGTGCAAAGAAACTCATCAGAAAAAATCATCTCGCAAGAAACAAAAAGATAAAAAAGACAAACCTTGTCGATTTGTGCTTGATTTTAAAGGTGACATTGCAGCCACGCAAGTTGAACAACTTCGACAAGAAGTAAACGCAATACTTGCGATTGCGACCAAAAAAGACGAGGTCGTTGTACGTCTTGAAAGCCCAGGCGGTTCGGTGAATGGATACGGATTAGCAGCGGCACAATTACAACGAATTCGTGACAAACACATTCCGCTTACAGTCTGTATCGATCAAGTTGCAGCGAGTGGAGGCTATTTAATGGCATGTGTTGCCAATCAGATTATTGCTGCCCCATTTGCAATCGTCGGTTCTATTGGTGTAGTTGCGCAATTACCTAATTTTCACCGTTGGTTGAAGAAAAATGACATCGATGTCGAACTATTAACGGCAGGAGAATATAAACGCACATTGACCTTATTTGGAAAAAATACTGAAGCTGGTCGTCAAAAATTTCAAGATGACTTAGAAAAAATTCATACCATTTTTAGAAATTATATTTTATCGAACCGACATACCATCAACATTGACGAAGTATCTACTGGAGAACACTGGCTTGCAACCGACGCGCTCGAGTTGGGTCTAATCGATCATCTGCAAACAAGTGATGATTATCTCCAAGAGCATTATGAAACACATCGCACTTATCGAGTACACGCACATACGAAACAGCCTTGGTATACAAAAATCTTAAGACCAATGGCGCGTCTCTATCACTTTGGCGGATTGTGACACTATTCCTCTTCGCCCTCGCTCTTCTTGCCTTATGTTTTTTTCATTATGTTCCAACACTGAAGGCAAGATGGGCCTATCGAAAATGGGCAACGTCATTAAAGCTAAATGAGCACGCCACCGTTTATAAAAAAGTTTTTGATGCGGTAAATGGATTCGAGCTCTCTCGTCAGGCTCGCCTTGCGCAAGACGCACCCGAATATCTTTATGGCGAAATTGATTTTTTTGGTTTTATCGCACTCCTCTCTCTTGAAAAACCCACTTCAAAAACCATTTTTTATGATCTAGGAAGTGGGGTGGGAAAAGCGGTATTCGCTTCAATGATGGTCTATGATGTTCAGAAAAGCTGTGGCATTGAGCTTTTCCCTTCTTTACATCAGGCGGCAATTCAACAAAAACAAGTCCTCTCAAAAATTCAGGGATATGAACAAAAGGCATCAAAAATAGCATTGATCCAAGGCCATTTTTTGCACATTGATTTCAGTGAGGCAACTTATATTTTTATTAATGGCACAACATTTGTCTCGGAAATTTGGGAGAGCATCAGCCAACGTGTGGACCAATCTCACGCAAGCATCGTCATTTCAACAAGCAAGCCCATCAAAAGTGCTATTTTTTATGTCTTTAAAAAACTGACCATCCCAATGAGCTGGGGAAATGCCACCGTTTTTATTCAAAAAAGGAAACAGCTGATGCCTATAATTCAGAGCAATTCATCTTCTGCCTCTTAAATTCTTCTGGTTCCATCGTAAACAAGGCGTATCAAGATACACTCTTAAATCAAAAAGATAATTAAATAACCTTTTTGATTATTATTTAATCTTGCACTATGATCATGGTAATCACTCAATCGAGTCATGTCATGACTTTTTCAAGGATTCAAGCACACATCCAGACTCTAAAAGAAGAACCTATAAAAAACAGTGTCAGGAATCTGAAAAGCGATGCAAGGGCGCTCTGGAGGGACTATGTCATCCATAATTTGTCTCTCTTACTGTCCGTACATCAAGAAGAACCCAAGCGAATTGAAGCATGCAGGGCATTCATGACAGAAGTTTGGCACACAATCAAAGGCTCTTGCGTGTGTTACACAGCACAGCCAGATGATGAAATCACCCATCTTCTGATACATCTGGCCTATCTTGTGGATCCTGACAATCCTCTAAAAGTGTTGATGCCCGATGTATGGCAAGAAAATTTGAGCAATGACTATCCTCATCTAAACTCCATCCCTGTAACAGAAGTGTTCAAAACACATATCTTGTCTGAAAACGGAACGTACCTTTATCCAGTGAGCCTAATCACAACGATCGATTTAATGACAGAAAAAAATACGCCACCATTCAACCCTTATTACAATGAAACAGTATCAAGTGATCCTCGATTAAGCCATTCCGAATATAAAAGATTAGAAATGCATTCTCTTTTAATAGAGTCACTCTTTCAAGTCAGAGCGCATTATCAGAAGCTCGTATCAGATGAAGGGCATCTTTTGGGACAATTGCTTAACTTGGTTCATGAGTTGTCCATTAACAGCGTGCACTCCTTAGGAGAGGAAGAAAATGCAGGGAAAGGTGCTTATCCCGCTATCATTCATTTTAATCAATATTATATGTTACTGCCGATAGAAGAAAAAAACAAAATTCCTCCAAGATTAAAACAAGAAATTGAACTCTTATTAACCTTATCCTCCAATCAAATAGAAAATTCTAATGCAACTGAAAACATGGCCACATGCATCGCAACAAGAAAAAGTCATATTTTTTCAGAGATGATAGGAAAAGACGAACTACTCAGCCATATTCGATTGATTGACTCTCATCGGCACTCTCTCGTACAAGAAACAAGAAAAATATTTGAGTCAATGAGAGATGAGTTGCAGCACACATTGGAGAAAAAAACCTATACAGGAAATGACGCTCTCGGCGTTACTCTACCACTTTTAAAAAAAATTGGATTGAATATCAGAATACGATCAGTCGAAGACATCGGGTTTGTCGTCCAAGGCATTTCAGCCGAAAATCTCCCAGAAATACTCTCACAAAAGCACATACTTTCTGAAATTAAGAGTCAACTTTCCTCTGTTTTCGATATCATTACGTTTATCATGCTCATACCAGAAGATAAACTACCCGCAATTTTTACAAGTCTAGGTCGAGTTATTTTTGATGTGATTAAGCGCCCAAGTCAATTGGGTCAAATGTTCATCAGCCTTCAAGCTGACAAAATCAAAACTATATTAAGACTGATGGACAATCATCTATTTCAGATCATTGAAAATGGTAACAATCTAGGGTGCCTATTTGAAGAATTGCTTGAAGAGCAGCGCGTCGTCATTTATGAACATCTAAAAGATAAGCTGCCTTCTATTCTTAAAAATGGAACTCAACTCCGAAACGTCTTGAAGCATCTTCCCGTTCAAGAACATGACCGAATTTATGAAAATATAAAAAATAATATTCCTCATATGATTAAAAATAGCGAGGATTTTGGAAATTTAGTTTACTATCTAAGTTCAGAACAATTTAATTTTTCTCTCCAAATAGCGGAAGAAAAATTATCAAGTGTCATCAAAGGACCTTATCTGTTCGCTGATTTATTGAAAAAGCTCTCTCCCGAACGATGCGTCATTTTTTGTGACACAAGAAAAGATCTTGCGCTTGGTTGTTTTAAAAACGCGTTCGATCTCAATGGCGTCCTCTACACATTGGACATCGAACAGTGTGATATTTTTTGCAGAGCAACTCAAGAAAAAATTCGTGCGATTATGAAAAGCAAAGACGATTTTGACGGCGCATTTTATCAAATCCCTCCAGAAAAAAGACGCATTGTCATGGAATACCAAAGACTCATACCCACAAATTCTCCAGCTTCTTTTTGTAAAAATACGCTAAACGAGCTACGTCCCGATACCCCAAGTACATCCTCTGACGAAACGCCAACCCAAACATTCAAAACCAATTTATGATGAGTTTTCAAAATTGAATCTGAACACGCTGCATTAGAATTTTTTCATCGGGTCTATTTAAAACTCGACTCGTCAGTGCGTAAGTGGCATCTCCTCCAGTAAGACATCCAGGATTTTCTTTGGCCGACAAAGCTCCTGTTGAGCATCCACCAATAAAACTGGTTTGATCATATTCTGTGACCATACGTACAGCTCGGTTTAAAATCCAATTTACACCAATTGTCCAAGTGTTGGCGTAAGAGACCGAAGTTCTAGGATCAGAATAAACGTAACGAGATGAATCACCTGAAACCACAAAAGCATCAAAAATATTCGGGCTCATAGACAACATCGACCAACGAGCAACCAACTGAAATGCTCCAAACGAGCCTCGTTCGTGTGGATTAAAAGGCCGATTAGGAACTATTTTTTGCATAAAATCCAATGCCTCTCCAGTAATGTTATAGGCAAACTGAACTTCTCCCGCATTATTGTGTTGTAAAAGAGAGAACGTATTAGGGCTTGGAGGTGAGTTGAGCGTTTTATTAAGCACATGTTGAGCGGTAAATCCCCAATCGAATGTAATCCCAGCAGGACCAACAAACCAATACCCTTGGGGGTGAAAACGATAGCGCTGACCATTTGCAACAGCATTAGTCGAATACGTAAAAACGGGGTTCTGTCCAATTGAAAGAATCGCAGGCAAATTTGCCTCATTTGAAGGATTATCAACCCCTGCCGACATTCCAACTCCAATCCCCTTCAACCAAGGGTATTCTTTTTTACCTAAAAATGGATTAGAAAATAGGCGTGCCTCAAATGCTTTGTTTTCTAATGTCGCATTTTCGGTGCTAAACGCGGTTGTGGAAACGGGGTTTAAACCTGGGTTTGTGTTGTCAGCCGTTCCGGAAAAAACACCGATTTGATAAGAAAACCACTCACGAAATCCGCGTTGATCAACATAAGGTGCATCATTTTCAGGATAACCTTGAGGCCCCCATTGACCATGTAATACAAATCCAACTTCACGGTTAGGTGCCATGTTAGTCGCATAACCAGGCTCCATCACAAACAGCGTAGATTGATCTTTAAATTGTTGCAATCCAGCCAACAAGCTCACTTGCTTTCCGGCCATAAAAGCAAGCCATTTGATATAATGCACATCAACCGCAGCATCAAATAGCCGCGTTTGGCCTTGTCCAAAATCCGGAGCAAAAACAAAGTTGTTGTACTTTAAAAGATGCCCTGAAAAAATAGGCCGAGCACGACGAATCCAAATTCGATCAACTGAAGAACGGTTAATCACAGGCACAGAATCAACACCATCGTTGATGGTTAAGCCTTCCGTTTCAAAGAAAATATCTTGATCGGCTTGAAGCAACAAACCCAAACGAAGCTCATTTTCACCATCCCGTGTACGAATCGAAAAACCCTCGTTATCCCACTCGACAAGGGTTGGAGTCACACCTGCCACAGCAGTTGCTAAAGATTTCGTCTCTTTGGCAGCTGCTGTATTGCCACTCCACAACAAAATCAAAAGAACAGCCCAAAAACTCTTTCTCATCACGACAACATCCTTGTATTTCATTTTCACACGTTATAAAACAGCTTTCGAAACTTGCTGTCAATCGACTAAACCAACCGTTTCAGAAAAGGTTGTCTATTGTTCCCGATTCTAAAAATTTATACAATCACCTGATAACCAATCTGATTGTTTTTCTCATGCGAACCCCTTCCCTAACCCTTGTGATCATCGCACTCGCCATGTTGATGGAGTCTCTTGATGGTACAGCATTAAATACGGCTATCCCTGCCATGGCCTTGAATCTATCTGTCAATCCTGTCGATTTAAAACTGGCACTGATTACATATCTCTTGAGTTTGGCGATTTTCATTCCCATTAGTGGTTGGATTGCCGACCGATACGGTGTGAAAAAGGTCTTTGTTTTTGCAATTACAACATTTACTTTAAGCTCTATCGCATGTGCACTCACTGACTCACTAACCGCTCTTGTATGTGCTCGAGCGGTACAAGGATTAGGGGGTTCCATGATGCTCCCAATCGGTCGGCTGATCATCATTAAAACCTCAGAACGTCACGAAATTTTAAATAAGATGACCGTTGTCATCATGATTGCATCATTGGGAATGCTATTAGGGCCTTGGGTCGGCGGATTGATTACCTATTATTTATCATGGCGTTGGATATTTTGGGTCAATGCACCGATTGGCTTAATTGTATTTTTACTGGCACTCAAAGGCATTCCAGCTCTTCCTCCAATTCCAACTCACCGCTTGGATAAAGTCGGATTTTTGCTGTTTAGTAGTGGCTTATCCTTACTGACACTTGGTTTGTCTTTAATCAGTGAATCCACATTCAGTCTTGAATCATCAGCCAAAATGATTGTATTTGCGTGTGTGCTTTTGATGAGTTACTATTTTTGGTCAAAGCGACAACCTCATCCCATTGTAAAAACAGAGCTGTTTCAAAGCAGAACGTTTTCTATCGCAGTGATTAGCAATCTTATTTGTCGACTCAGTTTTGGTGGTGTTCCATTTCTGTTGCCTTTGGCTTTTCAGATCGGACTTCAATTCGAACCTCAGTTATCCGGTTTTTTAATCGCACCTGTTGCCATTGGAATTTTTGTCATCAAACCGATGGCGCATCCAATTTTACGTCGATTTGGCTATAAAAAAGTGCTCATGGTAAACACACTTTGTATTGCCGTATCCATTTCTTCATTTGGCCTTATTTCAATTACCACACCTCAACACTGTATTTCTGCTCTGACTTTTTTTTACGGTGTTCTGATTGCATTACAGTTTACAGCAATGAACTCATTGGCATACGCACAGATTGAAGCAAAATATCAAAGCAGTGCGACAAGTGTGATGAGCACAATCCAGCAATTGGCCATCAGCTTTGGTGTGGCTTCAGCAGCAATTATTATTCGATACTTTCAGCACACCAAGCATATGCCAACACTCACACTTGAGATTTTGCAACACACTTTTTTTTCACTGGGAATAGCAACCAGTCTTTGTTGGTTTGTATTTTTAAAACTCAAAAAAGAAGACGGTGAAACATTAATCAAACGATCTTAACGCGTCGAGTTTAGTCGTTCCCTTTCACCCTGTGAAGCGTGCGAAATAAGAGATGGTTCATAGAGAAGGCAATTAGAGTAAATTTATTCGGAGCATTTTTTGCAAATTGATTGGCTATTTCTACAATAGAAACGCCAGTCAAGACATCGACATAATGAAGCTGTGCTTTTTTTTGAAAATGATGTTCCTGACGATGCCAAAGCTCCTGGAATAAATACTACATCTGTGCTCATGCTATTTTTTATTATTAACAAAATGGTAAGATACCCGATGTTTTTAATAACTCAAGAAAAACTTCCGTGGTCAATCAAGATTCACTTTACCGTCCTTAGACGCTGAGTACACCTTGATTAAGGTCAACAGTCCCTAATCAGTATGTGAGCATGCGGAAGATTCGTCCTGTGTAGATCAACAGCCTTGCCTCATAAAATCCTGTTCTGGGTAGCTTTGATTGTCTAAATGACGCATCTCTTTTATTACAATAGGCATTGACAATTCAGTTTGATATGGTTTGAAAAAAAGAAAAGACATGGATCTGGTACATTCTTGTTCGCTCAATGAAAAATCAGCACCTTGAGATTGTAAGCGCATTTTTAATACATCAAGAGAGAAGCTACTATTTCTGCTGAATAGGATATGATCAGCACACATTTCTCCTGTTTTGACACAGCTTTTTTCATCAAAAAATTCTTCTGTACGAACGGGGTGAGGAAATCCAGAATCATTATCGATGGTGATTTTTACTTTTTTTACAGCGGATTTCTTGAAGAAAGAATTATGATAAGCGTTGAGAGAGGCATTATCTGTGACTTCATTTTGATTATGTATAACATTTCCATTTTTAAATGTTATTTCTTCTTTTCGAATGATCTGATTGTATTCAGGATTTTTGAAGAGGGTAATAATTGTTTTTTTTCTGTCTTGAGACATTTCAGATTCAACAAGCCCAATCATTATGGGCGATACTATCTGATGAGAATGTTTTTCTGTCATTTCTACAGAACCCAAATGTCGTCTGCATCGGGGTATGATAGCTGCATCTTTTATTAATCGAGAGACTTCATTGAATATCTCGGTAAACAATTCTGGAGCAGCGGAAAACTTTAAATAATAAAGAGCTGTATCTTTATAAGGTTTAAGTATAATGAAAGAAACCCTAAGTCCTTTAGACAGACATTTTTGTTCTAATGTCACGCATAGCGCTGCTAAATTGTGTATTTCTGCATTTAGCATGGCGACAACAATTTGATTTGCAGCCATTTCCTTAACTGTTTTTACATTTCCATCAGAATCAAGCGTCTCTTCACGACGCAACGGGAATGGAAGCTCATCTTCAAAAATACTGATACGTGTTTTTTGACCTAGCTCCGAAATTTCAACAAACGTTAAATTAGGTTCGATTTTTGTTTGCATAACAGGTACTCTCTTTACAGTAACGTAAAAACCATTGTACGATGTGATTTTTATTTAGTCAATTTATTCTTCGCCAATTGTCCTATAAACACAGTGACGCTGAATCGACTAAAATGAACTGACGTAACTCTCCACCACGTCCTGAAAACGGCGTAGCTTGAAGGATCTCGATACCGCATTCAATTTAACTTTATCAGAGCTTCGCGAGCAGATTTAAATCTCTTGAGAACAAGTATCTCTACGGCACACAATGTTCAAATAGGTATACCAAACTAACAGCTTAATTTTTAAGCTTTAGATTCGCATTTAAACAAATTAGAACCTATCTTCGATGTGCCCTTATTAGAAAAATAACAAATATCAGACTAGAATTATATCATACATAAAATATATAAAGTTTAGGGGGCGGATATGGCAAATCTAAGTAATATTTCTGATCGAATAAAAAACCTTCAAAATGATCTTCTCGAATTTTTACCAAGTTGGGAAAAACAAAATCGTTCAGACTCTGAACTGTACTACTACTCACGCGAATTAGGCCAGATGAATCAATTATTAGAAAACATAAAAGCAACCGACTCAAAAAACGAAGGGCAATATAAAGATATGAACGATATACTTGTCGATTTGGAAAAAGCATTTGAAGAATGGAAACAATACAGAATCCAAGAGCAGAAAGAAGACCCAAAGAATTTAGACACATTCTGCTCTGAGGGTCACTATGAAAACAATATGCGCTTGCTAAAGAAATTTCAACAATATATTCCAACACTTCTCGATCGCATTAAAGCGCTTGTGGATGATTACTTAGCCGAAAAAGGCATTACGAGCGTGAAATTTCATGACTATAGAGACGCATATAAATCGATGAAATCGTGTTCTGATATTTCAACAGAAGAAGAACAGCCGGGTTCAAAACCTAATAACAGGCCAACTAACTGACCAATATTTATGCAAAATTATGTGAGTTTACTCTGAGCCACTCCATTAAATTAATTTTGTCATACGACTCGTAGAATCCGTTGTGCTCGAGCTTTTACTCCTTTGCGGCACTCTATTGAGTGAAAGTCTAATCGTAGGCTTAATTGAGCACCAAACCCCACTGAGTAGGATCTGGTGATGGCAATAATAAGTACTAGACGCTTATGGCGGGCGTAGATGTTTTCTCGACAGTTAATGCCGCGCTTGTTGCAAATAATCCCACTGAAGTGGCCAATAAGGTTGCAGCAACAATTGCGCCTGCTTCAATGATTACACCAACCCCTGTTAAGCCAAATGTTACTGCACTTGCCATGAGAAGACACAATGCAATTTTAGTGAGGGGGGATGCCCATAATCTAATCAAAAAAGTAGGATGACTTGACGAAGATTTTTTTGCACAGTAAAGTGGAGTATCAGATGAGGGTTTAGGTGATGCCTTAAACGATTCTCTTTCTCCATTTAGAGATGGATATACTCGTGATGGGCGGTTTAATCTGAGCTGCTCTTTCCATTCATTGAGTTGCTTAAAGTTCACATCGGAAAGCGCTTTTAATTGAGCGAACTCTTCATCTGTTAACTTTTCTGTAGCGAGTAGTTCTGCGCCATCTTGTGCTATTAAAATACATCCGTAGATTGCAATGCTAGTAGCCGCATCACTAAAATCAATCGAGCCAAGCGAATTGAAATATTGAATAAAGTCTCGCACTGCTTCAATTTGAATGCGAGCGTCACCAGGGTCTGTGTGTCGTATTTTTCGCGCATCAGCCAAAATATTACTCATCTCCAATTGTTCATCTATTGTTAATTCTCTCATCGAAATATGACTCCTGTTATGTAAGCAGAAACGTGTTTTTTGGGGCTTATCTTAACAGGATTTGTGTAAATTGTAAGCATTTTATTGGGTTTGAATCGCTCTACTCACTAGGTTCAATCACCATTTAAATTGAATAAATCAAATAAATATGTAGACTTACCTATTCTGAAATTCAAAGGATTGACCTGGTCAAGCAAAAACACACACCTGGTTAAGCAACTTTTCTCATTTTACCCCACTCGCGTTCAAACTGAT
>CAZELP010000026.1:0-23867 GCA_964513205.1 uncultured Legionella sp. | reverse complement strand
AACCCCCGTTACCGCCGTGAAAGGGCGATGTCCTAGGCCTCTAGACGATGGGGACACATACAAATAATTTTAATGCAGTAGAATCAGGTCTTAATGGCGTCCCCAGGGGGATTCGAACCCCCGTTACCGCCGTGAAAGGGCGATGTCCTAGGCCTCTAGACGATGGGGACCATCTACTGCTGAGTTTTCACTTTCTGGTGGAGCTAGGCGGGATCGAACCGCCGACCTCTTGCATGCCATGCAAGCGCTCTCCCAGCTGAGCTATAACCCCTCAAAAGAGAAGCGAAGTTTATAGGAGTGCTGTATGCGCTGTCAAGCATTTTTATCACTCATCTTGTGATTAATTTTTTAATTTTTGTTATACCTTTTTGATTTTAGGTTATCGCAAGATGAAATAATTTGTGCTAGGATTTGTAGCCAATCAAACGGGATTGTAGCTGATACTACGAAACTTGGGCGATCTTACTTAAGTCTTTGAATCAGGAGTAAAAAATCATGAAACGAATTAGTAGCGTTCTTTTCGCGCTGGTTTTCCTTGTCGTTGGTAGCAGTGCATGGGCAGAGGGCGCGAAGATAGGTGTGGTTGATTTGCAAAAAATCATGCAGACTTCTTCCCAGATGAAAGCTATTCAAGATAAATTAGAAAAAGAATTCAAGCCTCGCCGTGATAAATTGGTGGTGATGGAAGAGGGTTTGAAAAGAGATATGGAAAAATTTAAGCGAGACAGCGCTGTTATGAGTGCGACTCAGCGTAAAGACTTAGAGAGAAAAATCGTTTCAACTCAGCAGCAATTTGAACGAGAAGGTCAACAGTACCAGCAAGAATTGAGCACCGCTCATAACGAAGCAATGGAAGACTTCTATAACAAAATACGCACAGCCATTGCTAAAGTTGCACAGAAAGAATCTTATGACTTGGTCTTCCAAAAAGATGCCGCTCCTTTCAGTGTTGATAAGTTAGACGTCACTGACAAAGTGATGAAAGAAATTGGCTAATCGCCCAATCTCATATAGTTCAATTATATGCCCGCCTATGCGGGCTATTTTTCCATTTAAACAAGGCAAATCATGAGTCAAAATGTAGATATCAACCATATTATGAGCCTTTTGCCACATCGTTATCCATTTTTACTAGTTGATCGTGTGATTGATTACAAACCCTTTGATTATTTAACCGCCATAAAAAATGTGACCATTAACGAGCCTTTCTTCCAAGGGCATTTTCCTGGTAATCCAATTATGCCCGGAGTGTTGATGCTTGAGGCATTGGCACAGGCTTGTGGAATACTGTCAGATTTATCTCGAAGTGCGAGTGAAGGGCATCGATTTATTTATTTTTTTGCCAGTATTGATAATGCTAAATTTAAGCAAATTGTGACCCCGGGAGATCAACTTCGCTTGCAGGTCAAACTTGAAACGCAAAAACGTGATTTTTGGAAGATGCATGCAGAAGCTTATGTAGATGAAAAGCTTGCTTGTTCTGCTGATTTGATGAGTGCCGCTAAGGAAGTGAAACGCAATGATTAGTCAACACGCCATTATTCATCCCTCTGCGCGTATTGCTGAGGGCGTTACGATAGGAGCAGGGACTATCGTAGGAGAAGGAGTCGAAATAGGAGAGGGAACTTGGATTGGTCCACATGTTGTCATTGAAGGTGAGACCAAAATAGGTAAAAACAATAAAATTTTTCAATTTTCTTCTTTGGGAGATGTTCCTCAAGACATCAAATATCAGGGTGAAATGACTCGGCTTGAAATTGGCGATGAGAATATCATTCGTGAGTATTGTATGATTAGCCGAGGAACCGTGAAAGGCGGAGGGTTAACCCGTATTGGCGATCGAAATTTTTTGATGGCTTATACCCATATTGGGCATGATTGTATGCTTGGAAACAACGTGACCATGGTGAGTTACTCTGCTTTATCTGGACATGTGGTCGTTCATGATTATGCGCAGATTGGTGGGTATTCAGCAGTACATCAATTTTGTACGGTTGGTGCTCATGCATTTATCGCTCGAGCAACGTACGCTTCAAAGGATGTGTTGCCTTACGTCATGGTCGCTGGTCATTTATCCGCTCCTTGTTGTGGCATCAATACTGTTGGCTTGAAGCGTCGTGGATTTTCTTCTCAGGCTGTGGATATGATTCGTCGTGCTTACAAAGTCATTTTCAGAAAAGGACTGACTGTTCAGCAGGCTGTTGCCGAGTTGGAGATGATGTTGCCGGAATGTCCTGAAGTTCAATTGCTGATAGATGGCTTAAATCAATCAGTACGAGGTATCATGCGTTAATTTGCTCGCGTGATAAAGCGAACTTCACACCGTGTAGTGTGTGAAAGTTCGCTTCCGTCAACAAAACAAGCGATACGATATAAGTGACGTTTTCTATTTTTCGTTTTCATCGTTTAGTTCATCAAGTTTCGCTTCTATTCTTGCTTTCAAGTACAAATCATCTTTATTAAGTTTTTGTGCGAGTTTTAATAGTCTTTTGGCTTCTTTACGTTGTCCTTGCAGGAGCTGGCATTGTGCGGCTGTGAAGTACGCATAATTTTTGTGCTGATTGTTGGCTTGTGCTCGAGCGAGCGACTCACAGATAGCCAGATCACGAGGAAATAAACGGCTGGTTTTTAATAGAATAGACACGGCCTTTTCATGCTCATTTGCGCTCATGGCACTTTCTGCAAAAGCAGTCAGAAGGGCATAATTGTCAGGATGAATAGTCAGTAATGTTTCTAATTTTTCCATCGAGATTTTTGCGTGTTGATTGGCATTTTGAGCGCGAGAAAGCGTGATTGCGATGGTTAGGTTATTCGGAGCTTCGAGACTGAGTTCGGTGAGTATAGTTTCAGCCTGATTGAACTGATTGATATTCATTAAGACCAACGCATAACCAAATCGACAGGTGATTTTTTTTGTTTTTTCCGAGCAGTTTTTGTAATACTCTAGTGCGGTTCTATTGTCTGTAAGAACTTCGGCATGAATGAGTGTTTTGAACAGTTGATAATCTAGCTCGTCTTGCTGATGAGGTATTTTCATAGAAGCGGTTCGATTTTCAGTTTCTGCAATTCGGTCTGCGTCGATGGGGTGAGTACGCAAAATAGCAGGGACGTTGTCTGTGTAGTAATACCGAGTATTCAGTTGCATTTTCTTAAAAAAATTGGCCATTCCTCTGGGATCTAGCCCTGATTTACTGAGCACGTCAACCCCAATTCTATCGGCTTCTTTCTCGTTCGAGCGGACGAAATTAATGTCGCTTTGTGCAAATCCTCCCAATGTTGCGATCAGTGCACCTGTTCCCATGGCCGGATTGACAACTCCAAGCGCAATGGCGGCAAGTAAAGAGGCCAACATCGGTACTTTCATTTGCTTTTCATGTTCGAGCATGCGATACAAGTGATGCAATCGAACGTGTGCCATCTCGTGAGCCATGACGCCAGCGAGTTCACTTTCATTATCACTGGCCAAAATTAATCGCGTGTTAACCCCAATGTGTCCTCCAGGGCCTGCAAATGCATTGATTTCATCTGATTTGACAATAAAAAAGTCAGGATTTGCGAGCCCGCCATGTTGGGCTAAACGCTCACCCAAGTGAGAGATATATTGTTTTGCAAGGGGATCTCGAATAATCAATGGAGATTGATTAATTTGTTCAACAAATTCTTTTTCCAGTTGATCAAGTTCTCGATTAGAATAAGGTGAAAAAGCATAGCTCATCGAGGTCATCATGAGACTTGTACTCAAAAAGAGGGATGTCACTTTGATCCACATGCCAATGCCTCTACTCAAAAATTGAATAATTTGATACAATAAGACCCTTTTCAAGGGTGGTTAATTCATGCACGAACACTTTATGCTGGCTGCACTCAAGCAAGCTTGGTTAGGACGAGGCCAATGCGCGCCCAATCCTGCTGTTGGTGCAGTTGCAGTTCGCAACCATGCCATTATAGCACAAGCCTTTCATTCTGGCGCGGGTTCTTTGCACGCAGAGCGAAAGTTGCTCGAGTCTTTATCAACTGATTGCACCGACTTGACCATTTATGTGACGTTAGAGCCTTGTAATCATTGGGGCAAGACGCCACCTTGTTTGGATATTTTAATAGAAAAACGCATCAAACGAGTGGTTTATGGATATGCAGATCCCAATCCGGTTGTTTCTGAAAATAAGACGCCAGAACGGCTTCGTCAGCATGGTATTGATGTTCTTTTTTACCCCATGTCTGAAATTACAAAATTCTATCGTAGTTATCACCACTGGGTTAGCACAAAGCGTCCTTGGGTTACGGCTAAAATAGCCCAGACTCTTGATGGGAAAATTGCGGGTGCATATGGTAAACGATTGCAGTTGTCGAACGCTGAATGTTCTGTTTTTACACATGAAAATCGCCAGCATACCGATGTGATTTTGACCACAGCAAAAACGGTTAATCAGGATAATCCTTTGTTAAATGCTCGATTGCCTGATGGGCGAGAAATATCAAAAACAGTTGCAATTTTGGATAGACAGGGGATACTTCGTGGAGATGCACATCTTTATAAAACAGCGTCTAGATGTTTGATTTACCATGGTGAACAGCATACTCCTCCTCCTTTTTTATCAACAATAGAAACTTATCAATTGCCTAAAACGGATCGAGGATTGGATTTAGATGCACTTTTAATTCATCTCGGTGGATTGGGCTTTCATGATGTTTGGGTTGAAGCTGGAGCGGAGTTATTTTGCGCTTTGCATCATCAGAACTTGGTTCAAACTACTCATATTTATCTGGTTCCTCGCATTCTTCCTGACGGTTTGAGCTTATACAATGATGTGAATTTTTTTCAAAATCCACACCAAGCTAGCTGCCAAGCGTTGGGAGATAACATGCTAGCAACTTTTGAGTGGAGTTAACCGTTGGGATTCCTGTTTGAATCGGCTATAATATGGCCTTTCGTAATACGAGGTGAAAAAAATGCTTAGTGGAAATAAGCCAAATACTTCAGCATCAGAGAAAGGTGTTGAATTAATGGCGACAAGCCGCGTACCATTAAGAGGTTATGGTGATTTTTTCATGACAGTTTTTAGGTGTCGAGCGGATGGAACCGAGCATTTTATCTTAGAGAAGCGTCCTGTTGGGCAAACGCCACTGGTGCGTGTTCATTCTGAATGTGTCACGGGGGATTTATTCGGCTCATTAAAATGTGATTGCGGTTCTCAATTGCATGATGCATTGGCCCAAATCGCAAAGGAGGGAGGAATTTTGATTTACCTCCGCCAAGAAGGGCGTGGAATAGGTCTTGCCAATAAACTCAAGGCATATGCCTTGCAAGAACAAGGATTTGATACAGTTGAAGCAAATGAACAGTTAGGTTTGCCCGTGGATAATCGCAACTATGAAGTTGCTTTCGATATTTTGAAGCATCTTGGCGTTGAATCAATACGGCTGTTGACAAATAATCCGGAGAAAGTTGCGGCTCTGTCTCATTATGGTTTATTCATCGAGGAACGAATAGCCTTAGAGAGTTTTCCAACAGAGGAAAACTTAGGTTATCTTAAAGTCAAACGAGAGAAGCTTGGACATTTGCTCGCATTAGAAGGGGAAAAAATATAATGAGTATTCATGATGATGAAGACGTTACAGTGCCTTCTTTTCCGATTGCATTGGTTGTAAGCCTTTTTAACTCAGAAGTTACAAGTGCTTTAAAACAAGGCGCATTAGAGCGTTTGGCTGTTTATGGTTTTCAAACAAAAGACATCAAATTGGTTGAAGTTCCTGGTGCGGTCGAAATTCCTCTTGTTGCACAACGTTTGGCTATGAAACAGACTTATGGGGCTATTATTGCCCTTGGCGCTGTTATCCGCGGGGAAACCAGTCATTATGAATCAGTGTGTCAGGCTGTTTCAGAAGGGTGTCTCCAGGTTTCTTTAAAATTTGATATTCCGGTTATTTTTGGTGTACTGACAACTGAAAATGAAGCCCAAGCATGGGATAGATTGGGCGGTGCGCATGGTCATAAGGGACATGATGCCGTTGATTGCGCGGTGACGATGTATCAGACATTAAAACATATTTAACTTTGATTGTGAGTAATCCATGACCAATTATATTTTCATCACAGGTGGTGTTGTCTCTTCTTTAGGAAAGGGGATTACATCGGCCTCTTTGGCTGCCATTTTAGAGGCTCGTGGTTTGCGCGTGACCTTAATTAAACTTGATCCGTATATCAATGTTGATCCTGGGACCATGAGTCCTTTTCAGCATGGTGAGGTGTTTGTGACACAAGATGGGGCTGAAACCGATCTTGATTTAGGGCATTACGAGCGTTTTGTCCGCACAACAATGACAAAAATGAATAATTTCACCACTGGAAAAATTTACGAAAACGTCATTAAAAAAGAGCGTCGCGGAGATTATCTGGGTGGAACAGTTCAAGTCATTCCTCATATTACCAATGAGATTCAAGCCTGTATTAAGCAAGGAGCGGAAGGTTTTGATGTGGCCATGGTCGAAATAGGTGGGACTGTTGGAGACATTGAATCACTCCCGTTTTTAGAAGCAATCCGTCAAATGCGAATAGAGTTAGGAGCGCAGCGTGCATTATTTATTCATTTGACGCTTGTTCCTTATATTCCTACATCCGGTGAAATAAAGACCAAGCCCACACAACATTCTGTGAAAGAGCTTCGTTCTATTGGTATTCAACCAGATGTCCTCATTTGTCGTAGTGATCGCGCGCTCTCTAGTGGTGATCGTGCAAAGATAGCCTTGTTTACGAATGTTGATAAAGAAGCTGTAATCGCTTTGCAGGATGCCAAGAGTATTTATCAAATTCCATTGATTCTTCATGAGCAAGGTTTGGATGAAATTGTGGTGCGTAAGTTAGGGATGTCAATTCAGCCTGCTGACTTGAGTGAATGGCGACATGTTGTCGAAGCGCAGCAAGTACAAACTTCGAGCGTGAAAGTCGGTATGGTTGGTAAATATATCGAATTGAGTGATGCTTATAAATCATTAAATGAGGCTTTATTGCATGCCGGAATCCATACACAAACACGAGTTGAAATTGTGTACATTGATGCTGAGTTTATTGAAACCCAAGGCACTGAACTTTTAAAAACATTGGATGCTCTTCTTATTCCGGGTGGGTTTGGGGAGCGTGGTGTTGAAGGTAAAATTATGTCCATCCAATATGCCCGAGAAAACGGTTTACCTTTCTTAGGGATCTGTTTGGGAATGCAAGCCGCTGTTATTGAGTATGCGCGGCATGTAGCCGGTTTTAAAGATGCAAACTCCACTGAATTTAACAAAGCGACTACACATCCTGTAGTGGCTTTAATTAGTGAATGGACAGACAAAACTGGAGAAGTTAATCTTCGCTCGGAGTCCAGTGATCTCGGAGGCACAATGCGTCTTGGTGCTCAGCTGTGTCGCATGGAGCCTGGTACGAAAGCCGAAGAAATTTATCACGAGAGTTGTGTTGAACGTCATCGTCATCGATATGAAGTCAATCCAGAGTTTGTTGATGCTTTGATTAAAAAAGGTCTTGTGATTTCAGGCCGTTCTGAGGACTCCGCATTGGTTGAGATGGTTGAGCTTCCGGTCGAAACTCATCCTTGGTTTGTTGCGTGTCAGTTTCATCCTGAATTTACATCGACACCTCGTGATGGCCATCCTCTTTTCGAAGCTTTTATTTTGGCCGCAAGAACATATCATGAAAAGGAGAAAGCATGAATTTATGCGGATTTGACGTCTCTTCTGAGCGCCCTTTATTTTTAATTGCAGGTCCTTGCGTCATTGAAAGTGAGGCATTGGCAATTGAAACAGCTGGCTATTTGAAAGAAATGTGTGCGTCTTTGCAGTTGCCTTTTATTTATAAGTCTTCTTTTGACAAGGCGAATCGCTCTTCGATACAAAGCTATCGCGGACCAGGACTAGAGCAAGGTTTGGCAATTCTTGAAAAAGTTAAAAAACAAATTGGCGTTCCTGTTTTGACCGATGTTCATGAAGATACGCCTCTATTTGAAGTAGCGAGTGTTGTGGACGTGCTTCAAACACCTGCTTTTTTATGTCGACAAACAAATTTTATACAAAAAGTCGCGGCACTTGGAAAACCGGTTAACATTAAAAAAGGGCAGTTCCTATCACCCTGGGAAATGAAGCATGTGGTTGAAAAAGCGCGTGCGGTCGGCAATCAAGATATTATGGTATGCGAGAGAGGGGTTTCATTTGGCTATAACAACCTGGTTTCGGATATGCGCTCTCTTCAGATTATGCGAGAGACAGGTGCTCCGGTTGTTTATGATGCCACACACTCTCTACAATTGCCTGGTGGATTAGACGGGCGCTCTGGTGGTCAGCGCGAGTTTGTTCCGGCTTTGGCCAGAGCTGCTGTTGCTGTTGGGATTTCAGGATTGTTTATCGAGACGCATCCCAATCCTGAACAAGCATTGAGTGACGGGCCCAATAGTTATCCGTTAGCAGATATGCCGGCTTTGCTCGAGCAACTGGTTGCGATTGATAAAATTTTAAAACCATAACTTATCCTCTTTGTCTCAATGCGCTTATTTCTCAGGAATTTTTTCTGAGCATTCCTGAGAAATAGATTAAACGCCAGGATGGTGTCACATGTCTGCTTTGTGTGGTCTTTATTTTCGTCGTCGTCCTTTTGACGCTGAATTGCTTTCTAAAATGATGAAAAGACTTGAGCATCGTGGCATTGATGGTCAAGCACAATGGTACAATACGAAGGTCGGTCTTGGTATTCAAAAGCTGAAGATTACTCCAGAATCGCTGGATGAAACACTCCCTTTTTTTGAACATCAATTGGCCATTGTTTGTCATGCCCGACTGGATAATAGAGACGCCCTTTTTCAGAAATTAAAAATTCCTCCAGATCAACATACAATGTCGGACAGCACCCTCATTTTGTTGGCATATCGCACGTGGGGAGAGGCTTGTGTTGACTTTTTTTTAGGTGATTTTGTAGTGGTCATATGGAATGACCAACTTGAAAAACTAATCATCATGACTGATTCGTTAGGAGCGAAATCTCTTTATTACTATGTGGATGAGGAGTTGTTTGCTTTTTCTTCAGAAATTAAGGCGTTAACCGTTTTACCACAAGTTCCTTGTGAGCCCAATTTAAAAAAAATAGCAGCGCATCGATTCATCACTTCTGATGAGAAAGAAACTTATTTTGATCGTATTTATCATGTTCCTGCTGCATCTGTATTGTCCATTACAGCACATGAGTTTAGAGAGCGTCGTTATTGGGAGCCATGTTTTACCGAAGAACTTATTTTAGGCTCTGAAGCAGAATATGTTGAAGCATTTCAAATGATATTTGAAAATTCAGTCCGAGCGCGATTACGTAGCCATTATGATGTGGCTTGTCTTCTGAGCGGAGGATTAGATTCTTCTGCCATCACACACATGGCGTCCAAATTGTTGCATGATAAAGCGAAAAAATTGCATACATATTCGATATTAAAAGCCCCCTCGTATGCGAATCTTTGTGATGACGAACAAATTTATGTCGACAGTTTAAGTCATTTGCCCAATTTGGTCCGTACAGATGTCAATTCAAATCATTACGGCCCTTTTGATCGGATGTCAGAGTTTGTTTGGCATACAGAGACTCCACGCTCAGGGGGACGCAGTTTTTATTTTGTGGATATTTTGGACTCAATGCAAAAAAAGAACGCCAGAGTATTGTTGGATGGTTTATATGGGGAGGCGGGTCCATCTTTCTCAGGCAAGGGATATCATGCGCAACTATTGTTAGAAAGGCGTGTCGGACATTTGATTGATGAGATTAGAGCGAGAGCCAAATTGGTAAACAAAAGTTTTCTGCAAGTTTTTCTTAAAGAGGCTTTATTTCCACTTTTTGGCGGGTTTCATATGAAGCTGCGTAACGATTTATTCTATAAACAATCTTTATCTGCTATTCGTGAAGATTTTGTTGAAAGCCAGTTGGGGCTTGATTTGAAAAAACGGCATCAAAAAAACCAACGTTTAGGGCGCGTATATCCGAATCACCATGTGAACCAACTCAATGTGGTACGTTATTATTATGAGCAACAAAAAATACCATTACAGGCAATGACTCAAGGGCGAGTGCAATTCGCTCATCCTTATCTTGATCGGTCGCTCTTGACATTTTGTTTGGCTATTCCAGGGCATATGAAGGTCAAAGCAGGATATGGGCGTTATCTGATTCGTGCAGGGATGAAAGACGCTTTACCAGATAAAATTTTGAAAAGAACAAAAGGTTTACCGTTTTCTCCTGATTATCGATTCAGATACAATAAGCAGCGACCTCAATTGCTCAATTTTATCTCGTCTTTGCCTCATCATGAGTTGTTGACACAAATCGTCGATTTAGACAAATTAAAACGATACATGATGCATGAAATGAAAGTAAATTTCGGCAATACGCGACATGGGTTTATTCATATGAATGCGGTTCCTGATGTAGTGTATTTGTTACAATTTTTAAAAACTTTTTTTATTGATAAAGCAATTTGAGGACAAGAGAATGGATGAAAATCAAAAAGAACAATTGGGTTTTAAACAATGGGTCACGCCAGAATTAAAAATATTAGGCGACTCGTTGAATATTCATGCTATGCCAGGAACGGGATCAGATGGTTTTGCTCAGTCCAACGCTAGTTCTACTTCATAGTGCTTAGAGCTCGCTAAAAGCCAGCTCTAAGCTTCGAGGGCTTTACGCACGGACAAGACGTGCGAGGTGATCATAACAACCCAATTTAGGCTGCGTGGTTTGCCTTAGGCTGTGACGTGGTGCAAAGTGATTATTGCGGCCAAATTGTTTTATTTTTGCTTGACGCGCTTCGTTATCATCGGTGTTTGCATTTTCGCTTACACCAAAATAGTGGTGCGATGGGTTATCTGAGATCATGTTATTTTCTTCGGTGCTCAGCTCTTGCCCTGACTTCTGTTTGACTAGGACACGAGCACGTTTTTCCTCTATATGACCCGCGATAGAAGCATAGCTGTGATGAATAATACCATCTAATTCGTTTTCAGACGCTTGCTTGGGGTTTGGTTTCGCACAAACGACACCGTAGTCTTTATCTTTTTGAGGAATTAGATCCCATGCGGCTTTCGCATTCAGTGACCAACCTCCAAGGTAAAGAAGAGGGGAGAGCAGCGTCGCAATCATTGTAGCAACTGTATATTTTACCTGATTCAAGACGGATGAGGATTGAAGAGTTACAGGCATAAAATAACCAATCAGAAAGCTTCTAATCGATTGAAAAGACCGGAGGCTATAGAGTTTGACCGGATATCCCTGTTCGTGCAAATGTGCTGCTGCAATGGTGGCAATAGCGCCGCCAAGACAATTCCCCTCAAGCGTGATGTTTTGAGCTTTGACGCCGAGTGCGAGTAACCGTTGTACTTGGGACACGGCATCTGTAACAAGATTGTCTTGTGTCCAAATGACGCCACGACTTTCATCAATACCACGATAATTAAACAAAATGACAGTCGCATCGGTTTTTTTGGCAACTTGGGTCGCGTCCTTAATCCAATTGATATAGTTTTGTTCTCTTTCTATACAGTTAATCACATATTTTCTTTCGGATATCGGAGTTTTCGATTCAGATACTGAAACAGCAAGAGAATCCAGTATAGAACCATCCTGTGTATTAAGTTTGAAAAACTCAAGATGAGGGGTCTGCTTCACAGACTCAGTTTCATTATAGTTCACTTTCTTTAGAAAATATTCACGAGCCTGAGTGTCAAGTTGTTCTAGACCTTTGAATTTGATTTTATGCCAAGGGAAGGCTTTTTCTTCGCATCTCTTTTCTTTAGATTGACCTGTGCGTAGTTTATTGACTGCTGCAATCAGTTGATCCAAATGTTTCTTGTGATCTGGATTTTGTAATTGGATCATGGTGTTAGCCTGATGGTCAAACCCGAGTAGTTCGCTTAATTTAAAAAATCGATCTTTTAAGCGTTTTAATGAAGTTTTACGTTCCAAATTTACAATCACAAAATCATCGGCAGGATTTTCCATGGCAATATGGTGAATGGTACGTTTGGATTTCACTTGACTTGGTGCCAGTATAAGCTCTCTTAAAACACGAACAAGAATAAATGAAACCATCCATCGAATAAGCTCAATAGGGAACAACAAAAAGTTTAAAAGTTGCGATAATTTTGTTTTATTTTTAATTAGTACAAACTGATTCTTTTCTGATTTGAGAGAAAAATTGTATTGAGGCTTGATCTCAATGCAATTTTTTCCTTGATGCTTGATAAAAGGATTTTGAGGAACAGATGTGAGATCAATGTCTTTTAATTGTTTGAGTAAGGCTTGTAGTCCCATATTTTTTTGCATGATTTGTGTTGTTTTATAAGTCAATTTTTGAGGAGCATGTTGCGTCAACGAAAAAAATAGTTCAAGGTCAACCGTGTTGTCATTGATAAAGCATGCGAGTAAATTTTGTAAAGCAAATCGTTCTGCTTGGAGCTGATTTTTGTTTACAAAAGAAAAACCGAATTTTGGATTTTCTAAAGCATAAAGGCGTTGTTCTGCGTTGCTTTTGAGACGGTATAAATCATTTTGCAGTTTTTCAAAAAATACGGTTTCTCTAGACTGCTGCAGTTTTTCGCCTTCTTCTAGCCATGAAGAGTCGTTGAGTTCGCCATCTTCTTTTCCTAAAAATCGGAGCATGCTCAGTACATTTTCATGAAGTTCGATCGAGTTTTGAGACTCAAAGTGCTCATTCAATCGGTAAGAATAGGCTGCAGCTGGTACGACTTTTTCATTCAATTCTGAGCTGTTGAGTACATAGTGACCAAATAATGCTTTGGCAATGGCAATGGGTCCTGTTGTACACACAACAATTGACTTAATGTAGAGAGAGCGGTCTCTTCGCGCGCAGTAAGCAACAAATTTATCATCATTTTGTTTAAGTGCTGTTTGAATAGTGTGATATTCCTTATTAAAGAAAAACCATTTGATAAAATTTAATTGCTCCTTCATGTCTTGGCGAAGTCTTTGAATCACTTGAGCATCGGTTTCTTTCTCTGATATTCGATTAAATTCGATGTATTTTTGAGGATTTGATGTCACTTCACAAATCAATCCTCTAAGCTCACGAGAAGTTTTTTTGTATTGACGATTTATCTTTTCAGATTTGCTCATGTATTGAGATTCTGCACGGCTTCCCATATATCTTGAAAAACGAGTATATAAGAAATGATCGGCCCCCAGTTGAGCTGTTGCTGATTCAATAAAATCAGTGTGGTATTGGCGGAGTGTTTTTAAAACATTGCGCTGAACAAATTTAATTTTTTCTTCCGCGGCTTTGGCGTCGACGATGCTAATAAAATCATTATTGGAAAGGATCAGTTCGTTTTCGCCAATTTTCAAACTGCCAATATTCAATAATATTGGTGATTTGACTTCACACACATCAGGTAGATCTTGAGTATTTACCGGCACATCAAAGTCGGTATAACTCCCTAACTGATAAATCGGTTTGACCCAGCGTAAAATATCACTGGCAACAGCGAGGTTGCCTCCTTCTTTAAGATGCTGAATTTCATCATGATAATAATCAAGTAACTCGTTTTCTTCTTTACTTAATTCAGTATGTTGGATAGCTTGAATGTCAACGGATGAGATTTGATGATGCTGACAAAATTTTTCCAGATTTTTCTGTGCCTTTTCATTCAGTAACGAGCTATCGAAGACTAAATGAATCACATCATGCGGATTTTGACTTCTCATTTCAATTAAACGCATTTGATTTTCGAGATTCATGAAGACATTTGGATTTTTGCTGAGCCAAATTTTAACATGTCGATGCGGGTTAAATAAGTAAGTCATGTTGAGCCTTCTCCATTTCCATTTGTTCAAAAATAATACCATTATTTCCTTAAGGTTCTATTAAGTAGCGAGGAAGCTCCTTATCGTATTGGTGTTTTTCAAGGACAATAGCGTATTTAAATGAGATGTTTTAGCAATGTTTTGGGAATGAATTTCTTGTATGATTCTTGCAGGTAAAAACGAACGTGGGCTTGGCGGAGAGACAGGGATTCGAACCCTGGGAAGGTTTCCCTTCAACGGTTTTCAAGACCGCCGCAATCGACCACTCTGCCACCTCTCCGCCATGAATACTATCGCAACTGATATGTGTTTGCAACAAAAAAATGAGCTGTTTGCTTGTTATATCGGTAATAGTTCTGTTTTCCTTGCTCTATGCTGTAAAAAAGTTCGACCAATGGCAATAAAATTGTAAATCATGATGCCAATCAGTAGTCGATGCAGCCATGAGGATGACATATGGCTTACAATCGGGAGCGCAATAAAAACACCAATAATTCCTGATACACTAAGAATTAACGTTTTTTTCAAAGGGACTTTCTTTTGTTTTAGAAAAACCAATGTGGTCAGCGGTTGCTGCATTGCACCAGCTGTCGTCATAATGGGGAATGCCACGACAGGAGACACACCCAAAATAAATAATACACCTTGGATCATGGCAAAAAGACCAATTCCAACGGTAGTCAATGAACCACAGATGATCATGGCAAAGAAGCCGATGATGAGTGAGTGGCCTTTTAGCGCAGTGAGCTCACCTCCCATGGGTAAAATGTGCAGTTCGTTTCCGAGTAAAAGAGACATGATAAGCCCAAAACAACACATCATGGCAACTCGAATGGCTTGTTGACTTAGTCTCGTGACGATATGCCCACCCAGGACACCTCCGATGCAGGTTCCTAAGACCAAGGTGCCTAGCGTGATCCAATCCACCTGAACAACTTGCATGAATAGTAACGATTCAATTGCTCCAGGAATAACCTGCGCACCATTATTCATTGCGGGTAATTCTTCATCTTTGAATGTATTAAGCAGTTTGGCCAATGCGATGTTGACTGCGAAACTTCCGACACCAATTGTATCGGAGATAAACGCTAAAACTCCACTGACCACAAGTTTTGCGCGCTCTTGTAAGGGAATGGGTTGTTGTGGTTGTTTTTTGTATTGATAAAGCATCACGCCAACACACCAACAGCTTAAAACCAAGATACAGAAGAACGTTAATTGTACAATCATATTTGAACACCTTTTGAAAACTAGTTCAATATTATAACACTATTGTGCTATTTGATCACGATGATCAGATGCTAAATAAGTATACATTGTTGGCACAACAAGCAATGTAAAGCATGTGCCAATTAAGAGACCGGATGCAATCACAAGGCCAATATCAAATCGACTGACAGCTCCTGCACCAGAGGCAATTAGTAACGGAATGACTCCAAAAATCATTGCAGCGGTTGTCATTAATATGGGTCGCAGACGAATTGAAGCGGCTTTCTTGACTGCTTCTATCGGATTGAGTTGCTCCTGTTGTTGAAGGTGATTTGCAAAATCAACAATGAGAATACCATGTTTGCTAATAAGACCGATGAGCGTGATGAGTCCTACTTGAGTATAGATGTTGATACTCGCAAGTCCAAGATTGAGTGGTATTAACGCCCCACAAATCGACATGGGGACACTGATCAGAATGATCAGTGGATCTCGAAAACTTTCATATTGAGCCGCTAAGACCAAGAAAATCACGATAATAGAGAAGAAAAATGTAATGAGTAAGGTGCTACTTTCTTGGATATACTGTCGAGATTGACCTGCATAGTCGATGCTAAAACCTTTGGGCAAAATGTCTTTTGCTGTTTCTTGCAGATAATTTAATCCTTCTCCTAAAGTGATTCCGGGAACCATAACGGCATCTATTGTCGATGAGTTAAGTTGCTGAAAATGTGAAATTGAGTTTGCTCGAACGTGTTCAACCGGTTTGGTAAAGGTGCTTAGAGGGACCATCGTACCTTCTTTCGAGCGGACATAAATTTGCCCCAAATCACTTTCCGTTAAACGAAATTTTCTAGAAACTTGAGGGATAACCTGGTAGCTTCGTCCACTCAAATTAAAGTAATTGACATATCCTTCTGAGAGTGCAGTGCTCAAGGTTGTACCAATATCGCGCATATCGAGTCCTAAGTCTGACGCTTTGGCACGATCAATTTCCAATTCAATTTCTGGTAAATTGAATTTTAGGCTATTGTTGATGTAAATGAAGAGCCCACTTTGGCGAGCTTTATTGTAAAGTTGATTGGAAACATCCAATAGCGATTGAAAATCATTTGTGGTTTTTACCACAAACTGCACTGGAGTACCGCTTCCGCCAGGTAGTGGTGGGGGAATAACGGCAAATGTTTTGATTCCAGGAATTGTATCCAACTCTTTTTGAAGTGATGCTTTTAATTTAAATTGGCTTTTTCTTTCTGACCATGGCTTTAACACCAGCCCTGAAATGGGTGCACCAGAATTGATTGTGAAGAAGTGATCGGCTTCAGGAAAGCTTCTGTAAATATCATCAAATGGTCGTGTATATGTTTCGACATAATCAAGCGTTGCAGAAAGAGGGACTTGTCCCACAACGAAAAAGAAGCCTTGATCTTCTTCGGGCGCTGTTTCTTTGGCTGTGTTCACATAAAGAAATGGAAGCAAGAGAAACACAACGCCGGAAAAAATGAGCACTTGCTTTCTTGAGTTGAGAATATAGTCGAGAAGTTTTTCATACTGATTTTTAAATTCATGAAAAAGAGTGTCAATTTTTAATGTTAAGCGGTTAGGATGTGCATCGGCAGTTAATATTTTAGAGCACATCATGGGAGAGAGGGTGAGTGCAATAACGCCTGAAATGATAACGGCACAGGCAAGTGTAAAAGCAAACTCTTTAAATAATGCACCGGTTAAACCATCCATAAAACCAATGGGGGCGTAGACTGCCGCGAGTGTAATGGTCATTGAGATAACGGGTATGGCAATTTCGCGCGCTCCTTTTAATGCAGCATCAAATGGAGTGAGTCCTTCTTCGATATGGCGATGCACATTTTCAACGACCACAATCGCGTCGTCGACAACAAGACCTATTGCTAAAACAAAAGCGAGTAAAGTGAGTAAATTAATGGAGTAGCCCAGAAACATCATGAGCGTGCATACCCCAACCAGTGACAGTGGAATGGTGACGACAGGAATGAGTACAGAACGTACTGAACCCAAAAATAAAAAAATGACCAAAATAACAATGGCAGCCGCCTCAGCAATGGTATGGATAACCTCGCGGATGGATGCACGAATAAAATCGGTGGCATCATAAACAACAAGACCTCTAAGAGAGGGAGGAAGCTGGGGTTTGATCTCTTCAAAGGCTTTTCTTGCGTCTTTGATAACGGTGAGTGGATTGGCGATTGGTGTGGGTTTAATCCCAATAAATACGGCTTTTTTACCATCGAATGTCACTGATTTATCATAATTTTGCGAACCAAGCTCTACTCGACCGATGTCTTGGAGTCTGATCAATGCATGATCTTCGCTTCGAACAATCAGACGTCCGAAGTCTTCTGGATTATTCAAATCTGTATTCGCTCTGATGCTCAGTGCTACAAATTCAGATTTCGTTTGTCCTGCTGCGGTCAAAAAATTGTTGTTACGCAGAACGGTGGCGACATCTGCTGGTGTGACATGTAATGCCGCCATTTTGATAGGGTCCATAAAAATCCGCATGGCATAACGTTGTTCTCCTAAAATTTCAGCCTGTGCAACGCCATCAACTGTTTCCAGCTGAGGCCTGACTACTCTTGTTGCATAGTCAGTAATTTGTTGCGGGGTCATTTGATCACTATCCAAGCTGATGTAGAGCAGATCGGTCGATGTATCTGAGCTTTTGACGATAACGGGTTGCTGAGACTCGGGAGGGAGTACGTTTAATGTTTGTTGAACTTTACTCATTACATCGGTAAAAGCGACTTGTGGATCAAAGCCAAGTTTGATCGTCAAGGTAATGGTGCTCACTCCTAGTGTGCTTGATGAGGTCATGTAATCAATTCCCTCGGCACTTGCTACGGCACTTTCGAGTGGAGTTGTGATAAAGCCAGCGATTAGATTTGCATCAGCACCAGGATAGCTGGTTGTGACGGTAATGACAGTATTGTCCATTTTGGGAAATTGACGAATGGGCATTTTAAAAAGTGCATTCAATCCAAAAAGTAAAATGAGCAGGCTAATCACGGTTGCCAGCACAGGTCGTTTGATGTAAAGATCTGTAAATTGAGTCATGTTTATTCTCTAACAGTCTGTTCTGTTGGAATTTTAATCTCATTGTTAATGATGACACTCGTGCCATTTTGTAGTTTGAGCTCACCACTACTCACGACTTCATCTCCTTTTTTGAGACCTTCAAGAATGACTGTTTCGTTGCCTTGTGTTTCGCCTGTTCTGACAAATACTTGTTTAACAGCCAGATGTGTTCTGTCTTTTTTATCTTGAATTTTTTCGATAACAAAGACCGAGTTCCCATAAAGACTATACGAAATTGCCGTTGAGGGTAAGACGAGCGTTTGATTTTTGGGAGGTTGTTCTATCAAGATAGAAACAAACATCCCAGGAATAAACGCATAGGAAGAGACTTTTGTTTGAGTATTAAACTCACTGCTACATTCAATATACCGAATTCTATGATCGGTTGACTCTTTAAATTGAAATGCCCCGTCTTGGGATGGTTTTTTAAAAGAAACGCGAGGGCAATTAGGAAATGTGGCTTGTACCTTAATGTTGTGTGTTTGTGTATCTGCTTTTGAGTTAATTGCGCTAATTTTGCCTTTAAAAAGCGTATTTGGATATTGTGGTAAGCCTGAGAAAATTGTTTGTCCAATGCTGACATGTGTTAACAGTTGTTCTGGGAGATTGAATTCAACAAACAGTGGGTCGAGTGTTTGAAGTGTGGCGACGATGGTTTTTCCTGGTGAAACATATTCTCCAAAATCAATTTGTCTTAGTCCAATTTGCCCACTAAAAGGGGCGCGAATGTGTTTTTGACGAATGAGTGCTTCGGTTTCTTCCACTTTGGCTTGTGCTTCTAAGAGTTTTGCTTCCGCTTCATCCACTGTCACATCTGCTGTGGCTCGTTTCGCTTGTAAATCTTTCTGACGTTTATAATTCACTGTTTGCAGTGCTAAATCTGCGCGATGAAATTTTAAATTGGCTTGCTCAACCGTGTCGTCAATTTCAATCAGTGGGTCATCTTGTTGTACATATTGGCCTGATTCAAAATTGATGCTCGTGATTTTTCCTGCGGCTTCTGTGCTAATTTCTACACCTCGAACGGCTTTAAATAAGCCAACCGCTCGAATTTCAGGGATCCAGGTTTTTGCTTGCACTGTGGTGGTTGAGACACTGACGGCGGGTGGCTTGTAATTGGCAAAAAAGAAATGGAAGAAGATTTTTTTACCAATATTGAATAAGAGGATAAGCGACAAGGCAATCACCAAGGTGATGATGACGCGTTTTTGTGTTTTTAGCATGACAACTCCGTGAGTCCTGTCAATATGAGTTCGATAAGAAGCGCATCCATAGTGACGCATCGTAATCAAAAACGAAAGGAAATTCTAACGATAATCTTTCGAATAGCAAGTTTTATATGCACGCTCTCTTTACGATTAAAGCTCTATGTTATCCAGCATGGCTCCAAAATTCCAAATGGCATATTGAAGTGTCGGAATACCATTTGGAAAAAGAGAAGGAAAAAGGTTTTGTAGATAAGTAAAATTAATCCCAATATTGTAGTTGAATTGGAACAAGTTCACTAAAGACCATCCTGGGGCACCTAAAATATTGGGTTCACCAGAGAGCGTGATGTAAACCGTCGCACCGTTTGTGTCGATTGTGTTCTGAATAGGGGGATATTGCGTCATGATGAAGGCAAAGTAATTGGACGCGAGCGTGACATTGGGTGCTGAAGCGCTTGGATTGGTGTAGATATTGGCTGCATCTACTTGTCCATTTTCATGGCAAGGTATTTCTGGTGCGTAGGCGCCCGGTGTGTCAACGTCCACTACATAAAGCGGGTTAGGATAGGTGGCCGGTAAGCAGCTTGTGCTGGATGCAGGAAAGTATCCTCCAGAGATGAGTGTGTCATAATCTGAAATAATTTTTTTACCCAAATTATAATACTGTGGGTAGCCGAAATCTAATTTGGTCGGGCCATATAAGTCTGAGCTACCATAACTTGCTAGAACATCACCGAATGTAACACTCGGCGATGCCAGCGTCACACCGTCCGGACAAGATTCTGTATTGACAATGGGGCAGGGTGTGCCATTGTCTGTTTCGGTTCCTTGAGGGCATAAACATGCTTTAATTTGTTGTAGGCACGCGGCTGGTTGTGGTGCGGGCGGTGGAGTTAATGGACAGGTTTCGATGGGCTCAACATAGCTTTGTTCAATAGAAAAAGTATCGAATCCTTTGCCTTTGGGCAGCAATGCCGTGATGGCATTCATCGTTTGGATGCTTGCATTTAAAATGCAGGTGAGTTGTGTTGAGCCCCATTGCGCTGGTGGTACCGCACAGCTGTCTGAGTCACATCCCCATCCAAGACAGCTATCTTCTGTCATGCTGTTGTCCGGGTGAAATCCAATGACAAGTGATGTGGAATATGCGTTGCGAATCGCGGTGATGACGTCAGCATATTGTTGGTACGCAGGTGAGTCAGGTGTATATGGCATCGGCGTCACACGTAGATGAAACTGCTGAAGGTTCGGCGCGAGCTTTTGAATCTTACTGACATATGTGCCGAGATCGTTGGGGGGAGTGCCTGATGCACTGGGTGCAGGATCTTGCTCAATTAGGGCGCTGATCCATGCATTATTGACTGCCGTTGGCGCACTGCTGGTTGTAAATTGAAGCGTATTGGATTGGCTGGGTTGTGTGCTTGTTGAGAGGGTGTTGAGGATTGGTCCACCTTTCCAAGAGGATGGTGTTTGTTCTCCATTCAAAATTAGGTATAACAAGCAAGAAGACGCCGTTGTAGATGGATTGCATACCCCCGTGGATTCTAAAACTTGAGTGACACCCGATATCGGAGTCATTTTAAATTGAATAAGCGATGGATTTTGCGTGTTGTTTGTGACCTGGTAGATAATGGTCCGGGTTGTCCCATCACGTGGAATAGTCAATGGAAATGGTGTGATGGGGGTAATGTTGAGTAGCGGAGCTCCTGCAAAGCCAGTTACACTGATGCTTGATGCAATGCTAAAACTGATTATCAATTTTCTGAACATGCTTGGAAAACTTGCCCCAAAAAGTGTACAACAAGAGGAAGTTGAGACGCGCGTTGGGTTTAATTTCTCTCGCATGCTTGTTCCTATAGTAAATAAGTGAGGGTAAATTCCAATTGCTGTGTATATAAATTTGAGAGCGTAAGACCGCTGTTTATTGTTTGTGTCGCTGTTCGTCCAAGTTCTGATTCACCCCATGCGCCCAATTCATAACCAATTCCTAGGAGCCAATTTGGGGTCAACGATTTTTCAATTCCAGCTGAAAAAGTGTATGTAAATGCGGTGATGCTCTTATTAGTAAATCCCGGAGTGTTCAGTGCTTCTTGGATTAACGGCGCTTGTGTGAAATGATACGATGTGTTGCGCGCGACACCGAGACTCGCGCTACAATAAGGCGATACAAGGCTACTCCAATTTGAGAATAGCCATTTTCCTTTTGCGGCAATATGTTCATGTTTAATGCGATATTGATAGCTGTAATTGTTGAACAGGGGATCTCCTGTTTCTAAAATTTGACCCTGCAATTGAGCGCTATTGGTTGCGGCCAATGCGAGACCTATTTCTCCTAATCCTCGCCCTGAAACAGGATAGCCAAGGCCTAAAAAAAGTTCGCCACTCACCAGTGTTTGTGTTGGTTTTTGAGCGGCATACGTGTTGGCAAAATTAGGTTGCAAATAAATCGTTTGTGTTTCTCCGGCGCTGTACCACGCTGGTCCAATGCTAAAAGCGACGATTTTCGGAGACTGTAAGACATCAAATGCGAAGAGAGGAGACATGAGTAATATCCCTGCTAAAAAGGCATGGAGCCGCACATCCTTGGTCACTGGGAATCCTTGTTGTTAGGGATATGTTTTTAACGTAAACAATTTACAATTGAGTTTCAAGTCCAAAAAGGGATAAAAACATGTTTTTTCGTCCTGACTGTTTTGAAAAAGTCGCCAGCCTGAAACAGGCAAGCGACTTTGAAGATTACGCTTGTGTAGCGAATGCGAGGCGATCTTTTTCAAGGTTAACTAAAATATGATCTTCTGGTTTAAATGTACCATTCAAAAGTGCTTGTGCCAGCGGATTTTCTAGTTGTTGCTGGACCACACGTTTTAAAGGTCGTGCACCATAAACGGGATCAAATCCAGCTTGAGCCAGGTATTCAAGCGCCTCTTTCGAAAGCGTGAGGGTGATATTTTGTTGCAATAGTCGTTTTTTGAGTAATTCAATCTGTATGGTTGCAATATTTGCAATTTGCGCTTGGGTAAGCGCGTGAAAAACGACACTATCATCGATTCTATTGATGAATTCAGGCCTAAAATGATGGCTCACTTGCTCCATCACAACTGATTTTATATCCGCATAAGGAGCGTTCTCCATTTCTTGAATAGACGTTGAGCCAATATTTGATGTCATCACAATCACGGTGTTTCTAAAATCGACTGTGCGTCCTTGTCCATCTGTCAGTCGTCCGTCATCTAATACTTGCAACAGAATATTGAACACATCCGGATGCGCTTTTTCAATCTCATCCAACAGTACAACTGAGTAGGGGCGTCGGCGAATGGCCTCTGTTAAATACCCTCCTTCTTCATAGCCAACATAACCTGGGGGGGCCCCAATGAGTCGAGCAACAGAATGTTTTTCCATAAATTCAGACATATCAATTCTGATCAGGGCCTCTACTGTATCGAAAAGAAAAGTCGCGAGTGCCTTGCAAAGCTCTGTTTTTCCAACACCTGTCGGGCCTAAGAAAAGAAATGAGCCAATGGGGCGATTGGGGTCTGATAGGCCTGCTCGTGCCCGTCGAATTGCGTTTGAAACGGCATCGACGGCCTCATCTTGACCAATCACGCGTTGATGCAAGGCATTTTCCATTTGAAGTAATTTTTCTCGTTCTCCTTCGAGCATTTTTGAGACGGGTATTCCGGTCCATTTGGAAACGACTTCTGCAATCTCTTCATCTGTTACTTTGTTCCGCACGAGCTTGGTCTCTTTGTCCTCAATATTTGAAGCATCAACAAGCTGTTTTTCTAGAGCTGGAATTTTCCCATATTGTAATTCTGACATTCGAGCAAGATCTCCGGCTCGTCTTGCTGACTCTAATTCTAACCGTGCTTTTTCCAACGACTCTTTGATACTGGCCGCACCCTGTAATAAAGCTTTTTCACTTTTCCATATTTCCTCGAGATCAGCATAATTTTTTTCAAGTTCAGAGATATTTTTTTGTAAATCTTCAAGACGTTTTTTGGAGGCTGCATCGTCTTCTTTTTTGAGTGCTTCATGTTCTATTTTGAGTTGGATGAGACGGCGCTCTAGTTTATCTAAGCTTTCTGGTTTTGAGTCGATTTCCATTCGAATTTGGCTGGCCGCTTCGTCAATCAGATCGATGGCTTTATCAGGTAGCTGTCTATCTGTAATATAACGATGAGAAAGTGTGGCCGCAGCGACAATAGCAGGATCGGTGATTTCAACACCATGGTGCACTTCGTAGCGTTCTTTAAGTCCGCGTAGAATGGCGATGGTATCCTCCACAGAGGGTTCATCCACCAATACTTTTTGAAATCGTCTCTCGAGAGCTGCATCTTTTTCAATATATTGCCGGTATTCATCAAGCGTTGTGGCTCCAATACAATGCAATTCTCCACGCGCTAAGGATGGCTTTAGCATATTCCCTGCATCCATGGCGCCTTCGGCTTTACCCGCTCCAACCATGGTGTGTAGTTCATCAATAAATAAGATAA
>CAZELP010000025.1:0-25768 GCA_964513205.1 uncultured Legionella sp. | reverse complement strand
GCACCCATTGTCCCAGCGAAAGATGAAACTGAAAGCACACATCCAAGTGAAAATAAATGGCTTTTTTTTGACATCAGGGATCCCTCCGAACATTTTGATGAAAACATCTCCTGAAGAACACACTACGAGATCTTGATTCTCATTGTCAATGATCGAGTTTTTTGTTTAGAAAATATCACCTGGATAAAAAAATTTTTGCTGTAAATTCTCGTCTTAAATAAAATCCTCTCGGCAAAGTCTGAATAAGCGCACCGTCAGGACCGTAAGCTTGGCAAAGTACTTTGTTATTTGCAGCCTTGGGGCGTATTTGCAAATATCGTCCAATGCGCGCATCAATTTTGTCCAGCTGCCCAAGCACAATCATGTTCACCAACAAAGACCAGTCTTGTTTTAAAATCTCCCAGTCTTCATCATGAGGAGACCATAAAAAAGCTTCCCCGATACGACGATGCTGAAGCGGAATAGAAGGATCGCCTTCAAGTGGAATCCAAAGGACCCGCTTTAATTTGGCGTAACAAGACGACGTTTCCCATGTCTGTCGATGCACTTCACGCAAAGGAATACTGGTGACAAAAGTGGACTCTGAAGGTTGTAAATGACGCCCTAAAGGCAAAGTTTTAAGTTCAATCCCAAGTGATACAAAATCAGGTAATGATTGATTTTTTGCAGAAGTACCCAGTGCTAGCTCGAGCAACATGCCTAAAAATCCCTTTCCGCCGACAGAATCCACAGGAACAGACTGACGATGCTGATTGGCAATCTGACCAATACTCAATCCAACAAGGGATTGAGTACGTGCCATAAGCTCAGATTCAGACGAAGGTGGCGCAAGACGAGTCATTCGTTGCGTAGCGTTGTTTGTTGAACGACGCCCAAAGAAACAATTAATTTAAATGCCTCATCGACAGACATATCGACTTCAATGATTTCATCTTTGGGAAGCATCATTAAAAAACCACTGGTAGGATTGGGTGTTGTTGGTACAAAAACAGACACCATCTCTCTTCCGACATAATTTGCAAGATGAGCGGATACCTGACTGGTTTGAAAAGCCAGTGTCCAAATTCCTTGTCTTGGATACTCAATCAAAAGTACTTTTCGAAATGCGTCGCTGTCACTGGATAAAACGGTCTGTATCACTTGCTTGGTTGCGTTGTAAATGGAACGAACCAACGGAATTCTTGTCAGCAACAACTCACTCCACCGCACAAGACGCTGACCAATAAAGTTCGTTGCAATAATGCCTGTCAGCAATAAAATAACAAAGGAAAGCAATACCCCAAATCCAGGTATAGGATATCCAAACCAGACCTCAGGATTATAAGCTTTCGGCAGTAAAGCAATAGAACGATCGAGCAACTCCACAATAAAACGCAAGACACCTATCGTGACCAAGATAGGTAACCAAACCACAAGGCCTGCCAATAGATATTGTCTTAGCGGTTTTCGTTTCATTCACTGTCCTTTTTTGCGGCAGATGTCTCTGTTTTAGATGTCGATTGAGTGGTCGATTGTCCCGCTTTTGGCTTGTCTTTAAAGTCAGTGACATACCAGCCTGTTCCTTTCAACTGAAATCCAGGAGCAGAAACCAAGCGCTTGGCAGAATCTTTACCGCAGGCTTCACAGTGAGTCAAAGGTGATTCCGTTACTTTCTGAATGGCTTCAAACAAAGCACCACACGCTGTACATTGATATTCATAAATAGGCATAATACACTCAATTGTATACAAAGAACTGAATTGTATACAATGCAATAAGCCTTGAACAGACCCTAGACAAAACCTATCTTAAGTTTCATAATGTCGTCTTTTATCTCATGTAAAATTCGACCTCTTATGTAGGTTGTTTTCTACACATACTTTTATCAACACGCCATGATCAAACCCTTAATTGAGCTGAATCGCATTCGAAAATCATACGGTGTCCATGTGATTCTCGAAGAAGTTTCATTGGCCATTTACCCTGGAGAGTTTTTGACGCTGCTTGGTCCTTCTGGCTGTGGAAAAACCACATTGCTTCGACTCATTTCAGGCTTTGACACTCCTGATTCAGGCGATATCTTGTTTGATGGAAAAAGTATCCAGCATCTTCCTCCGCAAAAACGCGATGTACATACCATCTTTCAAAGTTATGCACTTTTTCCGCATCTGTCTGTCTTTGAAAATGTCGCATTTGCTTTGCGTTGTCAAAAAATAGCTCAAAATGAAATTGAAACTCGTGTATTGGAAGCATTGCAATTGGTTCGACTGGAAACCTACGGCACACGCTCTATCAAACAACTGAGCGGCGGACAACAACAACGCGTTGCAATTGCCAGAGCCATTATTAATCGCCCAAAAGTTTTACTGTTGGATGAACCCTTAAGTTCGCTTGACTATCGTCTTCGAAAATCCATGCAGTACGAGTTGAAACAACTCCAGAAAAAATTAAACATGACATTTATTTTTGTCACGCACGATCAAGAAGAAGCGCTATCAATGTCGGATCGAATCGCCGTTTTTCATCAAGGAAAAATTGAGCAAATTGGCACTCCTCGTGAAGTCTACGAAACACCTAAAAATTTGACAGTGGCCATGTTTATTGGTGAAGCCAATATTTTTGATGTTGCGGTGAAGACACGTGAAAATGAAACATTGACTGTGGAAATAGAAAACATTTCGATTGAATGTCGTCATCAGAATAATTTCTCATTAAATCAAGCACTTCATTTGGTTGTACGACCAGAAGATATCCGTGTGTGGAGCACCAATGAGGTCGAAGATCCGACTGGAATGCTTCCTGGAAAGCTCGTTGATATCATTTATAAAGGATCAACGGTCGATGTCACGGTGCAACTACCGTCTGGAAAATTAATCAACGCCTCTGAGTTTTTTGACGAAGACGATGATAAACTCGAGTACACCATTAACGAACCGGTTTGGGTGCAATGGTTTACCGGTTGGGAGGTCTTACTGCCATTGAGTGAGCCAAATCATGCGTAACAAACGTCTGATTCTTGTCTATACTTGGCTGATTTTGTTTGGCTTGCTGCCCATTTTTTTAATTGTGCTCACGAGCTTCTTGTCACGCACTACGACACATTTTGCAGCCCTGCCATTCACACTCACACATTATCAAAATCTCCTCTCTCCCTTGTTTTTAAATGTGTTTTTAAAGTCTTTAAAAATCGGCTTTATCACAACGATTTTATGTCTGTTAATTGCTTATCCCATGAGCTATTTTATGGTCAAATCAAAATATCAATCACGCCTGCTGCTGCTCATCATCATCCCTTTTTGGACAAGCTCTCTTGTGAGAACATACGCATTGATTGCCATTCTCAAAGTCAACGGCGTTCTCAATCTAATTTTACAACATCAACACCTTATCGAAGCACCATTGTCTTTGCTCTATAGCAACACGGCCGTCATCATTGGTCTTGTATACACGTTGTTTCCTTTTATGGTACTACCGCTCTACACTCAAATGGAACGATTTGATTTCCGTCTTTTGGATGCAGGCAGAGATCTCGGCGCAAATCATCTAAGGCTGTTTTTTCACGTCTTTTTACCCAACACCAAACAAGGAATTGTTGCAGGAGCCACGCTTGTTTTCTTACCTGCAATGACCCTCTTCTATATTCCCAATATTCTAGGTGGTGCACGCTCAACACTGCTAGGAAATTTAATTCAAAATCAATTTTTTGTAGCAGAAAATTGGCCGCAAGGCTCTGCAACTAGTGTTCTTTTGACTGTCATCTTAGTTGCTTTGTTCATGCTATTTCGACGCTCTTCGGAGTTTGTTTGATCATGTCTATCTTCAGAAAAAGCTATCTTACACTGATCTATTTTTTACTGTACTTTCCAATTGGGATTTTGGTTTTATACTCGTTTAACGACGCCCGATTTTCTCTAAGATGGCATCATTTTTCACTGCATTGGTATCAGGAGCTTCTGCACGACAAAGAATTGTGGATGTCGTTTTTGCGATCACTTTTTTTAGGAATAAGTGCGTCTTTTATTGCGTGTGTCTTAAGTTTTATCGTATCAATTCATTTTTTTATTCATCACAATTTAAAAAAACGAGCACTGGATACATTGCTGCTGCTGTTAATTGTATTGCCCGATCTTGTTTTGGGCGTCGCATTGCTGGTTTTTTTCAACTATGTTGGACTTTCGCTTGGCTTTTGGAGTCTGCTGATTGCACATATCACATTTTGCATCCCTTTTGCTATCATCACATTGAACGCACGCATACACCATCTTGATGTGAACATTTATTTCAGCGCGCTTGATCTAGGAGCTACTCATGGAGAAGCCGTTCGCAAAGTGATATTTCCTCTATTGTGGCCTGCACTATTAAGTGCATTTTTGCTCGGCTTTACGCTTTCGTTTGACGATGTAATCATCAGCTATTTCGTGGCTGGACCTGATTTTAATATTTTGCCGCTGACGATTTATTCACTTGTTCGAGCCGGCGTTACACCTGAGCTCAATGCACTTTGTAGCATTACACTCATTTTATCCATATTGCTGATTATGATTGCGCATCATTTTTCACGGGAGACCAGATGAAGCGTATTTTCGCACTTCTTTTTACAGTCTTAGCTACCGTTTCCCATGCAAAATCGCTCAACGTCTATGTGTGGGGAGGAGAAATCCCCAAGCCTCTGATCAAAGCATTTGAAGCACAAACGCACATTCATGTTAACTTTTCAACTTACGACAGCAACGAAACGATGTTGGCAAAGATTAGAGCCAACAAAAATGCGATTTATGACATCATTTTACCATCAGCTTACTATGTGGATAGAATGCGGCATTTAAAATTACTGACACCGCTTGATCACGCACGTCTTCCCAACTTAAAAAACTTAAGCCCATCATTTCAAAAAAATGATTATGATCACGGAAATCAATATAGCGTCCCTCTTACTTGGGGAGCCACCGGAATTTTTTACAATCGAGCACGCATTAAAATACCGCCACGCACTTGGAAAGACTTGTGGAAAACGCGTTGGAAAAATTCACTCATGCTGCTTGATGACATGCGCGATATTTTTGCAATTGCAATGATCCGCTCAAATTATCAGCCCAATGACACTAATCCTCAACATCTGAAAAAAGCATTTCACACATTACTCAATCTCGCCCCCAATGTTAAATTTTTTGCAAGCGAGGGCATTCAAGCCATGCTTATTGACGGAGATGCAATTATTGGCAGCGCCTGGAATGGTGATGTATATAAAGCACGCAAAGAAAATCCAAACATCGAATTTATCTATCCAGACGAAGGATTTGTCATTTGGATTGATTGTCTTGCCATTCCGAAAAACGCACCACATCAAGAAGAAGCACACGCATTTATCAATTTTCTCTTAGAGCCCCAAAGTGCCGCCATGATAGGAAGCATGGAAGGTCATGCCATCACGAATGAAGAGGGAAAAAAACTCCTCTCACCCGAAATCCAAACTGATGCAACACTTTATCCCAGCGAAAAAATCTTAAAACGAGCATTTATTCAAAAAGATCTCGGCGAAACAACGTTACGCTTATACAGTGAATATTGGCAAATATTTAAACTTTCACTATAGACATCAAACGCTGTACATCAGGAAAAAATAAGTTCGCGACAAAATCAAATTATTCTGGTAAAATCCGTGCATTTTGGACCACTCTCGACCTGGTAATAGGCTTCTTGAAAACTTGTTTTCAATATTGCATCGATAGAAAATCGCTTTTGCAATACAGTTCTCAAAGAAATCCAACAGGATCGAACTTTTTCTGGTTGTGAAACAAATGACTAAAAAACTGTATATTAAAACCAATGGCTGCCAAATGAATGAATATGATTCATCAAAAATGGCAGATGTATTACGAGAGTCACATGGATTTGAGCAAACTGCTGACGTAGAAGAAGCAGATGTTATTTTATTGAATACTTGTTCCATTCGTGAAAAAGCACAAGAAAAAGTATTTTCTCAACTTGGACAATGGCGTCAGTACAAAAAAGAAAATCCCAATGTCATTATTGGAGTTGGCGGATGCGTTGCATCTCAAGAAGGAGACAGTCTTCTAAAAAGAGCGCCGTTTGTTGACTTGGTATTTGGCCCCCAAACACTACACCGTCTCCCTGAAATGCTCAATGAACGACTTTCTAGCAAAAAATCAGTCGTGGACATTAGTTTTCCTGAAATTGAAAAGTTCGATCATCTCCCAGCCCCACGCGCAGAAGGCCCCATTGCGTTTGTCTCAATTATGGAAGGCTGTAGCAAATATTGTAGTTATTGCGTTGTTCCTTATACACGAGGAGAAGAAATCAGTCGCCCATTTGATGACGTTTTGACCGAATGTTACCAATTGGCCGAACAAGGCGTGAGAGAAATTAACCTCTTAGGGCAAAATGTGAATGATTATCGCGGCAAGATGAATAGCGGTGAAATTGCTGATCTTGCATTGTTGATTCACTATATCGCAGCCATCGATGGCATCGACCGAATACGCTTCACAACCTCTCATCCAATCGCGTTTTCTGATAATTTAATCGAAGCCTATCGAGAAGTTCCCGAACTTGCCAATCATCTTCATCTTCCGGTACAAAGTGGCTCAGATCGTATTTTAGGTTTGATGAAACGTGGTTACACAGCGCTTGAATACAAATCAAAAATTAGAAAACTTAAAAAAGTCCGACCCGACATCCGACTTTCAACAGATATTATTGTCGGATTTCCAGGTGAAACAGATAAAGACTTCGAAGACACCATGAATTTAGTTCATGAAATGGGATTCGACATTTCATTTAGCTTTATCTATAGCCCAAGACCGGGCACACCTGCAGCGAATCTTGCAGACGATACGCCAATGGAAGTAAAAAAACAGCGGCTTAAAGTGCTACAAGACCGCCTACTTTTACAAGCCTCTCGCTATAGCCAAGCGATGATTGGAACCACTCAGCGCATTCTTGTTACAGGACCATCCAAGAAAGACGAAGCACAGTGGGCTGGTCGGACCGAATGTAACCGTGTTGTTAACTTTGACGGACCAGAAGGATTACAAGGTCAATTTGTCAATATTCATATCACGGAAGCACTACCAAACTCCCTTCGTGGTCGTCTTGTTGATGCTTAGGGTGAACTCATCTTGGAAAAAATCATTGTTCCCGAAAGTTATCATGGGGTTCGCGTAGATAAAGCGCTAGCCCTACTCTTTCCTAGTTATTCCAGAGCCCAGCTCACCACTTTACTGAAAGCACACAAAATTTCTGTCAATGGCGCTTATCCGGAACCCAAACACAAAGTACTGGGTGGAGAGATTATCTGTTGTGATTTTGAGACATCATCGACTCACGACACTACTCTAACAGCAGAAGAAATCCCTCTTGATATCGTGTACGAAGATGAAGACTGTTTGGTGGTTAATAAACCAGCAGGTCTTGTTGTTCACCCTGGCGCAGGGAACCCGGTTGGTACATTAGTCCAAGGGCTCTTCTACCATCATGAGTCACTCACAAGACTACCTCGTGCTGGCATTATTCATCGTCTTGATAAAGATACAACCGGATTACTCTTGGTCGCAAAAAATGAATGCGCCTATACAGCACTCACGCGTCAAATGCAAAATAGAACCATTGAACGACGTTATCTTGCCCTTGTTTTGGGACATGTCATTGTCGGCTCTGAAATTCAAACTGGATACGGCCGCGATCCGAAAAATCGCCTTAAAATGGCTGTTGGGCAATACGAGCGACAAGCCATTACTCGGTACACGGTCAAACAACAGTTTAAACAGACGACACTTCTAGATGTCAAACTCGAAACAGGACGCACTCACCAAATTCGTGTTCACATGGCATACATCAAACACCCCATTATTGGTGATGCGCTTTATGGCGAACGCGCACGCGCCCTCAGTACAAAACTTGATTTTAAGCGACAAGCACTTCACGCTTACGCTCTCTCGTTTGATCACCCGAAAACAAATGAACGTGTTGCACTAGAAGCGCCTTTGCCCGATGATTTTCAAAAACTATTAGAGAGAATCAATGAGTCTTAACTTCATAGAAGCAAATTGGCCTGCACCAAGCTCAATTGGAGCGGGAACCTCAACCTCTGTAAACGGATTTAGCAAAGGATTCTATGCAAGCAACAATCTAGCGTTACATGTCGAAGACGAAGCGAATAATGTTTATGCCAATCGAGCTCAATTAAAGTCCATGCTCGGATTTTCTCATGAACCTCATTGGCTTAATCAAACACATAGCACAAATGTCAGTGTAGTTGAAAATGGGGATGGACCAGAAGCGGATGCGAGCATCACAAGGCTGAAGACAACACCTCTTGTCATCCTAACAGCGGACTGCCTTCCAATTGTGTTATGCGATATCAATGGAGGTGAAATTGCCGCCATACATGCGGGATGGAGAGGACTTTATAACGGCATTATTCAAAACACACTTCAAAAAATGCAAACACCACCACATCAATGTATGGCATGGATTGGTCCGGCAATATGCCAAAACTGTTATGAAACAAGTCTTGAAATAAAAACACAATTTATCACCCAATATCCTGACCTTGCAGATACATTCCAAAATCGACAAGCGAACCTGCCGTTAATGGCTGAGCGAATTTTAAAAGCACATGGTGTCAATGCCGTTTATCCATCAAACATTTGCAGTTTTGAAGAAAAAAATCGTTGTTATTCCTACCGAAGATCACCACAAACAGGTAGAATGGGTACATTCATCTGGTTTCGAGAGACACTATGAGACATTTTCTTGCCAAATTAGCGATTTTAATTTTTTCTACTTCCATTATTTACCCTGCTTTTTGTGCGCAACCCAATTCAGGACAGACACTCCCTACACTGGCTCCTGTGCTTAAAAATGTAATGCCAGCAATCGTAAATGTTGCCGTACAAGGCATTATCCCTGCTGGAATGATGATGGATGAGGATGACAACGAGAAAAATCCAAGCCCACAAATCATTCCTGAAAAACCGAAAAAGTTTCAAAGCATTGGCTCTGGCGTTATCATCGATCCCAAAAACGGTTTTATCTTAACCAATGATCACGTGATTCGAAATGCCTCACTCATCACCATCACACTTTTTGATGGCCGCCGACTCAAAGCAAAAGTGCTGGGTTCAGACAGCGAGACCGATATTGCAGTCCTCAAGATTGACGCCGATCAACTCAACACACTTCCAATGGGAGATTCTGATAAAATTGAAGTGGGTGACTTTGTGGTCGCGATTGGAAACCCATTCGGTCTAAATAGTTTTGGAAACAGTCAGTCTGCGACATTCGGGATTGTCAGCGCCATGAAACGCAGTGACCTCAATATCGAAGGAATCGAAAATTTCATTCAAACCGATGCCGCAATTAATCCTGGAAATTCTGGTGGTGCCCTTATCAATGTCAAAGGTGAACTCATCGGCATCAATACCGCAATCATCTCTCTTTATGGTGGAAACGTCGGTATTGGTTTTGCTATTCCAATTAATATGGCATACGATGTTGCGCAACAAATTATAAAGTTTGGCTCTGTTCATCGAGGTTTGATGGGAATTTTTGTGCAGCACTTAACACCGGAGCTTGCACAAGCAATGGGTTATCCACAAAACTTTCAAGGTGCTTTGATTGCTCAAGTCAATCAAGGCTCTCCTGCTGAAGAGGCAGGCTTAAAACCTGGTGATATCATCACACAAATCAATGATACAAAAATCACGCAAGCAACACAGGTTAAAACAACAATTAGTCTATTGCGGGCAGGTAGCAAAGCCACGATCGTTGTATCAAGAAATGGACGCTCAATGACACTGAGCACTTTAGTCACTGATCTTAAGAAACATGAACAGCATCTTCAGTCTTCCAACCCATTTTTATACGGTCTAGCACTACAAACTTTTACACAAGACTCACCACTACATGGTCGAGTTGAGGGCGTTCAAGTGGTTGCAGCCTCTGAAAATAGCGCCGGATGGCGCGCGGGCATAAGACCTGGCGATGTGATTATCAGCGCAAATAACTCACCTGTTAAAACAACAAATGACTTACAAGCGATTGCAAGAAAAGTTAAAAAACAACTTCTAGTTCAAGTATTAAGAGGTCCTGGAGCGCTTTATATTCTGATTATCTGATGAGTTACCGCCACACACTATATTCACTCTTTTTCCAAGCTCTGTCGCTCACTCTCAGGGCTTGGAGATTACGAGAGCTATACTGAATGAATGACCTTACTATGTTAATCTCTTTGAATGAATCAAGCCGCTTTCGTTACATTTACATTAATCCCAAAACCAATCGTGTTCATCTACTCGTGCCGTTTATTGCCGGTATGGAGGTGAGCACGGATAACACCTGCAAATCAGGTGTAGAGTTGAAGGCATTTTTTGAAGGTGGTGCTTTCAATGAATTGGAGTCGTATAAAAGCACGCTTGAATTCCATCTATCGTTACTAGAAGAAAGTGACGCGCATTACCGCGTAAAGAAAGAACGACTCGCTCAAATCAATCTGTACCTTGAAGCAGTGGTTGGCATGGAAGATAGTTATAAAACGATTGTGAATAGTTTTTTACTCAAGCCTTCCAATTTATACAGTATCCAGTTAAGACCTAGTGAGCAAGATTCTTGGTCTCGTGTGGTGAACTCAGTGTTTACGATTAATCGAGAGAATGACTATCGAGGTACGCCTTTATCCTCTCTGTATAACAAAATGCACGAGGTCTTTCCACACATTGTCTTGGGTAAACCAGACCCTCGAGCAGCACTTATTCAGAAAGTATTAAAGGCTTTACCATCGAATGCTTCTTTTAAAATCATTCAACAGGTATTGGCAACTCAATATGGCGTACCCCATGGTTTTTTTAAAAAAAGAACCGATGCGAATCGCCAAGAGCAAATAGTCGATAAAACTTATGTGGATGGACTGATGGGATTTGATGCACACACAACACCTCATGAGTACATCGAAGCACTATTAGGGATTTGCGCACCGAACTTACAAAGTACGCTAGAAGGCTCCCCTTTTTATTTTGAAAGCTCATCCATTCCATCTGAAAAAGCTGAGCGATTATCGATTTTAACGCAGTTTTACTTAGGCGTTTTAAATGTTTACTGTCGGTCTAAAGGGATTAGTGATCAAAATTTTGGCCTAATTTTAGATGATTCACCTGCTTTAAGCCAAGAGCTCGTTGACGTTGTAGCAGTCGCACTCGGTCGTGGTGAAAAGGTAGAAGCCTTGATTTTTGCTTTTTTTAATCGCCATCAAAATGAATTTAGATTATCTCGTAAATTAAATTCAGAAGATAAAAAGGTGATTGTCCAAAAGTTTGAAACCACCTACCGTACGGTGACCGCTACGAAAGAAAATCCACACATGGATGATTTCATGTTCTTGGACACTGAAGCGCAGGGTGAGCATGATATTTTTATCACCCACAAAGGGTTAATTTGTACGGATGCTGCGAATATCATTCCCACTACACCTCAAAACCAAGATTATTTGGCTGAGATTCGTCATGAAGCACGACTGCATCGCGCTATCATCACTCCTCAGGATGAACGCCCTATTCGCATTAAGATCAACCTTGTTACGCTCATAGGTATAGACGATGCACAATTGGAAAAACTTCCCAAAGAAGTTGTGAAAGCCTGTCGTGCTTTACCCGCATTTAAAAAAACTCGGCAGTTTTGGAATGATGTGGCAAAGGGCAAACAAGATGAAGTACATGCACTTTTAACCTCATCAAAATACAAACAAGATCTCCTTAGAACATCCGGTAAATTCACCGATTACTCGGGACGCACGTTTCATTGCACTGCCTATGAATATGCTTATTGGGCTAAAGATAAACATATGATGCGTATGTTAGAACGTCATATGAATGATAAAACGAAAGCATTCATGCTAAAAAGAATTGAGGTGATGGAACAGGTAGGACTGGCCTATCAACAACAGGGGATCTCTTATCAAAACGCACACTATGACATGAGTTTTGTTTTGAAAAATTTTACTGCTGATGAATTTCGTCAATTACAATCGATGGTGGGGAAACGCAGCGAAAAAATACAACAGGCGACTGCTGAGAACTATAAAACGATATCGTTTACAGCAATAGAATACGAAGCACTTAAAAAAATACTTTGCCCCAAAGATTTTTTTTCTTTCTTTTCTTCATCGTCTGCAACAGCTCTCAGCGAAAAACTACAGTTTGATTTCCATTCATTGATTACCGCATTGGATAGTTATGTGACTCATTTTGATGAATGGACTGTTCGCCAGAGAAGAGAAGCTTGGATGAAGGTAGGTATTGCACAGCGCCATGCTCCTGCACATGTTGTCCTGGAGTATTATAGACCAGACCGGTCGTTTTACCCTTTGCCTTTTTTTACTGAGAAGGCTCTGCCCAGAATTCTTACTATTAAACCTTGGTTTCCTCTGACTTCATCTTCCTTAGGGCTCGGTTTCAGTTTTGCATTAATACGTGGTGACGCGCGGTGGGTCGAACAGATATTCCATGCGCCCACGGCGCAGGAGGTTCTGAATGATTTGGCGGCAGTCCGCTATCTTGATGAGGTGAGAAATGCCGATCTTACTCAATCGCGTAAAAATTTAAGCCGGACTGCAAGTCAATTAAGGCTGGGCTGTTAACTTTCACCATATAAATATTTGACAATATTGTTTGCAACCGCTTTAACTGTCAGTTTATCTGTTTCGAAGCTCACGTCAGCCAATTCTTCATAGAAAGGCTCTCGCTCATCTCTCAATGAGATTAAACGATTTTCAAGATCATCTGTTTGTAACAGAGGACGCTTCGTATCCCGCTTCGTACGCTCGTACTGTTGCTGAAGAGATGTTTTAAGATAAATAACTGTACCACGCGCAGCCAAAGCGTTTCTGTTCTCTGGAGTCATGACAACGCCACCCCCAGTTGCCAACACAATATTGGTGCGTTGCGTTAACTCATCAATAACTTTTTGCTCTCTTTTTCGGAATCCGTCTTCGCCTTCTACATCAAATATCCAAGCAATATCGGCACCAGCGCGCTGCTCAATTACTTCGTCAGAGTCAAAAAATTCTAATTTAATTTCTTTTGCAAGCGCTCGTCCAATCGTACTTTTTCCAGCACCCATCGGACCAATAAGAAATATATTTCGAACTTTCACAATACTCATTTTTAATTACATGCCTCTATCTTGTATGCAAACTTAGTCGAGATTTTAGATCTCGATACCATCTTTGTGTTCCAGCATGAGATATTAACGTAACTTACAAGAATTGAAAACCTTATCTGTGAAATACTTGCGTATGAATTTGAGTTTATCTATAGTAAAAAAAATTCATTTTGGATGAAACACGATGGAAAAGTTAAAACAGCTTCAAAAAGCTTTAATCGACATAATACAAAATACACACACATCAAGCTCATCTTCCAAAAAAACTGAAGACCAAGCATCTCTAGAATCACTAGAAAAGATCGTCAATCAGCATGTGTCCGATCAGAAAACGCTTTTAAGTTACTTTTTCCATATTTTAACCGACCTTGGGGCGCCATTGGATATCCCTCAAAAAGGGTTAGTCGATTTCTTTTCTTGCATCCAACGACTCTTCTTTGAAATTGGAGAAGACAGTCAAATTGAAATACAGTATCAATCAAAAGTATATTGTCTTCAGGGCCTTTGTAACGCCTGCTCTCTGATAGAGAGTGAAATTGAGCGCTCCATCTTAAATCCATTTAAAATTAAGAAAGATACATCCCATTCAGAAATAGAAGCACTTGTGGATGAGATTCTACAGCCCTATATCATACAGGCGCTAGAAAAAGGCCGCGTCATGACCCCTGCACCCATTCCACATACCCCGCCCCCGTCTCCGTCCCCCAACCATAATATCGACGTCATCGAAAAAGAACCGATTCACACCACGCACATCACACGCACCACCCCTCGTCAATCCATGGATGGAATTCATCCTTATGCATTTGACGGTGGAATGTTGCTTTGGAGTATTTTTCGAAATATTTTTCCGGTTCCGAATGAGGAAGAAGAAATTGAAGAATATGAGAAACAGAGAAAAATAGACTAATCAATCATCATTTCAACTTTAGAATGTGCTTCTTGTCTTTCTGATAAAGCAAGCACATTCAACTGCAATTGTCTGCGATTTCTAAATGTGTTGATTTCAATCGTATATAAAGCATCGACATAACGTGCTCGATGATTGGGCCAAACTGACAAATCAGCATTAAATAAAATGGCATCAATACAGCCATCACCCTCCTCATGACGCAACGAAAGCTTGAGATGACGCTGCCCAACAATACGCTGATCTAAGATTTCAAATCGATTATCAAAAGCAGGTTCCGGAAATTGAGATCCCCACGGACCCGCGTCTTCAAGCTGTAAAGCAAAAGAAACCGTCAGTTCATCGGGCGATAAAGGACCATCACTCCATAATTCGTTTTGACAAGCGGACTCATCAATGTGCTTTGCAATCTCAGTCAAGAATGCTGTCCTGAATGTTTCAAAAGAGCTCGGATGTATACTCAATCCCGCGGCCATTGCATGACCACCAAACTTTAACAACAATCCAGGAAAGTTGGCATCAACCGACGCTAAAATATCTCGGATATTAAGGCCTGGTATCGAGCGCGCCGACCCTTTCATTTCATGCTCATTAATCGGAGCAAAAATAATGGTTGGCCGATGATAACGTTCTTTCAAGCGTCCAGCCAACACACCAATCACACCTTGATGCCAGCTTTCATGTGTCAAACAAAGCCCTAAAGGCAATACAGGCTCAGTCAAATCACTCAAAGCCGTTTCTTCAAGCGCTTTTAAAGCCTGCTCTTTCATTTCAGCCTCAATTTTACGACGCTCGCTATTTAATGCATCTAAACGCGTTGCAAGAGCTTCTGCTTCGAGCGAGTCTCTTGATAACAGGCAAGCGATACCGATCGACATGTCATCCAAACGACCGGCGGCATTTAATCTTGGCGCAATTGCAAATCCCAAATCAGACTCTCTTAAACGATCTTGATGCCGACCCGACACTTTAATCAAGGCCTCTATCCCAGGACGAGTCATTTTTTGGCGCATCCGACTCAAACCTTGACTGACCAAAACTCGATTATTAGAATCAAGCCCCACGACGTCGGCAACCGTTCCCAGCGCAACCAAGTCAAGAAATTGTGCCATATTGGGTTCAAGACGCTCGCCACTAAACCAACCATCTGCTTTTAATTGACGCCGCAACGCCAACATCACGTAAAAAATAACACCAACACCTGCAATTGATTTACTTGGGAAGGCACATCCCGGTTGATTTGGATTCACAATCGCAACCGCTTGTGGTTGCTCAGACAATCCAAGATGATGATCGGTAATCAACACATCAATACCCAGCGTTTTTGCACGTAAAACCCCATCAAAACTCGTGATCCCATTGTCAACTGTGACAATGAGATTTGGCTTTAAAGAAGAAGCCAAATCAACAATCGCCGGTGTTAAGCCGTATCCAAATTCGAAACGATTAGGCACTAAAAAATCAACTTTTTCGGCGCCAAAGGCCTTTAGAGCAGAAACAGCCACAGCAGTAGAAGTCGCCCCATCGGCATCAAAATCGCCAATCACCAGAATTGACTCTTGCGAAAAAAGTGCTCGACTCAGACGTTTTGCGGCAGCATCAATGCCCATCATTGAATCGAAGGGCAACAACGCCTTCAGAGATTTGTCTATGGCAGTTAAAGAGGTCACCCCTCGTGTGGCATAGATGCGCTGCATCACATGAGGTAAACTGGATAATGCTTCTGATATTTGAAATACAGGACGACGTCGAATCAACATAAACGACTCTCAACGAAATAATCGATAAAACCAATTGTCTGGTCTGGACTTATAAACTCCATTTTGCCAATACCAACGCACCGTTACATGAGAAAAGTAAGCCTCTAAATTACTGACTTTAAGCCAATGTGCATTCGGCACAAAATACACTGTATTTGAGAGAATGCGATGCTTCTCATTAAAACAACTGGCTCGACTAGATAAAGCACTCACCACACCCAGCCAATGCTCATCGCCACACACAACAAGAGGACGATTGGAGCGTTTTCTCAACTCCATTTCGCTCGTCCCCCCCCAGATCCAAATGCCATTGACAATACTGTTAAAACTTGAAAAAAACATCTGACTCTCTGTTAAAAAACGGAGCCAATATGGTGTGGCCTCAAGATCCTCTAATGCGTGGCCTAAAGAAACATCGATTAACTCATGAACGGCCTTAGTTTTTGCAATCGGTTTAGGGGTTTCCATCAGCCATGTCACTGCATCATGATAAAACAAACGCAGATTATCTTGAGCGGCGAAAGCAGAAAATTCATTGAATAGTCGTTTCGATTCTTCATCAGAAATCTCGAGTAAACCGTCCGCATAACGAATTGTGGCATCGTTGTGTGTGGCTTCCCAATGAATAGGAGAAACAATATGCCAATGCCCATTAAGACCGTAATAACGTTTTAAGAAGTCTGCAACAGGGTAATCATGTAAATATCCAAATCGTTTTAAAAGCTCACAGTAGCTCTGATGCGCTGCAACCGGCCCTTCTATCTCGGTTCGATTGGCCAACGAAGCATGAACAATCGCCTCTAATTTTGATTTAAACACATGGGTCCTTTCTTCTATTTTATCTAATGGTCAGTATAGCGCAGTTCATGATATGATGACATCTCTACTCACACAAGATTGTCAACATTATCATGGACATTCAGCGAGAAAAACACGAACATCATACCATCGAAGCATACAGCGCCAACGGGGTTCAGATCAAGCAACACGTCTATAGTGAAAACCTCATTGTAAGTGCAGCTACACTACTCACTTCTTGGTCGATAGAGCAGCACGCAAAATTGACACATAAAGATTTTGAGCCACTCCTTGCATTGGCGCCTGAGATCATTTTAATTGGCAGTGACACACTCCTCGCAGTTGATCCATCGCTGCGCCAGGAGTTGACAAAAAAACGAATTGGGCTTGAGTGTATGTCAATTGGCTCTGCCTGCCGTACCTTTAATATTTTACTTAACGAATCAAGGAAAGTCGCACTTGGTTTAATCTTTTCGTTCCAGTAATGCTTATATTTTTCATGGAGTTTTATGATTCACTCAAAAGGTTATGCAGGATTTAGTTGCAATACGCCATTGAAGCCTTATGCGTTTAGCAGACGAGAACTGAAAGAGCATGATGTTTTTATTCGAATCGAATATTGTGGAATTTGTCATTCAGACATTCACAGCGTTCGCAATGAGTGGCAAGGCGCGCATTATCCACTTGTACCTGGACATGAAATCATTGGAACTGTCGAGGCCATAGGCTCAAAAGTGTCACGTTATCATGTCGGCGATACCGTCGGCGTAGGATGTATGGTCAACGCTTGTGGGCAATGCAAAGAATGCACTGAGCATCAACAACAACATTGTCAGAAAAGTACCATTTATACGTATAACTCAGTTGATGTTGACGGCACCATCACTCAAGGCGGTTATGCGAACAATATTGTGGTAAACGAAAACTTTGTGCTTTCGATTCCTCACAACCTTGATAAAGCAAGAGCAGCTCCTCTACTGTGTGCCGGAATTACCACTTACTCGCCCTTAAAATATTGGCACATTCAACCCAAAGACAAAGTCGGTGTGATAGGATTAGGCGGTCTTGGGCATATGGCGGTCAAAATTGCGCATGCATTAGGCGCTCATGTGGTTGTGTTGACGACATCACCTCAAAAAATATCAGACGCAAAAGCCCTGGGAGCCAATGAAGTCATTGTCACTTCTGAAAAAAACGCCCTCAATGCACATCAGAATTCTTTTGATTTTATATTAGACACCGTTTCCGCGCCGCATGACATTGATCTTTATCTGGGTCTTTTAAAGCGAAAAAAAGCATTGTGCATGGTTGGTCTCTCACCGACTCCGCAAATGGTCAACGCATTTAGCCTCGTTTCGCAAAAAATCTTGACCGGCTCATTGATTGGCGGAATAAAAGAGACGCAAGAAATGCTAAATTTTTGTAGTGAAAAAAACATAAGTGCTGATATAGAGTTGATCCCCCCTTCTCAAATCAACGCAGCATATGAACGTATTTTAAAAGGAGATGTGCGCTATCGATTTGTCATCGACCTCAAGCATCTGTGACCTCTAAACCTGAGTCACGATTGGCTTGGATTGAGCCGCTTTGTGACAACAGAATAGCCAAAGGGCGTGTCGTGGGAAACTGAGAAAATATAATCATCATCATGACGGTAATTGGCACAGATAAAAACATCCCCAGCACACCCCAGACAGCACCCCATATTGCCAAAGCAATTAAAATCACCAGTGGACTCAAATTTAACGACCGCCCCATAAAACGCGGCTCAATGATATTGCCCATGACAAACTGAACAGCAACCAGACCCGACATCATAATGACAGAGAGCCATGGTGTCGAGAATTGAATAAAACCAAGCAATACAGGAAATGCCGTCGCAATAATCGCGCCAATATTGGGAATATAATTTAAAAAGAAGATGAGTAAAGCCCAAAATTCAGCAAAATCTAGCCCAACATATCGCATGATAAGCCAACTCAAAAAAGAGGTCATTAAACTTAGAATTGTTTTTAATCCAAGATAAGTTTGTACATCATGGGTAATCCGCTCAAGCACATCGTTTACCCACATTCGACTGGCTTGCTTCGGGAATAAATTTGCTATTTTCTTAGGAAAAACATCTTGTTCGATAAATAAGAAAGCCACGTACAAAGCAATCAATACAGCGGAGCTTGCCAAAGAGCTGACGACACTATAAAAATGCATTAAAACGCCTTGAACATCTAACTCTTTTAAAAAAGATTCAATCCCATTGGCAATTTTCATCAAAATTTGCTGGTCAAAACGGCTCATTAAATGTTTTACATTTGCATGATAACGCGAGGAAGCTTCCATCACCTCATTGAGATTATTTTCAAGAATATTGACAACAACCATAATAAAACCAAACACCATTCCCCATGACAAAGCCATCGACAACCATTTAGGTAAATGCCTTCCAATTCTGGGCAAACGTCTGACCAGATTTTGAATACTATTTAAGATATTCCAAATAAAAATAGAGAGCACAATCGGAACCAAAACACCACGACCAATGATGAGCAAATACCCCAGCATTAAAACCATTGCAAAACCAGCGACTACAGTAACTGAACGATTCATCATGATGCCTGAAGAAAGTGATAAATAAAATTCAATCTATCGCATACCTTTTTTTTAATCAATATCTTACTCTTTTTTTCACCATCTACTCTCAAAATTACATCTATACTGTATTTTAAATACAGTACAAAAATCACAACGGAGCACACTATGAAATCACTGACTGTTGCCGAATACATCATCAAAAGATTAGCCTCTTTGGGAATAGACAGCGCTTTCGGAATCCCGGGCGATTTTTCTTTTCCGATTGATGATGCCATTGAAAAAAACAAACAAATCGATTGGGTCCTTTGTACCAATGAGCTCAATGCAGCTTATGCCGCAGATGGATATGCGAGAGTAAAAGGGGCTGCGTTATTAACGGTCACTTATGGCGTGGGATGTTTAAGTGCCTTAAATGGCTTAATGGGCAGTTATGCCCACCGACTTCCTGTTTTTTTAGTCGCAGGCTCCCCCAGCGAACGTCTGACAACAAAGCGTTTTATCACACATCATACGACAGGTGATGGAGATTATCAGCGACTCAATCAAATTGTAGAAATGGCTTGTTGTGCTTCGGCTGTAATGAGGCCTGAAAATGTCATACAGGAATTGGAAAGATTGATCACAATCGCATTCAGAGAGTCTAGACCTGTCTTCATTTCTGTTCCATCGGATGCCGGAAACATGCCGATTATTGGAAGGCCTCCTCGATTTAAATTTCCTCAATATCACAGTGATAAAAAAGAATTGGCCTATGCAATTGAGGCCATTGCAGAATTATGGAAACAATCAAAGTCTCCCATTGCCATTTTAAGTAGCAATATCAAACGCTTTAAACTAGAAAATGAAACCAAAAAACTCATTCAACATCTCAAAATACCTTATACCGTCATGCCGAATGACAAAGGCGTTTTGGATGAAAGTCTTCCGAATTTTGCCGGAATTTATGCGGGAAAATTCTCAAGTCCTGCCTCCCTGGATAAAATGGTTCAAAACTCAGATTTTGTCTTAGATTTAGGTGGGATCATTCTAGAACAATTTAGCTCTGGATTTTTTAGTGCGCAGTTGCAAAAAAAATCGCACATTATCATTCGCTCCAACCAAGTACAAATTAGAGACAATGTCTTCACCAATCTATACATCAAGGATGTTATTCTAGGACTTAAGAAAAAATTGAAGTCTGCAACAAAATGGGTTGAGCCCAAAGCACAACAACCGCTAAAAAAAGTAGGCAAAGGAAAAGACAAGCTAAACCTGCCCAGCGTCCTTTCACGCATAGAATCGTTTTTAAAGAAAGACGATATTTTATTTGCTGAAAGTGGCTCCTCTATCATGAAAGCCTCTATGATGAAACTACCCGAAAAAGTCAGCTTCGAAGGGCAATTTTTATGGGGCTCCATTGGCTGGGCTACTCCTGCTACATTTGGCGCATGCCTTGCAGACACAAAGCGTAGAATGATTTTAATTACAGGCGACGGTGCGCATCAAATGACGCTCTTAGAATTAATTGGCATGGGGAGATACGGAGCAAAACCCATCATCTTTGTACTAGATAACCAAGTTTACGGCGCAGAATACGTCATCCATACTGAGCGCATGCGATACAATGAAATTGTTGAACTTGAATACACATCGATTCCGAAAGTATTGCAATGTAAAGACTGGTATACGGCGCGCGTAGAAACCGTACAAGAATTTGAAAAAGTACTGGATCAATTAAACCATCATAAAAATGGGGCTTATATTCAGCTTAGACTATCCCCTTATGAGTGTAAGAGCCTTGGTCATGCTTTAATTGAAGAAGCATATGAGCTTGCCCCTCCACACAACTCAAAAAAAATATAACCATTGCCCCTGCTTCCCCACTCAATAAGCTTGTTTTTTACAAGTTTATTGAGTCATTCAGCCTTTTAATCCGTGTTGTGTCTTTTCTGCTGACGGAGTGGATTCTTCTTGTTTTGGCGCAGCGAACAATGTACTTTGATTTTGGCTCTGCGCCAACAAGCTAGCGCTCACTAAATTATCGAAAACTTCTTGCGTACACTGAGCACCTAATGATCTAATTTTTCGCAAAAATTCCTTTGGATCAGGAACACGCATTAAAGACTCAAAATTTTTCTGAAGTAAAGCCTCATCAGCTAATATAGAAGTGTTCTCATATAAGAAACACAACACGGAATCCAATTGTTCTGTATCACTTCGACAAAGGCACAACTCAAAATTTGATTGAGCAAAATCGCCATACAAAATTTTGAAATGACGAAGATTACCTAAAAAACGCCCAAATGTAGAGGAAACAAGGTCACTGTGGCTTGGCGCTAACAACAAAGAAACATTTCTCTGCGTCAGCATGTTAGCTTCACACAAACACTGAAATGCGCCTTTTATTCCCATCGTTTTTTTTAAGTTTAATATTTTTTCTACATTTTCTTCGGTCAACAAATCGACTTTTTTAAGATCATTCAACATGGTTGATATGATATGACCTGAAGGATTTTCCAGAACAGACATACTCCATGGCTTCTCTAGCAATTTAGTTTTTGAAAGCATATCCAAAGCCATAACAAAATCTCCTGGTGTTTTAGATTTCCAAAATAAGGCAAGAAAACGCTCCTCTAATAACCCCATATCTTGAATACGACACAAAAGTTCAAAACACATAAGAGGATTTTTAAAAGTTAAAATTGATTCGATTTTTACCTTATTTTGAAGTTCTGGATTGTTATGAAAAGCTCTTAAGATATCGAAATATTCTTTTTGCGGAAACAGAGCATACTCACGTATGTGCTGTTCTGCGTGCTTTAGATCTTGCAAAAAACCAAGAGTGTGAAGTTTAATCAACGTAAGCATTATTTCGGCTCGTTTTTGCTTGCTTATCTTGAGTGAGCTGAGTACCTCTTTTTCGGATAATTGTTTTACAATTTGTAAGAAATTTCCTGTCTTATCAAATTCGATATGTGAACAAAAATATTCGAATAGATACTCGGGGATATCATAAAAAACCTTCCTTAAATCGCCTTTTACTGCTTTGTTTAACGAAGATATTCCAAAATCAAGAAAGTATTGCTTATTGGCATCACCATACGCAATACCCTCTCGCATTTGTTGTGGGATAACAAAATCTCTAGTAAAAATAGGAGGTGTTTTCCCCCCTACACCAAGCGTGACACAAGCAATTCCTAAACCAGCATTGACTGCTTTTCTTGAAAATTGAATCACGATTGCGTGCAACGCATCTTCAGAAATTTCATTGGAAAGCAACTCAATTGAATCTAAACACAAATCTCCAGTCAAACTCAACCATGCATAAGACTGACTTATGATTTTATAATCTTGGTCATTTATTCCGTTTTCGTTGAAAAAAGGTGGATTTTCAGCCTTTAAACTCGTCTTTTTGAGTAAAACATAAACACCATTATACGACAAACTCACCGAGTCTTTGACCGCTTGCTCCGCATTTCCCAAAATAGACTGACAACAATCGGTGATATCACCTAGAATTAAAGCACGCTTATCATAAAAAGGCATCTTCACCCAAAAATAATCACTTCCACCATGCTGAACTTCGGCCACGATGTCCGGTAAAAAGTCATTTTCTTTTTTTGGCCATTTCGTCCCAATATAATCTAAAGCGGCATCAAATCGAGCTTCCGAAACCTTGTATCGATGACAAATGGATGAAAAATTTAAATCTTCAAGAGATCGTTCATAAAAACATTCACTCTCTAAAACAGAAGCCTCTTTTAAACTAATAGGAGCTGCTCTTTGTCCGCTTTTCTTTTCTTTTCTTTTCTCAAGACGAGGCGCCACCAGCCAATAGTGAAATGCCTTTACTCCTTGTGACAAAATCAGTCGATGCCAACCGGCTTTATCCACTATCTCTCTGCCATTTGGAAATGGATCGAGTTTCACCAAAAATGCATCATGGAAAGGACGCGATAACACCGTGTCTGTCTTTGTTAAGATTTGCTCAATTTCTTTAGAGATCGCATTAAAGTCACACCTCTTTTCATTTGGAACCATCAACAGCGCCATGCATTTATACGCATAATCGTATGCCAATTCTTCTGCCTTTTCTTTTTCTGACTCACTCCATACAATTTGCGCATGAATAGAAACTGACAAATCATAAAAAAGCTGTTTCAAATCGCCTCGTTGAGACTCGCTCACAGAATCGAAATAGCAATATTGCCCATCTTTTTTATCAAATTCATTTGCAAAAGGACGCCAGTCATGCGCCTCAATTGAGATTAAACGCCTTATTAAATCTACATTAACGTCTCGCTCTTCTGTCGAAAATAATAATCGAAGTACCGCTTGTAATTTTAAATAATCTGGAGAAAACCGAGAATCTGTATCAAGAATTTCGAGTATTTCCGCATCAGATATGCCCTTTTTTTTATTTTCTAACGCGTCTTTTTTTTCTATTTCATCTCTAAAAAATGTTAGCTTTAATTTTTCTTTGAGTTTGCGCAGCTCAGACGGAACCCTCGAGCCCTCTAACTGGGGCTTACTCAACAACTCCATGTTTCTCGCACAGAAATCGACAATTCTCTCACTCGTCAACAATTCATAATTCAGTCTTAACATCAAAAACCCCAAATAGAGAAACCAATCATATTCAAATTATAGTCTAAAAAAACAATTTATGATCACATTAAGACTTTAAAGAAATGAGCCACCTCAAAATCCTGGTCGATTGCTACTGCCATGGGAACGGTCATCAGATCCGGCTGACCTTATTCTTGTGACCTCCTCTTTATAATCTATAGGTCTAGACAAAATCCCACGTAGAATATTGCCAATAAACGTACGTTGTTCATCTGGAAATCCATTTAATATCAACGCCAAGTCTTGATCAGATTTTATAATGTCAGGCAGTTGCCTGCTCATGCTTTCACAAACCGCTGCGCATTGCTCTAAACTGAGATGGCGTAATACCCATAAGTCATAAGCTGATGCGATCAACTCATGCAATCGCGCTTTCATCAACCCACAAACCGCTGTGCGCTGCTCTGGACTGAGAGGGTCTAATACCCATTCAAAGTCATCAACTGATGCGATCAACTCATGCAATCGCGCTTTCATCAACCCACAAACCGCTGTGCGCTGCTCTGGACTGAGAAGGTCTAATACGAGTTTAAAATCATCGGTTGATGTGATCAAATCAGGCAATCGCGCTTTCATCACCTCATAAAACGCCGTGCGCTGCTCCGGACTGAGATAGGACAATACCCGTCCAAAATCATTAGCTGATGTGATCAACTCAGACAATCGAGCTCCAATCGCCTCACAAAAAACTGTGTATTGCGCCGGATTGAGACGACGTAATACCTGTCTAAAATCATCGACTGTTCTTATCAACTCAGCCAATCGCGCTTTCATCGCTTCACAAATCACACGGCATTTCTCTACATCAAGACTGATTAAAAGCGCACTGAAGTCCCAAGGATGTCGCATTAAAGCCCCAAGTGCAGGCGCCATGGAAATAAACCAAGCACTTAATTTGTCTACAGGCATCTCCAGTGCGAAAATAACCAAATGCTCAAGTGTATGCAATTGAGAGCGGACGTTGTTTCTCAATGACTCCTCTTGCAACATCTCTTGTATTTCTTCTGGCATCAGTGACTTAAATACATCCAAATCACGCAGAGCGTTCATCGATAACACAACACCCAGCGTCTTCATCAAGCGAAGATTTAAACCTAACGCATCTTGACCTTCGTATCGCCCCTCATCCAATGCACGGTTCAAATCGTTCTTTGCCGCTTGCAGATTCTCTTCGGCTTTCAGAAGAAGAGAGTGCTTCACATCGGCTCCGATTGAAACTCCATCCAAAAGCGCATCATGCCCCGACATCGCATTCATCAAACTTGACTTGCGTGTGGCAATGCAGGTCTCTAAATTTTCTGTCGCATCGCGATTTCGCTCCGCATCAGTCGTTAGAGCAAATAACGTATCAATTTCAGACCTCACTCCCACAGGAATGCGGTCTTTTTGTTCCTGCGTCAACTGATGATAATACGCCATAAAGGCAATGATGGCAGGATAGGCTCCACCCCCAGCATTGGTTTCATCGCCCAGACCTGTCACACTGTTGAGGCTTAGCTGACGACAAAGCTGTAACAACTGACCCAGCAAAGTACTCGAATCAGAAATCAAACTCTCATATGCCTGTTTTGACGCAAACCACGACCGACTCCATGAGGAATGACTTTCCAGCCTTCTTTCTTCTTCTCGAGAAATCGCAATTCTTGACTCCACCAATGCGCGCACCGGAAATAAAGCATCATGGTTTTCGCTTAAAATATGGCTCGTTAATATTCGATGCACATCATCGCCTTCCACATATTCCATAGACACGCCAGGCATTAACGCTCCAAGTACATGGTAAGGCTCTAGCACTGCTATAAGATTCCCTGTATGTTCAGGAATAGCACTCAACTCAAAACTTGAATTGTGAGGCATGGCATCCAATAAAGCCAAATCGCTTGCCGGTACCGTTAATCGAACCAATAGCCCTTGCTGACGATTCGCATAATATAAACCATTCTGTGCC
>CAZELP010000024.1:0-26797 GCA_964513205.1 uncultured Legionella sp. | reverse complement strand
AACGGGGGTTCGAATCCCCCTGGGGACGCCATTCTTAAAAATCGTTTTTTTCGATGTTCAACTTATCATCTCTTGTATGCGTTTTCCTCGAGCAAGGATAAAAAATCCATGCTTGAAACTAAGAGGTATTAAAGACCAAGTTATCAAATTGAGAGCTGCCAACTAAGGGGTAAAAGCCCGAGAACAACGAACCCTGAGACTATTGAGTTTGCTAGGGCTGCCCTGGCTGCCGTTGCTGAAGTCCTGGTTCCGCGCAGCCAAAGTACTCGCTTCGGTAGAACTCCAATAGACGGCGATGGCGAACCCACCAATGATGGCACGATTAGTGTAGAGACAATTAAGCTGCCCTGTAGAAGTTGCATTGTTTCCTGCAGGCAAAAACCAACCACTTGTATAACCGCCGGCTGCACTATACGTACTGCAAGTTCTCGCTGCATAACTGCTGCCAGAACCAAGCGCTGTCACAATAGTTGCCGTGTTCGTAGCACCATCAGTCGTACTTGTCGCGTTGACTTGTGTGCCGTATCCCCCCCCATGCAATACCCGTGCTGTTATCTGTCGCTGGTACCACTAAATTATTTAATCCACCATTCATGCAAGCAATAATACCACCATCTGCGGGGTCTCCAATAGCGGCCGTAGTTTTTAACTGGAAACTCTGTGTTCCGCTGCCTGAAATGCATTCGCCACTACTGCACGTGACTGGCACACAAGCAAAACTCACACCTGAAAAATTTGCCTGTGGAGTATTATTATTAGTACTTTTAAGTGTCACAGCAATGGATTGAATAGTGGTCATGTCTGCAATCGATAATTGTGTACTACCCACATTCCAGGCTGATGCTGCAACCAATCCAAAAGCGGTACCTACACTAATTGGAAATGATGTGCCATCAGGGGTTGTATAAAAACCTGAGCCTGCCTTAGAGCCAGTGCAATTGGATGATGTAAAATAAGCCAATGTTACCTTGGATACACTGGTCGCATCCGTACCACTACTAACTGCCTGTTGAAACATAACCATTTTTGTTGACGTCAATACGCTCTTATCCCATGGCTCGCCTTTTTTAAGATGTTGTAATAAGTCCGTTGTCATCACGGGTTTTACCAGAGCAAAACTCATCATCGGGAATAAGCTAATCAACACCATCAGCATGCATGCATTTTGTCGCAATTTAATCTGAGTAGTCATCCTTGTCTCTTTATTTTAGTCTAAGGAGGTGAAATGATAAGTAGGCCAGTCAAGACAATAACCCATTGCTGTTTTCAGGCACATTTGAAGCACCTGTTTTGACATCCCAAACATCAAGTATCGTTAATACAGGAGATTTATACGATTTGCGCATTTGTTCAGAAAGCTCTAATGCACATTGGGTACTTGTATCTATTTTATCAAATTCCATCAGACACCATGAAGATGAGTAAATGTCAAAGACTCATCATAAAATGAAAATTTCCTTTATTCAAATAGAACACGCAAATGGGAAAAGCCTTTCCCTCGAGCAAGCAAATTAAGAAAAATTTATGCTTGAGACAGCTTAAAAAGCCAAGTTTTGCATTCTACTCCCTCAACCCAAATATTTAATATTCAGTTAAAATCGCTCAAACATCGTCCTTGTACTTAACCCAAAAAGCCGTTCATGAAAGCGATACGCGTTTTCGTCGGTCATATTGGCTATATAGTCACACACCACTCTGAATCCAGCATCCTCATCTCTAGCCTGTTGAAACAACAGACGATTTTTAGCATCAAGCAGTGTTGTCGGGTTAGCTGAAATCGCCTCAAACAATCGTAGGATTACCATTTGACCACCATACTCAAACGCCCTTGCCTCTTGCGAGTCAATGACGGTGCGATAGATGCATGTCGTTAAATAATCCAACCATGCTCTTGCCGGTGGAGTCAATTGCGCATTAAATTTTAAAATTGGATTTTCAAAATCAGGATGGGTTTCTTGAATATCGACGGAAGTAATAAAATAATTCACCATTTCACCGATTGCCGCTTTTCTATCAGACAGGCATCCACTGAAAAGATCATCAATCAGATTTGTGCTGCGAATAGAAGAGGCTTGAATGAGCTCTCTTAAGATTGGAGTGTCTAATTGCTCTCGAGTGATCAGTCGCAAATGAATCGCATCCTCCAAGTCATGTACCCCGTACGCAATATCATCAGCAATGTCCATAATTGAACAATCAAAACCATGAAAAGCAGCTTTCCCATGCTGTTGATGAGAAGGTTTTTGAGATAATGATTGGAAAAGTAGGCGATCTGAATCTGAAAAAGGCTCAAATAACCAAGAGACCTCCTCTGACTCTGCATCGAAATAAGCCTTAGGCGGCAACCAATCATTGACACGCAGGGTTTTTGTTGCAGGTGCCGGTTCAAGTTGAATCTGCGCAATCACTTGTGATCGCGGGACTGGATATTTCAAAATACCGAGTAATGAGCGACGCGTCAAATCAAGGCCATAAGGACCATAACTATCCTCTACACTTGTTAAAAGACGCAATGTCTGCCCATTTCCCTCAAAACCACCATGCAATCGCATCATGTAGTTTAAAGCGACTTCACCACCATGCCCAAAAGGAGGATGGCCAATGTCATGTAGCAAACAAATCGTGTGCATTAAATCATCATGAGGCAACAATCCAGCGAAATGCTCATAGCTAGAATGATGTAACAGCCCTCGAACAATACTAATTCCAATAGAGGCAACTTCCAAAGAATGGGTCAGACGAGTACGATGAAAATCACTTTCATGCACGCCCAAAATCTGTGTTTTTCGCTGAAGTCGTCGAAATGCGGGGCAATGAATAACCCGTGTTCGATCTCTTTCATAGGCATCTCGATGATCAGATTGTCCTCGTTGATGCGTTTGACCAGAACGGCGTTGAGTCCACATAACGTTCACTTTTTTTTAAAATAATCCTAAAGTTTATTCAAATTCTGCAGATAATACCAATGAATTAGGTTACATTAATGTGTGCTAAACACATCAAGCCTCAATACTAATCAGAATAAGGGCAACGATCATGAACATGAAAAATATCACCATCGCACTTTGTGCTATTAGTTTATCTGCATGTCAAAATCTCTCGCATAAAGATACCTCTCATATGTCGAAAGCGGCTAAAAATAGAGATTCAGCCATTCAACTGTATCCTGATGGCTATGACAATGGCGGCGCATATGCTCCTGATCCAAATAGTATTTCTAGCCAAAAACCCATGCTTCCTGATGGTACGCTCGATCCTTCTGCAGCAACGGCTCCGGCTCCTCTTCCTTTTAAACAACGCGACAGAGGCTGGGTCAGCAAACAAAACCCACAAGGCTATACCATTGAGATTTCAAATAGCGAGAAACCCGCTGATGTAGCCAGCTCTTTACAAAAAGCACCTCGCAATGAGCCTTCTGCTGAAGTGAAATATCAACGCGATGGTAAACAATACTACAAAGGTGTCTACGGTAGTTACCCCACTTATGAAGCGGCTCAACAAGCTCTAAACGCATTGCCTGAAGATGTCAAACGCAATGCCAGCGTTAAGACGTGGGGAAATATTCAAAGCGTCAGCCAATAGTCGCTTTGACTCTGTAAAAAGAATGGAGCAATATACTGCTCCATTCTTTTTATATCTGAGACCATAAATGACAAAAAAAGGCTTGTTACTCATTAATCTCGGCACACCCAGTGCGCTGACAACCAAAGCCATCCGACAATATTTACGTCCATTTTTATTAGATAAAAGAGTCATCACACTACCTGCTTTTTTACGTTATATGCTGGTAAACGGCGTTATTCTTCCTTTTAGACCCAAACGCTTGCTACATACTTATGGGAAAATTTGGACAAAAGAAGGTTCACCGCTCATGCAACATAGTCTTGCGTTGCATCACGCACTACAAGAAAAACTCAAAGAGTCTCATCTTGTCGCCATTGCAATGCGTTATGGAGCCCCCTCTATTTCAGATGCATTAGACAAACTCAAAAGATGCGACAGCATTACTATTCTTCCTCTTTATCCACAATACGCATCATCCTCTTCTGGCTCTGCAATTGAGGCAGCTCTTCACGAGATTCAAAAGTGGGATGTGATTCCCAATCTTCAGGTTATCCGAGACTTTTACAAACATCCTAGTTTTATTGATGCCGTTTCACAGAGTGTTGAACCTTATATCAAACAAGATAGTTTTGTTCTCTTCAGCTATCATGGCGTTCCTCAAAATCATTTGCGCATGCCTGAGTGTCGGCACTGCGAAACAGCCTGCCCGAGCACTCAAGATACCTCTTGCTATCGAGCACAATGTTTTGAAACAACACGACTTTTAGTCAGAAAACTTGCTCTACCCGAAAAAAATCATGCCACCGCATTTCAATCTCGACTAGGGAAGACACCTTGGATCAAGCCATATACAGACGAAATGTTGCAAGACTTAGCTCAGCGTGGTATAAAAAATCTCGTTGTAGTCTGCCCTTCTTTTGTTTCAGACTGTTTAGAAACACTAGAAGAAATTGCGATCCAAGCAAAAAAACAATGGCAAGATTTGACAGGACAAGTGCTTGAAACAGTCCCTTGTCTGAATGCAAATCAAACGTTTGTCGAGGCTATCGCACACATCGTGGGAGATAAATGATCATGACAGAAAAATTCAGCCAAAAAACACAAGATATCAGCGCTCAAGTTGCGAAATTGCGCAAAGAAATTCCCGACGTCATGTCCGGTTTTTCTGCACTGGCTCAAGCCGCAACTAAAGATGGTGTTCTAGATAAAAAAACGAAAGAATTGATCGCAATCGCCTTGGCCGTTGCCAATCATTGTCCAGGCTGTATCGGGTTTCACTCTCAAACATTAGTTAAACTCAACACAACTCGTCAAGAGCTCCTCGAAACCCTTGGCATGGCAATTTATATGGGTGGTGGCCCCTCATTGATGTATGCCGCAGAGGTCTTACAAGCATTTGAAGAGTTTCAAGCAAGCTAAAAACCGATTCGATGCTCTAATTTTGCATCCATCTCTTTTGAGTTAGGAACGCATGACGCACTTGAAGAAAACATGGAAAGTGAGACAAAAGTATTCTCTTTTTCCATAGAAGGAGAGGAGATTCGAGCAAGCTCCTCTCGATTCTTTTTATATTCAGCTTCCACTAACGCTTTATGTGTACTTGAAATACACAACTGTTGAACTTCAAACGACAACAGCTTTTGAATAAAATCATCCGCTTGTTGTGCCGCCTCTTTTGTGCTGGCATACGCCAAAAAATCAGAATCGCTCATCGCAACACGCTTAATTTCAGAAATTCGTTTGATTAAAAATTCATAAAAATGATCTTGCTGCACCTTAAACAAAATATTTTTACATAACAGCTCAATAAAAATATTCGGAAGCAAGACCATTTTGAGCAATGCTCGATATTTATCTGATATAAAAACATCGGGAACATCGCCTAAAGGACTTAAATGCCTTAATTTAAACTCCGTGTTGTTGACAACATAACGAAGCCAATTATGTACAGGATAACCATGAGGGACAGGCAAAAAACGCACCATTCGAGCCGTAATTTCATGTTGGTGTTGCGTTTTAAATAAACTATAAAATGAAAATTCAGGATCAATCTTTGCAACAGCTAAAGTTTCTCGATGAATCAAAAGATTATCACATTTTAAATCCACCTCATGGAGCCATAAAGCGACCAACAACACACTTGCAAGCCCAAGCTCACGATTTCTCAAATTTAGTCTTTCGGAAGAGCAATAATCTTCTCCCAAATCTTCCGATAAATAAAACCATTCGTTGTCATCAGTCTTTGCAATTAAAGAATGGGGTTGAAACGAAGAGCAGATCAACCGATAAATTTCTGAAGCGAGTAAATTAAAACAAGCCACTTGATGATTGTGCATTGCTTTAGCATACCATTTTTTTCCATACCAGGGCGAAGAGCTCTGAACATCCAAAGAACCCCGGAAAACATCATGAGCATGCTCGGAATTGGCGGTTAAAAGCTCGGACAGCTGAAACTTAGACCAATCTAAAGGTTTTATTTTCATAAAGAAAAACTCAAAGCTCAAGAAAAAATGAGCTTTTATTGTACAGATAAAAGCTTAAGGAAACCTTAATCTATGTTCTTAAGGAGAAGATTCAGACACATGCTTCATCTGACCAAATGAGGAAAATGCATTTGTCAGAGGAGAAGGTGCGCTCACAGCAGCCCGGCTTGTGCCACAAGGATAGGTTTGCATCAGTCCCATTAAAGCCACTTCAGAAACAGTTAAATTATCTTTGACATCTTTTGGAGTCAGCATTTCACGATAAGTCTTTTGGATTAGGGTGTTCAAAGAAGCGGGCTGTAAGTTTTGTCCATCCGCATTTAAACAAAAAAGTGGATGCCCCTGTTCTGTCGCAGACTTATTTGCTGCAATCAAAGTCTCGGCAATGGATTCACATGTCAGATTCAGAATATTTCTGGCCGAACGCACCCAAACTTGAGCATCCTCGTCAGCCTTCATTTCCATTTTAGGAATGTTTTCTGCGATATTCATAAAACGCTCGATTGTGTCGGCAAAACAAAAATGAGCATAAAAACAAAAAACCAATCCCAAGACTTTAAAATAAAAACGTCTCATATTCTAAACGACCCCATGTGGCTCAATCCAATGAAAATAAAATGCAATAAACAAAAAGATAAAAAGACAAATTGACAATACAATGCGCCAAGTCAAAGCCTTAACCGTTCGTTCGGTTTTCCCCTCGTCTTTTACCAGAAAGACAAGACTACTGACAAGAACACCTAAAATCACTAACATTACGGCAACAATCAATAATTTCATGAGCATTTGCTATACTCCTGTTTTTAAACCAAACATTGGATTTGACATGAAAGATTATTCTTTTTGTTCACGCATCACTTTCAAGCCGAAACTGCATATTACACTCGCAGCACTACTTGGGACAATACTCTTTTTTACTCTGGGCATTTGGCAGTTGATGCGTGCAGATGAAAAAAGACATCGCCAAGCACAAGCGAATTTAGAGCAACACAAAGCACCGCGACCATTTCATGCCAATCCCAATCCTTACGAACGCCTAAAGCTCAAGGGACATTACGGAGAAGAAATCATCCTACTCGACAATCAGCATGAGCAACATCAAATTGGCTTCCATGTGCTGACGCCATTTCTACTGGAAAATAATAAAATTATTTTGGTTGACAGAGGATGGGTTGCGCGTGACCAAGTCAATCAACTACACCCACCAATGACACAGACAAGCATCATTGGTCACGCGTATTACCCCTCTAGCAAACAATGGGTATTGGGTGACGAAATAGAGAGCAAATCAAACAAAATGATAATATCCCAGACAATCAATCTAGATTTATTGAGTCATTTTTTGCAAAAACCGCTCTATCCGTTTATCATTCGCCTGGACGAACAACAAAAAGAAGGATTTGTTCGCCATTGGATTATCAACAACATGCCCTGGCAACGCCACATTGCTTATGCAATTCAGTGGTTTTGTTTTGCCATAATTGTTTTGGCTCTTTACCTTATACACAATATCAAATATGAAAAAAAATAAACTTATTTTACTTATTCTGGCATTTATTTTTATTGCTCCCAGCATTAGTGCCTATCTTTTTTATCAGCATCCTAATTGGCGAGCCCAACAAACGGTAAACAAAGGAACATTGATTCAACCCTCTCAACAACTTTCATTGTTTCCTGAGGCCAAATGGCACTTGTTTTTATTTGTCTCGACAAAGTGTGATGAAGCCTGTTTTAATCGCCTTCGTCAACTCACACAACTGAGATTAGCACTCGGCAGACGTTACTACAATGTAGACTTGTCCCTCGTCACCCTCGAGTCCGCTTCTGCACTTGAAGAGACACAAATCGACTTCATGCAGAAAGCACAAATTCATTGGATAAAGCTCAGCCAAGATAACCCGAATACCGCGATTTTACTCCCACATGGAAACGCGGTCTTTATTGCCACACCACAGCAACATTTAATATTAAAATATACAAAATCAACCCCAAAAGATATTTATCAAGATTTAAAGCACCTTTTAATCACCACTGACGGGAAAAACATTTCATGAATCACGCGTCGATCAAGAAATTAACTATTTTCGCTCTTTTTTTGGCATTTGGTGTCATTTTATTAGGCGCCTATACCAGACTCACTGATGCAGGCTTAGGTTGCCCAGATTGGCCCGGATGCTATGGAAAATTAATCGTCTCTGAAAAAGGGCCTCTTACAGAACCACTGGAAGCGACAAAAGCATGGACAGAGATGATTCATCGCTACTTTGCGGGAACCCTAGGGCTGTTGATTTTTTTACTAGGTTTTTTAGCGCATCGCCATACTCAAATTCACTCTAAATTGCCTTATATTTTAATGGCTCTCGTTGTTTTCCAAGCCGCTTTAGGTATGTGGACTGTCACACTCAAATTATTACCTGTTGTTGTCATGGGGCATTTGTTGGGTGGAATGTTAATTTTTGGCAGTCTTGTTTACTTTAGATGGCAAACTTCTTCTCTCTCACCACAAAAAGTAAATTATCCTTCATGGGCTGTTACGTTGGGTGTTATCCTGGTTTTTATACAAATTGCACTTGGAGGCTGGGTCAGTGCAAACTACTCAGCCCTTGCCTGCGTTGGTTTTCCGACCTGCAATGGCACATGGTTGGTTGATCTTGACTTTCATCATGCATTTCAATGGATTTCGTCTTTTGGACAAAATCACCAAGGCGGTCTGCTTGATAACCGTGCTCGAGTCACAATCCACTTTATACATCGAGTCGGTGCGCTGGTCGTGTTGACATACCTTTCCGTACTGCTGTTTCAACTGTATCGACACACTCGCACAGAACAAACGCTGTTGCGTCGATTTATCTTTTTAACTTTCATTCTACTTCTAGTACAAATCACGCTTGGGATCTTAAATGTCGTATACCTGCTGCCATTGAGCACAGCGGTTCTCCACAACGGTGTTGCAGCATCGCTCTTTGCAAGCATGTTGAGCGTACGATATCTGACAGGGAGAGCATCTTAAATGCAGACTATGAGCACTTGGCAAGACTACATCACGCTCTGCAAGCCACGCGTAGTTCTTTTGATGCTGCTAACCGTTTTAGTTGGAATGTATCTTGCACCCGCAACAGTGCATTTTTCTGAGCTGGTGTTTACATTGGCTGGAATAGGATTATGCGCGTCAAGTGCTGCAGCCATAAACCACACCGTTGATAAACAAATTGATGCCTTAATGGCTCGCACTCAAAGAAGACCTGTTGCTCATGGTCGAATTAGCGTTAGAAAAGCATGTCTTTTTGCTATTTTTATCGGCTCTCTAGGATTATATATTCTTACATCGTATATCAATCCACTGACAGCCGGTCTGACTTTTGTAACACTGATCGGCTACGCAGGTTTATATACAGGATTTTTAAAACGAGCCACCCCACAAAATATCGTCATTGGAGGACTTGCCGGAGCAGCGCCTCCATTACTGGGTTGGACCGCGGTGACCAATCATCTCGATCCACAAGCGCTGTTGCTCGTGCTCATTATTTTTGTTTGGACGCCGCCTCATTTTTGGGCACTGGCAATTTATCGGCTGAATGAATATGAAACAGCAGAAATTCCAATGCTTCCAGTGACTCATGGAGTCCCTTATACCAAGCTCAATATTGTGTTGTACACCATTTTACTGAGTATTGTCACACTCTTACCCTACCTGATTGGCATGTCTGGAGTTCTTTATCTTATTTGTGCATGCGTACTCAATGCTCGTTTTATGCATTGGGCACTGAAGCTGTATCACCATCAAAAAGCACGCATCGCAATGCAAACGTTTCGTTACTCCATCACATATTTGATGTTGTTATTTGTGGCCTTGCTCATCGATCATCATCTTCAGGGGGTTGTATGGTAAAAAAATCTTATCTTGTTTTAGGTGCTATATCTGCCTTATTTTTCATAATGGTTTTTGCTTTTCTTCACCTACATAAAAACCACCCATCCAATCAAACATTTCATGGCACATTACTGGATAAACCACGAGATATGCCTCATTTTTCTTTGACAGGCATTGACAATCAACCCTTTGATCAAAATAGCCTAAAAGGACATTGGAGCATCCTTTTCTTCGGATTCACTCATTGCGGTTACATGTGCCCAACCGCAATGGGCGAACTGGCAAAAATGTACCGTCATCTTGAAAAGGAAAAGATTGAGCCCAAGCCTCTAATCGTAATGATTACGGTGGATCCTGCACGAGACTCACAAAAAAGACTTCAACAATATGTGAAAACATTTCATCCCGCTTTTTTTGGAGCAAGAACCACAAATCCCGCGGCTTTAAAAAAATTAACACAAACATTAGGTATCGCTTATACAACCGTCAAAAGAAGTACTGCATCAGGGGAAAATAGAGACGATATCGAGCATACTGGTGCATTTTTATTTTTCAATCCTCAAGACCAACTGGTCGCTTTTTCAACGCCTCCTCATCATGCAGATGAGCTCGTCGAAGATTATCGTTTACTTATCCAATAGGAACATAGCTGTATGAAAATTGCCATTCTTGCCACAAACGCAGAACTTTACTCACATAAACGTCTTTTTGAAGCCGGCGTTGAAGCAGGACACGAGATGTTTATGATAAACCCCCTGTTCTGTTATATGAATGTATCGGCCTCTAACCCAAGCATACATTATCGTGGTGGAGAGCAACTCCCTCATTTTGATGCGGTTATTCCTCGCATTGGCGCATCAAATACGTTCTACGGTACAGCAGTCCTAAGACACTTTGAAACCATTGGAATCTATACGCTCAACGAATCCATTGCCATATCACGCTCTCGTGACAAGTTCCGCTCATTGCAGATATTGGCACGTAAAGGTGTGCCGATGCCGATGACAAGCTTTGCGCAATCGCCCGACGATACAGAAGATCTAATTCGCATGGTAGGTGGCGCGCCTCTTGTGATCAAATTACTTGAAGGAACACAGGGTAAAGGCGTTGTTTTAGCCGATAGCCATCAATCAGCAGTTAGCATCATCAATGCATTTAAAGAAATGCACGCCAATATTTTGGTACAAGAATTCATCAAAGAATCGCATGGCACTGATATTCGTTGCTTGGTTATTGGAGATAAAGTTGTGGCATCAATTAAACGTGTCGCAAAAGAAGGAGAATTTAGAGCGAATGTGCACCAGGGCGGAAAAGCGATGAAAGTCAAACTGACGCCCCATGAGCGAGCTTTGGCCGTTGCCTCAGCGAAAGCAATGGGACTAAAAGTTGCCGGAGTCGACCTTATTCGCTCAAACAATGGCCCTCTGGTTTTGGAAATCAATTCATCTCCTGGACTAGAAGGAATAGAAAAAGCCACTCAAACGAATATTGCCCACAAAATTATTCAGTACATTGAAAAGAATGCGCGTTCAGGAAAACACAAAAGATTTCAAGGATAGACGGCTAGAGTTCGTCTTGCTCCCCTAATAGCCAGTCGCTTGACACTTCCAATTCTTGAGCAATTTTTTCTAAAATATCGGGAGAAACAACCAATCTCCCGTTTAAAATCGCCTCTGCTTTAAATTTTGGAATATCAAGCAATTTGGCGAAAATATCAATGCGCTCACTCACAAGCGTGGGCACGCCTATCTCATCTAGGCTTTGGTTTAAACGTTCAGCAAATATCCTGCCGTTCATGATGACTCCATTAAACAGCCATATACCTTAGTTAATAGATAGCATGAATCACAGCAAAATCAAATCGAATGTGTTTCAGAGCGTTGCTTCATTTGTGTTAATTGCGAGAAAAACTCCGGTTTATTCAACCCAAGCTCCGAAAATATCTGTGGCACTTTATCCCAACTATTTTCTTGTTGGATACTTTCAACAATCATCTCAAAACCAAGTTTTTGATCTGCTTCTACGCCCCAACCATGGATATAACACAAACCTCTGAGACGCTTCGCTCCAACATGTTGATTTTTTTCAGCTGCTTTGAGAAAACTAAGTGCTTCTTCAAAACGCTCTTCCATGATGCGCGCATTCTGTTGACTGGCAAAAAGCCCCTGCTCCCACTCTTGTCGAGTTTTGGCTTCTTCTAAGCATATTTTTCCCAATATAAATTGAGAATCCACATCATCAATCATTGCGGCAGACCGATAAGCCGCTAATTTTGCTTCTTTAGCAAAAGGAAATTTCTTTTTACCCTCAAGTTTCTCGTACATACTCGCTAACAAACGATATCCCTCAATCTCTTTTTTAAGCATATCGTCTCCAGAAGGAGAGTGCATTCGATTGCGCTGCATGTGAAGGAGCTTCTTCATTAGTCGATTTATTTTAAAACGCGTCCAAAAAAACATGAGTATTCTCCTCAAACCAAAATTGTCATTGCCCACTGTATAATTTGTGAAATCGTCACAATCAATCCAATAATTATAACCAGCTTGAGCAATAAAAAAACAACCTCTCGTCGATTTTCCTTCGCCTGCTTTAAACGTAATTTGGCGACATTGACACGTTCATGAGGCAAAGGTTTTTTATGGCCGATACGAACTTGTCGAGCAGCAAAATAAGCCACACAAGCAAATGCACAACCAAGACCTAATAAGAGGTAGACAAACATCCACTGAGCATCTTCTTGAGTTACACCTAAAACTGTTTGAATATAGTCAGAGAACGAAAGAACAAAATCAGGAGTGTGATAAATCCAACCCAACCATACTTGAGGCAATAAATAAATCGCCAATGGAAATAAAAATAGACTGACCGCAAGCGATAACAAACTCAACAGAAAAAATTTATCTTCACGCTCCATCGTTTCCTCGAAAAACATCCATGATTTACTTGAACATTATCAGATTATTTTTATATTGCCAAGAAATGAGTCATGACATATGTCCCTCTATCTCACTCTACGCATCATACGTGATAGACCGATTTTACAATCTACGGTATAATGTACCATTTTTTATCAATATCAGATCACTCAAATGAATCATCGTGTTGGTTTTGTAAGCTTAGGTTGTCCCAAAGCATTGGTTGACTCAGAACGGATTATCACGCAATTGCGCGCCCAAGGTTATGAGCTTGTTTCAACTTATCAAGATGCCGGTGTGGTGGTTATCAATACCTGTGGCTTTATTGACGCAGCAATTGAAGAGTCATTAACAACGATTCGTGAAGCCATGCAAGAAAATGGTCGAGTCATCGTCACAGGATGTTTAGGCTCTAAAGCCGATTTAATTCGTGAAGTTTGCCCTGATGTTTTGCATATTAGCGGCGCACACGCCTATGAGGAGGTTGTCCGAGCCGTACACCAGCACCTTCCTCCTCCTAAAGATCCGTTCACAACTCTGATCCCACCAGCAGGAGTTAAACTCACGCCAAAGCATTATGCTTATCTCAAAATTTCAGAAGGGTGCAATCAAAAATGTACTTTTTGCATCATCCCCACCATGCGAGGAAAGCTCAAAAGTTATAACATGGCACAACTTTTAACAGAAGCATCTCATCTAAAACGAGCCGGGGTGGAAGAATTACTTGTTATCTCACAAGACACCAGCGCATACGGCGTTGACACGCGTTTTGCGCCCGTCACTTATCAAGATAAAACCTATAAAACACAATTCTATGATCTATGCGAAGCTTTAGGCGAGCTTGGTATTTGGATTCGTCTACACTACGTCTATCCTTACCCACATGTCGACGATGTGATCCCTTTAATGGAGAAAGGCCTGATACTTCCCTATTTAGATATTCCACTTCAACATGCCAATCCTCGCGTTTTAAAGGCAATGAAACGACCTGCCAATCGTGAAAATACCTTACAACGAATCCAAAATTGGCGAAAGATATGCCCAGAAATCACACTACGTTCAACGTTCATTGTTGGATTTCCTGGTGAAACAGAGGCTGAGTTTGAAGAGTTACTGGCTTTCCTTGAGGAGGCAAAACTCGATCGTGTCGGATGTTTTCAATACTCACCTGTCACAGGAGCCGAAGCCAATAACCTCGCATCTCCAGTATCCGAAGAAATAAAACAAGAGCGATACGATCGTTTTATGCAAACGCAAGCCCGCATCAGTCGTGCAGCCCTTAGAAAAAAAGTGGGAACAGAACAAACGGTGCTATTGGATCTGGTCGCGGAAGAAGGCATGATCGGTCGAACGAAAGGAGATGCACCCGAAATCGACGGTATTGTTCGCCTCCCTTATAAAGAAGGCGCTAAACCAGGAATGAAAATCGAGGTCAAAATTACAGACAGCGATGATTATGACTTGGAAGGTGTTTTAATCGCGTAGATTGCACCCACATCAACATGGCACGAAAGTGACACGGGCTTCCCCAGCAAGGCCAGTTCGTGAAGAGCTTGGTGAAACGCCACGTAAGCTCTTTGAAGCCTGTGACACTCTGATGATGTAAGTCGACCCAATTGCTGCAAGTGTCCAATTTGTCGCCCAGTGTTGGTTACCCGACACCAAATCGGATGCGGCGTGGTCAATACAAGATACTGCGTCAAAAACTCCAAATCCAAGAGTCCACCAGGAGCATATTTAATGTCTCTTTGTCTTTCTTCAACTTCGATGGAAGAACGAAAAGTAGTGTGGTCTTCAAGATGATGATGTTGCATTCTCAAACGCATATTTTGTATTTCTTGAAATCGACCAAAGGGATCGACCTCGCGGGTAAACACTCTTTTTTTAAGTGCAAGAAATTGTCGCTTGATTTCGCTGTCTCCAATTAAAATACGCGCCTTTAATAAAGCCTGATGCTCCCATGTCCATGCTTGCTTAAATTGATATTCAATAAATGCAGCCACACTGCTCACCAAAAGCCCAGAAGAACCAGAGGGCCGCAAACGCGTATCAACAGAATAAAGAACGCCAGAACGAGTTCTTATAGTCAACATGTACAATATTTTTTGAGCCAATTTAAAAATATGTTTTTCTTCATCAATCCCGACATGGTGTAGAAACACAAGATCTAAATCTGAGTGATAGCTCATTTCTTGACTCCCTAACTTACCATAAGCTAACAAATAAAATTTAGACTTGATATGCTGTATTTCTGGATGTTTATTTGTCAAATCGGCTGTTGCCAAATCCACAACTGTCGTGACCACGACAGTTGCCAAATCCGATAAAAAACGCGACGCACGCACGGAAGTACAACGTCCACTTAACTCGGCACAAGCAATTTTTAACCAATACATCCACTTAAACTCTCTTAAGATCTCAGCTTGATTTTCTTGATCAACCGCATTTTTGAGTTGTTTGGCTAAAGCATCTTTCAGTTCAACGAATCCTAAAGGCTCCCACAATACATCTCTAAAAATAAGCACATCCAATAAAAAAGGATGCGTTACAACCCAATCCGCAATCAGAGGGCTTTTTTCAAACCAATCGATCACCTCATTCAATGCAAAATGATTTTCTGTTAATAACGATAAATAGGCACTTCGATTAATAATTTGATCAAAAAGCTGGAGCATTGACGCCAAAACAGACCATGTTGGACGACGTGATGCAACTGTGTTTAAAAAATATAGCATCAATCGATCTAGACGTAAGCGTGCAACTTGAGACAACCTTCGACATTTTGAAGAATGCTTAAATGCATCAATTTGACGATAAAACTCCGCTGGATTTACAACACCTCTATTTTTAAGTAGATTGACGGCAACCGATTCTTCCATACGTCCTTTCCATAACTGAGCTAGCATCTCCCTTTCATTGGCAACTTGCTGATTTTCCGTCTCTCTTTTTTCTCCGAGAATTCGACAAAACAAACGTCTTACGATTCTCTGATATTTCAAGCGCTTATGCTCCATAGCACTATAAGAAGAATAGTGCATCATGCACACAACATAATCTTTTTCTCTTGAATCTTTTGGAAGTGTATGTGTTTGTCTATCTGAAAAAGTTTGAATGGCATTTTCAAGCTTGCGGTAAAACAGATATGCCTCTTTCAGCAAAGAGGCCCATCGCAATAGCCCTTCTTGCTTTAATACATCCAATGCTTTTATCGAAGATGAAATTTGTAAATGTTTCATACGTCCACCACGAATGAGCTGGACACACTGTATGATGAATTCTATTTCTCGAATTCCTCCAACCCCTCGTTTGATATCATTTAAAACAGGATTCGCGATCCACTCGCGTTCGATTAAAAGCTTCATGCCACGCAAAGACTCTATCGCGCCAAAATCAACATAGCGACGATAAACAAACGGCGTAATAAAACGTTGAAACAAATACGACGAATCTTGGCCAATTAAGCGAGCTTTCAACATAGCGTATCGCTCCCAATCTCGACCCTGTTCCTGGTAATAAGTCTCTGCAGCCAAAAGACTAATGGCAAGAGCGCCACTACTACCAAAAGGTCTCAAACGTAAATCAACTCGAAAAACAAAACCGTCTTTGGTATGACTCTGGAGCAAATGAACGAATTTTTTGATCAGCTTAATATAGTACTCTTCATTTGAGATTGACTGAGGTCCTTGAGTTTGTCCTGATTCACTGTAAATAAAAATCAGATCAATATCGGAAGAAAAATTTAACTCCTGCCCTCCTAATTTACCAAGTGACAATGGATAAAGAGAGGCCGCACTTCCATCTCGATTCAACGGCTCGCCATGTAAAGTCGTATACAAACGACGACAATGCTCAATCGCGGTTAAGATCAGTGCATCTGCAACATCAGACCATAAACGCATGGTGTCTTGTGTCGTGGCAAGACCAAGAAATTCTCGCAATAACAACTGCAGCAACTGATAATTCCTGAAATTTCTAAGCGCAATAAATAAATCATCAAAGCTATAATTCTGATAAGTGAATAATGTTTTTTGATATACATCGAATGATCCTGGCTCTTGCCATGCATTTTTTTCAATGATGTCATAGAGCAGTTTTTGATGACGCGCCACATAATCGCTCCCTTGAATCAGTTTTGTGACGGCATCCATCAAGACCGATTCTGAAATCATACACACCTACCTCTTATTGGAGTTAAATAAAACCAGAGTGATTTCTTTAAAATCGACAATGGACATATCCCAACATAAAAAATTGCATTTTGCTGTTTCTAGGATATATATACTATATAAGGACTCCATTTTAGAGCATTAGCATGATAAAAAATATTCTAAGCACCCTCACCATTGTTTTACTCTCTTGCGCGCTCAATGCGAGTCCTGTTTCTGTACCAGCCTCCAATGACATATTAAGAGTTGGAATCATGCCTTTTACAGAGCCATTTACAGTACAAGCCAGCGAGAACGAGTATTATGGTTTTGATATTTCAACAATGAATGCCGTTTGTAAAAATATGCATCGGACTTGCAAATATATTCCGTTTAAACGCTCAGAATTGCTTATCGATTTTAGTAATGACAAATTAGATGTCGCCATTGGTGACTTTGTCATCAACGCACGCATGCAACAATACATCAACTTTTCGATACCCTATATGATTAGTCAGGCTCAATTCATTGGATTAAAAAGTATGCCCAATAAAAACTTAAGTGCTGATGAAATCAAAACTCTCCGCGTTGGCGTAATGACAAAAAGCGCTTACGCGTTGGCTTTAGCTGATATGGGTGTTCCTGCCGATCAAATCAAAACATTTGAAACAGAAAGCGAGATTATATCTGCGATCAAATCTAACTTTGTCGATATTGGATTTATGAACAGCTATATTGCCAACTACTGGCAACGAAATGCGGGGGGCATGCTACACGACATCGGCCAGCCGATCATGATCGGGTTCGGTCTTGGATTGATTGTGAATCCCTCAAGACTGGATATTTTGACTCAACTCAATCTGGCTATCTACAACTATCAAAATAGTCCTGATTTTAAAAGCAATTACGACACTTATCTCAGTGGGTTATGATTTAGCTCGAATTTTTTGATGATTTTCTGTTTCCTGCCACAAGGTCAAGAAAAGAACCATTACAATTGGACCAATAAACAATCCTAAAAGACCTAACGTCTCTACACCACCCAATATTCCAAATAAAACAACTAAAAATGGAAGTTTGATTGCACCACTGATAAGAACCGGTTTGATAAAATGGTCGGCAAGAAAAACCACAATACTTCCCCAGATGATGACGATCAAGGCCCCCAAAACACTGCCTTTTATCCAGACAATTGCAGCCACAACAATAATCACCAAGGGAACAACAAATGGAATCATCGCTGCACATGCCGTAATAAATCCTAAAACAGCCGGTCCTGGACAATCGACTAAGGCATAACAAATACCCATCAAAAAGCCCACACCTAACCCGACAAGAATCGTACCATTTACTGTTCCGCGTAAAGCACTGGGTAATTTTTCTGCATAACGATACCAGCGCTTACCTAAACAGTTTTCACCAATCCGGTGAATGGTTTGAGTCAGAGCCTCACCATCACGATAGAAAAAAAACAGACTCAGTAAGGTAAAGCCGATCTGAAAACCACGATGAAAAAGATTAAAGCTCACCCGTTTGATATAGTGACTGACAGGTGCAAGCGTAAAATGCACATTTGACAGCAAATCCTTGACGTTGCCCGGTTGTCCCATAAACTCATTCCAAAAGTCGGCAATCTCACGAGTAAACCATGGAAAATCGGTCATGAAATTAGGTAATTCGCTACCATGAGCATTCGTAGACTGTAAAAAATTTACAAAAATTTGCAACTCGTAAATCAAAACACCAATCATCCAACTCAGTGGCGCAATGATTAATACAGCCAGTACAGAAGTAAACAAAAAAGCTGAAAGATTTTTCTTATTTCCACAAAGTCGACACCATTTTTGATAAAGCGGATAAGTCGCTATGGCGATGATACCAGCCCAAACAACAGAAGGAATAAAACGATGAATAATAAACAACGCAAAAACCACGACACTCACAGACAATAAAATACTCAAGAGTTCTTTATGGTTTTCATTCATGGAAGCATACCTCCAAAGTAATGAACAAGCGCTTTTAATATCACAAAAGCAGGAATCGCAGCCAAAACATCATCAAGCATAATACCGAGGCCACCTTTAACTCGTTTCTCAACCCAACAAATTGGAAATGGCTTCAAAATGTCAAAAAATCGGAACAAGACAAAACCTAAACATACCCAGACAATGTGCAAAGGGATCAACGTCATCGTCAACCAATAGCCCACCATTTCATCCCAAACCACGCCTGAAAAATCCTCAACCCCCAATTCATTGGTTACAATTGACGAGACATAAACACCAAGTAAAAAAGCACACAAAACGATAAACAGATAAGCGACTGGCGATAAAAAACTTAATCCTAAATAAATAGGAATAGCCGCAAGAGTCCCACAGGTTCCTGGTGCACGAGGAGATAAACCACTCCCAAAACCAAATGCCAACCAATAGGATAAGCGCGAAAAAACGCGCTTTTTCAAAATCTCTTTCACTTAAAAGCCTCTATCTCAATCGCTCTGACTTTTTTAGCCATTTGATGTAAAACACCGTTCACATAACGATGCCCCTCTTCTGCACCAAAAGTTCGAGCCAAATTTACAGACTCATCTAGAATAATTTTATAGGGAATCTCTGGCATAAACAAAAGCTCATATCCACTGATTCGCAGTATTGCTCGTTCAACTGGATTCAGTTGTTCAATCGGTCTGTCTAAAAAAGCACTAAAAGTAGACTCAACCAGGGATAAGTTTGACTCTACACCATAAATAACTTGCTTAAAATACACCTTATCAATTTTTGTCGCAGCCTCCAATGCCTCTGTTTGAGCGTCTATTGACGTCAACTCATCACCAGACATGAACCACTGATAAAGTACCTGTAAAGCGAGCCTTCGCGCAAGACGACGCGCTTTAATCGCTTGTTTATCCACAATAACCACCTTTTAAGAATTGATTTCATCACTCATTTGATCAATTGTTTGTCTAAATTCACTGACGTCTTTGAAACGCTTATATACCGATGCAAATCGAACATAAGCCACATGGTCAAGACGATACAATTGATCCATTACCCACTCACCTACTTGACGAGAGTCAACTTCACGCTCGCCACTTCTTCGAATTTTTTGTGTGATAATTACAATGGCGTCTTCAACCGCATCCATCCCAACCGGACGCTTTTCAAGCGCACGCAACATCCCTGCACGTAAATTATCCACAGAAAATAACTCACGCCGACCATCTCTTTTAATGATAAGTGGCATGATCAGCTCTGCCGTTTCGAACGTTGTAAAACGCTCAAAACACAACAAACATTGCCGACGGCGCCTTACTTGTGCACCATCTGCGACCAAACGAGAATCGATAACCTTCGTTTCCTCTGCATGACAAAATGGACAATACACAATACTACCTCACGAATAAACAGGAAATTCACGACACAGCTCGATGACCATTCGACGCACTTTCTCAATGCGTTCCACATCATGTAGGTCATCTAAAATATCAGCTATCCAACCCGTCACTAAACGAATTTCTTTTTCACCAAAACCACGTGTAGTCACAGCCGGAGTACCTAAACGCAATCCACTTGTAACAAAAGGTGATTTGGGATCATTTGGAACCGTATTTTTGTTCACCGTAATGTTTGCACTACTTAATGCAGCATCAGCATCTTTTCCTGTTAGATTTTGTGCAATTAAATCAACTAACATCAGATGATTGTCTGTGCCATTTGATACTATTTTATAGCCTCTCTTCATCAATTCATTTGCCATTGTTTGAGCATTTTGAATCACATTTTTTTGATACAACTTAAATTCAGGCTGCAAAGCTTCAAGAAAAGCAACTGCTTTGGCCGCGATAACGTGCATCAAAGGCCCTCCTTGCATTCCAGGAAAAACAGCAGAATTTAATTTTTTTTCTAGATCTTCATTTTTTTTGGACAAAATAAGACCACCACGAGGACCTCGCAATGTTTTGTGTGTTGTGCTGGTGACAACATCCGCATATGGCAAAGGAGAAGGATAAAGTCCCGCAGCAACAAGCCCTGCAACATGCGCCATATCGACCATTAGATAAGCACCCACTCGATCTGCAATCGCACGAAAACGGGCCCAATCCATGACTCGCGAGTAAGCAGAAAAACCAGCGATTAAAACACGAGGACGATGTTCTACAGCCATCTGCTCGACTGCATCGTAATTAATTAACCCTGTATCTGGCTCAACGCCGTATTGAATGGTCTTGTACAGTTTTCCTGAAAAATTAACCGACGAGCCATGAGTTAGGTGTCCACCATGAGAAAGAGACATTCCCATGATAAGATCGCCAGGCTGAATCAATGCCATTAATGCCGCAGCATTTGCTTGTGAGCCAGAATGAGGTTGCACATTCGCATAGTCAGCAGAAAATAAAGTTTTTACACGCTCTATCGCTAAATTCTCCGCGATATCAACATATTCGCAACCACCATAATAGCGTTTGCCAGGATACCCTTCGGCATATTTGTTCGTGAGCAAAGAGCCTTGCGCCTCAAGTACGCAAGGACTAACATAGTTTTCAGACGCAATAAGCTCTAAGTGATCTTCTTGGCGATGACGCTCTTCTACCAAGGCATCCCAAAGTGCTTTATCAAAAGAAGAAAGAGAAGAAGATGGGCTGAACATAACATTCCTTACTCAAAGTACTGTGGACAATAGGGTACCACAGTACTGAGTAAAGTTCAGCTTATTTGGCTTGTACTTTTGCTTCGATTTTCGAACCAAACAAAGAAGGTACGATTCGAACCGTGCTGTAGCGAGAAACATACCCTGCAAATACAGACTGACCATAAACTGTATCGACATACAAATCCATACCATTATGACAATAACCATAATAATAAAGCGAAATATAATGAGGCGATTCAAAACTGTACACTGTAAAAGGCTGTAGCGCGATGCCATCATCAAACACACCGTAAACGCGTACATCACTAAAACTGTGATTGATAACTTCAATCTCGCAGTATCCAGGCCAACCCATTTTTGATGGTTGAGTGGTTTGTTGGGAAGAATTTACAGCTGAATTTTGTGCATTTTCATGCATGTGTTTGTTTCCTGCAGCCAACATTGGTGCCGAAAATCCCATCAGTAAAGCGAGTAGATACGTCTTGAACTTCATGTTAACCCCTCTAGTTGGAAGAAGCCACATTGTACCTCAAGCCCTTAAATTAATCAACGGGAGTTTTTTATTTACACTTTGGCGTCTCCATTGAAACATCTGACGCTGAATCAGTCTCTAAAAATCTTTTTAACTTTTTAGATTGAGCTTCTGGCAAGCTTTGTAAATAGCGTTGCAACTCCACGTTATACTCAACCTCCGCAAAATGTGTCGAAATATCAGACAACCTCTTCGTAATAGCTATCGTGTATCCATTTTTTATATATCGCTCGAAACTCGTCTCCAATCGATTCACATGATAAAAAATTATCGGATCGTCATGCGAGATTGATTGTGTTCGCAAAATACAAAGGATTTGATCCAAATTATAACGTTGATCGCATAATGTTTTTGGTGATGGGTTGAATAGTGTGCTCTCTCTCTTGATTTTTTGAGAAATATTTTCACGCTCAGACTGTAAACGCATCTCTAGTTGTTCGTGTAACGACTTTAAGCCACTTGAACTAGAGTGGATTGGAATTTCCTTCAATTTTTTCTCCACCTCTCTATAAAGCGATGAAGGGATACCATCCATCAGTTTTAACTTAAACAGGGTCACTTTAAGTCGATACAAAATCGGCGAATTACACGCATCAGAACATTCAAATTGCGGACTTTCATTTCGTAATTGAATCAGTTCGTTTTTTTTACCCACCTCGATAAAATCTCGAAAACGAATCACTGGGTCATAACTAATGACGACTTTGAAAAAAGCATCAATACAGATAGATAAACAATAATTAGTTTTTCTATTCTCGTGAGAAGGATCAGTGAACTGAGCAATCAACTCTTTGAGATAAATATTTTGCCTAGATTTGGGATTATAAATCAGATAATGATCGAAAATCGCCTTATCTGAATTTGAAAGTTTCAGATAAAATCCAAAAATAAAGCGATCGACTCTTTTATAAATGATGGATAAGATCAACTCATCGTACTCAGTATCACCACCATTATGGTAACGCCGATAGCACTCAGGCGTAATGGTAATGCCCTCGTATTTTATTGTTTTATTCTGCCCTACAATCGCAGAAATTTCATCCTGCAGTAAATATGTACCATCAATAAACTCTCTAATGGCATTGATCATTTCCGAAGATAAACGAGCTTTTTGATGCAATGCTCTGCGCATTGCATCTTCTCCAGTTTCAATAAAACGCCAATAATACTTATAATAATGAGCATGTGTTTTAATGCGTTGTCGTTCAACGTCACTAAAAGAGCAAGCGCGAGCGACATTTAAAAAAGATCCTGTCTGTTTAAAAGTTTCGGCAGATATTCTCAAGTCATAAATTTCCTGACCATTCTCAGACAAAATTGCATCTTCAAAAGGAATCGTGGTAATGTCCTCTAAAGAAACAATCTCCTCATCCCTTTTTAAAGTAGGGATCATGAATTTTCGATAGTTTTTTTGAATTTTCCCTTTTTGACTCAATGAGTTGGCGAGATTCTCGTATCGGGTATTTGATTTATTGAAGTAAAGTTCTCCCAAACTATTCGATCTTTCAAAAGCCTCACGATAAAGACCAGCCAGAGAACTAAGACGATCTTGCTGAGTCGATTTTAATTCATCATCACGTTGAGTCAAATACCAATTGACAAGACTTGTCATCAACTCATCTACCACACGAGACAATGAATTCACTGCTCCATCATACTTATTTTGAGCAATCAAAGTGTCACGCAGTTTGTGATCTAAGGTCATTTTGGCGAGATACTTTACATTCTCAAAAACACGACCAAGCAGCTCAAACAAGTACATTTTTCCATCAATTAATTGCCCGTATAAAGCATGAACAGATGCAATAGAACGATGAAGCTTAATTTCCTGTTCAGGATTAAGATACAACAAAGACGCTTCCCATTCAGTCAAACTTTCTAACCAAATCTCCCAGCAATTTACACCAAGCAGCTGTGGGTCAGTGGTTAAATAACGTCGAATCAAATCAAAAACAAGAGACCAATTAGGTTTCTCCAAATAACTCCAATGCGAGACAGCATGTTTTTTTATTAGTGCTTTAAATGAAGGATACATCCGATCAAAGCCACCTTCTTTTACACAAAGTGGAAAGCTTCTTGCGTGCACTGGGGTTTTAAAGCGATATTCTTTCGACCAGAGATCATTTATTTCGGAAAGAGTCAACGCACGCGCTTGTCTCAGATCAACATCGACTGCGCTCAAAAGTCGAAAAGAAACCGCATTGGGGATAGTCAAACGCATTATTTTTTTATCGTTGTATTCAATTTGGGCGCCATTCGCCAACAAAAGCCCAATTACTGAACACAAAAGCCCATCTGCGCCATGATAGAGCCCAAAAAACTCAGGCTCATGAAAAACTCTCGCCATAACGGTAGAGTTTGGATCTCGCGTAAAAGTAATGCGATGCATTTTAAGAACCGCATCGTTCACTAAAGCACGATGATAACGATCTGGAAAATATTTTTCAGCATATGTCAAATTGGGGCGCATAAACCCTGGAGAACCAAATAAAACCAAGTCCAATTCATACGGCTCTGTATCTGATGACTTCAGATGATTCATTGCTTTTACAAGTCTCTGAGCAAACTCAATATAGTACAAATTAAATGGATCTTCAGTATAATGTGTTAAATGAAAATTATTCAAAAGAGCATTGGGTGCACCGATTATAAAACCATGAGAAAGAAGAGAACGAGATACTTTTGTTCTGTATTGAAGCATGCCTGCTATTTCAATTAAATGTTCAAGCATCAACTGAACGAATAAAGACCCTTTTAAAGTGATGGCCATTCCTGTTTGTTTATAAATCGAAGTGCGCATTTTCAAAAGCCTCAACATTTCCTCTGGAATCGGGGCTGCGCAAGAAGATGTTTCGCCTTTTATCAAACTTTCATACGGCAACAATCCTGGAGCATACGTTTCTGCAAAAGTCTCGTACAATTTAGACAACATATTGAAGATTTCTTCTTCAAATTGTAATCGTGCGGGAATATGCGTAATTTCTTTTTTAAATAATCCTTGATAATCTAAATAGAGTGCTTTTTCAATTTTTCGGCAATCATCTTTTAACTTTAATTGTTTTTCTGGCGTCAATGGTTTTTTTGCCTTTGAACAAATATCTATCAGCATAGAACAAAATGTCTCAGTGTAGTCTTTTTCGGGCACTATCATCGGATGAGCCACATGAAAATTTACATGTTCAACCAATGCGGGTTGCGCATACTGAAGAAACATGGGTCGAAAATGTGTTTCAACTAAATCAATCAAAAAACGATGACCCAGACGCAAATTAACAGAATATTTTAAACGATTCTCAAAATAAAACATTCGCGGTGGTTTTAATTTTTTAGTCAAAATTTGTTCTAGACCCAGCCCAATGAAGATCTTTCGTGCAAGTTCATTTCTAAATTTTTCATCCTGTAAAGAGACTCTGAATTCTTCAAATTCAGTTGCCGGTGCATCATGAAGAAAATACTTATTGATGAGAGAAAGTTGAGATGAATTGATTTTTTTTGAAGCGTCTTTGTCTTTTATTAGATTATAAATTTCTTTTAATTTCAGATTGTCTTCACGAAAAAGCGTTGAAAGGGGACCTAGCTTTTTACATAATGCTGATTTAAATTTTTTATATTCATCCTTATTTTTAAATTTTTCAAAATTAGATGGCGTTAATTCAGGAATATGTTCTTTCAAGAAACGAACATCACTCGGCTCTAACTTATATTTATCAGGATCTATATTTCGAATAAAACGACCAAAATCATCTAAAGAGATCAACTCCAGACGCCTCATTTTTTTCCGAGACTCAGGAGACTCACGTTTTAAATTGTCAATTAATGTCCGCATTAATGGATGAGTTATTTGCCGAAGACAAACATATTGATTGTAATTTTCTGACCCACGTTCAAACGCAAGTAATCCATCAAGAAATTCATGATCAAGCTCAAGAAGAATTTTCATCAAAGAATTTTTTGAGTTTTTTAAATAAATCCGCTTGATTGCTTGCGACAAAATATTTTTTTTATCTATATCATCCAGCGTACCAACCCTATTGAACATCAAGCTAGATTTCTTTTGAAATGGCTCTCCCTTTTTTCTTAAAAAGAACAAATCAGCATTTGGAAATAGCATCACAAGTGATGCTCTATCAAATCGAAGACTCAACTCTTTATAAACTATCCTAAAAATTGCTTCATAATGCCGAAGAAAAATCTCTGTATGTTTTCTTGTCAGTGCATTCGCAGAGTTTTTGCATGCATAAAAATGATTGATTCGAAAAAAAACGAAAAAAGCTATCTCAACAAAATCGATCTCATTTAACAGTGATTTTTTAGAAAATAAAGACGCAAGAAATTGTAATTTTGTTTTTTCTTTATCAAGAATTGAAAATCGTGTGTTTGTTTTATTTTTTGAAACAGTAGACAAAGAAGAAGAGCTTCTTGATTCTGCTTCTTTTCTAAAAAAATCGAAAATAGAATCGACATGTACTTTTAAATCTTCAACTTTCATACAGTCCAACAAAAACGAAAATTATATTATAGGAGAAACAGAGTGAGCAAGAAAAAGAATTTAAAAATAATAAAAGGCCAGCTTTTTTCAAATAAAAGCTGGCCTTCGGAATAAAGCCCTGGCGATGACCTACTTTAACATGGGGAGA
>CAZELP010000023.1:0-27385 GCA_964513205.1 uncultured Legionella sp. | reverse complement strand
AGCACTGCCTTCGGGAGGCAGGGGTCGCAGGTTCAACTCCTGTCACTCCGACCATATTACAATGGTCTATTCCGGAGCCATCGTGACCGCATTTCTGCTGCCACGAGAAGCTCCTGTAAAAGAGTCATCAGCTCCGCTCAAATCACCATCGAGGTTGGTGCTCATTCACGCATGCAACAAGAGGCAAGTCATGAGCCGCCTCGCAAATAAACAATATGGAGTGTGTAAGGAGCATAATCGGAATGAGGAGACCACACATGGGTGTTGGGCCAATGCCTAACTGACGCTGGGTCTCGATATATCCGGCAACTGCAGCCGTTAATATAAACGTTTCCATCATTAGCATTGGAATTTCATCTGTCAGTCCCGCGGAGCCTAAATTCGCACATTTGGGAAACTGATCGGCCAGATGCAGATAATCGAGTACAACAAGACGCAGTGTTAAGGCGTTAATCAACGATAAACTGGCACCCAATCCAACCCAATCGACTGCATCTTTTGGTAAATGATCTTGATGAGGATTTAGCATTTGTTTTACAACAGGATATAAAAAAAACACGGTAAAGCTCCATTTTTAACAAAATTTAATAATAAAAATCTCGACGATTTTTTTGAAAACCGAGATCGTCGAGATAGTTTTGAGAGTTTGACTCAGAGGCTATTTTTTAGACATTGAAGCGAAAATGCATCACATCGCCATCACACACAATATAATCTTTTCCTTCTAAACGAAGCTTTCCGGCTTCTTTGGCTCCCTGCTCACCTCGATATTGAATAAAATCAGCAAAAGCAACCACCTCCGCGCGAATAAAACCTTTTTGAAAGTCGGTATGAATCACTGCTGCAGCTTCCGGAGCAGTTACACCTGCACGAATTGTCCATGCACGCACTTCCTTCACTCCAGCGGTAAAATACGTTTGTAATCCCAATAAATCATAGCCTGCACGAATAACTCGATGCAAACCGGGTTCAGATAATCCCAAGTCTGCCATAAATAGCGCCCTATCAGCTTCATCTAACTCGACAATTTCAGCTTCAGTTGCCGCACTAATCGCAACCACTTTAGCTCCTTCTGCTTTTGCATATGTCTCAACGACATCAAGCAATGGATTGTTGTCATAACCGTCGTCAGAAACATTGGCAATGTATAAAACAGGTTTCGCGGTTAGAAAAGAGTAACGTTTTGCAATTTCATTGGCTTCATCATTTAGATCAAGCGTGCGAATAGGTAATCCAGAGCTTAAATGAGCCTGTATTTTTTCCAAAACCGTCAATTCAAGTGCCGCATCTTTTTGTCCGCTCTTGCTGTTTTTTTGAGCTTTTAACAACGCTCGTTCAACGGCTTCTAAATCTGAGAGCGCCAATTCGGTATTGATAATTTCAATGTCATGCAAAGGATCCACTCGATTGGCGACATGCACAACATCAGAGTTTTCAAAACAACGCACCACATGTGCGATGGCATCCGTCTCACGAATATTGGCAAGAAACTTATTTCCAAGCCCCTCTCCTTGCGCCGCCCCCTTCACCAAACCCGCAATATCCACAAACTCCATTACGGTTGGGACGACTCGCTCAGGTCTAACAATTTCTGCCAACAAAGAAAGGCGTGGATCAGGAACGGTTACAACACCCACATTGGGTTCGATGGTGCAAAAAGGATAATTTGCAGCTTCAATTCCTGCTTGTGTCAACGCATTAAAAAGAGTGGATTTTCCAACATTGGGTAATCCTACAATTCCACATTTAAACCCCATAATTTTATCCTCTGTTTAGTTGTGACATGGCGTCGTTTATCTGCCCATCAAGAATCATTGGCATCACGTTCAAAGCGCGCTGAATCGCATCTGCAATCAAAGCACGATCTGCTGTCGAAGGTTTCGATAAAACATAATCATGCACTTTCGATCTGTCTTTAGGATGCCCAATCCCAATACGAAGACGGTGAAAATCCGGACTCCCTATTTGAGTGATGATGTCCCGTAGTCCATTATGTCCACCATGCCCGCCACCAGATTTTAATTTGATGCAACCCGCGGGAAAATCCAATTCATCGTGAACAACTAAAATTTCATTTGGCAAAATACGATAAAATTGTTTCAAGCTCTGAACAACTTGACCACTGAGATTCATATAGGTCAGAGGTAAAGCGACATGACAAAGTCCAGAAGAAGTGGACACAGACGATAATTCTGTTTTAAATTTTTTTTCAACGCGAAACGCAGATGACGCTATCCAGGCTTGGATCAAAAAAGCACCCGCATTGTGTCGTGTGCCTTCATAAGCATCGCCAGGATTTCTTAGTCCGACAACTAATTTGATCATGATACACACTCAAAAGAGTGGTGGCTGAACACCACCACTCAGAATAAGATTTATTCGCTATCTTTAGCGCTTTCGTCTTCAGCTGGAGCCGCTTCATCCGCGTTCTCTTCTGAAGCCTCAAGTGTTTCTTCTTCAGCAGTTTCTTCTGCTTCTTCACTGATTTCTGCTCGACTCAAATGAATACCAACCACTGGATGGTTGTGATCACCTGTTGTCGGGTCAATTGCCAACTCAACACCTTTAGGTAGTTTTAAGTCAGTCAAATGCAGCACATCATTGAGTGCCAAGCCAGACAAATCCAACTCAATAAATTCAGGCAAATGACGAGCCTCGCACCGAACTTCAACTTGAGTCATGGTGTGATTGATTACACCGCCCTCAGTAAGACCTGGAGCTTTTTCTTCGTTAATGAAGTGGATTGGAATCATTTTTACCAAAATATCAGTTGCAGAAACACGCTGCAAATCCATATGCATGATTTGTGGTTTGTAAGGATGACGTTGCAACGCTTTAAGGATCACACGCTCAGGTTTTTTTGCGCCATCTACAGTCAAATCAAAAACACTTGAATAGATGCTTTCATGTTCCAAAGCCTTGATTACATTTTTATGCGCCAGCAAAATTGGTTGTGCTTCTTTATCCCCGCCGTACAATACTGCAGGAATTTTACCCTCAAGACGACGAAGGCGGCGGCTCGCACCCTTCCCTACATCTGCTCTTGATTCTGCTTCTAAATGAATAGACATACGCTGTCTCCAATGGTTGAGGCACTAAACTTGCGACCAGTTTGGTGCTATTAAAAAAAACAAAAGTGATTTGTTTTTTCACAAAATGTGTGATAAAAATCTCTTTCATGTGGCTTATAAAAGGTTTTAAGCCGCGCGAAGTATACAATATTTTAAAATCAACTTGAAGTCATTCGAGAACTTTTATAGAATGTGGCACTTTGGTAAATTACAACAGAAGCAAGTTTGGAGAATCAATGATGTATGCAGTCATCAAAACCGGCGGTAAACAGTACCGCGTTCAAGTGGGCGACATGCTCAAAGTGGAACAACTTTCTGCAGAAGTAGGCAGTACCGTTGATTTCTCAGAAGTCTTAATGATTGTCGATGGCGACAAAACAACTTGCGGCACACCAATGGTCAAGAAAGCCGTTGTTCAAGCCGATGTGGTTGAACATGGTCGTCACAAGAAAATTAAAATTATCAAATTTAGACGTCGTAAGCACCACATGAAACAAATGGGGCATCGACAAAACTATACGCAAGTTAAAATTACCGCGATTAGTCAGTAAGAGGATAGAAAGAAATGGCAACGAAAAAAGCAGGTGGTAGTACCCGTAACGGTCGCGACTCGAAACCGAAGTACCTTGGTGTCAAGCGTTTTGGTGGGGAACTCGTCAGTGCTGGTGAAGTTCTAGTACGTCAACGTGGCACAAAGTTCCATGCAGGAACAGGCGTCGGTCTTGGTCGAGATCATACACTTTATGCACGAGTCACAGGTCTTGTGAAGTTCGTTACAAAAGGCGCGAAAAATCGTCAATACGTCACAATTGATCCCGTCGAATTTGTAGAAGTCGAGGCTTAATTAGCCCTATTGTTGATGTATGAAATTTATTGATGAAGCGACAATCAAAGTAGAGGCCGGCCATGGTGGTCGTGGCTGCCTTAGCTTTCGTCGCGAAAAATTTATTCCCAAAGGCGGTCCTGATGGAGGCGATGGTGGCGATGGTGGCTCTATCTATCTAGAAGGAACTAATGAGCTCACAACTCTGGTCGATTTTCGTTTTCAAAGAAATTTTAAAGCGGAAAATGGTCAGCCTGGGATGGGCGGAAATTGCACAGGAAAAGCAGGCCACGATCTGACCCTCAAAGTCCCGGTTGGTACACTTGTGTTTGACGCCGAAACAGATGAAAAAATTGGCGATCTCGAAGTGCATGGCAAACGCCTTTTGGTTGCACAAGGTGGATTTCACGGTCTCGGAAACACTCGATTCAAAAGCAGTATTAACCGAGCGCCTCGTCAAACCACAACGGGATCTTTAGGTGACAAACGAGAACTTCGATTGGAACTTCGTGTCCTTGCTGATGTAGGACTTCTCGGCCTTCCAAATGCAGGAAAATCAACGCTGATTCGCGCCATTTCCAGCGCAAAACCCAAAGTTGCAGATTATCCTTTCACCACATTACACCCGAATCTTGGTGTGGTTAGAGTTGGTCCTTATAAAAGCTTTGTGGTCGCAGACATTCCGGGTTTAATTGAAGGCGCGTCATCTGGAGCTGGATTGGGTCATCAATTTTTAAGACACCTGTCTCGAACATCGATTTTGCTGCATGTGATTGACATTGCCCCTTTTGATGGCAGTGACCCTGTTGTCAGTGCAAATACCATCCTAAAAGAACTTGAGCTTTACGACCCACAACTCTTAGAAAAACCTCGTTGGCTTGTGCTCAACAAAATCGACCATCTGGCAGATGAAGAAGCACAACACACGGCAGTTCAAGAAATTTTGTCTGCAATGAATTGGAAAGATCGCGTCTTTGTGATCAGTGCCATCGAAAAACGAGGCACAGAAGAACTCTGCTATGCGCTCATGCAACATATCGAAACTCAAAATGCCGATACGGTATAAAAACTCCTTCTCCGAGTCGGCTTGCCCTAAATTTTTATCTTTCGAATGGAAACATTGAGATCTTCATCCACCAACAAGAAATGTTGAGCAGGCAACATATGCCACTCTTGGCTGACATCACTTAATTTTTCTGATGAAACCAATATGCTCTTTGTTTTGCCCGTATGTGACATAATGGGTTGTCCTTTTTTATCTTGAACTCGCGAGATAATGTGATGCCCAAGGGAATAATGCATGGTCAAGGCTTTAATATTGGGATCACTGCAATAACGACTCACCACCAAACGTCGCCCATCCGTCAAACAAACGTTAAAATAAGACATGTCTTCTACGTTAAATGTTTTTGTCAGCAGAATGATCTCCTGAAAAGTTTCCTCTAGGACATCAGCCAAATCATTTACCGAATTCAGACTTCGCCCTTTTGCAATTTGCATGGCCAATCCAAAAAGATGTTCCGAATCGGTATCCCCTTTGATCCAATTGTAAATGTCATCATCCAGTAACCGACGCAAATGGCGTTTCACTTTAAGAAAATGAGCAATTCCACCATTGTGCATAAACATCCATTGCTTAAAAATAAAAGGATGGCAGTTGTATTGTGTCACGCCCCCTTCACTTGCGGCACGCACATGCGCAAAAAAAGCAGTGGATTTCATACGTGAAGTGAGATGCGATAAATTTCGATCACTCCATGCCGGCATGATGGACGTAAACAAAGCAGGTTCTGGACTAATGTCATGCGCATACCACCCTAATCCAAAGCCATCACCATTGGTCATGACATCAGTTTCACGCGCTTTCAAACTTTGAGAAACCAAAGAGTTGACAGGCTTAACCAACACATCTTCGAGCAAGACATCCTTTTGACCCAGATACGCAGCTAAACGACACATAAATCTTCCCCTTTTGTCGAATGGATATTGTTAATTGTAGATGAACAATATCTAGGATAACCATTCAAATTGACTTTTTTTACACTCATCATGCAAAAAATAAAACATGTCCTATACTCAAATTGTGAAAACAACTTTATATTGGAGAAAATCATGTCACATAATAAACATGAAGTAGTCAGCGACGATCATCTTCACTCAAAGCATAAAGGCTTACTTGATGGTATTATGAAAAAAGCAAACAAGGGCCATGCTCACGTTAAAGAAGCCAGAGATGAGTTGGAGAAGCTTGTTTCTTTTTATTGCGCAAATATCAAAAATAGAAAAGCGAATAAGCTTCAAACACTTAAAGAAAGAATGCTAGGTGCTCTAGGAGAGTTGGATGACAAACTTCTGGAAATAGAAAAACGACAAGAAAAAGCGAAAAAAATGGCTCATCACTCCCACAAAGTGATGGAAGCAAAAACTATTTTCAATCACAAAGTGACGGAAATAAGAGCTATTTTGACTGATTTTAAAAAAGCGCTTGAGCCACATAAGCATCATAAGAGCGTCAAAGTTCTGATTGAACATCTTGGACACGAAACTGATGAATTCAGACGCTTGGGCGACTTAAAAATGTACAAAACAAATTGTATGAAGCTCCTGAAAGATCATCGTGATAAGCACCATAAGATGCATCATCGTGAACCCAAAGGAGTATTTGAGCACATAGCAAATGTAGTTAGAGCAATGCTCAGACTGCTTGAAAAAATGTCCAACTATATTTTTGGAACCAAATCAAGCATGTTCAAAAAACCAGAGTCAGAGTTAGGGAAGTTGATGAAAGAATATCATCATAAAATTGACGGACTCATGGAGTTCCAGGAAGAAAAAATGACACACCAGCCCGCAAAACTTAAAAAATAAAAAGTTACTGCTTCTAAAAACCAGGCATATGCCTGGTTTTTTTATTCACCAACATAACAAAATAAATACAAAACAGCTTGATTTTAAAACAATAGATTTATATAATGGACTCGTTTTACAAGTCGTTGAGCAATAAATGAATTGTATGACACAAAAACAGATAGGTTTGTCATCTGTAAACCACTAACAAGATACATTGAGGAGTTTTGTATGCCTAATGAAATCGAAAAAAACCCAGCAACTCATGAAACATTTGCACCACTGGCTGTGTTTGAAGCAAATGTTCGTCTTCAAAATATTCGAAAAGAAGCTCAATTGAAACGTGAAAAAGCCAAATCTTACACTGGAAAGTTTCCTGAAAATGAAAACGAAAGAATGGATGCATTGCTTAAACTTCGAGGGGAAATGAAAAGATTCGGAACAATAGGCATGAATGAAGAGAATATGGCTGTTGAAACAATCAATCAATTCATCAAAACGCTCGAGTCTCATGTTAAAAGCGCAAAAATGAAAACAATTATCGATGGCATTCGAGATGCATTCGAACTCGAAACACAAAATCTGACGGAAGGAAGATTGACGCTTGCAGAATACGTTGAAAAATGTGAGCAAATTCTTTTAGACAATGCAGAAAATCTGAAAAAACCACAAACAATCATCGAGCGAGTACAACATTTTCTAATCAACAGTCTGCGTGCGGTCCTGAATCTATTTGACCGATTCTTGACGTGGGCAAAAGGAAACGAAAGCACAAAAGCAAACGATCCAGAGTACAAAGCTTATGTACAAGCTCCAAAAACTGAACTCGCGCAAGAACTGGAAACGATTCTAGAAAAATCAATTCCTGCTCTTCATCGCGAACTCGAAGAAAAAAGAGCAGCGCAAGAAAAAGCAGATGCTCGGGCACAGCGTGTCAATGAAGCAGCAAAAAACCCTCGAGAACAAGTGAAAAAACGGATGGCTAACGTTATGGCTGAACTGACTTCACGGTCTATGTTCGCTCAAAACAACACTGTTGCTACAGAAGACAGCCATGATGAAGAAGCTGCTCCAACTGCATCGTCAGTAACCCCAAGCTAACTCACACTCGCACTCTCCGTCATGTCCATGATGGAGAGTGTTTTTATCATCCTGTGTTTTTGATAAACGATTTTTATTGATAATAATTCTTATTTGTTATAAAGTAACAAATATTCTTACAACAAAAATGTAGAAAAAATGACTCTTAAACGCCTCGCTTATCAGCTCCTTTTACTTTCGTTAACGTTGGGTGCCAGCCTCATCATTGGTCTTTTAAGTTTTGGTGGACTATATGCCTTGTGGCCCAATCTTATCATCGCCTCTTTTGCATTTGTACTCTCAGTTGCTTACGAAGGTGAAATTTATTTACAAAATCTAAAAGGCGCTTTACAAAGCCTTTTTAATCGAAATGCAATGCCACTAGAGCTTGCTAAAATTATTTTAAGAGATTATTTTCCACACCATATTCCTCATGAAAATCGTCCTGATTTTTTCTTGGAATACGAATCGACGCTACATCAATTACATGCATTTGAACATCAAGCACTCACCCCATCCAGAAGAAGAAAAAAACAAGACATCGAAAGCCGGCTTGAGGCGCTTGAAAAAAAATTTCTCACCTATCTAACCTGCTCAGATGAGACCCAATTAACAGAAGAAGAGCGCCAAATGGTGTTGTTTTTAAGAAAATATCCTCTTCGCACCAATGCAAATCAATCTTCTATCTCACTGCAAACACATTTTGAAAACGAACAAAAACGTCGACTGCCTTTTGAATCTAAAATCCGTGCATTTGGCATTTTTACCGCCATCGCAATGAGTATTGGCACAAGCTATCTTCTCGTAGAGACATTTGCAGTCATTCCTCTTCTTGCAACACTTGCGATTCCGCTCCCTATCTTAATTGTTCCAATGTCTATTGTTTCAGGAATCGCATATGGTCTTTTGACATACAATACATTGAAAAACGTCGTACTCCACGAAAGAATTCAAGCACGCATAGAAAAGCTTAAAGCAGACTATAAGCAAAACGGGCTCACCTGGCGTAATACAGCAACGATTGGCACAAGCGTTGTGTTAGGTGGTTTGGCTGTCATGTTGACCATTTGTACAGCAGGAACATGGTTTACCATTATTCAACAAACACCTGCGCTGTTTCGCTCGGTACGAACTGTTTTCTCAAAGATATTGGCTGTCGTTATTCCCATCATCACCAGTATTGCGGCACTGGCATTTAATCTAGAAAACTCGACTGAATCACTCAACATGATTGACGAAGCACTCGACGACAGTAAATATTGGAAGAGAGACTGGGAAGATTTCAAATACCTGATACAAAAACAGTGGAATCAAGAGCACCTCCTACAACGTATCAATCCTTTCCGACTCATCTTAATTGCCACACTGACCCCTTTGCGATTTGTTTTATTTTTAGGACACCTTATCAGTATCGGGGTGACATCCGATCGCGTACCTGGTTTATCTCAGACGTTGTCTGCTCTTTTGGGGATCGTGAGCGAACTGTTTGAAGATGGACATTATTTTATCAAAAGTAAACGTCATTATCACAATACCGAATCTTTGTTAAAAGAACGTTTGGGCGGAGAAGATCACCATCACGACGACGATCTTCCCTCTCGTTTGTTGAACTTTGTCTTCTCTCCTATCCAGTTTCTATCAACCCTTTGGGACTATATGGGAAGTCAATTGAATGCCGATAAAAAACTGCAAAAAAGTTTTCACGATCTTTTTAAAGCCAAAGAAATTTTGCCTGAAATACCCCTACCTTTCACACTGAAAACGGATCGAAAGACAAATCAAATGCCAGAAAATTCGACATCAAAAATGAATGGCTATCTCGAAAAAAATAAAACACAATCAGTCGAAGACTCTATTCTTTCTGAATGTCCTTGCTGCCCATCACCTTATCTGTATCGTGGCAAAGTGGATAAAAAAATGAATAAAAAAGACAGCAGTGCATTCAAGTCAGAATCAGTAGAAAAAAAATCCACTCGCAAAATGGGCGTCAAAACTTCGAAAATACAAAAAACAAAAGAACAGAAACCTGTTGAGATTAATCTTGAATTTTGTACATTCATCACCCCACCGCGAAAAAAACCAGTCAAGTCGACTCGTCTAACAAAAGCTTCAAGCTTGCAAGATGAGACTCAGCCAAACGTTGAGACGCAAATTCATCCCGCTTAGACTCCTGGCCAAACCACACGAGTTGCTCTTCAGGGAGCTCATCCAAAAATCGACTAGGGGTTGTATCTTCCATACTTCCCCCACTGCGACGTCGACTCGCAAAAGTAAGGCAAAGGGTTCTCTTGGCTCGCGTAATACCGACATAAGCCAGCCGACGCTCCTCTTCAATATCATCGGCTTCAATACTGACCCGATGAGGCAAAAGGCCTTCTTCTAATCCGACAAGATACACATGAGGAAACTCTAATCCCTTTGATGCATGCAATGTCATCAACTGAACCACATCTAATCCTTCGGACTGAGTTTCAAGGCGATCAATTAGCATCATCCGATTGACAACGTCCGTTAGTGACTCTATATCGGGTTTCATCATCAATTGTTCCACCCAAGATAAAAGCTCTCCAACTTGCTCCATTCGCTTTTCTGCTTGTAAGGGGCTATCACACTGTTCGTACAAATACGCCTCATAACCCATTTCATCAATCCATCGATGAAGATGAGCGACCATATCAGTCGGATTTTTTTCACAAGACATCTTCACTTGCTCAACACTTGACTTAAATTGACGTAACGCTTGTCTCGCGGAATCCTGCATTGTGCCTTCTAGCGCAAGATGATCACAACAATGATAAAGACTCAAATTTCGACGCTCAGCATAAGAAGTCAATGCAAATAAACTGGCGTCACCTATTCCTCTTTTGGGTGTATTGATGATTCTTAGAAAAGCCTGATTATCTGACTCATTCGATAACAGCCTCAGATAAGCAAAGATATCTTTCACTTCTGTCCTAGAAAACCAAGATTGCCCACCACTCAAATGATAAGGGATCCCTTGTTGCCTTAGCATCGTCTCGAAAAGACGCGCCTGATGATTGCCCCGATACAAGATCGCAAAATCACCAAAACTGGCTCGAGATTTTAGTTTGGCGCTACACAAATCGGCAATCACTTGCTCGGCTTCATCTTGCTCATCTTTGCAACGAATCACTCGCACCAAATCTCCAGGCCCCACGGTACTCCATAATGTTTTTGAGAACACATGAGGATTATTGGAGATCAGGTGATTGGCAAGTGTGAGAATGCGTGCGGTAGAGCGATAATTCTGCTCCAACTTGATCACCTTCAAATTTGGGTAATCTTGTTGTAATTGTTTTAGGTTTTCAGGTCGAGCACCACGCCAGGCATAAATCGACTGATCATCATCGCCAACCACTGTAAACTGCGGCCGTCGAGACATCAACAATTGAACCAACTCATACTGACTGGTGTTCGCATCTTGATATTCGTCAATTAAAAAATAATGTATCTTATCTTGCCAATAGGCTTTTATTTTTTCTGATTCACGCAGCATTTTTACAGGCAGCATGATTAAATCATCAAAATCGACTGCGTTGTAAGCCCGCAATGTTTCGAGATAGCGAGGGTAAAGTAAAATGGCCATCTCTGAGGCATAATCTTGAGCGCTTGCCAATGCATGTGTCTGTTCGGTATTTTTCCACGCAGAGAAATATTGCTGAATACGCTTTAATTCTTCTTTTGAAAGAGGACGGGCACTATCACACAACTGACGGATAATCGTGGCGGTATCTTCTGCATCTAAAATACTAAATCCGGGCTTCAAACCACATGCATCAGGATGTTTTTTTAGCATGCTTAAGCCCAAGGTATGAAAGGTCGACACCTTTAAGCCACGGCGAACATGTTGTGGCAACAATGCTTTTGCTCGACTTTGCATTTCTTGAGCCGCTTTATTTGTGAATGTCACCGCATAGACATGATGCGCTCCGTAGCCACATTGTTCGATGAGATACGAAATTTTTTCTGTGATCACACGTGTTTTACCACTTCCGGCGCCAGCCAATACAAGCAATGGTCCATCCAGATAACGAACTGCGGCTGCTTGTTGGGGATTTAACTGCATCAACGACTCACTTTACACCAAAGCGTACTATTTTAGGCGACCTCAGAAGCTCACTCAAGTATTAAAGCGCAAGACAGACTAAAAACAACCAATCTTAAGGGCAATGAGACGGACTCATCCTCAACGGGGAGTGAGCGTTAGATGTTGGTGACGCAAAGCATCTAATATGGTTTTCAAATTCAAAAAATTCAAACTCAGATGATAATAAAGAGCACTATTTGACTTTTCTTCAAGCTCACTCACGGTCAAATAAGCTGATTTTCCCATCTCGATGTAATAATCCAATCCTACATGTCTTTTCATCGCAATTTCAGGAAACAACCCAGAAAACAATAAGCTTTTATCGCCGATAATTCTTAGTGACTCAAGGTGGATTGGTTTTTGCTGCATCGACTTCAAAAAATCCAGCGCAATCGGGGATTCAATCCAATCAGTTGTCATGGCAAATCGCATGAGTAAAAAAACCAAATAACTTTCTAACTCTTCATCTAAAATAACACGAGTGGAAGCCTGGGCTTCATTGACAAATGCATGCCATTGCGACAAGTCCGTAGGATGCAAAATGATCTGTGTCATCATCTATTCCTTATTGGATACTTATGTTAAGTGTAGCAAAAGATTTGACAATAAACCGCGTGTAAAAATACATTTCCAAAACATTACCTATATAAATCGGGTGAGTCCTTTATCAAATTCATGTATAATGTGAACATTTTAATGATGATGAACTTTTTATGATTGAACAAATTCGAAATGTCGCGATTATCGCCCACGTGGACCATGGCAAAACAACGCTGGTCGACAAACTGTTAGAACAGACTGGCACGCTCAACGAGCGAGCACCTCGTGTAGAGCGATTGATGGACTCAAACGCCCTTGAAAAAGAGCGAGGCATTACAATTCTTGCAAAGAACACTAGCGTGCATTGGCAAGGCTATCAAATCAATATCGTGGATACCCCAGGACACGCAGATTTTGGTGGAGAAGTTGAGCGTATTTTGTCTATGGTCGATAGTGTTTTACTTTTGGTTGATGCCGTAGATGGCCCTATGCCACAAACACGATTTGTCACACAAAAAGCATTTGCAAAAGGACTGAACCCTATTGTGGTGGTCAACAAAATTGATCGTCCAGGTGCAAGACCTGATTGGGTTATTGATCAAGTGTTCGATCTATTTGACAACCTTGGTGCAAATAATGAACAACTCGATTTCCCAATTATTTATGCTTCTGCATTGAATGGCTATGCCAAACAAGAATTGTCTGATGAAGCAACCAATATGGATGCGCTGTTAAAGACCATTATCGAAAAAGTACCCGCACCGCAAGTTGACCCAGAGGGTCCCTTTCAGATGCAAATCACGTCACTCGATTATTCCACTTATGTTGGAACAATTGGTATTGGTCGAATTACGCGAGGACATATCCAAGCCAAAAGTCCTGTGAAAGTGATCGATCCGGAAGGCAATGTTCGCGCAGGGCGAGTCTTGCAGCTTTTGGGATTTAAAGGTCTCGACCGCGTGGAAATTGAAGAAGCTCGAGCAGGAGACATTATTGCCATCAGTGGAATCGCAGAGTTACACATCTCCGATACACTGTGTGATCCGAATCATGTTGAGGCACTACCCGCATTGGTCGTGGATGAGCCGACTATTAACATGACATTTCAAGTCAATGACTCTCCTTTTGCAGGACAAGAAGGTAAATTTGTCACCAGCCGAAAAATCCGCGAACGATTGGATACCGAGTTGCTGCACAATGTGGCATTACGCGTGGAAGATACAGAAGATCCAGATAAGTTTAGAGTCTCTGGTCGAGGTGAATTGCATCTGTCTATCTTAATTGAAAACATGCGTCGAGAAGGTTATGAGCTTGCCATTTCAAAACCAGAAGTGATTCTTCGTGAAGAAAATGGCGAAATGTGCGAACCATACGAACGCTTGACCGTTGACATCGAAGAGCAACATCAAGGCAGCATCATGGAAAAACTAGGTGAGCGCCGTGGTGAATTACAAAATATGGTTCCAGATGGAAAAGGACGAGTCCGACTTGACTACATCGTTCCAACTCGAGGTCTGATTGGTTTTCATACCGAGTTTCTTTCCGCAACATCTGGCACAGGATTGTTGTATCACGTGTATGACCATTATGGTCCGGCTATTCGTGGGCGAATAGGGAAGCGCATTAATGGCGTACTCATCGCCAACTGTACAGGAGCCGCCAGAGGATTTGCGTTGTTTAACTTGCAAGAACGAGGACGCTTATTTATCGATCCGCAAACCCCTTGTTATGAAGGCATGATCGTCGGGATACATTCTCGCGACAACGACTTGGTGGTCAATGTCACAAAAGAAAAACAACTGACCAACATGCGAGCATCTGGAACGGATGAAAACATCATCTTAACGCCGCCTATCAAGTTTTCACTCGAACAAGCGCTTGAGTTTATTGACGATGATGAATTGGTCGAAGTCACGCCGCAAAGCATTCGTTTACGAAAAAAAGAACTCAAGGAGAATGATCGTAAAAAAACTTCTCGAGCCACAAATACCGATGAGAACACGTAAATGATATCAGCTTTTAAGCGCGTTATTCTTTATGCAAGACCTCATCGCTCGAACCAAGGGATTCATGAGACCTTGGTTCGTCTAGCAACCTATCTTGCTCAGAAAAAAGTACAGGCATTTCTTGATATCGACACAGCCTTGCATTTTGAAGTTGCACTTCCAACGCTGTCTCGAGAAGAAATGACCGGTGAAGATTTAATCGTTGTGATCGGTGGCGATGGCAGCCTTCTCTCTGCCGCTCACATGGCCGTAGAAAAAAAAGTACCCGTTATTGGAATCAACCGCGGCCGACTCGGCTTCTTAACAGACATCTCACCAATACATGTCGATGAAGCATTGCAATTGGTGCTGAATGGACAGTATCAAGAAGAGAGCCGATTTTTACTGAATTTGCGCTTAAACGATCAAAAAAGAATTACCAATATTGCACTGAATGACATTGTGCTTAATCGAGGCAACGAAACGCATCTCATCGCTTTTGACGTGTATGTCGATGGACAGTTTGTCAGTCATTATCGAGCAGATGGACTCATCATTTCTACACCAACAGGCTCAACTGCATACGCATTATCTGCCGGCGGCCCCATATTGCACCCTAAACTAAATGCCATTGTGATTGTCCCGATGTTCTCACACAGTCTCAGCGCCCGACCTTTGGTGATTGATGCAAATGGTGTGGTGATCATCAAAATGTGCGAACAAAATGAAACGGCAGTCGAAGTCAGCTGTGATGGACATGAGTCTCATCGAATAGAACCAGGGCAATCGATTCAGATCAATAAACATCATACCCCATTGCGTTTATTGCATCCCCATGACTATCATTATTACGATACACTACGCCTAAAATTAGGCTGGGGCTCCAAACCACTCAAATAAACGAGAGACATCATGCTGAGTACCCTTCACATAGAAAACTATGCCATTGTCTCAAAACTTGAACTTGATTTCACGCAAGGGCTGATTGCCTTTACCGGCGAAACAGGGGCCGGAAAATCTATTATTATTGACTGTTTGATGCTGGTCATGGGCGATCGCAAAGATGCCTCTATTGTAAGACCCAACGCCAACAAATGCGAAATACATGCTTGCTTCACGTTAGATCCCGACTCGGAGCCAGCACAATGGCTCAAAGCTCACGACTTAGACGATACTCAAGAGGTGTTTTTAAGACGGGTCATTACTCATGAAGGGCGTTCGAAATCTTATATAAACGGACAACCTTTTCCCATACAAAAAGTAAAAGAATTAAGCGAACTACTGGTCGACATCCATGGTCAACATGAACACCAGCGTTTACTCTTGCCCACCACTCATCGTCGACAGCTTGATGAATATAGCGATCACGCCGCTTTATTACTTGCTGTACGTGAAGCCTATACGCATTATTATGCATTAGAAGCGGAGAAAAAACGTTTAAATGAGCATACTTCTTATCAAGAACGTTTGAGTTTGCTCACGTATCAAATTGATGAATTAAAAGCGCTCGATATTCAGGTCGGTGAGTTTGATGAACTTGAACAAGAACATCACCTGTTACATCATGCTCAAAGTTATCTTGAAGATACAGCGCGCTTGCAAGAAGGTTTATTGGGAGAAGGAGAACATTCAGGACTACTTTCTCAACTGCACACCATGCGACATATTGTCGAACGTCTTCCGAAAAATAATCCGCACGCACAAAATTTGCTAGAATTACTACACAATGCCACCATCCAATGCGAAGAAGCAGTATCTGAAATCACCTCGTTTTCAGACCACATCCAATTGGACCCAGAGCGTTTGAATCAAATTGAGCGTCGTTTTAGTCAGCTTCATCAAGCGGCAAGAAAATATCAGAAAGAGCCTGACGAACTCGCCTCTTACTGCGATTTTCTCGAAAAAGAGCGCGATCATCTGATGCAAATTGAAACACGTTTGCAAACGATAGAGGCCGAAAGCGAGCGAGCGAAAACGCAATATCTTGTTGCAGCTCAAGCACTCTCATCCGCACGCCAAGCACAAGCACCCATTTTAGCAAAAGAAATTACAGAGGCCATTCGCGGACTTGGAATGCCCAAAGGCGTTGTTGAGGTCAGACTGGAAAAGCTCGAGAAAATTCATCCGGAAGGTCTGGATAAAATCGAATATTACGCATGCACCAATCCAGGTCTTCAAATGCAACCCTTATCAAAAGTTGCCTCAGGTGGAGAGCTATCACGCATTAGCCTTGCAATACGGCTTATTACTGCGCAAAAAAGAGCAGCAACCCCCACACTTATTTTTGATGAGGTGGATGTTGGCATTGGAGGCGCAACAGCCGCACTCGTGGGACAATATCTGCGTAAACTAGGTGAGCATCTACAAGTTTTTTGTGTCACGCATCAACCTCAAGTTGCTGCTTCTGCACATGAACAATATCGTGTTGAAAAACACATTGACAACAATCAAACTTTTTCAACAATACGTCATTTAAATCGAAATGAGCGCATCGAAGAGATTGCTCGAATGCTGGGTGGACTTAAGATCACACCCGAAACACTGAACAATGCAGACGCACTGCTCAATGAAAGTCACGGCTTTGTTGAACACGTTCATGAATAATGTGTATCAATATCCAACTCTTCATCAACAATTCGAAGCCACAATAAACTTACCTGGCTCAAAGAGCATAACCAACCGAGCCTTATTGTTGGCCGCATTAGCCAATGGAAAATCTACTTTGCATCATGTATTGGATGCAGATGATGCCCTTTCTATGCGTACCGCACTGAATAAATTGGGACTCAACCACCGAGTGACTGAGGAAACGCGATCATCCTCTCTCTTTAAAACAAGTACGTTGCACATCGAAGGTATGGCCGGGAAAATTTTAGCCTCTCAAGCACACATCGACTGTGCCGATGCTGCAACAGTACTGCGATTTTTACTTCCTGTTTGTGCCTTTCAATCCGGTACGTTTTCGTTTGATGGCTCAGTACAACTAACCAAACGGCCAATACAACCATTGGTGGAGGTGCTTGAGCAATTGGGAGCAGAATTCCAGTATCTCAATCATTCTCACCAATTGCCTTTTACGGTAAAAGGCCGTACGGCTGCGCATGCGACTACACACTGTTTTGTTCCAAGTGATTTAAGCAGCCAATTTTTATCCGGTATACTAATGGCCGCTCCATTGGCGCAACGTGAAATACTAATTCAAACAGAAAATAGTGTCAGTGAGGCCTATATCGACATGACATGTCGCATGATGTCAAAATTTGGTGTCATGGTTGATCAAGTAACACCGAATCTATACCGACTTAAACCACAAACATATACATCCACTTCTTACATTATTGAGCCAGACCTATCAACAGCTTCTTATTTTTTTGCAGCAGCAGCATTAACAGAAAGTACGGTCACACTTTCTCAATTTAACCGTCATGACTCTCTTCAAGGCGATGCATTTTTTCTGGATATATTGGAAAAAATGGGATGCCATGTGCATGATTCGTCAGAAGGCGTCACGGTTCAAGGGACAAATATCCACTCTGGGATCAACGTCGATCTCAAAGATTGTTCTGATTTATTTATGACACTGGCGTGTTTATCCGTCTTTTCAAAAGAAGCCAGCATCATTCGTGGAATTGGACACATTCGAGCCAAAGAAAGTGATCGCATTGCAGCCACACAAAAAAATTTAGCTCGTGTTGGGATCGAAATGAAAATCGATTGCTTAAGAAATGAAGTGATTATCTATCCTGGCACACCACATCCAGCTGTTTTAGAAAGTTATGATGATCATCGCATGGTCATGGCTTTTGCCTTATTGGGTTTAAAAGTCCCTGGCATCTCAATTCGAAATGCACATTGTGTGACAAAAACCTGCCCCAATTTCGATAAATTGTGGGAAAACATGTTGAATCAATTTAAATCAAAATAGCCAACATTTTTCGACTTATGAATTTCTGCAATCTCCTCGCGGATATCAGCAAGTTTCCCTAAAAGCTTTCGCCTGGAATTGAGGGTTATGTCCTCGAGTATATTGATTTTCGTTTGAATGCTCTCTAGTAGCGCTTCAATATCCGTCAAAACGGATTGGCTTAAATCAGATCCTGCTCGTGATTTGTGTTGTTTAAGTTGATTGACAATCATGTCAACTTCTTTCAAGTTATCCTGCAGTTTTTCTTCTGAAAGTGTCGAACTGTTTGTCATTTGATTTGCAATTTTTTGTATGGAGTTCATTAGGGCAACACCATCTGTCGATTTAAAAAACCGCACTTGATCATGCCGTGGTTTTTTTAGATTAAACTGCTCTGTATCATGGCGCGCGGATAATTGGATTTGAGAACACTCAACCTCGACCGATTTTATACTCATTGCATTCGCTTTTAGATGTTGCTTCGCACATTTCATTAAATCTCTGAAAGAAGGAGCTGGTGAGAGATGTTTTAAACGGGCTTCATCTTGTTTGAACTCAAATGCACGGACCATGTCACGACTGACATGTTGTTCTAATCCCATATGACATAAAATTTCAATCATTTCTTCAGTAGGATAGAGAGCCAACCTCAGATGCTGTGTGCGATTGGCTAAAGCGGCACTCTCGATGATTCGGCCTGAGTAGGCTGGTGGATTTTGTGTGCCAATTAATCGAAATCCAGGATGAGTCGGAGATTTATTGGTGCCAGGATGTTTCCCATCTAACAGACTATTAAGTAATTTTTCCATCATACCAACACTGTTAATTTCATCCACCACAACAATCACTCCTTGCTCAAAAGCTTCGAGCAATACTTTTTCTTTTTGAGTGGTATTCATCGAGGCCGGCATGCGATAAAAGACATTGTTTTGATGCACTGTCATGTTGTGAAGATGTTCTATATCAATTTCTTTAAACCCTTGTTGCACAAGCAGCTCAATGATAAGTTCTGTTTTGCCTATCCCCGCCTCCCCTTCAAGCACAAGGCGATTCAAACCATCATAACGCCTACATTCTCGAAGACTTAAGAAATCCATCAGTTGGTGAATGACCGCAGCTCTTGACGGAGTATGTAAATAACTCCTAGAAGAGCCCGCTTTCACACGTGCGACACGAGGATCATTTTTAGGGCGAGATTGAAATGGAAATGCTTTATCAAAGTCATGAAGATATTGTTTGGGAACCAGCGGACGTGCAATTTGAACCGCATGATAACGTGTGATTTGAGCCAATTCTTCTTCTGAGGCGTCGGGAACTTGATGCGCGTAATCCATAATCAAAAGTGCGATCATCTGCAATTGCCGTGGAGACATGAGTACTTCGTCTGTTGAGCAACGAATCAGGTATTGGTAAACTTTAAAGAATTCTTCTCCGATGGCATCAATTTTCTTGTCGTCTAATCGAACTGTTTTGAAAATAGGCTTAATCACCGCCTCATGAATAAACGCACAGGACAGTGGCTCAAAAACAACAGTATTGCCATGTCGCTGAAACAGTGTTGCAATTTGACGATTGTCACCATAACTCAAGGGGTTGCCTGCAAAAATAACTTTATGTTGAGGCGACAACTCGTAAAATGTTCCATCAATGACGATACTAGGAGGGTAATGGAACAAACTCTCAAACTCACTCCACTGTCTTGAAGAAAGATTTGCTTCATCGAAAAATAAAACGAGTTCGTGGTCACTTCGTGCTTCTGCCCAAGCGCGAATGTGATCAAGATGTTCGCCATGAAATAATTGACGTCCATCTTTGTTCATTTCGTTCTCAATAAACCGACTTTTACCCACTCCGGTGAGACCGGCAAGAAAGACATACGGCTCTTGTTGTAAGGCCTCATTGATTAATTTTTTGCGTTTTTCCACGAAACGGATTGCATCAACAACACTATTTTTCGGGTTAAAATCATCCAATTCGACGATGGATGGTAATTTTTCTAATCCTTTAAATGCATCATTTGATGAGTTGCTGGGGTTACGTCGTTTGTACTTAAGTCGGGTTATGAGTTCTATATAAGGTAGCGTCTCCAATGCATTTGGAGATTCATCGCGTAATGCATTCACATTCAAACCATGTTGTTTGAGTGCTTCTAACTTGTCTTCCACCGTCACGTTGTGAATCAGCATGGGTAAGGCGCTAATGGGGTTTTTAGTCAGCAAAACGAGTTGCCCGCTTGTACTTTTACTTTGATACCGACCTAACAAAAATGGAATCAGTTCATCAATCAATTCGTTCGAATAATTCCCTGTTAAGATTACTTTTTGATTGTGCTCCAAGAGTGTCAACAAGGCCTGTTTTTTCAATTGAAAATCGAATGACTCACCACGTAGACCACCTTCAATACGCTCGAGCAAATCCGCTTTCAGACATTCTGAAACATCAAGAACGTGCCATGGAGAAGACGCCCCTGCTTGTTGTTTTTTTAAGATCAAATCAACTGTAAAATCAGCATCTTCGGTGATGATACAAGCGGTTTCAGGAAGTTCGAGCTCTCCTGTCCAATTTGAGCGTTCATATGCGAATGTTTTGGGCGGTTGTCGTTTTCCAGGCATCAAGACATCTGATGCACAGCTAATTTTTAAAGAGACGTTATTCTTCTTACATGACCAGAACAATTCATCCCATGCATCTTCCGAAAGTGTTCTTGTGACATATAGCTCAAGAGATTGGTTCGCATGTTGTTCAACGAGGCCTTTTGTTTTTGTGAGGAAACCGTCTACAAACGCATAATCGCTGATAAATCTATGTACTTGTGTTGGATTAAAGACAAAGGCTTTCGATGAGGGCTGAGTTTGGTATTCAATGAAAATGTCGTCCCAGTGATATCCGTGACTAAAATAGATGCCCCTGTTTGGCAATTCAATTGAAACATCATGCGTGTGGATGGCGTGTGTCAATGATGCTTGTGCCCACATTTGGTCAAAAATAGGATCATCTTCTGGTGGGTTAATCATTTCTATCGGCAGCATACTATCGCACGCCGCTTGCAACTCTCCCATCACAAAATATGGTTTACCGTTCTGAATGACCCAACCGCCTAACAATTTTGTTTGCCAAGCAGGCGAGTGAGATAAATTAATTTGATAGCGCTCAGTAGAAGCTCCATTTGGAAGAGGAGGAAATCGATTTCTATCTCTAGTTGCTATCTCAAAGTTAGATGGAGCGACTATTTTATCAAAACGAGAATAAAAATCTGCGCCGTTGTAACTATTGGGAGAAGCCGGATCAATGAGTCCTACGATGATGGTTTTTTGTGGGAGAGGCGTTCCATCGGCTCGACCGTTCTGATCATAAAGACTATTACTGATACGGGCAATGTCATCTGCTGTAAATTTACTGTAGTCAATGATAAGTACCGGCACGGGTGTATCTTTAAGTCTATCTCGGGTCAAAAAGTCGTAAAGCGCCCCCCCTTGATTTTGCCATGTTCCGCTTCCATCGTTATTTCGTTTTAAAACCGGGGCGGAACAAACCAAATCGTCTGGACTATTGACATAAAAGACTGGATGATGGGTTTTGATGGCTTCAGCTTGAATTTCTAGACCAAGTAAATTTAGCTTTTTAACATCAATATGAACCAGTTGTTTAGGATTTTCTCCATTGAGCAATTTCTGAATAAATTGAAGCAAACTTTCTTGTTTTTTCTCTACGTTCCACGTTTCGAACTGTTGACGCAAAGTTAATTCACCATCAGAAATATAATTTAGGTCCATTTGGCTTACTTTGGGAGCGTCTTGTCTGCGTGGATCATTCGATTCATTTACATTCAGTGTGGCGGGATATCCACCCAGTTCACAGCGTATCCAATGTTCATTTTCAAAAATCTCAACAAACATGTGGCAATCATTTCGAACAACTCGAGCTGGAATATGCCTTTTGTCCATCATCGCTTTAAATGCAATCGCGCGATGACGGCAAGCTCCTGTTTTTTGATGCAGAATCGCGTCAAGCAATGCTTCTCCTGATGGATTGGATTCGGTTAAATGCAACGGCTCTTGTTTGTAATTTAAGAACTCATCAACAATCGCTTGAATTTTCGGGCTCAAACTAGGTTGGCTGTATGGTTCCTCTTCAACTAGAAAATCCATGCTGATGACACAAGGGGAACCTCCACTTCGAATGTAATATTGATTATCGCGTTTTGAGTAATTGAGCTCAACTTGAGCCGTTTGAGGTTCTATATGAAAATAAGATATTTTTTCGTTTGGAGAGAGCGATGGGATCGGTTGCCACTCTGCGCTCAAGCTAAATTTTTGTTTTCCATAATAACAATTTGACCTAATTTTAGAAGATTGTGCAAAGACATCTTCAGCGGTGCGAATGATCGTTTTGACTCTCTCCCTATCCCAATCTTCTGATAACGTGTTGTTTAATTGAAATGGCTTTTCAGTACGTGATATACGTAATGTATTGTAAGTGTTTAAGCGATAGCGAGACACCTCAGGATGAGCTCCTCCATGAGTGGAGAAAAAAATCCGACTGAAATGAAATGATTTTTTAGGGTCAAATGTCGTATCTGAATCAACAGCGTCCTCTGGCGCAGGCTTTTGAATTTTTTCTGGATGGGGGCAACTGCTTTTTTTAAACTGAGCCTGATTTTTATGTAAAAATTTGAGAGACACATGCGGAATTTGGTCCAAAAGCTCGCTTAACTCATCATCAACTGAACCATTAAATCCAGTAACGGTTAAGCTGCATAATTCTTTGTAAGGTAACAACCCTTTCAGCCATGTTTTAAGTGTTTCTGTCGATAGACTCAAACCAGATAGTTCTAATTTTTGCAGCTGAGGGAGTGGTTTGTTGATCACTTTTTCCCATTCTGAAACGTACAGAGAGTTTAAGGTAAGTGTTTGAATATTTTCTGGAATGAGGGCAATGAAAGTATCCGAGTCCATCGCAATTAAGTCGAGATTCAACGTTTTTAATCGACAGAGGTGAGTCGATAAACGCGATAAGTCACCTTGAAGCTTGCCATTACGGAGAAACAATTCTTGTAGATGTGACGTGCCAGCCAATATTTTTTCAATTAGGTTCACATCCATAATATTTGGAGTTTGAGAAATTACATCTGCTAGGCGAAGTGACTTTAAATTCTTTAAATTCAAAGGGGTGTCTAACTCTAGATGTATTCCACTCATATCAAGTCTTTCCAAACTCACCGCACGCGCTAAAGATTCAGTGAAATAAGCCACACCGCTCGAGTCCAGGCAATTATTTCCGCTCCAAGATTGCTCAAGGCATCTAAATTTGAGATCCTTGAGCTGCTTAAAGTCGAGGATTTCATTGAATGAGGCTGCGTTTTTAAGACAAAGATGTAATGATTTTAATTGTCTACTGTCTTTTAAAATATATTTTGTTAATTGTTTGAGTTCTGTTATTGGTTTTGAACAATCAAATTCCTCTAAACTAGATAAATGCCATGCTTCGTTTAAAGAATCGATGGAGCAAGCCAACGTTAATTTTTTCAAACCCGTTGCATTTTTTATAATTAATTTGGCATTTTGATCCTCATCGACGTACATTTCTTCAATAGCATAAGAGGTTGTGGCGTTTAATGCGCCGTTTATTCTGACCGACATCATGTTCAATTTTTTTAAAAAATGACCATGAAGAAATTGTTCGAGGCACTCAGCCGTTAAGCTAACCGCTCCCAATGTTAATGCTCTCACAGGAGTATCATGACTCACTTTTATGGTCAGATTTTCAGCATTAAAAATCTGAAGATCCTCCAGATGATTAAGCTTAGAAAAATCTAAATGAGCATGATCTCGAAGCTGTGTGATCTCAAGTGATTGAATATTTTGCATGAGGAAGAGATCAATCAAATCTTGCGCTGATGAACCTCCCACAACCAAATGACGGAGATGACTCATCTGACTCACCATGGTTTTTAAAGCAGGTACATCAGCAGAAGAAAGTGCTTTTTCTAGTTGAATATCGATTTTTCTAATGACCTCCCTCATTTTAGCGAATTGCTGAAGTGAGTAAGGTTGTCCTGGCAACGCATTGGTTTCAACTAGTTTTTTAAATGAGGATGAGTTCCTTAGCTTGATTTCGATGAGTTTCGTTTTTTTCGGAGTTTCTCTTAGCTCAGGGTAGTATTCATCAAAAAAATTTCTTAATGAGTTTGATAATACGGTTGATTCGTTCATGCATGTCATTTCAAGTGCGGAAATAGGCGGATGTGTATGCGCCAAATAATGCTTTATTTTTTTTATTTCATGAAGAAAAAAGTACCCTTCATCAGGATCGGTAGGAAATAATGCTCGTGGCTCTATGCTTCGCTGTATCGGTTTTTCTGGATCAGGAAGCAACATGTTGATTTCATAGTCATCAAGAATATGGAATTGATCAATGGGTTTTTTAAAATGCTCAACTGCAATTTCTTTAATGTAATCAGGCAGTTCAGGCATCACTTCTTTTAGATTGCCCTTGAGACCAAAAACCAATGTGTCTGCGCTGGTGATCGCAACGAACCGATTGTTTTGCCAAAGATAAATCTCAAATTTTTGTGCCAACAATTGCGCTAACAAGTGCTGAATGGATTCTTTTCTAGAAATGTTAGATGCCCATGCAGTCCAGTCTGCAAAAATCAGTGTTTTATTTCCGTCTTCGAGTTCGGCCGATATTTTTTCCCAATAAGGTTTGCCACCGATCAATCGTTGTAAGTCCATCGTATTTTGAGGCGAAAATGTATACGACTTATTAAAGATTTTTCTTCTGTATCTTAATCTATTCCAATTCGGCATAATTTATGACCTATAGTTTCCCATAGGTTAATTATAGCGCAATATGGTGATATTTTTTAACTTGATCTTAGTGGATCATAACCAGATCTCCTGGAGAGACTGCGAACTGACCATGTGTGAAAGATATGAATTGCAAAAATGACAGTAGTATATTAACTTCTTTATAAAACCAAGGGTATTTTGAACGAGGCTCATATTCAACTACCCACGGACCTTCATAATAGCGAGCTGCTGTTTGCAGTTCTATTCCTGTAAATTTGAGTTCAAAAAAGTAGCTTAGCAAAGTGTCTGATTTTCTCGAGTAAGATCAGATGTTGGAGAGACTATGTTTCATGGAATTATTTTTAAAAAACGGCCTTCAGAGGATATCTGTCATCACCTTTCTGCCAAAGCCAATCAACTTGTCTTTGATCCAGAACACCATCATATCGTTACAAATCGCTTCTTAAATGTCTGGGTGGCGCAAGAAACTGAACTTTCCTCCGTTTCTTTTACGGAAGTCCATTACCCCCATCGTGCCATTATTATGGCCTGGGCGCGCCTGGATAATGTGAATGAATTAATTCTGAAACATCAATTAAACCTTGCCATCACCCCAGCAGAATTAATTTTGCACCTTTACTTTAAGCTAAAAGAAGACTGTGTAAAATCTTTATTGGGAGATTTCAGTTTTGCTATCTATGACATAGACGCTCAACGTTTGTTTTGTGCACGGGATCCTATGGGAATCAAGCCCTTCTATTACAGTCACCATCCGCTGGGGTTTGCTTTTTCAACTTCCCTACGCTTTTTTCATTTGCTAGGAACACCTACCCCGCGCTTGGAATGGGTATGTAAAAAACTGAGTCATTGTATCCAGGGTACCTCTTTTGAAGAGACCGTTTACCATCAGATTTATCGCTGTTTACCCGCGCATTATTTTAAAATGACATCTGACAGATTTGAAAAAATACGGTATTTTCATTTTCATAACGAAAAGATACGCTTAAAATCCTCTAGCGAATACGTTGACTATTATGAAGCTCATTTAGATAGAGCAGTTAGGCGCCGCGCCAACGTCATGCACCCATTAGGTGCAGAACAAAGTGGCGGACTGGATTCTGCAAGCGTAACTACGTATGCATTACAACACTTTACGCAGGGAAAGAAAAATTTTCACACGTTTTCCTTTGCGTTAAATGCCAAAGATCCCGAGGCGATTTTCAGCGTCAATCAACAACGTGCGCTACCTTCTGCCTATATCTGTTGCGACCCCCTATGGTACCTGGACTCTCCTAACCGCGCATGCGAAGTATTTGGTGCACCAGCACATCATGAGGCAGCCATACAGTGTGAAATATTTTATCAATACGCTCATAAATTAGGTGTTCGGACATTATTATCTGGGTTTGGCGGAGACGAATGCGTTACTGAAGGCAATCTCCAAATCTATTTCTACGAATTACTCACTAACCAACAATATGGACGCTTGCTGCAAGCTATGCCTGGCAATTTATTGACAAAAGTACTTCGAGCGATGCGCTTTCTTTATGTCAATCGTCGAAATTCAGGTGTACCAGACAATGGGGTTCGACAAAGTTTACAAACCCGGTGGCCTGCGGCGTCTATCGTTTCACCCTCATTAATACAACAGTATCAAATAAAAAAGACCTATGATCAACTCAGTCAATTTAGCCAGGGCTATGACAATCTGAATGCGTTTATTCTAGATTATACTTTATCACCTTGCAGCATCAGTGCACGCGCAGAAGAATGTACATTGATGGCCAGTCACTATGGGGTTGAATATGCCTTTCCTTTATTAGATGTTGAGCTCATTCAATGTTATTTATCCATCCCCTCCGATGAAAAATATTACCGCGGACAAAAACGTTATTTACATCGGCGGACAGTTTCAAAACATTTGCCACCCGGCATTATCTCTCGCAACACCAAAAACATGGGTGCACGCATAACCCCCTATAACCCCAAGGCATTTATCCTGAATGAGGATTTACATCCGGCATTATTAAATGTCATTCAAAAAGAAAAGCTGTGGCAGCAAAGTCAGCAGCTGAAAAGCGCCAGTGGAGCAGAATTAGAAACGCCATTATTGATTCAAGCGAGACATAATATTCGCACAGTGAATGCACTGGACACCTGGCTAAACTATTTCTATCCCAAGGGATGTGATTGGCACGTGTAGCCCCCCTGATTTATGGTCCAACCACATTACCCC
>CAZELP010000022.1:0-28287 GCA_964513205.1 uncultured Legionella sp. | reverse complement strand
ATAGATTTTTCTCTGATCAGCGCCATTACCTCTTTGCTCATGAGATGATTCAGACAATCTTCGATGGAGTCTGATCGTTTTAGAGGAGTAATTGAGCACATATGACACATTTGCTCATAATAACTGCGATAATATTCAGGGCCTCGATAGTCTTTGGTTTGACATGTGAAAATGGATATTTCTGCTGATGTTTGTGTATTCAAGCAAGGCTCCTCGATAACTTGCATATTGTTTTTTTCAAATGACAGCGCGGTGTGTGGTATCTGTCGGAGATAATTTTGGATACGATGAAGTAATTGTTGATTATGCTCTCGATAGATGTCATACAGACTCGTGTACATGAAAACACCAAATGCGTCAGGAGTATCCCGCAGTTGACCGTACATCTCTGCTGACTCGGTGTCATGGCTCATTGCAATGCGATGTCTTTCTGTCCCTAGGTCTCGTAACAAATCATGAAATAAATGCTTTAAATCATGTTGTTTGATAACTGCATCTTGAATGTTTGCAGCGGTTCGTTCAACAATTCTTGCAACTCGTTTTAAGTAGTTGCGTTGCTGGGAGCCAAATCGATCTGGACATCGCTTAAAAAAATAGTGAGAAGAGCCCGATGAAAACATAATAACCTTATTGGGGTGCGCCATATTTAGTGGGCTTGAATTATACTTCAAGTTGAATTTTTGTTCAAAGAATATGGGGCGCGATGTCAGCATAATGCGACTTCAACTGATGCGTTATGCTGACAAGAAGTTAAGTGTTTAGGAGTCCATCGATTTTGGCGGCACAAATGAAGTCATTGTGTGTCAATCCTTGTAACGCATGTGTCATGTAAGTGACGTGACAGTAATTATAACCAATTTCAAGATCGGGATGATGATTGTCTTGATTGGCAAACCATGCAATCGCATTAACAAACGCCATGGTTTCGTAAAAATTTTTGAATTGGAACGAGCGTTTCAATTGTTTCAAATCTGTCGTAACTTGCCATGCTTTATTGAGTTGTGGCATCAACTGTTTGATTTGATCTGCATTCAATGTTGTGCCAATCCCTTCACAAGGTTCACATTTTTGATTCGATATGGTCATGTTCGAGCTCCTCTAATGAATGAGTAAGTGCGTTTAAAAATCGCTGATTTTGCTCTGGTGTGCCAATCGTAACACGCAAAGATTGCGTAAGACCATAGGGATTTAGCGGTCTTACAATCACACCTTGTTTTTGTAGTTCAGCGTCAACTTTTTGCGCATCGTATGGAGTGTTGAACATAATAAAATTTGTATGACTGGGCAGGAATTCAAGCTGCATTTTTTTGAGGCCTTCTTTCAGCTGAATCATTCCTTTTTCATTGTTTTCAAGTGTTTTCTCTAAAAACAGATGATCAGATAACGCCGCTTCTGCCGCAGTAAATGCAGCTAAATTTACGATAAATGGCAGTTGTATTCGATACAGGAGTGCGCACAAATTTGGATTTGTCAGGGCATATCCAAGCCTCAATGCTGCTAAACCGTATATTTTGGAAAATGTCCGTGTAATGATGAGATTCGGATATCGCGCCAAGAGTTTGGCTGCATCGGAGCGTTTCGATTCGGGTAGAAATTCAAAATAAGCTTCATCTAATACAACAATCACTCCCTCTGAGACAGAAGACAGTAATCGAATGCACTCGGATGGCTCTATGAGTAAGCCTGTTGGATTATTGGGGTTAGCCAAAAAAATAACTGCGGTGTTTGCTTTTGCCGCTTGAATCAATGCGTCTATGTCAACATGCATTCCTTCTTTGAGTGCTGTGAAATGAATGGGTATATTCAGAATTTTTGCTTGTATTTGATATTGAATAAATGCTTTTTCATGTGTCACCACTCGTTTGCCTGAGTGGAGTGCGAAACACAGGAGAATGTAGTAAAAAATAGTGTCTGAGCCGTTGCTTAAAAAAATCATTTCGCGTTCAAGCCCGAATTTATTCGCCAATATGTCTCTAAAAGGGTGAAGACTTGTGGTGTGATAAGTCGAAATGTCGTGGTTGGTTATTTTTTTAAGCGCTTGAAGCACACTTTCGCTGGTGCCGAGTGGATTTTCGTTGCTCGCTAATTTAATCACATCTGAAATGCCATATTCTTTGAGGACTGCTTCGGGTGATTTTCCTGGTAAGTAGGGAGATAATGTTTGTATACCGTAATGTGGCAATTGTTCATAAGAAAAAACCATAAAAACTCCTGTATTGTCTATTCCTGTTTGTTTTGCTAATCTCTTTTGCGCTATTCCAACTTCAAGGACAAGGATGATGAATACCGCACATGGATTTTCTTTTTTCGAAGTACTGGTGGCGATGTGTCTTGTCACTTTTACTTTTCTTCTCACCGTAAAGCAACAGACCCATGCCCATCAAGTATTTTTTAGTATTTTATCAAAACAAAACTTATTAATGGCGACTGATGATGCATTCGAGAGGCTATAGTTTAATTGAGCTCACCGCCTCTTTATGCTTATCAAGTGTCATTCTGATTTTTTTGATGCGCAATATGCTTTCGGTTCAACAGCAAATACATGCCACTTTAATGCAAATTAAAGCAATTGAAGAGCGCGCTTTTGTATGGTCTTTTATTCAATCTCGTGCTCATTTAGCCGGTTTTACTCCATGTCGCTCGTTGAAGCAATTGACTCGAATAGATACACGAAGTAATCCAGAGCGTTTAATTGATGTTGAGCTTTCTATGCCATTTCATTTGCATTTTCGACACATGAGTGGTCATTTTTCTCGCGTACGATGGATTGAAAATAAAAATAAATTAGTGCTGGATAGAATGGATCTCAATCCAAATCGGCCAGTTTTGATTGCCAATTGCCATCAAGCTGAAGTGCATGAGGTTGATTCGATAAGCTCAGAAAAAGAAAAAAGCTATCTCACATTGAAAGAGCCTATCCAGTATGAATATGAAGGCATTTTTTATGTTGGAGAGTGGATATCTGAGGCATTTTTAATAAAAAATCATAAGCTTTTCTACAAACAGCATCATCTTGATGAGTTAAGCGACGTTATTTCGATGATCTCCGCTGATTTAGTTAGAGAGGGCACTCATTTTGTATTGAAAATGAAGCTCAACGAAGAACGTCTCTGGATGACGATACGAGGAAGAAATGGATGACGCATTCTTTAAATGGCATGATTTTGTGGTCTACCTTGGTTTTGACGGTGATTTTAGCTGGTTTATGGTTGTCACTCGAGCATGGCTTAATTTTATTGAATAAGGTGACTTTTTCGTTGGAGGAAAATAGAAAAACAACAACAACGATCGAACGAGAAGCATGGTCTTTTTTAAAAAAAACGACAGCGCAACGACTGAATGCTTGCACGCAGCACGCTTGTTTTACAGAACTTGGTTTTCCTGTCACGGTACAGAAAGAGGTGTGTGATGCGTGTTTGAGTTTTTCTTTCGAGCCTGGCTTACAAGGCACACAACACTGGTTTGTTTCAATTGATTCAGCTGATATTCGGCTTACAGTGCGATGGGCAACTTTAGCCGCTTGTGGCCCATGTAAAAAGACCACTGTTTTACTGGATTCTGCTTTGCTAAACTGGTACTTGTATCCTTAAGTTGATATGGTGTGATAAACTGTAATACTTTTTGCATGAAGAGCTCAGAATGTCTTTATTAAAGTCGGCCCAATTCCGCATGCCTTTGTTGTACCTTCTGATGATCGCCCTTGGGATTTGGAGTGGTTGCAGCGATGTGGCTTTTTTTCAGTCGCTTGGTGCGTTTATTTCAAATGTTTTTATTCGGATTTTTAAGTGTGTCAGTTTACCGATTATTGCTTTGTCAATTATTGTGACATTGGCGCATTATAAATCTGATGGTTTGATGCGTGGCGTGTGGCAAAAAACGTTGACTTACACATTGAGCACAACATTTATTGCGGCTTTGATTAGTTCTTTTTTATATCGAATCATAGCGCCACAGTCAGTGACTCATCTGGTTTCGACGACGGTTGTGTTACCTTCAAACTCATTGACGTATTGGGATCATGTCGCTCACTTGCTTCCTGAAAATTTTTTGACTCCTTTTTTGGAAAATCAGGTATTGAGTGTTTTGTTTTTGGGGATTGTGATTGGGATTGCGGTTCGATTTATTCCTGATCAAGACGCTCGTCAGACCATTACGCATTTCTTTAAGGGATTACACAGTTTACTGATGGTGATGACGCGTTGGGTGATTACCATTATACCAATCGGTTTATATGGATTTATTACCACAACAGTCGTAGAGCTTCGTTCTGGTGGCGATTTGCGAGGGATTGGTGAGTATTTAGCCGTGATTGTTATGGCCAATTTGATACAAGGATTTGTCGTGTTGCCAATTTGGCTCAAAGCAAATCACATCAAGCCTTTCAACATGATGAAGGGGATGTTGCCGGCTTTGTCACTTGCATTTTTTTCTAAATCCTCGGCGGGGACATTGCCTATCACGATGGATGTGATTGAGAAAAAATTACATGTTAAACCAGAAGTCAGTCGTTTCGTTTTGCCACTTTGCACGAGCATCAATATGAATGGTTGTGCCGCTTTTATTTTTACAACCGTAATCTACTTGATGCAAAACAATGGCACTCCTATTACCTATGGCATGATGGGAATTTGGGTTATTGTGGCAACGGTTTCTGCAATTGGCAATGCAGGTATTCCAATGGGGTGTTTTTTCTTAAGCGTGAGTTTGTTGGCAAGTATGAATGTGCCGATTGCCTTGATGGGGATTATTTTGCCTTTTTATAGTTTGATTGACATGTTAGAGACGGCACTGAATGTGTGGTCTGATTCTTGTGTAACACGCATTATTGATAAAAGAGTGGAAGACAATGAGTAAATATAAGCATAAATTGTCAGTTGTTGCGCCATTTTTTAACGAAGAAGCAATTTTAGCCACTTATATAGAGCGTACGCTGACTGTATTACAAGCGCATTTTGAGTCTTATGAACTGATCTTAATTGATGATGGCTCAAGTGATCATAGCGCGCAAATCTGTTTGCCATTTATTCAAAATTATCCAGAGGTTCGATTGATTTCATTCACACGAAATTATGGACATGAAATTGCCCTGACTGCAGGGCTTGATCATGCCACAGGTGAACAGGTGGTCATGATGGATACGGATTTGCAACATCCTCCTGAGCTGATCCCAACACTTGTACAAAAATCTCAAGAAGGATATGACGTGGTTTGTGCAACGCGCCGAGATAGGGCACAAGAGCCATGGTTAAGAAGAGTTTTTGCATATGGGTTTTATTATATATCTCGCAAAATGACGGGGTTTGAAATTCATTCGGCGCGAGGAAACTATCGTCTTCTGAGTAAAGCTGTAGTTGAATCGATCAAACAAATGAAAGAAACCAATCGTCATTTGGTTATGATGTTTGCTTATGTGGGGTTTCATACGGCTGAAATTGATTATGAATGCCCTCCAAGGCGTGCAGGGAAGAGTAAGTACAATCTCATCGCTCTTGTCCGCTTGTCACTGGACTCTATTATTGGTTTTTCTGCTCGCCCTTTAAGATTGATGTCTGTTTTTTCTGTCTTTATCAGCGTGCTGATGATGGGATATGCTGGCTTTATATTGATTGAAAAACTGTTTTTGCATCAAGCGCTTGCTGATGGCATGGCCTCTGTCATTTTTTTGATTTCGGGATTATTTTCTGTTTTGTTTCTCTTTTTAGCGGTGATTTCTGAGTATATTAGTCGGATTTTACTCGAAACAAAAAATCGTCCTTTGTATTATGTAAAAGAAGATATCACTCATGACACCCTTTCGCACCCTCATCCATAAATTTCGTCGGTATTTGACAGTTGGCGCTTTAAATACAGTTCTGAATTTTTTTATTATGTATCTTGGCTCTCTCTGGGGATTGCATTATCTGGTGTATACTCCGATGGGGTATGTGACCACTATTGTGCTCAGTTTTTTTATGAATTTGCATTACACTTTTAAGGTTAAAGATAAGCAGGGGGCGCGGTTACTTGGATTTCTGGGTGTTAGTTTTTTGAATTTAGGTATCGTTGAACTTATCGAATACATCCTTATAGAGCATATGCATACGCCTCGTGCGGTGGCCATCGTGTTGGGCATGGGATGGTACGTTGTGGTTGGTTTTTCTCTAAATAATTATGTTGTTTATCGAAATTTTCCCTTGAAACAGGGAACGTCGCAATGAAAACTTTATGGTTGTGCGCAGATGATTACGGACAAAGCGCTTCAATTTCAAGCGGTATTCGCACGCTTTATGCAAATCGCCACATCAACGCTGTAAGTTGTATGACCAATATGCCATGTTGGCCCGAAGAGGGAGAAAAACTAAAAGCAATTGCAGGTGAAGGATATATAGGGTTACATTTCAACCTCACACATGGTAAGCCTGTGAGCGCTCAATGGAAAAAATGTCATGGTGACATCTTTCCAAGCCTTGGTCATTTGATTTTTAAACGATTTGATGCCGATAGTCTTAAAGAAGAGCTTTGCGCTCAATGGTCATTGTTTGAAGCGGTGATGGGGCGTGCTCCAGATTTTATTGATGGTCATCAGCATGTGCATCAATTTCCAAAGATTGCCAACATCTTACTTGAGTTTTTGTCAAACAAATATTTCCAAGGGTGGGTGCGTGTTTCGGCTCATCCTCAGTTTTGGAAAGCCAAGGGGATAAAAGGCTTCATTTTAGGCCTTTTGGGTGGATGGCGTTTGCGTCGCTTGTTGAATATGAAGCAGATTTTGTGTAATACGAGTTTTTCTGGAATTTATCCTTTTCAAGAAGCGCGACATTATGGGCGCTACTTCAGCTCATTTTTAAAAGAAAGTCAGGACAATGGATTAATCATGTGTCATCCCGGAGAATTCGCGACCGATCAGACGGATCCGCTTTGTGAGTATCGTCCATATGAGTTGTCATTTTTGGCCTCAGATGTGTGTCATGATTCACTGATGTCGCATGGTTTTACACTCAAGAAAAAGAGGACGGAGTTATATGCACAAGCATGATTATAAAACCCCTTGGTTTGTTTATGTCACACTTCTTTTTTTATTGATTACACGAATCTCAACCATGGTCCTTATGCCTTTAAATGATAAGACCGAGGCTCGTTATGGTGAAATTGCACGATTGATGCTGGCGTCTCAAAATTGGGTAACACCTCAGCAATCACTTGGAGAACCATTTTGGGCAAAACCTCCGCTTTCCATTTGGTCGTCTGCATTGTCAATGAAAGTTTTTGGCGTACATGCTTGGAGCGCGCGCTTACCTGCTCTCTTTTATGCCGTTGGTGTTTTATGGCTTCTTGGATGGGTGATGCAAAAACGGTACTCTATTCAATATCGCGATTATGTTTGGTTAATTTTGTCGGGGACGCCTTATTTTTTTATTAACGCAGGTGTTGTCATGACCGATCCTGCATTCGTTTTTTCTATCACTTTATCTATGATTTCAGGCTGGCTTGCCATTAGCCATGCCAGTCGTTCGTGGGGCTGGCTTTTTTTCATAGGATTGGGGTTAGGGTTTCTATCCAAAGGTCCTTTGACTGCCATTTTGGTATTTCTGCCGCTTTTTATTTGGATGTGTGTGAAGGGGCGTTATCGTTACGTATGGAAAAATCTTCCTTGGATTTCAGGAAGCTTGTTGACCACTTTAATTGCTTTACCTTGGTATCTTGTTGCAGAACGGAGAACACCGGGGTTTTTACAGTATTTTATTGTTGGAGAGCATTTTAGTCGTTTTTTAAAATCGGGCTGGACAGGCGATAAATACGGATTTGCACATGCTTTCCCATTTGGATTCATATGGATTTTTCTTGTCTTAGGATTGATGCCTTGGTTGATTTTTGTTTGTTATGATGCGGTTAAAAATCGAAAGCAAACTCGAGGTGTTTGCGCTCAAGATGGATGGGTGGCTTATTTGTCCTGTTTTGCATTAGTCCCCCTTATCTTTTTCACTTTTTCTCGAAATATTATTTATACGTATACTTTTACGGTGATTCCTCCTCTTGTATTATTGGGTGTTGAGGGAATTAAGCGACAAATTTTCACAACGTTGACGCTCAAACGTTGTGCATGGGTCGCCTCTATGATTGGCAGTGGAGCTCTTCTTCTCAATGTTCTACTGGTAACAAGGCCTCATTGGGTTGTGCAATCCCAAGAACGAGTTGCTCAAGTGTGGCAAACGTTTCATCCTCGTTCAAAATTGATCTATTGGACTTCTGAGCCTGATTTTTCTGCGCAATTCTATACCCGAGGACAAGTTCGGGCCACAATGGACGTCTCAACATTATCGACATGGTTGCAGGCATCGGACTATCAGTACATTGTTGTGCGTGACGATATGCTTGTGCAGATTCCTGAAAAAATGCGTCGACGTTGGAGATGTATTGCTCGATTTTCAATTAAAAAGCAGCACATGACTTTGTATGAGGTTCGTCCTCGTCTTTTACACAATGCTTTTGTGTAAAAGACTGATAGGGTCTCTGTTGGATCGTCTTTGTCTTCGTTAAGAGGCGCGCGTCATCAATAGGCTGATGATGCGATAGTACACTTGTTCTAGCTCAAGAAGGCCTTTCAAGCTCACGTGCTCATTGACTTGATGGATGGTTCGGTTACAGGGACCAATCTCGATCACTTCAACGCCATAAGGGGCAATAAATCGTCCATCTGAAGTACCACCTGTTGTTGAGCAAATGGGAGTTCGTCCTAATTCTAGCTCAATGGCTTGAATCGATGCCTGAAGTAGCTTTCCTTTGTCAGTTAAAAAGGGTTCTCCGTTATGTCTCCATTCAATTTTAGGGGTTAACTCGTATGAGGAGAATAGTTTTTCCACATGATGAATCAAACCTGTTGCCGTTTGTTCAGTTGAGTAACGAAAATTCAAATGTACGGCCATTGAGCCAGGAATAATGTTAGATGCGTGTCCTTGTGCATGAATATGCGTCATTTGGAGAGAGGTCGGCGGAAAATGAGCGTTTCCCTCGTCAAAGGTTGTATGTGCCAGTTCTGCCAATGCTTTTATTGCAAGATGGATAGGATTGATGGCAAGGTGGGGATACGCGACATGTCCTTGTTTTCCTGTGAATATAATTTCAGCTGAAAGCGAACCTCGTCGACCAATTTTTATGGTGTCGCCGGTTTCATCTGTTGAAGAGGGTTCACCTACGATACAGTAGTGAGGTAATTCTCCTGTTTCTTTTAGTTTTTCCATGACAAAGGGAGTTCCCTTCTCAAAGTCGTTTCCTTCTTCTCCGCTGGTGATAAGAAAGCCAATGCTACCCTCAAAACAAGAGGTGTGACTTAAAAAACGTTCGGCAGCTTTGAACATTGCAGCGAGGCTACCTTTCATATCGGCTGTACCTCGACCGTATAATAGCCCTTTTTTTTCGATGAGTTCGAACGGTGGTGTTTCCCATAGATGCTCATCTCCAACCGGAACGACGTCCGTATGTCCTGCAAACAACAGGAATGGGGAGGTGTTTCCTATGCGAGCGAATAGATTTGAAACCGGAGCATTATCCCATCTTTGACACTCAAATCCCAATGCGGTTAATTTTCTCGATAGATAGGTTTGACAGCCAGCATCTTCGGGCGTAATGGATTGGAGTTGAACCAGTTCGGAGAGTATGGACTGAAGTGTGCTCATGGTGTCAGATCTCGAAGTAAGGCATTAATGCCAACTTTTGCTCGTGTTGCGGCATCGACCTGTTTGACAATAACCGCGCAGTAAAGATGATGTGTTTTGTCTTCACTCGGCAATGAGCCTGAAACAACGACTGCTCCTGCAGGTATTCGTCCATAAGAGATTTCACCTGTTCTGCGATCGTAAATTTTCGTACTTTTTCCAATAAAAACGCCCATGGAAATAACGGCACCTTCTTCAACGATAACGCCTTCGACGATTTCTGAACGTGCTCCAATAAAACAGTTGTCCTCAATAATCGTTGGGGTTGCTTGCAGTGGTTCTAAGACGCCACCGATCCCAACGCCACCAGACAAATGTACATTTTTTCCAATTTGAGCGCATGAGCCAACGGTTGCCCAGGTATCGACCATAACGCCTGTGTCAACATAGGCTCCAATGTTCACAAATGATGGCATGAGAATGCTGCCCTTACCCACAAAAGCGCCTCGACGAACAGTTGCCTGAGGGACAATGCGAACGCCCATGTCTATAAAATCGCGTTCCGTTAGGTTTTGATATTTTAGATCAATTTTGTCATAAAACTGACAATGTTGTGCTGAGATGATGTGGTTTGGGTATCGTTTGAAAGACAGTAAAATGGCTTTCTTTACCCATTCATGCACAATCCAGGTGCCGTCAATTTTTTCGGCTGTACGTATTGTGCCTTGATCGAGCGCTTGCATGACATTCGCCAATGCGTCATCAAGACCTTCGGGGGCATCGTTTGGCGTGATTTCGTCACGTTTTTCAAAGCAGTTATCAATCAAGGGAGCATAAACGTGCATGGTTATCCTGGAAGTCGAGTGTTGATATGAAAAGTCTATTTTATGTGGCTCTTTGATGATAGGCAAGAATCTAGACGCATGATATGCTATTCAGCATAAAACATATTTGCCTTGACATAATGATTCCCATTGATGTGAAAAGTATTTTATCAAAAAGCGTGACACCCAAATTGCTTTCAGCTTTTTTAAGTGTGGCTATTTTGATTGAACTCATGTCCGGATTGAAATTTTATGTCAATCAAGAGTCGTACGCTCCTCCTGAGAAAAGTCGTCCCGCGTCGATTAATACGATCGTATCCATTCCTCGCAACAAAGTGGTGAGCGCTCCTTTGTTTGGTGCTTTTTTACCGGAAGATTTATCGGGTGTTGCACTGAAAAATTCAACGCTGCATGTCAAATTATTGGGGGTTATTTTATCCGATAATGAAAATGAATCTGAAGTGATCTTAGGACTTACAAATGGAGAGCAGCGTATTTATCACGTGGGAGATACTGTTCCTGGTGGCGCTGTGATCAAGCGAATTAACCGAGATGAAGTCTATGTTGCGCATGATGGAGCGGTTGAGTATTTATTTTTACCTGAAAAGGGGATAAACTTAGACTCCCCTGAGGCCGGCATTACATTTGAGAAATAAATTGGTCTATTTTCGTACTTTTTTAGCCGTTTTTTTTAGTTTGATGGTCGCATCTTGTTCGACTGTTCGTGACCATAATCTAAACGAAGGCATTCGCAGTTTCCGTGTGCAAGATTATCGTCATGCATTCATCCGTTTAAAGCCGGAAGCAGAACGAGGTAATCGTGATGCTCAGTATGCTGTAGGTTATATGTATTATTATGGCCAGGGTGTTATTGAAGATCGCAGGAAAGCATGTGCCTGGATTACAAAGGCGGCTAAAGCCGGTCAGCCTGAAGCAATTATTGCGTTGAAGAAGATTAAAGCATTACCTTCTTCTCACCCGCTTGAATCCAATGCGCGTCGAGTGCTGACTTCATAGGCTTAGGCAATCCAAGTGACGCTACTGCATCACGGGAAAACCATCCCCCTGCTGCCTTTTCGATGTGAGTCTCTTCTTTTCGGCGAAAAATCTCAATTTGTAGCTGAAAATGTGTAAGTAAATGCTTTATTTTTAAGAAAGATTCAGCGTAATGTGAGTCAATTGGTTTTTCAACAGTTGGTAAACACCATAAACCACCCCAAATCCCTTCATTTGGACGCTTTTCCAGATACACGGCATCTTTAGTGTGCGACAGTAAAAATACCATGCTTTTTTGAGGAACGGATTTTCGCGGATTTTTCTCAGGAAATCGTATGGTCTGCTTTGTCAAATGAGCCTGACAAGTCGAGTGTAGTGGGCAACGGTCACATGCTGGGTTTTTGGGTGTACAGCATGTGGCGCCTAAATCCATAATGGCTTGTGTGTAGGCTCTTGGTTGTTCAGTTGAAACACACATAGAGGCAAGTGCTAATAATTTTTTGCTGATTCGAGGTTGATTAACAGGGCCTTCAACTAAAAAATATCGACTAAGAACGCGTTTTACATTCCCATCTAGTATTGGATTAGGCTTTTCAAAAGCCAAAGCCGAAATAGCTGCCGCAGTAGAAGGGCCTATTCCCGGTAGCGTTGTTAATATTTCGATTTTTTCAGGCATTTTCCCGGCCCATTGATTTTCAATCATTCGAGCTGTTTGATGCAAATACCGTGCTCGACTGTAGTAACCAAGACCAGACCAAAAGCCCAGTACTTCATCTTCTGTTGCGAGACTCAGATCTCGAATAGTGGGGAATCGTTGGATAAATCTTAGAAAGTAGGGAATGACCGTTTTGACTTGTGTTTGTTGAAGCATGATTTCGGATATCCAAACCTTGTAAGCATCATAAGGTGCTTGCCAAGGAAGATTTTTTCTGCCGAAGAGCTGAAACCAAGACAACAAAGGAGCTGTAAAATTTTCAGCACAAGATGCACGCAAGTCGTTAACCGAAGTCTGGTTATCTATGATGTCCATTCTGGTAAGATTATGAATTGAATCTTGATGGATTGCGTGCGTCCTGTGCGTGATGCTTCGTTATTTAGACTCAGCCATTGCTTTAACACGAGCACTCAAACGGCTTTTGATTCGAGAAGCTTTGTTCTTGTGAATCAAATTTTTTGCTGCTGCTTTGTCCACAACACATTGAGCTTTCAAGAAAGCTGCACGAGCATCTTCTTTGTTTCCAAGCTCTATTGCTTTAAGTACATTTTTAACATAAGTTCTGTACATTGAACGAGCGCTTGCATTGTGCTGACGACGTTTTACGTTTTGTCGGGCGCGCTTGATTGCTGATTTAATATTTGCCACGGGTTATCTCCACAAAATTCACTGTTGAGCAAAAGTCACGTATGATGCAAGATTATCTCGTTTTTGTCAATGCTGTATTTTTTTAAGGAGGACATAATGCTCAGAATACGGAAATTTGTTGTATTTGGTGACAGTCTAAGCGACAGAGGGCTTATGGCTCAAAGTGCGCTTGCCCCCTTAAGCGGGCTTCAAGGCAAATCTCCTGAAGGTCGATTTACCAATGGCTATGTTTGGTTTGAATATTTTCTACGTGATTTATTGGGTGACCTCAAAGTATTCGGCGATGCTAGAACAATCGGTCTTCCTGCTGTGCCAGATTTGGCTCAAACATTTTGTATTGGCGGTATGACAGCATACAACTATACCCGTATTTCTTTAGAAGACGAAGTCACTCAGCTAAAAGATGAAGCAAAAGCCGTTGGTCTTATCAAAGCAGGAATAGAGGCCATCACGGATCCGATTGAGGCTCAGGTTTTATGGAGTCTTGAGGCCATGAGACAATCATTTTTCAAAAATACTCTGCAAGTGAGTGAACAAGATAAAGTCGAAACGCTCGTGATTGAGTGGTCTGGTGCAAATGATTTTGTGACCATCAATCAGTGCCCTACAGAAAATGCAATTAAACTAGCTGTCGAAGCGCGTTTGAGTCATGTAAGAGAAATGGTAAAGGCCGGATATCGGCATTTTGTGTTATTTAATCTGCCAGCTTTAGATTTGACACCAAGATTTCAAGAGGCAGATGAAACCCTTCGCGAAGAAACTCAAAAAGGAGTGGAGTTTTTTAATGCGGAGCTTAAAAAAGGAATAGAAAGCTTACAAACAGAATATGAAGAAAATACATGTACTTTTCATCTTTTTGACGCCAATTCTTTATTTAAAAATGCGTATGAAAATCCTACGGTTTATGGTTTTTCGGAAAGCAAAAAAAATGCGATTTATACCGAATCTGAGATGTTTCTGAAAGAGGGAACAGGGGCTCCCGATGAAGGTTATATGTTTTGGGATAGAGTGCATCCCATGACAGAAGTGCATCAACTTTTGGGAAAACACTTTAGAGCCATTTTTGACGAGCATTATTTATTTACGATTTCACCCGAAAATCAAATCGATGCATTTCGTCAACGCCACACACAGTTGGTTTTGGAAGAAAAAAGAAAGAGTCAATGGTGTTGCTATGGTTTCTTTGTAAGCCCGGAGTTAAATTGCGAGAAGGAAAATTTAACTATGGAGGAAATACAAGCATTTGCTCGTACGAGACCCAGGAGTATCGCCGCGAAAGTATTGAATGAGTTTGGCCTTACTGAACAGTCTTGTGCGCAGTTATCTGCATCTGTTTTGCCTGAGGAGGCACATGAATCTGAACGATTGATGGACGAGGAGCATGATGATGGTTCTCTTCAAAATGATATGGTCGTTGAGGTGGGTGATGTGAATCTTGAAATAAGGCGAGCAACGTGGCACACATTTTGATGTGTTTTATTTGAAACAGGACTGACGAAAAACCTCAATATTTTTCGTTAGTCCTGTAAAACTTGAACGTTGATGCTTTAATCTGACTATTCTGAAATTTCAGAGATTTAAAATATCTTTTTTATTTAAAATGTGCTACCATCTGCGCGCCTGTTTTTCATTCGCATAGACATGGGTTTGCTCGTGAAAATCTGGATGAGTTGATGCTTCGGTGAGTAGGATTTGAAGCATGGTTCTCCTGAGTCACGGGTTATATCGGAATCAGCATGGAGGAGAGAAAGTGGAGATGGTTGAGAGTTCAGCACTGGCACAAAAAAAGACTTCATGGCGGCCTTGGATTGTATGTTTTGCCGCTTCGTTGCTTTTCTTTTATGAGTTTATTCAAGGGACTATGTTCGCTTCTATTGCGGACCAAGTCATGCGTGATTTTCAAATCGCTGCCGATAAAATGGTCTATTTATCAAGCGCTTATTACTTGTCTAATGTTATTTTTCTTGTCGTTGCCGGCTTTTTGCTTGATCGTTATTCGGCAAAAAAGATGTTGCTGGGGGCGATGTTTTTTTGTGTGCTGAGCACTTTTGTTTTGGCTCATACCGACCAATTTTGGGTTGCTTTTCTCTGTCGATTTGTCATTGGAATTGGCAGTGCTTTTTGTTTTCTTGGGCCTGTTCGTATTGCAACGCGTTGGTTCTCACCAAGACAAATGGCTTTTGTCACAGGCGCTATTGTGACAATGGCGATGTCAGGTGGAATGTTGGCACAATATCCATTGATGAAGTTAGTCTCGCATATCGGGTGGCGAGAGGCGTTGGTTAAGGTCAGTTGGGTGGGTGTGGTGATGTTGTTTGCGATGTTTCGTTTGATACAAGATAGACCCGCAGGTGAGGCTCGTGCTCAGCAGTCGAACATGGGGTTTTGGCAGGTCACTAAGCAAGCGTATTTAAATCGAGAAACTTTTTTTTCTGGATTGTATGCAAGCCTCATGAATATGGGAGTTGCTGTTTTTGGTGCAGTGATGGGGCAACTTTATCTGGTTCAGCGTTTGAACGTCACGCAAGATAAGGCCGCGATGATCAATGGCATGTTATTTTTAGGGGCAATGTTGGGTGGCCCTTTGATTGGCTTTTGGTCGGACAAAATTCAAAGACGTTTACTCCCAATGCAGGCGGGTGCTTTCGTCTCATTATTAATTGCCTTGGCTATTTTGTATATGCCTGTTTCTGTATCCGGGATGGCCTTCTTGTTCTTCTTATTAGGGTTGGCGACATCGTCGCAAGTGATTAGTTTTCCTCTTGTGGCTGAAAAAAGTGCCCCAATGCTGATTGCTTCTTCCATCAGTTTGGTCTCGATTGTCTTACAAGGTGGATATATTGTGTATCAAAATATCTATAGTTTTGTTTTGATGCAAGATACAGCGGTTCGTATGGTTGATGGTGCACCGAGTTATTCTTTGGCTGCGTATCAATTGGCGACTTTGATTTTACCCATTAGTTTCTTGATAGCTGGACTTCTTGTATTGGGTCTGAAAGAATCTTCTGTCGTCTCTCAAGGGAAATAATATGTCTCGTCGTGTTTGCGTGTTGTTGATGGATTCTTTCGGTATTGGAGCTAGTCTTGATGCCGAGCGTTATCAGGATCAAGGCGCGAATACATTTGGACATATTGTGATGGCGTGCCGTGATGGTCGTTTGGGGCGCGGTGAGCTGATGTTGCCAAATTTAGCTCGGCTAGGTTTGTATCACGCGGCGATAGCCAGTTGTGGTGAACCTTTAGTTGATCTCAGTGCTTTGGCTGAACCCAAAGCACATTATGGATACGCAGTTGAGCAAAGCTATGGTAAAGATACGCCAAGTGGGCATTGGGAGCTTGCCGGTGTACCTGTCCTTTTTGATTGGGGATATTTTCCTGATGTTCCTCATTGTTTTCCAGAAGCACTGATCAATGAGTTAATTAAACAAGCACACTTACCTGGTGTTTTAGGTGAAAAACATGCCTCTGGTACTGATATTATTCAGGAGTTTGGTCAGCAGCATTGTCAGACAGGGCGACCAATTGTATATACTTCAGCAGACAGTGTTTTCCAAATTGCCGCTCATGAAGAGACATTTGGTCTGAATCGTCTCTATGATTTGTGTGAAATTGCGAGAGAACTGGTTGACGCATATCAGATTGGCCGCGTGATCGCGCGTCCTTTTACTGGTGAGCCAGGTCATTTTAAACGGACGGCGAATCGTCGTGATTATTCAATCCCTCCACCACAAAAAACACTACTTGATTATCTAAAAGAAGCAGGACGTGAGGTCATTGCTGTGGGCAAGGTTTCAGATATTTTTGCTCATCAGGGAGTAACGCAGTCTCATAAAGCAGATGGCAATGATGCTTTGTTTGAAAAAACAATTGAAATTATGAAAGAAGCTCCGTCAGGTAGCTTGGTGTTCACAAATTTTGTTGATTTTGATTCTGCTTATGGTCATCGGCGAGATGTGTTTGGATATGCAAATGCACTTGAGGCTTTTGATGCATATATTCCTGAGCTAGAGAAAATCTTAAGAGCAGGAGACAGGGTCTTGATCGCAGCTGATCACGGATGCGACCCCACTCTTTCTGGTAGTGATCATACGCGAGAACATATTCCCGTTCTTATGTTTGGTCCTGGCGTAAATGGACACTTTATTGGTCGTCGAGAGACCTTTGCTGATGTAGGTCAAACCATAGCGGAATATTTGGGGCTCTCTCCTTTATCTTCTGGTGTGTCTTTTTTACCAACTTAAGCACTCTTATGACAGCTTATCCTGCTTCTTTCGTCTCTTATTATCAATCGCTTTCTTTGCGATTGACCTCTTTTCGAAAAGCGGTTTTATTCGCGTTATGGACTTCACAAAAGCCATTAAAAGCATATGATATTTTGCAATCTCTGATTCCAAGTTGTTCAAACGCAACCGCAACAAGCGTGTATCGTGCATTGGATTTTTTTATGATGTCAGGTTTACTTCATAAAATAGAATCTATTCAGGCTTATACATTGTGCCTTTCTCCTGCCGTTTGTCACTCAACTGAGATCTTGATGGTTTGTCGTCGTTGTCATCAAGTAACTGAACAGCATGACGAGGGGGTTCGCGTGCTTTTATCTGAGTTGGCTGCGAATTCTTCTTTTCGATTGGATGAGAATGCCATCGAAATTAAAGGTATTTGCGAATCTTGTTTTTCTGAACAAGATTCATAATGTCCCCTTGATTTTTGGTAACAGTATCCCCACATACCCAACTTAAGATTAGATGAGGATTTAAATTTGGAACAACTACATGGCACCACAATCTTGTCGGTTCGTCGAGGCGAACATGTTGTGATCGGAGGAGATGGTCAGGTCACACAAGGCCATACCGTCATGAAAGGAAATGCTCGAAAAGTGCGTCGTCTATATAAAGAGCAGGTGATTGCTGGATTTGCAGGCGGGACGGCCGATGCTTTTACTTTGTTTGAGCGTTTTGAGGCTAAACTTGAAATGCATCAAGGTCATCTGATGCGCGCCGCTGTTGAGCTTGCAAAAGATTGGCGTACAGACAAAATGCTTCGTCGATTGGAGGCTCTTTTGTTGGTTGCTGATAAAAAAGCATCATTGATTATTACGGGAAATGGTGACGTCATCGAGCCTGAGACAGGCGTGATGGCCATCGGTTCTGGTGGTCCTTATGCAGAATCTGCTGCACGAGCTTTATTTGAAAATACAACCTTATCCGCGCTGGAGATTGTGCAAAAATCTCTAAATATTGCGGCTGATTTATGTATTTATACGAATCATCATTTAACTATTGAACAATTGGATAACGAGCGTGAGTAATCTAGAACCTTTGGCAACAGAAGTAAAACCGATTAGTCCTGATTTAGCGTCTAAAATGATGATGACGCCGAGAGAGATTGTTGAAGAGTTAGATCGGTTTATTATTGGACAGAATGATGCGAAGCGTGCTGTGGCGATCGCTTTACGCAATCGATGGCGTAGAATGCAGATCGATGATCTTGCTTTGCGTAATGAAATTGTACCTAAAAATATTTTGATGATTGGCCCCACTGGCGTAGGTAAGACAGAAATTGCACGTCGACTTGCGCGTTTATCAGGAGCACCTTTTATCAAAGTTGAGGCAACAAAATTTACTGAAATAGGTTATGTAGGACGCGACGTCGATTCTATTATTCGTGATCTGGCTGACATCGCAATCAAAGAGGCGCGTGAGCGCGCCATGAAAAAAGTTGAGCATCCAGCTGAAGAGGCGGCGGAAGATCGTATTCTCGATATATTACTTCCTCCACCGCGTACAGGACATTCGCCTGGTGAGCGCGACTCTTCTGCAAGACAGGTATTTCGTAAACAATTACGAGAAGGTATTTTGGATGATCAAGAAATAGAGGTTGAAGTGAATGCCTCTCCGATTGGTGTGGAAATCATGGCACCTCCTGGTATGGAAGAAATGACCAGCCAATTGCAGTCTATGTTTCAACAGATGGGCTCAAGTAAGACAAAGACACGAAAAATGTCGATTAAAAAAGCCAGAAAGATATTGGCAGAAGAAGAAGCAGCGAAGCTCATCAATGAAGACGACATTAAAATTCGTGCGATTGAGTCTGTCGAACAAAATGGAATCGTATTTATCGACGAGATTGATAAAGTGGCAAAACGTGCCGATCATGGTGCAGATGTATCGCGAGAAGGTGTCCAGAGAGATTTGCTGCCTCTAATTGAAGGCTGTGCTATCTCTACAAAGTATGGAATGATTAAAACAGACCACATCTTGTTTATTGCTTCTGGTGCTTTTCATGTTGCGAGGCCATCTGATTTGATTGCAGAGCTTCAAGGGCGTCTACCCATACGCGTTGAGCTTTCGGCATTAACCGCAGATGATTTTACAAGAATTTTAACTGAACCTCATGCTTCCTTGACCGAGCAATATATTGCTTTGATGCGGACTGAAGGCCTAGAGCTCTCTTTTGATGAGTCTGGTATTCGACGAATTGCTGAAGTTGCTTGGCAAGTCAATAAACGCACAGAAAATATAGGTGCTCGTCGATTATATACCGTTATGGAGCGTTTACTTGAGGTTGTTTCTTTCGAAGCGACAGATAAATCAGGCGAACACATTTGTATCGATGCAGAATATGTCAATCAGCATTTAGGCAAGTTGGTCGAAGACGAAGACTTGAGTCGCTATATTCTTTGAAAATTCTTTATTAAAAAGGCACGCCCACGCGTGCTTTTTTTTTTACGATTGGCGAAGATGCTGACAAGAAAAGATTAATCGGTATAATGTGCAGGTTTATAGGATGATGACTTGAACTGGATTAGTGTGATGCGACGAACATTGTCATGGTTACGTATGGTGTTAATTGGAAGCTTGATCTTCTCTCTTTCTTCTTGTAAGACTTTTTGGGACGATGATGACGACGATGACGGTCCTTTTAAAGGGCAAACGGCGAAACAGCTCTTTACAGATGCAAATTCTGAGTTGACCAAAAAAGATTATACAAATGCAATCAAGCGATATGAAGCGCTTGAAACGATGTATCCTTTTAACGATTATGCTGAGCAAGCTGAGCTAAATTTAATTTATGCTTACTATAAAAAAGAAGATTATGCTTCTTGTGCCGCAACAGCTGAGCGTTTTATTCATTTGTATCCAAGAGCAAAGCGTGTTGACTATGCTTACTACATGAAAGGATTGGCAAATTTCCAACAAATTCGTGGCAATATCACCAATTTTGTTGCAGTTGATCAATCATGGCGTGATCCAGGAACAATGTCACAATCTTATTCTGATTTTGCGACGTTGGTGGAGAAATTTCCAGAAAGTCGATACAAAAAAAATGCACTACAGCGCATGATCTATCTTCGAAATATGTTTGCCCAAAGTGAGCTTAACATCGCAAAATACTATTTTGAAAGACGCATGTATGTGGCAGCTTCTGAGCGTGCCAGTTATCTGATAAAAACATACCCACAAGCGCCTTCGGTGAAACAAGCGCTTAAGATTATTTACCATGCTTCTATGGCGTTAGAGCTAAAAGATGCTGCACTGGATGCTCAAAAAGTGTATGAGGCAACTTATCATAAACGTATGCCAAATGGACCCATCGAACACTAAAAATTAAGGCTCCTGTTTGGAGCCTTGTGACGTTTATGCTGTTTCTAACGTTGTTTCGCGAGGTTTTTCAATAGCAGGCTGATGAAGTGACAATGCTTTGTCTAACTCATCCAGTAGATTTCTCCATTCTCCCGAAAGCAAGAGCAGAGATGCATCTTGTTGCGCTTCGTCTTCTTCCAGATCTCGAATTTCTTGAAATGCATCAATGACATACTCCAGTGGTCGAACACGTTTGAACGTCAATGCGTGTGTCAGCGTAAATGCAATTCGGTCTTGCCAAATTAAATCGACTTCAAGTACTTGTAAACCTTGTGAGATGAGTTGGTTAATTTCATCCGCAGGAAGTTCATAGCCTTTACATTGAAAGCGTTTCTTTTCGTCTTCTGGTGAAATGAGAACGCATGATGAGCCGAGATCGAATCCTTCAGGCAGACTTTCAGGTTGACTAACCCAGTTGGTTAACGTCGATTGAATTGAAGGCGTGGTAGAGTATGGCTCAATACAGATATTGGCGACAGATTTTCTTAAGAGTGCGAGTAATTGTGCTGCTTGTGTTGTGCTTGATGTATTGATAATGAGACGTTGCGTGGCATGATCAAGAAAGGCCGGGAGATGTTTTTGAATACAAAAGGCCTTGGGTAAGAGTTGGAATTCCAGTTCTTCGGCAAGTTGTGCTCGCTCTGCTCGTTTCACAGGATAGCCACGCTGTATTTCCAGTGATTCAATCTGTTCATTGAGCATTCTGGCAATGACATTCTTTGGTAAAATCCGTTCTTCTTTTCCCAAAGAAAAAAGTGTTGCACCAGAAATTTCATGTACAAAAAGCGAAGAGGAAAAAGATTGCCACCCATAAATAAAGCGAGCATGAGGGGGGCAAGGCTTCAATTGCTCCGATTCTAAGTCAGCGTTTAAGGGGATGGCTGAAGTGCAGCGATAGATTAACGCGTTGTTAAACCACATAGGGATCTCCAGATAAAAAGAATCAAGATGCTAGTAGCTTAGGACTCGATTTTCAAGGATAATTTAACGATTCGTGTTTGATAAGGACTATTCATGTCACCTTATATTTTGATTTTATACTACTCGAGAACAGGCGCTGTTGCTACGCTAGCAAAGCATATTGCAAGAGGTGTCAATCGAGTTCATGGTCTTGAGGCCAGACTTCGAACTGTTCCACCAGTGTCTCCTGTGTGTGAGGCCACAATGCCGACTGTTCCAGACGAAGGTGCTCCTTATGTCTCATTAGATGATTTGGCGGGTTGCTCAGGGCTTGCTTTAGGTAGTCCGACTCGTTTTGGAAATATGGCCGCACCCATGAAGTACTTTTTAGATGGAACAAGTCAGCTCTGGCTTTCAGGTGCTTTGTGTAATAAACCGGCTTGTGTTTTCTCTTCGACAGCGTCAATGCATGGTGGACAGGAATCGACCTTGCTTAGCATGATGTTGCCTTTATTTCACCACGGCATGATTTTAATGGGGATCCCTTATTCTGAGCCAGCTCTCAACGAGACAACAACCGGAGGGACGCCCTATGGAGCCACTCACGTCACACTCTCAGATCAGACGGTTACATTGTCTGAGCATGAAATCGTTCTTGCTCAAAACATGGGAGAACGCCTTGCTCAAATGGCATTTCGTCTTAAAAATGAGTCGAATTTATGAAAGTTGTCAGCTTTAATGCCAATGGGATTCGTTCTGCAGCAAGAAAAGGTTTTTTTGCTTGGTTGGATCATGTTCAGCCTGATTTTGTTTGCATTCAAGAAACGAAAGCTCAACATGACATACTCAAGCAGGATGCCACCTTTTTTCCGTCGAATTACACGTGTTTATACGCAGATGCTCTCAAAAAAGGATATAGCGGTGTTGCTATTTATGCACGTAAAGAACCGGTATCTGTCGTACGTGACATTCCTTTTCAAATTGCAAATGAAGAGGGAAGGTATTTACAGTTTGATTATCCTGAATTTAGCATTGCATCGATTTATTTTCCCTCTGGCACCAGCGGAGATCAGCGTCAGCAAGTAAAATATGACTTTCTAGATGCCATGACGATACATTTTCAAACATTAAAAACAGAGCGTTCGCGTTTGATTTTGTGTGGTGACTACAATATTGCACATCACAATATCGACTTAAAAAATTGGCGAGGGAATCAAAAAAATTCCGGTTTTCTACCGGAGGAACGTGCCTGGTTGGATCGATTATTTGGTGAATGGGGATTTGTAGATGCCTTTCGAGTCTTGAATCAAGCTTCTGATGAATATACATGGTGGTCCAATCGAGGTCGAGCGCGTGAGAATAATGTGGGGTGGCGAATTGATTATCAAGTCGTGACATCAAATCTGTCTGACTCGATTCAAAATGTGGACATTTATCGAGGGGAGTTTTTTTCCGATCACGCGCCTCTTTTAATTGAGTATAACGGAGCATGGTGTGTTTAAAATAGCAAGTTGGAATGTGAATTCGCTAACTGTCCGTCTTGAGCAAGTTTTAGAATGGTTGGTGTCTCAGGATGTCGATGTATTGGCTTTGCAGGAAACAAAAATAACCGATGACCGTTTCCCGATAGAGGCCTTTCAGAATGCTGGATTTGAGGTCTGTTTTTCTGGTCAAAAAACATACAATGGCGTGGCCATTGTGAGTAAAAAACCACTTCAAGAGATACATTGTGGTATCCCTAATTTTGAAGATGAGCAACGCCGTGTGATTGCGGCAACAGTTGCAGGTGTTCGTGTAGTCAATGTGTATGTTCCCAATGGTGCGGCAGTTGGTACAGATAAGTATTTTTATAAACTGGATTGGCTGCGAGCACTCACGGCCTATCTTAAAGATGCATTGGAAACTTATCCTCAGTTGGTTGTTTTAGGCGATTTTAATATTGCTCCGGCCGATTTGGATGTCCATGAGCCGTTATCTTGGGCGGGCTCTGTATTGGTTAGCGAACCTGAACGAGCAGCTTTGAATCAATTACTTGATTTGGGATTTGTTGATTGTTTTCGAGCGCTTTATCCTGAAGCAGTGCAGTATACATGGTGGGATTATCGACAAGCAAAATTCAGGCGGAACCACGGATTACGAATTGATTTAATTCTATTAAGTCGAATGCTGCATACGGCTTGTTCTCATTGTGAAGTTGATGTTGATCCGAGAAAAAATGAGAGGCCTTCTGATCACGCACCTATTTGGGTGGGACTCGATGAAGCGCAAATTGATGTTTCAGATTGAGATATTGCTTGATATTTTTGATATGCATGATAAGATCGCAGCTTTGTTGCCTGAGATCAGGACGTAGTTTTCTGTAATTATAGAGAGTGGTTATCATGAAAGAATCTATCCATCCGACGTATGAAGTCGTTAAAGTCACATGCAGTTGCGGTAACGTGTTTGAGACTCAGTCTACATTGTGCCATGATTTATCAATAGAAGTTTGTTCAGAGTGTCATCCTTTTTACACTGGACAACAGAAATTGGTTGATACTGGAGGCCGTGTTCAACGGTTCCGCGATCGCTACAAGGCTCGCACTGAGCAGAACTAATTTTTTCTTTTTTAGAAGAGGGCGCGAATTTTGCGCCCTCTTCTTTTTATTTTTACGAAACACAGTGGAATTCGTGTCGTGACAACGGTATGATGAGTTCGTTTTTGTTTAATTTTAGAGAGAATTATGTCAAATCATGATGTTCTGAAACAACGTGCGTTGGACTACCATGCGTTACCAACACCGGGTAAATTATCAATTCAAGTCACTAAATCAACAGATTCTCAGGACGATTTATCGCTTGCTTATACGCCAGGCGTTGCAGAACCTGTAATCGCAATTGCAGAAAACCCCTTAGATGCTTATCGTTATACGGCTAAAAGCAATTTGGTTGCTGTCATGACAAATGGGACCGCGGTTTTGGGTCTTGGAGATGTTGGTGCGTTGGCGAGTAAACCGGTTATGGAAGGTAAAGCGGTCTTATTTAAGCGATTTGCTGGAATTGACGTGTTCGATATAGAAGTTGATGCACACGACCCTCAAGCATTTATTACAACAGCAAAAGCAATTTCACCTACTTTTGGTGGCATTAACCTTGAAGACATTAAAGCTCCTGAGTGTTTTGAAATAGAACAATCTCTAATTGAACAGTTACAAATCCCTGTTTTTCATGATGATCAACATGGAACGGCCATTGTTGTGGCGGCTGGCTTACTTAACGCGTTAGAGCTGCGTCAGAAAAAATTAAAAGATGCCAAAATAGTCTGTATTGGTGCTGGTGCTGCTGGTATTGCTTCTATGCGTTTGTTGACAGCACTGGGTGCTGATAAATCTAACATGCTTTTGTTAGATACAAAGGGTGTGATTCACACAGGTCGAGAAGATCTAAACCCTTATAAATTTGCATTTGCATCGAATACTTCTGCAAGGACTTTAGCCGATGCACTTGTGGATGCGGATGTTTTTATTGGCGTGGCAAAACCAGATCTGTTGAGTGCTGATTTGTTAAAACGTATGGCACCTAAACCCATTATTTTTGCACTTTCAAATCCTAATCCTGAAATTAAACCAGAGCTTGCCAGAGCAATTTGTGACGATATTATCATTGCAACGGGTCGAAGCGACTACCCCAACCAGGTCAATAACGTGTTGTGCTTCCCCTATATTTTCCGTGGCGCTTTAGATGTTCGTGCACGTTGCATTAATCAAGCTATGCAAATGGCTGCAGTAGATGCCATTCGTCACCTTGTGCATGAGCCTGCACCGGAAGAGGTGAGACGAAATTATCCTGGCGTGTCAGATTGGGATTTTGGTGTAAATTATATTTTACCAAAACCAATTGATCCCCGATTGAGAGAGCGTGTGCCTCTTGCGGTAATGAATGCTGCAATAGCAAGTCATGTTGCTGATCACAGTCCTATGGAAGATGTCGTTTAATAAGGAGTATGTATGGTATCTAAGTCAAAATCGATGTGGTTGGGATGGTTCATTTGTGGACTTGGTGCACTTTATTACGCTTACGAGTATTTGTTGAGAATCACTCCAAGCGTTATGGAACATGCTTTGCGTGAGCATTTTAGTTTATCCGCCACAGGATTTGGCTTATTGTCAGCCTTTTATTATTATGCTTATGTGCCTATGCAAGTGCCGGTCGGTATTCTCATGGATCGTTTTGGTCCAAGACGTCTTTTGACATTGGCCTGCGGACTTTGCGTAGCAGGTACTTGGATGTTTGCCGAAACCAAGCTCATTAGTGTGGCTGCAGCGGGACGTTTTATTGTAGGATTTGGATCCGCTTTTGCTTTTGTTGGCGTTCTGAAGCTTGCAACATTGTGGCTCCCTGAAAATAAACTAGGTGTTGTTGCGGGTTCCGCAAGCGCATTGGGTACATTGGGTGCTATGGCTGGAGATAATTTCTTAGGTCATTTTGTTCATCAAGTGGGTTGGCAACAAGCGGTCAATTATTCTGCTTTTTTTGGAGTCGGATTGACCGTTGTTTTGTGGTTTGGAATTCATGACTACAAGCGTCATTTTGAAAAAGATGGCGGTACAATTAATACGTTTAAAGATGCATTGATTGATTTAAAAATCATTTTGGTAAACAGACAGATTTGGATCAATGGCATATACGGATGTCTCGTTTATCTTCCCACAACAGTGTTTGCTGAGCTTTGGGGAATTCCTTACCTTCATCATGCACATCACCTGTCCATGTCGGATGCCGCCGCGGCGAATTCATTCATTTTCATGGGATTTATGATGGGTGCTCCTTTGATGGGATGGATTTCTGACCGATTAAAACGACGTAAACTTCCCATGTTTTTGGGAGCTCTTTGTGCCTCTGTGATCATGACTGTTGTCATTTATGTGCCTAATCTTAGCCTGTCTACGTTGGAAGGATTGATGTTTATTTTAGGTCTGTTTTACAGTGTGCAAGCACTTGTTTTTGCTGTAGGACGCGAACTTAGCCCAGATGAAGCGGCTGGAATGGCTGTTGCAATGACAAATATGCTGGTGATGTTAGGGGCTATGTTTATGCAACCATTGATTGGGCGTTTGCTCGATTGGAGTTACAGTGCGCGGCAGGCAACGGAGCAAGTTGTGGCTAATGTTCAGCCAGAGCAGATCAAGCTTCTTTATACGGCTCATGATTATCAGTGGGCGATGTCCGTGATTCCGATTGGCATTTTAATCGCGGCTTTTCTAACCTTCTTTTTAAGAGAGACGCATGCGCATGCAAAACATAACCAGCCGTAATCCTTTTTTATTTGGCCTCATTGCCTGTGGTATGGGAGGCCTTTTTTATTGTTATGAATTTATTTTAAGAATTATTCCTGGGGCATTACAAGGAGAGCTAAGCCAGGCCTTTGGCCATGTGTCGGCTTCTACATTTGGTCAAATTGCAGCGCTTTATTATTTTGCTTATACGCCGATGCAGCTACCGGTTGGAATGCTCATGGATCGCTTTGGTCCGAGAAAGTTGCTTTCGTTTGCCTGTCTGTGCTGTATGTTAGGTTCTTATTTTTTTGGATTTTCCTCTTCCTTAGCGTGGATTGGATTTGGACGATTTTTAGTCGGATTTGGTTCTTCTTTTGCATTTGTCGGCGTATTGTCGCTTGCTGTTCATTGGTTGCCATCTCGCTATTTTTCTTTGGTGACAGGCCTTATCATGACACTTGGGATGTTTGGTGTGGTGTATGGTGAAGTGAAAGTGACTTCTCTGGCTGCAAGCATTGGGATTTCTCAAGTCTTGAAAATGACGGTTGTGGGCGGTGGACTGTTGATGCTTTTTATTTTCTTGATTGTCCGAGATGGTCCTGGTGGTGATCAAACCAAACAGCAGCCTTTCATGGCATTTCTAAAAGAAGTTTGGCGTGTCATTGTTTCTCCGCAAGTTTGGATTATTGGTTTAATTGGGGCTTGTTTGTATACATCACTTTCTGTCTTTGGTGAATTGTGGGGCAAAACTTATCTTGAGCAAGCACATCACTTGAGTAAAATACAAGCCGCGCAATGTATTTCTTTGATGTTTTTTGGCTGGGCACTGGGCTCTCCTCTATCAGGCTATTGGTCCGATCGCACAGGAAAAAGAATGCTTCCGCTTGTATTAGGGGCTGTTTTTTCGATCATTCCAATTGCCATTATTCTTTATCTTCCAGGGTTGTCTTTCAAAACACTTTGTGTGCTGATGTTTGTATATGGTGTTGCCTCCGGAACTGAAATCATTGTGTTTGTTTTAGCAAAAGAAAAAAGTGGTACTTTGATTTCTGGTACAGTTTTTGCAGTTGTGAATATGATTGTCAGCTTGGGTGGCATGATTTTTCAGCCATTGGTGGGCTGGATGTTAGACAAAGGTCAACATTCACTCGTTGGTGGAGAGTATGTCTACTCCATTCACGATTATCAAATCGCTCTTTCTGTACTACCTCTGTCCTTATTTCTTGTCATATTAATCGGTTTTTTTATCAAAGATCCTCGTAAATAATGAACCTGAGTTTTTAGCGTTTTTGAAGTGAATTGATTGCTATTTTTAAAAAACAGCAATCAATTCTTGAATCATTTTTCGTTCGTTTGCATTTTTACTGATGCTTCGTCGGACCGAAAATGAATAAATATCGGCTTTTTGATATTGTTCTCGAGTGAATACTGTATCGTGATTTGAGATGATGACGGGGATACCTCGTTTTGCGGTTTTTAGCGCAAGCTCTGTTAACTCTATTTGTTGTTCTTTGCCAAATTTTTTCTGTGAATATGCAGAAAAATTACTAATTTGATCCAGCGGAGCGTAGGGAGGGTCACAATAAATGACATCTCCTGGTCTGGCTTGCGCGAATGTCTCATGAAAATCAGCTTGTTTGAAGAGGGTTGCTTGCTGACTATTTTTGTGGAATA
>CAZELP010000021.1:0-28358 GCA_964513205.1 uncultured Legionella sp. | reverse complement strand
TTTTAATCGCAAGGCGCTTTCTGAAACGCTACGATGGATTGAAGCCGTATGCGTGCTTTGTGTGTTATTGATAATCCTACTCATCTTGCTTATTCTGTTTTCGTCGACAATTTGGTTGAAAGCTTCTGGAATCGCTTCCAAAGCATTCACTTGTTCACTGGCATGAATAAGACGGTTAAAATTTCTTTGTGTAAGTGAGTGCTTTGGCATGAAAAACCAAATGTAATTCGTTCGATTATTATTCAGCAAATTTACATGCGAAGGGTGAAGTAGAGTCGTAAAATTAGCATCAGTCAAGATACCTGCGACTTGGAGTTTAGAAAGCACATGAGCTAAAATTGAGATAAACTTATGCTCAACAGCCATACGCACATTAAGCTCGGTAAAGATACTTGCGCTTTGTAATGCACAAAGTACTTTAGCTAAAGAATCGGGGGATGCATGTGCCTCAACCGTATAAAAATTATCTTGCGTCCAAAGTCCTGTATTTTTTAAAAGTTCAATCGAGATAAGCAATACATCAAATCTCCTTTGAAGCGCCTCATCTTGAATCAATCTTTGAAAAAACAAACGAGTGGACTCAGACGAAGCCCAAAAAGCCTCTATAAAAACAAATCCATTGGGCGCTTCAGGTTGACTTAATAATCTACCTATACTGCTGGTCAATCCAAATAAACGACTCACAAAAAATTTGGTTTTAAAATTAGCACGAATATGACTAATTATTTCATCCATAACACACTCTTTAGCTCACTTCCGCGCACTCATGAAAGAAAATCGAATAACCCAATATGGGTATACGAAGTAATATAACCAAAAAAATCGCTCAGAAAACGAGAAATCAGGAAAAGCATGGTAAAGTTTAAATAAATCTGAAAAAAGTACCGTTATTTTTTTATGTTTAGGGGCAAGCCTCACCAAATAATAACGATAAAGAAAAAATAATTTGGGATTGCGTAATCCATCAATTTGCTCATAATGAGACGTGATAAATAATTCAGCCATGTTATACAATGACCGAGCCTGCCTGGAAACACGAGTTAGGTATGGGGCAATTTTTAAATGATCACACGGGAAAAATCTTATTAAAAGCAATAAGCTTTGTTCTACAATGTGCCTGCATTGAAGCTCGTCGGCTAACGCGAATAATTTATCTAAATGGGCGTCCTTAAGCTGGATAAACAAATGAATATCCTCTAACCATCGTAATCGATTCCACCCATGTATCGCGCCATGTAACATTAAAAATAAGAGATGTTCATCATCTTCTAGTGTTGTAATGTGCTTGTTACCGACAGACACTTGCTTTAATCCCACCTTCTCAAAAGAAAAAAAAGGAATACCTAAATATTCAAGTTTAAAATGAAGCTCGATCAGGATTTTTTTCTTTGGGTGCCAAAAAGCCACGTCATATCGATGTTTAAAATGATATGTCTTTTTAAATCCAGAAAGTTCATAAAGTGGTTCATTTTGAGTATAACCCAATGCCATAAGAACTTGCATCGCTTGATCATAATGTTCAAGGTCAACCCATAAATCAATGTCTTTAGAAGGCCTTGTTTTCATGCTTCCATAAAGATATTCATTCAGTGTAATGCCTTTAATAAAAGCATGTCGTATTTTTTTCTCAGAAAATAAATTGGCAATATGTATACTCTCTGCATACAAGTGCATTATTTTTATAAGATCTTGCTGACTACGCTGCTTAAGCAAAGATAAAAAAGAGAGTGTTTGAGGCGTATGATGGCATTCAAGAAACGCATTGAGCTTGGGCAAAAGACGATGCCATAATCGATGACGAACAATCAACTTATAAAAAATAGGCCAATCTATATCGGCTATGTCTTTGACTTCTAATTTTGCTTCTGGTGCTTTAAGAAGCGTACATAGCAAAGCGATCTCACGACTTTCCATGGTGTTTGTTGTATTCCTTTTTTAGTGAGCTCATGCCCAGTGTAATTCACGCTCATCATATTACCATGACAGCAATAAACCACAATCTTCTGCGCGATTCTTTATAAACAGGGAGAAGCCTCTCTTTTTAATCAAAGAATTTATTCTTGAATTTATTCAAAAATTTTGTAAGAATCGAGCCGTTAATCTTCAGGGCGGGGTGTAAGTCCCCACCGGTGGTTTTAGCCCACGAGCGCTCTTTTTTGTAAAAAAGAGGTCAGCAGATCTGGTTTTATTCCAGAGCCGACGGTCATAGTCCGGATAAAAGAAGCATATCTCAGCTTTGGTGTTGCAGTACAAACATCGGTTGTGTTGTCGCCCTATGTCCATAACATGAGGATATAGGAATGTCTTATTTAGAACAATTTGGCGCTACTTTTCACGAGCGCATCGCGTTAGCATGTCAAGCATTACAATCTGGAAAAGGCATTGTGTTGGTTGATGATGAAGATCGTGAAAACGAAGGTGATCTCATTTACTCTGCTGAAAAATTAAGCATCTCAGATGTGAATCAACTAATACAAGATTGTAGTGGTATTATTTGTTTGTGTGTAACAGAAGAAAAAGCAAACCAATTGTCGTTGACTCCCATGGTTCTTCAAAATACCAGTCCTTACCAAACGGCTTTTACCATTTCCATTGAAGCGAAAAAAGGCATTACAACCGGCGTTTCAGCGCACGACCGATGGACAACGATTCGAACGGCCGCTCACGAAAACAGCAGCATTGAAGATCTCAGTCAACCAGGTCACGTTTTTCCATTGATCGCCAGGAAAAATGGGGTCTTAGAAAGACGAGGGCATACTGAAGGAAGTGTTGACCTGATGGTAATAGCGGGCCTTCCCCCCACTGCTGTGCTTTGTGAACTTATGAACAAGGACGGTACCATGAAAAAATTACCCGAACTTGCATCATACGCAAAAGAACATGGCTTGCCCCTGCTATCGGTAGAAGATATTGTTCAATATAGAAAAGAAAAAAGGTGATCTCACCACTCAAAAGGATTCTCTTGCAAGACCTGCGGCTGTTGCCCCTTGAACATTAATTCGTTGTCTTTTTTTCTGAATGCATGGTTTGGGCGTGGCATACTGATATTTTTGTAACACCAAACAATAGAATCCTGCGGGACTTAAGATCACCATTTTTCCCATTTCATCAAGAAAACGAAGCTTTGAAAGTGCATCTCCCGAACGAAATGGTGGCACATAGCAAAAAGTTTTCAGAGCAGTCAGTTGATACCCTTTGGCGAACATCAATTGTTTGACAATAAGAGATGAAGTTAAAGTTGTTTGAAATCCATCAAAATGTTTCAGCCAACCCAGCTTTAAAAAAGCGCCCCAAAGACTCAAAGGATTAACTCCAATAAAAATTACATGCCCCATTGGTTTCAAAATTCGATCGATTTCGTGAATAAACTGTCGCTCCGGCGCATATAACTCTGAAGTAAATGGTGCCATTACACAATCTATGCTGGCTCGCTCTATAGGCAATGCCTCGGCAGAAGAAATAAAAGAAAGATCTAACCGTGTTTGTGTCGGCGTCATTAGCCATTTGCGACGAAAAGGCAAATCATGCAACCACATATTTTGTCCGCAAGAACCGAGTTGCAGAAAGGTTGTTCCTCTCAGCCGATCTTTAATCAAAAGAATTTGACTCAAAATCTCCTCCTGCACAAACAATCCTTGGGGTGTCAAAAACCAATCGTTGAGTGCTTGAAATTTCTGTTTTTGAAGTTCAAGGTTCAAGGGACGGCACAAAAAAGAAAGATTGTATATGTTTTATCACAGTATCCTGTTCCAGAGCAATCAATGCGATGTTAAACTGTGAATATGAAAAGTAACCCGTTGATTGAGTATGACACAATCCTATACAGCAGAAGCAATCGAAGTCCTGACAGGCTTAGAACCAGTACAACGTCGTCCAGGCATGTACACCGACACCACGAGACCCAATCATCTAGCGCAAGAAGTGATTGACAACAGCGTCGATGAAGTCTTAGCCGGTTTCGCAACCGAGGTTAAAGTCACCCTACATGAAGATGGCTCTATTGAAGTAGAAGACAACGGTCGAGGAATGCCTATTGACAAGCATCCTCAGCTCGAACTAAGCGGTGTCGAAGTCATCATGACACGTTTGCATGCGGGGGCTAAATTTTCCGATAAAAACTATACATTTTCCGGTGGATTGCATGGTGTTGGCGTCTCCGTGGTGAACGCTCTGTCCGATCGACTGGATGTGACCATCAAACGGAATGGCACAATTTATCAAATGGCTTTCCAAAATGGGGAGAAAACAACCGAGCTTCATGAAATTGGCTCAACTAAGAAAAAAGATACGGGAACAACTATTCATTTTTGGCCAAATGCTCATTATTTTGACACCCCTAAAATAGCAGCCAAACCTCTTATTCATCTGTTACGCGCCAAAGCGGTTCTCTGTCCTGGCTTATCCATGACCTATGTCAACAAGATGACCCAAGAAACACTGCACTGGCATTATGAAAATGGCTTACTAGATTATATTCGGCAATCTCTAACAGATGAATATCTTCCGGAAGATCCTTTGATTGGCAGCTTTAAGACCGACGATGCAACAGTAGAGTGGGCTGTAGCTTGGACACCAAACCAGTCAACCACTTTAACTGAAAGCTATGTGAATCTGATTCCAACCATTCAGGGAGGAACGCATGTCAATGGATTGCGCGCAGGACTTTTTGAAGCTTTATCAGAATTTTGTGAGCTTCGAAGTCTTGTTCCCCGTGGGGTCAAATTAAATGCAGATGATTTATTTGAGCCCTGCCAATATATTCTATCTGTGAAAATGAAAGAACCTCAATTTGCAGGTCAAACTAAAGAACGCTTAAGTTCCCGTTCTATCGCTTCTTTTGTCAGCGTAGCCTGTAAAGACGCCTTTGCTTTGTGGTTGAATCATCATCGAACACATGGCGAACAAATTGCATCAATGGTTATCGAAAGAGCGCAAAAACGTCTCCGTCAGTCCAAGCAGGTCGCACGCAAGCGAATTCATCAAGGCCCCGCCTTACCTGGAAAATTAGCCGATTGTTCTCAACTCGACTTACAACAATCTGAGCTATTTTTGGTAGAAGGAGATTCTGCGGGAGGCTCAGCAAAACAAGCACGCAATAAAGAATTTCAAGCCATCCTTCCTTTGCGAGGTAAAATTTTAAATGCGTGGGAGGTTGACCCATCTCAAGTATTAGCCTCTCAGGAAATTCACGATATTTCTGTAGCACTTGGCGTTGATCCTGGCGTGGAGGATATCTCGGGATTACGCTATGGAAAAATTTGTATTCTCGCTGATGCTGACTCAGATGGTGCGCATATTGCCACATTGTTATGTGCTTTATTTTTAAAACATTTTAAACCGCTTATCCAGGCAGGTCATATTTATGTAGCAATGCCGCCACTGTATCGTATTGATGCAGGAAAAACGATTCATTACGCTTTAGACGATGAAGAAAAAAATCAATTGATAGCAAAGCTTTCTGAAACAACCCGTTCAAAGATTAACGTCCAACGATTCAAAGGTCTTGGTGAAATGAACCCGATTCAATTACGCGAAACAACGATGGATCCAAACACCCGAAGATTGGTACAGCTGACACTCGACAACGAATCCCAGTGCATGCGCATCATGGACATGATGCTCGCAAAAAAACGCGCTCAAGACAGAAAAACCTGGCTTGAGGAAAAAGGAAATCTTGCTGAGGTGTAATCCTAGAAAAACGGGTGATTTTGAGCTATAGTACTTGCTTTTCGATGACCGTATTTGAGGGGCTCAAAATGAAAGTTGGTCAAGACACCTATGCGACACTCCAAACACTCGAAGTAGATGGAAAAACATACCATTACTATAGTCTCAAAGCAGCAGAAGAAAAACACTTCCCTGGACTTTCGAGGCTTCCTTTTTCACTCAAAGTGCTGTGTGAAAACTTGTTGCGTTTTGAAGAGGGTGAAACGGTCACCACTCAAGACATCCAAGCACTTGCTGATTGGCAAAAAACACGCACGTCAACACATGAAATTGCATATCGCCCTGCCCGCGTCTTGATGCAAGATTTCACCGGTGTGCCCGCAGTTGTCGATTTGGCCGCCATGCGCGATGCTATTGTGCAGATGAAAGGTGATCCTGCCAAAATTTCTCCTCTATCTCCTGTTGACCTGGTCATCGACCACTCCGTGATGGTTGACAAATTCGGCACCACAAGTGCATTACAAGAAAACACGGCTATTGAAATGGCACGAAATCAAGAGCGCTACGAGTTTTTGCGTTGGGGCCAAAAAGCCTTCTCTAACTTCCAAGTCGTTCCACCTGGCACAGGTATTTGTCACCAAGTCAATTTAGAATATCTCGCAAAAACAGTCTGGCACAGCGAGTGTGAGGGCAAAACATACGCATACCCTGACACATTGGTTGGAACAGACTCTCACACCACGATGGTCAACGGCCTTGGTGTTTTGGGTTGGGGAGTTGGCGGTATTGAGGCAGAAGCAGCCATGTTAGGACAACCAGTCTCCATGCTTATTCCTGAGGTGATTGGATTCAAATTAACAGGCAAACTCAAAGAAGGCATCACAGCGACCGATCTCGTTTTAACCGTCACGCAAATGCTTCGCAAAAAAGGCGTTGTGGGTAAGTTTGTTGAATTTTATGGCCCAGGACTTGCTGAATTAACATTGGCTGACCGAGCCACAATCTCAAATATGGCACCTGAATATGGCGCAACGTGTGGCTTCTTCCCGGTTGATGAAGAAACACTCAAATATTTGCATTTGACAGGCCGAAGCGAACACACCATTCAATTGGTCGAGACTTACTGCAAAGCTCAAGGATTATGGTACGATGCCCACACTTCTGAACCGGTCTTTACAGATACACTTTCTTTAGATTTGAACACCATCGAACCCTCTCTCGCTGGTCCAAAACGCCCACAAGATAAAGTCACACTCCCGACCTTACCTGAAGAATTTGATGCCTTTTTAAAGCAATCAGGAAAAGAAAACGAAAAAGAGCAGCCATTCTCAGTGCCCAACGAAAATTTCTCTCTTCATCACGGTGATGTTGTGATTGCCGCAATCACAAGCTGTACCAATACTTCAAATCCAAGCGTTCTCATGGCAGCAGGACTACTTGCTAAAAAAGCGGTCGAAAAAGGACTGACGCGCAAGCCTTGGGTGAAATCCTCCCTGGCTCCCGGCTCTAAAGTCGTCACTGATTACTTAAAGCACGCGGGTTTACAAACTTACTTGGACACTTTGGGTTTCGACCTTGTGGGCTACGGATGCACCACTTGCATAGGAAACTCCGGACCGTTACCCGATCCAATTGCAAGCAGTATTACCGACCACGATCTTGTCGTTTGTTCTGTACTTTCTGGTAACCGAAACTTTGAAGGCCGAGTTCACCCTCAAGTCAGAGCCAATTGGCTAGCTTCTCCACCATTGGTTGTGGCGTATGCTTTAACAGGAACCACTCGAATCGACTTGAGTAAAGAGCCGATTGGAAATGATCAAAATGGACAACCTGTTTATTTAAAAGATATTTGGCCCACTCAACATGAAATTGCAGATGCAATGACACACGTCAGCAGCAGCATGTTCCATAAAGAATACAGCGATGTTTTCAAAGGTGACGCAGACTGGCAAGCCATTCGCACCAGCGGTGGACAAACCTACACATGGGATAAAGACTCGACTTACATCCAGCATCCTCCATTTTTTGAGAATTTAAGCCCGACACCCGCGCCAATTCAACCCATTGAAAAAGCCTATATTTTAGCTTTATTCGGTGACTCGATCACAACCGATCATATCTCTCCAGCAGGCTCCATTAAAGCCAGTTCGCCAGCGGGTCTGTATCTCAAGTCTAAGGGCGTTGATGTCAAAGATTTCAATTCTTACGGTTCTCGTCGAGGTAATCACGAAATCATGATGCGAGGGACATTTGCAAATATTCGCATCAAAAATGAAATGACTCCTGATATCGAAGGCGGTGTGACACGGTTTGTACCCACCGACGAAGTCATGTCAATTTACGATGCAGCAATGCGTTATCAACAAGAAGGAAATGCGCTTGTCGTGGTCGCTGGAGAAGAGTATGGGACGGGTTCATCCAGAGACTGGGCGGCAAAAGGAACAACTCTGTTGGGAGTGAAGGCTGTCATTGCTCAAAGTTTTGAGCGTATTCATCGTTCAAATCTAATTGGTATGGGGGTTTTACCACTGCAATTTGAAGCCGGTACTACAAGAAAAACGCTTCATCTTACCGGCGAAGAACGCATTACCATCGAAATCGATGACACATTGACGCCAAGAACAACTTTGTCAGTAAAAGTTGAGCGTAAAGACGGAAGCAGCTTTATGTTACCGCTTCTTTGCCGAATCGATACAACCAATGAGCTTGAATACTATCGAAATGGTGGTATTTTGCACTACGTTTTGAGGAACATGAAGTAAGTGAACGCTGTTTTTGACTTACCCAAAAATCTTCCTCAAAAAAGCACTTTTGGACAACTGCAAGGATGCAGCTTGTCCATTGCTTTAGCTCAATTTTGTCGAGAGAAATCGGGAGTAAAACTTCTGATTACAGAAGATTATGGTGCGGCTTATCAACTGCAAGAGGAACTGAAATTCCTGCTTCCTGAGTCACAGCCCCCCCTTCTATTCCCTGACTGGGAAACGTTACCTTATGATCATTTTTCACCTCATGAGGACATTATTTCAGAACGCCTTGCCACGCTAAATGCCTTACTCAACTGCTCAGAAGCAATTGTCATCGCGGCAACAAGCACACTTTTACATCGATTATGTCCTCCTTCTTTTCTAACACAACACGTTTTATTGCTTCAAGAAGGGCAATCGCTTTACTTAGAAACATTCAAAAACGATCTAGTCAAAGCGGGTTATCGAGCAGTCAATCAGGTGCTTGAGCATGGTGAGTTTGCTCCTCGCGGAGGAATGATAGACCTTTTCCCAATGGGACATAACGCGCCTTTTCGTATCGAATGTTTTGAGGACACCATCGAAACTTTAAGATGTTTTGATCCAGAAACACAACGAACCATCAAAAAAATATCACAAATTGAGATTTTACCTGCACGAGAATTTCCACTCAATGAAAATAGCATTGCTCAATTTAGAAAAAACTTTCGCGAACAATTCGCTGGTAATCCAAGCGCGTGCGATATTTACAATCGAGTCAGCGAAGGACATTATCCAAATGGAGTAGAATACTATCTCCCGCTATTTTTTGAAAATACGGCGACTATTTTTGATTTCTTACCAGAAAACAGTGTCGTCTGTCGCATTGGTCATCTTGAACAGGAGGCCACACGTTTTCAAGCAGAAGTAGAAAAACGTTTTGACGAATATGGACACGATCGCACCCGGCCCATTTTGCCATTCGATCAAGTATTCATCAAACCATCTTTATTTTTAGAGTTAACCAATCGCCATCACCAGGTACAATTTTTTCAGGAAGCCAGTGAAAAAAAAGGAGCGTTTTCTTTTCACACTGAACCAGCTTTGTCCTTACCTATCCAAAGAAACAATAAATCGCCATTTGAAGCATTAGAAAAAGCACTTCAAACAGACAGAAAAATTCTGATCTGTGTTGAAAGCCAAGGTCGCCGTGAAGTATTGTTAGAATTACTTAAAAAATCTAATTTGTATCCAACTGTACACAATAGTTGGGATCATTTTTTAACACATGCAGACAAACTCAATCTTCTGGTCACTCCATTCCAATCAGGCTGTACACTTTTAGACGCCAATCTTTCTATTGTTACAGAATCTGATTTTTTTGGTGAGTCGCGTGTTGTACAACAACGTCAAAGACAAAAACCCACTGATCAAAGCGCTATTTTTCGAGATTTGGCAGAATTAACAATCGGTTCGGCTGTCGTTCATATTGATTTTGGTGTGGGACGATATCAAGGACTGCAAACATTTGAGCATGATGGTATAAAAAATGAGTTCCTCGTCTTAACTTATGCTGGGGATGATAAAGTTTACGTTCCAGTCACATCGCTACATTGCATTAGTCGCTATACTGGCAGTGACACCGAACATGCCCCACTCCATCGTTTAGGCAGTGAACAATGGGAAAAAGAAAAAAAGGCCGCTCGTGAAAAAGTACATGATGTAGCGGTAGAGCTACTCGCACTTTATGCTGCTCGTGCGGCCACACAAGGTTTTTCTCATCGATGTCCAGCAGAAGAATACAAATGCTTTGCAGAAGCGTTTCCTTTCGAAGAAACTGCCGACCAACAACAGGCTATTCAAGCCATTTTAGAAGACATGGCTTCATCTAAACCGATGGATCGCTTAATTTGCGGAGACGTCGGCTTTGGAAAAACGGAAGTCGCCATGCGCGCTGCATTTGTTGCAGTCCAAAACAACAAACAAGTTTGTGTATTGGTCCCCACAACATTGCTGGCAACTCAACATTTTGAAACTTTTAAAGATCGTTTTGCTAATTTTCCAGTTAAAATAGAACTGTTATCTCGATTTAGGAATGCCAAAGAAACCACGACGGTTCTAAGCGAACTTCAATCAGGGCGCATTGATATTGTGATTGGAACACATAAACTATTTCAAAAAGACATTGAATTTGCTCGGCTAGGTCTACTGATTATTGACGAAGAACACCGTTTCGGTGTCAAACAAAAAGAGTACATTAATTCTCTTCGCGCACATCTTGATTTGCTTTCCATGACAGCGACTCCCATTCCAAGAACACTCAATATGGCAATGGCAGGAATTCGGGATATTTCATTGATAGCAACCCCTCCCGCCAAAAGACTATCAGTCAAAACATTCTGGCAAGAGCGAAACCAGAATCTCATCAGAGAAGCCATATTGAGAGAGATTTTACGCGGAGGACAAGTATTCTTTTTACACAATGACGTTAAAACAATTGCCAAAATCACCGAAGAAATTCAAACATTGATGCCAGAAGCACAAGTTAAATTTGCTCACGGACAAATGCGCGAGCGCGATCTCGAGCGCATTATGTCGGATTTTTATCATCGACGTTTTAATGTGCTGGTCTGCACCACCATCATCGAAACAGGAATTGATATCCCAACTGCAAATACCATTATCATTGACAAAGCTCATCATTTTGGCTTGGCGCAATTGCATCAATTGCGAGGACGAGTGGGTCGTTCTCATCATCAAGCTTATGCTTATCTATTGACACCAGAAGAAAAATTATTGACCGAAGATGCAAAAAAACGCCTGGAGGCGATTGTTTCTTTAGAGGATTTAGGTGCAGGATTTACACTGGCAACGCATGATTTAGAAATTAGAGGTGCCGGAGACTTACTGGGCGAAGAGCAAAGCGGTAATATTCATGCAATCGGATTCACGCTGTATATGGAGATGCTGGATAAAGCGGTCCAAGATTTAAAAATGGGTCGAATCCCAGATTTAAGCAATCCAATGCGTTTTGGCGCCGATATTGACTTACAACTTTCAGCTATTATTCCTGAAAGTTATGTTGCAGATATTCGAACGCGCTTAATTTTATATAAACGAGTGAACAATGCATTAGATAGCGAGCAATTAAAAGACTTGCAAGTTGAATTAATCGATCGTTTTGGTTTAATGCCTGATCCGGTTAAATTTTTATTTAAAATTGCTCGAATAAAACTGCTTGCCCAAACCATTGGTGTTTTGAGTGTTCGAGGCGGTGAAACAGAATGTCTGGTTACATTCAATGAAAAACCGCTCATTAATCCGGCAACACTGATTCGCTTAATTCAATTACAAAGTGCGCGCTATCAACTACAAGGACCAGAGCGACTCAAAATAAAATGGGGCTCGCTATCCCCTGAAAAACGGATTGACGCCATTGAAGATTTATTGCTTCAATTAAAGAACTAAACAAAAGGGATAATCGCATATGATGGATCATGAGGTCATGGAATACGATGTCATTATCGTTGGCGCAGGTCCAGCCGGTCTTGCTGCAGCCATTCGGCTACTACAACAGGCACAAGCAAAAAATCAACAATTAAGGGTCTGTGTCTTAGAAAAAGGGGCTCAGGTTGGTGCACATCTCATTTCTGGTGCGGTCCTTAATCCCAAAAGTTTGAAAGAACTTCTCCCTCAAGCGTGGGAAAAAGCGCCTTATTACAGCATGGTCACAAAAGATCAATTTTACTATTTGACAAAAAATAGAGCTTTTCGCCTCCCTACTCCTCGTCCTATGAAAAATGGCGTAGAAAATCGAATCATCTCTTTGGGTGAGCTTGGCTTATTTTTAGCTGACCAAGCCAGCACATTGGGCTGTGAAATTTATACCGGATTCGCTGCAACCGAAGTGCTATATAACGACAAAAATCAAGTGATTGGTGTTGCCATTGGTGACTTCGGCATTGATAAAAAAGGAGAAAAAACAGACCGATATCAACCTGGATTGCATCTTCACGCCAAACAAACACTTTTCGCCGAAGGCTGTCGCGGACAACTTTCTGAAGCACTCATTCATCATTACAACTTGCGAGAAAAAAGTAACCCTCAAACCTATGGACTAGGCATTAAAGAAATTTGGCGAGTACCGGCTAGTCAACACCAAGCGGGTCGGGTTATCCATACCATTGGGTGGCCATTGTCTCAACACACATACGGTGGTTCTTTTGTATATCATCTTTCAGAACAACGCATAGCGCTCGGACTTGTTGTGGGTCTTGATTATGAAAATCCATGGTTGAGCCCTTTCGAAGAAATGCAACGATTTAAAACACATCCATTTATTCAAAAACAATTAATCAACGGAGAACGAATCGCATATGGTGCTCGTGCCCTGATAGAAGGAGGCTGGCAATCTTTACCTAAATTGACTTTCGAAGGAGGAATGTTGATTGGTGATGCAGCAGGTTTCTTGAATGTCCCTCAAATTAAAGGGATTCATATGGCCATTCAGTCAGGTATTTTGGCTGCCAACGCCTGTTTTGATACGCTCCAATCGAATTCAATGGAAGCATTTTCCTATACCCAAAATTTTGAACAGTCTTGGGCGGCCAAAGAATTATATGCCGTCAGAAATATTCGTCCTGGATTTCAAAAAGGCTTATGGTGGGGCCTATTTAACGCGGCTTTCGAAACTTATATTACCGTTGGCAAAACACCATGGACATTAAAAAATCACGCGGATCACACCACATTAAAACCCGCTCATGCCAGCATCAAAGTTCATTACCCCAAACCAGATGGGAAATTGACTTTTGATAAATCTTCTTCTGTTTATTTAACCAATACCTTTCATGAAGACAACCAACCAACACATTTAAAACTAAAAGATGCCCATGTGGCAATTGACGTTAATTATCGTGAATACGCTTCGCCCGAAGTGCGTTACTGTCCTGCCGGAGTTTATGAAATCGTGGATGAAAACACCACTCCACGTCTGCAAATCAATGGCCAAAACTGCATTCACTGCAAAACGTGCGACATTAAAGATCCACAACAAAATATTCACTGGACAGCCCCTGAAGGTGGCGGAGGTCCTCGCTACATAGGGATGTAAGTCGTGTCTAAATAGAACGTCATCTTTCATTGACACATTGACATGTTGCATATAAAATATACATAGTGACGACTATTTTTTAGGTTATTTAAGATGACAGAGCCAACTTTACCTGTTCAAAATCCGGACGCATTCACCCAAGAGATTCATCAGATTTACAATAACCTCAACTCTTTTGCTAAGTTTTTCTTTCCCAAAGAACTCAAATTAGCTCTAGAAGGCCCAAACAAAAACGACGACAAAACCATCAAAGAAGCGTTTTCATATGTCACGACTTTTGAGCGAGTGCTTTTTCCAGGACTGGGTCGTCTAAAGTTTAGTCTTGGAAATTATCAGCCTATTGAAGATGAAGTTGAAAAGCTTGTAAAGGATTATAATGAGCGATATCGAGCAAGACGCCTCTTCTTCCCTGGGCCATTCAAAAAAGCCATTCAAAAAGAAAATCGTAACCCGCTTGAAGTCATACAGGTTTTGCATCAAAACATCTATTTTTATCACAGGATCTTTTTTTCACCGCTGATGGGAAAATACTTTCGTTCACGCACGGCTCAATCCGTGAGATGGCTCTTTGACGCAAACTCTATTCCAAGCACGGAGGTTGGGAAAGATTTTTCAAACGCACTTGGCGATTTAGAGCGCGATTGGCAAGATAAAATAGTCGACCCCATTTCAACACTAGAAACGTATTTTAACAGTCATCCCAATAGTCAATTTTTTATGCCAAAATCGCTAAGTAGCATGCTACTTACACCATCGAAAAGCGATATACAAAAATATCCAGTGCAACTGACATTAGCCGTTTTTCGCATGCCTTGGTATTACAAACTATTACTCAATATTTTTTATCCATCCATGCTCAAGTCATTCACAACCAACGAGCATATCAAAGGTTTTTTTGCTGCAATAGAAAGAAACACGACTCTACCAGGAAATTTACGCGTAAAACGAAACTTCGAGACACTGGCCCTAATTAAAGAAAAGGCCATTATGGCAAACAAGGAACACGGTCGAAAGGTTTTTTCTGAGCGTATTGACTGCGAAATAGCAAACCTCATTGGTTCTCTCAATGTGTCTGGAAGTCAAAATGCCAATATTAATGCACAGAGAACACTAGACCTTATCCGAAGCTTTGAGTCAAATGACCCAGACAATCTTGATATTTTGCATGTTTGCGATGCAATTAGCCTGTATTTTAAAAACTACGATAAAAATGACGGTAACCACAAGCTTAGAGAAATTGTGGAGAAATTTAAACAAGATCCGAATTGGCTGAGACTATACAGAGAATTAAGAAATGAACACGTGGATCTTTTTGTTGAAACCGATCCTATATCAAATCGCGAAAAACTCGATGCGGTTCTGGCTTTAAGCCCAAACAGCATTGAGAATGCGTCTATTAGTTTCAGATTACTTGCAAACCATGCTCTTATCAATAAATCTTCTTTGTCGCGAGATCAAAATTTCAATGATTTCATTAGATTTCAAAAAAATGAAGGATTTGATTTAAAAGACTTTAACGATGAATTAATCCAATTAGAAACAAGTCTCAAAACATTGCACGCGGATATAAAAATCAATCAAGCCTTATTTGAAACATGCATGAACGTCTCAAAGGGAAACGTCGTTTCCTTAATGAAACGGATTACTCAACTTTTTAACGAGATTAATCAAACTCAATTTGAAGAAGCTCAAGCACAGGATTTGTATCTTGATTTCACCTCTCTTTTAGAGAAAACTCGCCAAGATGAAAACGAGCTTTTTGCAACATTAAATGCCTTGGAGGTCGTTTTAAAGAGTAAAACAATTGACTCCATCCCTTTATTGCTAAAAAATTTAAATCGTGCGGAAAGCCCTCTGCAAGTGCTTTCAAACCTCATCCCATCGACACGCCCCGCAACATCACCAACAGCCGCAACCTCTCCGACGGTAACACCCGCCACAGAACATACGCCTCGTACAGAAGCGCAAAACTCTTGGGAGCTGGCTCAAGGATTAATTCAACCAGTGAGAAGAATGACCCCTTATGTTGCCCCCTTCTTAACCACAACACTGGGAATAGCTGGAGCGGTTTACTATATATATCCCAGTATTTTTTGGGCAGCAACCATGGGCGTTGGCATGAACGTTGCCACAGGAGTGCATCAATCGAGAATAGTCACTGAAGTTGTTCCTCAAGTGAGCGCAATCGGAGCGCAATTGAATCCATCTCAAATCATTTCAGCTTTAACGACGAGATATCAGACCTTCCAAACCCCGTCATTTCAGCAGGGAATGAATTGGACCAGTCAGTATGCGTCATACTTCTATCAATTGTTAACACATAATTTTTCAAACGACATCTTTACGGATGCTCAATTCCCTGTTCCACCTCGCCCAGAAACGGTCGAAGAACCAATACCAACGGACTTAACGCCTGCTGCAACACCAACCACAGAGAATGTGCCATCGACATCTTACTATCGCTCTCGTGTGGCAGAATATCTTTTCTATCAAAACTCTCCACTTGAAAGAGCTCAACAACACATGAGCGGACTTGGTCAATATGCTTTTAGTTTTTATCAAGGACTGGCTCAAAAGTTTTCTCACGAAGAAACTCAATTTCCAGTTTCCTCGCAGGTAGAAATACTCGATGAGCCAACACCTGTTGAACAAACAGAAACACCACCTCTAGAGCAAGAGGCAACTCAAGAAAATTTGCAAACAAGGGAAAATACGGCACCATTTGTTAATCGAATGATAAGTACACTTGCCATATTTATGGGAGTTGTATACATGTTATACGAAATCCCGAGCAGAGACACACTTAATTTAGGTGCCTCACTGCTTTCCAATCAACTGGGATTTGGCTTAAACGAACAAAAAAATCAACTCAGAATACGTTAATGCGCGCATTCAACTTGTGATTATTGAACCAATGTAGCATGATCGGGAGTAGAAAGGTCTTACTACTACTTGGTGTGAAAAATGAGGGAAAACTATTTTACAAAAGGGATCCTTTTTCTTGTATTAGCACAAACGATGGTGGGTGTTAACATTGTAACGTCCAAGCTTCTTCTTGATTCGATTCCTGCATTCGTTTTATTGGAAATTCGCTTTTTAATTGCAACCTGCATGTTATTGTTTTTACATTGGTTCACACCATCTGCCGGAAAAAACTCGCTAAAAAACTATTTTTCCGAATTAAAAAATCGAGATTGGCTGTTCATTTTAGCCCAGTCATTATCAGCCGGTGTTCTATTTAATGGATTGATGTTGGGTGGATTAAATTCGACAGATGCCAATGTTGCAGGCATTATCACAAGTGCGTTGCCGGCCATCATTGCGCTTTTATCTTGGATTTTTTTACGTGAAAAGATATCAACTGAAAAAGCGCTGTGTATTTTATTTGCGACTATAGGATTGATGATTATCGCATACGATAAATTAAAAGGTGTGAGTCAGTCACATTCATTTTTAGGAGATGGCATTGTGTTGTTGGCTTTACTACCAGAAGCCTCTTATTACGTGCTTTGCAAGCTTTATGTCAATCGCCTGCCCGTTTTTCTAACCTCAGCATTAATGAATGGAATTAACGCTACTTTACTCCTTCCCGTCCTATTTTTTGTACAGTGGTCGCCTGAACAGCTGAGTTCAATAACGTGGATCGTGCTACTGATTATAGGCTTAAGTTCGGGACTATTTTACGTATTTTGGTTTGTCGCAGTGAGACATGTTGATGGCGTAATGGCTTCATTATCCACTGCCATTATGCCTATCGCAACTGTTGTTCTTGCATGGCTCATCTTAAATGAGGATTTAACATTACTTCAACTCAGTGGAATGAGCTTGGTTCTTTTTTCAATTTTTTTATATGCAAGAAAGTAGAGGAATACACCAAAAAGCTGTTGTACACGGAATCGAACCCCAATCTCCCCTTGTTTTTTTATCAAAAATTTAGTTAACATGAGCAAGTACACAAGGAGTCGTGTTTTGCCAAACAAAAAAATACCGGTTGCCATCGCTTTACTTACGCTTACTGCATGTATGGTCGGTCCTGATTATCAGGCACCTAAAGTACCTATTGTCAAACATTGGCCTAAAAAAAATAAAACCATTATAGAAAAAAGGCCTCAAAATCCCGCATGGTGGAATCTTTTCCACGATGCAAACCTCACCGCATTGATTCGGCAAGGATACCATGGCAATTTAAGCTTACAAAAAGCAGGGGTTCATGTCCTGCAATCACGAGCACAACTGGCTCGAACGGTCGGCTCACTTTATCCTCAACAACAAAACATGAATGGGAATTACCAGTACTATAGGATTGGAGGAAATTACCTTCAAGACGTTCTTCCTCCAACATTCTCAGCGACAACACTGGGTTTTCTTGCCACATGGGAGATTGATTTTTGGGGTAAATATCGCCGTGCAGTTTTGTCTCAAGACTCGACTTTTCTTTCATCAATAGCGGCTTATGACTCGTCACTTGTTACATTAACAGCTGATATTGCGAACAACTATATTGATCTGCGCACCAATCAAACATTGATTGACGTGATTAAACAAAACATCGCCATACAAAAAATGAGCTTATCACTCACACAGTCACGCTATCGCGCGGGCGAAGTCAGTCTTCTCGATGTGGCACAAGCCAAGACCATGCTTGCCGAAACAGAAGCCGAATTACCTACTTACACAGCTGCTTTGCAGATGAACAAAGATGCATTGGCTTTACTTTTGGGCTTAACTCCCAAAGAGATTGACCCATTGATTCAAAAAAAATATGGCATTCCTAAAGCTCCGCATCATGTTTTGATTGGAATTCCGCATGAAGCAATGGCCAATCGACCAGACGTCGAAGAAGCACGACTCAATGCCATTGCACAATCAGAAGCAATTGGCGCGACAAAGGCGCAGCTTTACCCGTCTTTATCGCTCTCGGGAAGTTTTAGTTTTGCGGCAAACACCATCAATGGAGCCTCTCTTGCTGATATGTTTAATAACTCAAACCAAAACATTATTGCAGGCCCCCTATTCAACTGGCCCATTTTAAATTATGGACAAATTACAAACCAAGTCCGAGCACAAGATGCAGTTTTTCAACAGGCCTTACTCGATTATTTAAACGTTGTACTCAAAGCACAAAAAGAAGTTCAAGATAACATTACCGCTTACATCGAGTCCCAGAAAACAAAACAACATCTTGAACGAGCAGTCAAATCAGCCATCCTTGCAACCAAACTTGTCTTGATTCAATACAGAGAAGGTGAGGCAGATTACACCAGCGTGCTTTATGCAGAACAACAGCAATTGGCCGTCCAAACCAAACTGGTTGAGGCACAAGCAGAAGTTCCGAAAGCAGTCGTCGGATTATATCGTGCTTTAGGTGGTGGCTGGCAAATGAGAAAACAAAATGACATTGTCCCAGAATCAATCAAAAAAGAAATGGGACAACGAACAGACTGGGGAGATTTATTGAAAGAAGAGCACCATGAAGCCCCAAAAACAAAAGAAGAAGAATTCAGGCAGCTTTACCTTCCTAATTGGTGATTTGAATGACAACGCACGCTCAAAAAGAAAAATTAAAAAAAATCGCAAAAGCCGCTTTTGTTTTTTTGCTTTGTTACAATGTTTATATTTTTTACAAATCTAAACATCATGATCTAGACATTCCTCCTCCCATAGTCAAAGCCGCAAATCCCGTGACACGAAATATGGCTGAATACATCACTCAGACAGGGAATACAGTGGCTTACAATTCAGTCGATCTAGTAGCGCGTGTAGAAGGATATTTGAATGAAATCAATTTCAATGATGGTTCGATCGTAAAAAAAGGCGCCCTGCTTTTTGTGATTGAACCAGAACCTTATCTGGCCAAGTTAAACGAAGCAAAGGCAAGCTTGGCAGCGCAAGAAGCCATTCATACCTACGATAAATCTGAGCATGAAAGACAAAAAAGAATGTATCGAGAAAACGCGACATCGTTAAATAACGTAGAAAAATGGTTCGCCAAAAGCGAGCAATCGGGTGCGGAAGTGGCAAAAGCACGAGAAAATCTCATTGTTGCAACAATCAATTACGGATACACGCACGTCGAAGCACCCTTTGATGGTCGTATTGGTCGACATCTCATTGATAAAAACAATCTCGTTGGAAACGGTGTGGCAACAGAGCTTGCCAACATTGAACAACTCGATCCAATTTATGTCTATTTTAATTTAAATGAAATTGATTTAATTCCTTTAAGAATTGCCGCACATGCCAAAGGAATTGATGAAAATCACGTCAAACAAGTTCCTGTTCAGATCGAGCTCCAAGGTCAGCCCGGTCACAAGTTTGAGGGCAAGCTCGATTTTGTCAACACTGCATTAGACGCCTCAACGGGAACATTAGAATTTAGAGCACTGTTTCCAAACAAAGACTATGCACTGCTTCCTGGACTTTTTGTCAAAGTTCGAATGGCCATCGGTGACCCGGTACCCACACTCACCATCCCAGATACAGCCGTTCAGTATGACCAAATTGGGGCTTATGTTTTGATAGTTAATCAGGCACGTCAAGTTGAACTAAGACGTATTACGCTGGCAGGTCTTGAAGATGGTATTCGCGGTGTGAAATCGGGACTCCAGAAGAACGATCTCGTCATCATTGACGGACTACAAAACGCCACTCCCGGAGGATTGGTGAATCCAGAAGTAGTTTCGCTTGCACCACAACCCACGAAAAAAACACCATTAGAAAAGCCTGTCCTGGAGAAAAAAGCATGATCTCCAAATTTTTTATTGAGCGTCCAGTTTTAGCGAATGTAATCGCGATTTTTTTAGTGTTTTTAGGCTTAATTGCGATAGGCGTACTTCCTATCACACAATATCCTGCCATCGTCCCTCCTACCATACAAGTCACCACAAGTTATCCTGGTGCAGACGCAAAAACATTGATAAAAACCGTAGCCCTACCGATTGAACAGCAAGTCAATGGTGTTGAAAACATGTTGTACATGCAATCGACAAACTCGAACACTGGAAATTATACACTGATCATCACTTTTGCAATTGGGACAGATTTAAATTTTGCACAGGTCTTGGTACAAAATCGAGTACAATCTGCAATGGCACAATTGCCTATCGCCGTGCAACAACAAGGTGTATTGGTTCAACAAAAATCAACTGCCATTCTACAGTTCATCACTTTATTTTCTAAAAATCATGAGTACGATGGCCTTTTTCTAAATAACTATGCCACCATCAACATGCAAGATGAGCTTGCAAGACTTCCTGGTGTTGGAAACGTCAATGTTTTTGGTACAGGAAGTTATGCCATGCGTGTTTGGTTAGATCCTAAGAAAATGCAGGCCTACTCGCTTATGCCAAGTGATGTGACAAATGCCATTAATTATCAAAACAAAGAAATTTCCGCCGGACAAATTGGTGCGCCACCGACATCAGGAAAAGAGTCGTATCAATTAACGGTAAACGTTCCAGGGCAGCTCATTGATCCCAAAGAGTTTGAAAATATCATTATCAAAACACTCCCAACGAATCCAAACCAAACCTCAAAATCAACAGCAAGCAGCTCGGCTAAAATTGTGCGTATCCGAGACGTTGGTCGTGTGGAGTTAGGCTCTTCAAGTTATAGCCAATCTTCTGTTTTGAACAACACACCTGCCGCCGCCATCGCCATTTATCAACTGCCCGGGGCAAACGCGTTAGATGTCGCAGCAACTGTTCGAAAAACCGTAGAAAGAATGTCAAAAAAATTCCCAAACGGACTGGAATATTCCATTCCATTCGATACCACAATGTTTGTGAAAGCCTCTGTGCATGAAGTGTATAACACGCTGTACGAAGCTGGTATTTTGGTTTTATTGGTCATCCTCGTTTTTCTTCAAAATGCACGAGCGACGTTGGTCCCAACCACAACGGTCCCAGTCACCATTATTGGTGCTTTTTTTGCAATGCTGGTAATGGGATACTCCATTAATTTATTGACACTTTTTGCGCTGGTCCTTGCAATTGGGATTGTGGTAGACGATGCCATCGTGATTGTAGAAGGTGTCACGCAGCATATTGAGCGTAATGTTCCTCCTAAAGAGGCCGCCGTTATGGCCATGAAAGAATTAATGGGGCCTATTATTGGAATTACGTTAGTCTTAATGGCCGTATTTATACCTGCTGGATTTATTTCCGGACTGACCGGAGCCATGTACGCCCAATTTGCATTGATTATTGCTGCAACAGCACTCATCAGCGCTATTAATGCGATGACACTTAAACCCACTCAATGCGCACTTTGGTTGAAGCCGGTCGATCAATCTAAACCTAAAAATGCTTTTTATCGAGCATTTGACAAAATTTACTATCCGATAGAAGAGTCATATGTTAAACACATTGAGAAATTATTAAATAATAGCAAAAAAGTGTGTTTGATTGGCGTGTTGCTTGTTCTCGCTGCCATTTTTGGTTTGACTCGCATCCCCACCAGTTTTATCCCTATCGAAGATCAGGGATATATGATGCTTAACGTTCAATTGCCTGACGGAGCCTCTTTAGACAGAACAAAAGCACTGCTTCAAAAAATAAGCAGCGAAGTTTCAATGGTTGAAGGCGTGGCGGATGTCATCACCATAGATGGAATCTCTCTTATTGATAACAGCGCCAATTTATCAAATGGCGGCGCTATTTACGTCATCTTTAAAGATTGGAGTCTCAGAGGGAAGAATGCCACACTACTTCCTCTGTACCAAAAATTGAACGAAATCGCACAAAAAACACTTGAAGCAAAAGTATTGGTTTTAATTCCACCCGCCATTCAAGGCTTGGGTACTGCCGGTGGTTTTCAGATGCAAATTGAGTTACAAGACGGAACTTTTGACTATAAAAAGCTTCAAAACGTCACAGATAAACTCATCTATTACGCGAGCTTACGTCCAGAAATACAAAAAGTCATGACCTCTTTCAGAGCCTCTACACCACAGTTATCAGCCCCAATAGATAGAACAAAAGCAGAATCTCTCGGTGTATCAGTGCAAGATGCAACCGATACATTGCAAACATATCTGGGATCATCTTATGTCAATTTATTTGCTAAATTTGGTCAAGTTTTTCAAGTTTATGTTCAAGCCGATCCTGCGTCTCGGATGAATGTTGAAGATGTGCGCAATTATTATGTTCGAAATAGCAAAGGCCAAATGGTTCCCTTGGGGACCCTAACAGACATGTCGCCCAGTACTGGTCCATCGATTATTTCTTTGTATAACTTATATCCATCGAGCAATATTCTAGGTATGCCTGCAAATGGCTACAGCTCAGGAGAAGCCATTGCAGTGATGGAAGAATTAGCCCAAAAAATTCTGCCCAAAGGGATGTCATATGAATGGACCAGTACAGCGTATCAAGAAAAATTAGTTGGCAATATGAGTTACTATATTTTTATCATGTCCTTGGTTTTGGTTTATTTGATTTTAGCCGGTCAATATGAAAACTGGGTGACCCCTCTCTCCGTCTTACTCAGTGTTCCATTGGCTCTCATCGGAACTGTATCAGTCCTACTTTTACTCGGCCTTTCCAATAATATTTATACTCAAATTGGAATTCTTCTGCTCATTGCATTGGCAGCTAAAAATGCGATTTTAATTGTAGAAGTGGCTCGTGAAGAGCGTGAAATCCATAAAAAAAGCATCATCGAATCGGCCTTAATCGGAGCTAAAAAACGGTTCCGTCCAATTTTGATGACATCGTTTGCTTTTATTCTAGGTGTGATGCCGCTTGTTTTTGCTACTGGAGCTGGCGCCAATGCAAGACGCTCCATCGGAATTGCAGTCTCTAGCGGGATGCTTGCTTCTACTTGTCTGGCCGTCGTATTTGTTCCTGTCTTTTATGTACTGCTTCAAAATTGGCAAGAAAGAAAACGACCACTTGAATTTGACTTCAACATCGAGGCATAACCCATGAACATCGTCTTTTTTAGTGCACAGGCTTTTGAAAAACAACTCTATGAAGATTTGAATCAAAAACACTATGGTTTTTCGATTCAATATCTTGATTCACAATTGAATGAAAAAACTGTCTCTCTTGCCGAAAATGCTGACGTGGTTTGCTGCTTTGTGAATGATGTGCTGAATAAAACCGTCATTGATAAACTTTATCAGATCGGGGTAAAACTCATTGCATTGCGTTCGGCAGGATTTAACCATGTCGACCATCAACATGCAACGCACATCGGTTTGCCTGTTGCCTACGTTCCAGATTACTCACCAGAAGCTGTCGCTGAGTTTACAATTGGCCTCATGTTATCTCTGTCCAGAAAAATTCATCGAAGTTACACCCGCACGAAAGAAGGCAATTTTTCTCTTGAGGGTTTGATGGGATTTAACTTATCTGGTCAAACAGTCGGTATTATAGGATTAGGTCGAATTGGTTTTTGTGTTGCTCAAATTTTAAAAAGTTTTGGATGCCATGTCATTGCTTATGATATTACAGAAAATCCGCTTGCTTTAAAAAAAGGGATTGTTTATCAATCTCTTGACACGTTGCTCACTCAATCAGACATCATCACGTTACACTGTCCGTTGAATGAGACAACTCAATATTTAATTCAAGAAAAAACCATCCAAAAAATGAAACCAGGTGTCATACTCATCAATACAGGTCGAGGCGGACTTATGGATACCCAAGCCGTTATTAATGCTCTTAAGGCAGATAAAATTGGCGCACTGGCCATGGATGTGTATGAAAAAGAAGCGTCTCTTTTTTTTCACGATCAGAGCAATAGCGTGATTAAAGACGATATGATCACTCGCCTGATGACCTTGCCAAATGTCTTAATCACCGGTCATCAAGCTTTTTTTACAAACGAAGCGGTGCACCAAATTGCCCAAACAACACTCGATCACATCACACACTTTTTTAAAAGAGAGTGGGATAAAGTTCAATTTTGTGCAAACCCACCGCGTGATTTTTCTTAATTAAATCTCTTGCCTTCATCACATCTGAAGATTAGAATTCCAGCCAGAAGGAACAAACAAAAAAATACTCATCCATACAAGGAAGCGATGTTATGTCTGTATTTGAGCACTCCCACACTCCATCCTGTGACTCTCTAGAAAAAAGGAGAGCCCAATGACACCTCTTGTTGCGCTACCGTTTGTTATCAATCCTGTATTAGGCGTCATTGCTTTGTCCGCTATCTCTCTCGCTTTTTTTATTGTGACCGCATCAGCAAAAAAAACAAAAGTGGCTGAGCCAATAAAACCACAACAAAAAGCCTTACAAATTTTACAAAAAACGGAAAATCACACAAAAAAAATTGCCACAGATACAATCAAACAAAAAAGTATTCTGACAGCCACAACGGCAACGCTCAATCAAAATACAAAACGCATGGAACATGCCAGCAAACAGTTAGATGCATCGGCAAAAATCATTCAAGATCAAACGGACAATACGCAGCATCTGTTACGAGACTTCGAACGTATTCGTCGCGAATTGGCTTTTACAAGTGCCGCATTGAAAGCAAGCCAAAGAATGTTCGAGAAACAAGAAAATAGTTTAAGCGACGTCACTCAAGAGCTCCAAAAAACGCATTTAGAACTCAAAAAAACCATTCATATACAAAAAGAGCAAACCACAAAAGCACTGCATCACGCCATTCGAACTGGAGTCAAACAAAAACAAACGATAAATGCTCTTTTAGAAGCCAAAACACTAAAAATAGAAGCGCTCGAAAAAGACATTGGCCAATTCAGAGCATCGATGTTTAAAGCTGAAGAAAAAATTCAAAACGCACTATCATCCACAAGCCCTGCCCCCAAATCTTCTCAAGCAAACAAGACCGGAAAAACACCAAACCAACCCCAAAATCCCCTCGGACATCAGATCTCAAAAAATCATCAAACAGGAGCCTCACGTGTCATCGCCTGAAAATAAAACCTCCTCATCTTTTATAGTCGAACCCAACAAAATGGAGCATCACATCATGCCTCATTTGAATGAGCTCATCCAAGAACAAAATTTACCTAAAAGTTTTTTGAGTAAAGTTTCAAATTGGTTTTATGAGCGCTCTTTCTGGTTCAAACTGTCTTTAGGATTGCTGATAACAGCGATTGGCGGGGTGATTGGAATGCTCTTCATGCCTTACTTTACGCTCAGTCCGCTTGTAAGCGCTGTCTTAGGGCTCGCCTCTTATCTTCTACCGAGTATGCTCTTGTGGCAGCACCATCGTGCTGAAAAAAAGCAACAGGAGGCCTTAGCGCTCAAAATTATCACATTAAAAAAAGAGCTTCAAGAATCAATTTCGGCATTCAACCTGATGGGAAATTCAATGAAGAAGATACTCTCGTCTATGCAAACGAAAAATCAGGCCATGGGAAAAGATGCGGAAGCACTGAAAACATCGGTAAACGACTTTACCAACCAAATACATGACTCAGAAGATGCTTTGCGACACGTACAAGAAAGTGGAATTTCAGTTGCACATCATACACAGAATCTACAAAACACGATTCAAGAGCTCACGGTCTATCCACGACAATTCAATCTCGAACAAACCCATCTGACACAAATTAATGATCAAATGCGTCAAACACAAGCAAAACTGGAAAAAAGTGCCAAGGCTCACAACTCATTACTAAGAGACATTCAACACAGCACTGAGGCAATGAATCAAATTATCGAAACACATCAATTAATTCAAACTGAAGCAGAGGAAAATCAAAAATTTATCCGAGAACACATCTCCTCAATTCAAAAAACAATCAATACGATACCTCATCAAGAAACAGCAACACAGCAATCCGTAAGCAACGAAGAATTACGAGAAAAGATGCTGACCGCAGTAGACCAAATCACTCGTCAACACAATAAGCTCCAGACACCTTCTACTCAAAAAAACAAGCCTAAACAGAGTGTTAGAATGTAACATATTGGATATGCTTAAATAGTTTATAAACTAAGAGGCTTAATGCTAAAATTTAGCGACGATCAGATAAAGAAGTATGAAAAGAATAGTGTCACCGGCACTGGATTTCTTGCATTTCGAGATATAGAAAAATTTGCTGAAAAACATGATACAAACCTGGATTATGTTCTAGACTTGGGCTGTGGATCCGGTAGGTCAACGAATTATCTCAGTGCTTTTTGTAAAAAAATAAATGGATGTGATATAGATCAAAATGCACTAAACAATGCAAGAGAAAGCAGCAGTAAAGATAATTCGCTATACTTCGAAAACACACCCGAAAGAACCTTTTATTTGCATGGAAAATACACAGCTATTTTTTCAATTTTAATGTTTTTTCACTTATCTTCAAAAGAAGAAATACGAATAGAGCTAAAGAAATGTTTCAATTCTTTAGAGAGCTTCGGAAATATAATTATTATAAATGGTACCCAAAATCTTTATACTCGAAATTATTTAACTATTAAGGGAATTGGAAAGACCCCTACTTCAGATGGTGATCTTGTTAAGATAAAACTACTAACCATCGATTGTGAAATGAATGATTATTATTGGAGTGCACATTGCATTATTCATATTGCAGAGGAAATAGGGTTTAAGCATTTAGGGACACATCTGCCGCTTGGCAATGAAAAAGACAATCTAGATTATATCGATGAATACAATTTTGCCCCTTATTATTATATAGCTTTAAGAAAAAATGTATAAGTACAAGTTAAATATAGATTTTGTAAATAATAATCTGTTGTATAGCCCTATAGATGACGGCCATAAAAAACCATGTACATTAGATTACGAAGATATTGTGCATAATCCTGATTTTATGAACAATTTTTCCGGAAAAGATGGATATCTTATTGGTACAATTTTCGCCTCTAAAACTTTAAATAAGTTGAGTTTGGCAAATTCGTTACCAAGATATAAGTACCTTGTTTTAATAGCAATTTTGTTCGTTACCATAATTTTATTAAGCAACGTACTTTCGACAAAACTAATAAGCATAGGCGGGTTTACTATAACTGGCGCGATGCTTTTGTATCCCTTCAGTTACATATTCGATTATGTAATAACCGATATTTATGGGTATCAAAATGCAAGGAGGATATTACTATCTTGCATAGCTGCATTGGTATTATTTGATATTTGTATTTATTTGGTGATTATTTTACCCCCATCACCATTTTGGAAATTTCAACATGATTTTGAAACTGTGTTTTCTAGAATGCTTAGAACATACATCGCCTCAACCATTGCATTTTCAGTTTCTTTTTTCCTCTCATCATTTATTTTTCAGAAATTAAAAATTAAAAATAAAGGGAGATCATTGTTTAAAAGGATATTTCAATCACTTCTTATCTCAGAGATAACGGATACAACGCTATTCTGTTTTTTATCTTTTCATGGGATATGGCCAATAGAATACATGATGAAATTTATCATGGTGTCATATTTTACGAAAATTACATACGAAATAGTTATATATTCAATTGTTACAAAACCTTTAATAACCGTCATAAAAAGAGAAGAGAAAAGCGATATCATAGATTGGAATACAGATTTCTCGCCTATCAAATGGGAAATAAATTATGATGAATCGAATAATATATATTCTAAGCAGAATGTGAATAAAGTGACTGACTGAGACAACTAACAAGATTAGATAAAGTGCTTAAATTAAATTTCTCTAGAATAGAAACGACAGTATTTTTGTCCTTAATATATTTAGTTTCTATACTTGCAACTTTGCCGACGATCGAGGCATTTCTTACGTCTATTTTTAATAGTAGGTTATCAATTGGTTTAATAAAACCTTGATGCATGGTGCCAATCATATATTTTTTATTAGACAGGAAAAGAACTGTATCTCCATCTTGATATATTGAGTCCTCTATCGATGCAATAACAATACTTTCATTACT
>CAZELP010000020.1:0-28524 GCA_964513205.1 uncultured Legionella sp. | reverse complement strand
ACTATTGCACTCCCAATCTATTTGATGATGTTGAAGGCTCGCCTTTTTACACCGTAAATAATGCAGAGCAATTGTGCATCCTCACACAGTTTTTTTTAGCGAATCTTAATATTGCCTGCCAAGAGGCCGGGATAACAAAGGCTGATTTTGGCCAGATATTGGAAAAAAGTGATACGACACTTATCGAGATCTTAGGCAAGTCCGTCAAAGAGGCTTTGGCACACAGCACTTCGGTCGAAGAGGCGCTCATGGCATTCGTTAATCGGCATTACCATCACTTTGGTTTAACAACACAGATTTCTGAAGAAAGCTTGCCCGCATTAACAGGAAGTCCAACACTCAATATGCGATTTCAATCCCGTTGGCAATCAATCAAAGAATCTCCGTATTTTGATGAGTTTATGTTGTTGGCTAATAAAGCCGGTCTATTTGCCACACATCAAGGTTGTATGGTCGTTCATTTTGCAAACTTCGTCCAAATGGGCTGGCGAGACCGTCGTCTTGATACGGCAATTCAAGATTTTAATACGGTGGATAAACCGAATCATGTCATTCCACATAAAAATGAATGTGTTCAAGCTGACGAGATTGATTTATCCCGAATGGATAATGATACGTTACAAGCTTTATACGAGAATATTCAGAACTATCCTGACCAAACACTCTCAAAAGAGCTGCTTGCTCAATTTAAATTAGAATGTCCGGACTTTAAACCTAAAATAGATGCCGAATTCTTGCGACATGTGGCTTATGGTGAGCAAGAGGAAGCCGAAGAGTTGTTACGAACAGACCCAGAGCTTGCTCAAAAGCTCCTAAGGACCGACGGCATTCCTTTTACCGACTATTCCGGTCGAACCTTTAACTGTACCGCCTATGAGTACGCCTATTGGGCTAAAGACTCGCACATGCAGCGAATGTTGGAGAAATACATCCGAATCAATGAAGAAACCAGGCAATTGATTCTTGAGCGCGTACAAGACATAGAAAAACTGGTGCCATCTGCTAGGTATTCAGGGTGTTGGGGATGGCTGTTTGAACCCTCTATCAAACCTCAAGGTTTGCACTATACCAAGACCGACAAACAAGGTAACGTGATAGAACATCAAGATGCAGGCTTTGACTTTACGCCATTAATCAATGCATTAAATCATTATGTGACGGAATACAATAATAAATCGGATGATACTGAAGCATATTATGATAAACTTGAACAAATTTGGATAGGTGAGGTTGGGCACGCTCAACGAGACGTACCCGCTCATATTGCGCATGAATATTCCCATCCCGAGCGTTCTTTTTACAATGTAAGTCAAAATAACGACTTATTAGATGCCTCAAACCCAGCTAACCTAAAACGCCAACTTAAATTTTATAACTGTGGTACGAAGAATAATGATATTTGGTTTTCGCCTAATGCCTATTCATTAGATTCTGGCTTAGGTTTTTCATTTGCAATATCACGCAGCACACGGCAAGGGTGCGGGCGAAACATATCGAATGGGACGGTAGGCGGGTGGGCAACGGCGAATGATTTGGCCGCATTAACGATCATTGATCATGTGAGAACTAAAGATCGCGAGCAGTCGCTACTCAATCTAAGCCAGCCGCTAAATCTACAGGAGTCTCAATCTCACGGTCTTTAGTCAAACTCGAGCTATGGTTAGGGTCGTGTTGCTAAACAGCCCCCCCTATAAGGGGGTTACAATAAAAATTAAAACCACATTTTTTTGAGTACATCATCCTTATTCCAGAAATGATGTTTTAACGCACCGGCGACATGAAAACACAACAAACCGATAATCACCCATGCAAATGTTTCGTGCACTTCTTTCATCAAGTCGGCTAACATTTTGTTTTCTGTAATGCCGGGAAAAGGCAACGGAAATAAACCAAAAAATTGAGGAACATGACCAGAAGCAGTCGACATGATCCAACCTGCCATAGGCATGATCATAAGAGATAAATAAAGCAAGTACTGAACCAATCGAGAAAAGGCTTTTTCCCACATGGGCATTTGAGCGGGTAAATCAGGACGCCCTGAGTGATGAATCCACCACAACCGCAGTAACATAAGCGCCAGAACAACCAGACCAAACGACTTGTGTAACGTATATGCAATGGGTGAAAGATCTTCCAATAAAAAACCAACAATCAGAAGAGTTGCAACCAATAATCCAATCACCCAATGCAAGATTTTTGTTACCACATGATAACGCGCCACATCCTTATGACTCATAATTTTACTCCTCTAAATATTCATTTTCACCCGCAACTTGCATGGTGGTTTGAGTTAAATCCAACAGCTCCCTTATTGCGACAAAAAACATGGTGTAATTCAACGCATTGCTCGAACGCAATTTTGTCAAAACATGCTGCCAACGCTGGATAAGTGCCGTATGTTCATTTGACCAATCGTGAAAACAACTGAGAAGTCCTTTTTTCTTCAACGCCTTGCTGATGATACCGGATGTCAGTTGACGCTGCTGCCAATCCAGATCGTCACGCAAAGCCTCTCTGGAAAGCGCTTCCCAGTGATTTTCGGCCGGATGAGCAATCACATGTGAGCGAATCCAGGCTAAATCGAGAAATTCACCTATGGTAAAGTAAACTTCAGCCACTTTCACCACATCCAACTCATGCTCATGCGCCACTTCAATGATATCCATCGCAGAGAAAAGTGCTCGAATACTTGTCAAGTCATGCGCCAAACGATTTGAAAGCCCCATTGTTTTGTAGCTTTCAAAATGCTCTTCATATAAGCGATGCTGCGTTTCACCAAAACATTTAGGAATTGCTTTTTTAATTTGAGCAACCCCTTCTTGATAACGTCTTACCGTTTCAGAAATATCAAGATGAGTACGTTTTCTTCTTAAAAACCAACGCGTTGTTCGACGCAATAAACGCACACAGACCATCATCAGCTCAGTCTGTTTTTTCGCATCAATTTGATTATCAAGTAATTCGATATCCTCCCAAATTGACTCCATACGTAACACCGTTCGTGCAATGATGTAAGCACGCATAATCGATGCAACCGGCGCACCTGTTTCATCCTGCATGCGATAAACGAAAGTAAAACCAACTTCGTTCACCAACATATTACTCAATCTTGTTGCAATAATTTCACGTTTCAAAGGATGCGAAAACATTTCTTTCGCGTACTTGTCTTGCAATGGTTTTGGAAATGCCGTGACCAAGTAGCACTCTAAAAAAGGATCCTCAAGCACATTCGAGGCCAAAATGCTTTCTTTGAGGTGAATTTTGCTTTGCGAAAGCAGTACAGAAATTTCTGGCGCACTCAGTCCTTTACCCTGCTGTTTGCGCTCAAACAATACTTTCTCATCAGGAATATAATCCAATGCCCGATCAAGTTTGCCTTCTTGCTCTATCGTATTCAAATAACGGACATGCAAATCCACTGCATTAGGCGCTTGTTTCGCTAACAGACTAATTGCCCGTGTTTGTAAGTAATTATCGCGCAAAACAAGTGCCGATACTTCAGCTGTCATTGTAGTCAAAAGCTCGTTTCTTTTCTGAAGAGACAATCCCCCCGACTTCATGATGTTGTGCAACAGAATCTTAATATTCACTTCCTTATCAGAACAACTCACTCCAGCAGAGTTATCAATAAAATCGGTGTATATTAGCCCGCCACGCAAAGCATATTCGACTCGACCGAGCTGTGTAAATCCAAGATTACCGCCTTCTCCAACGACACGAGCTCTCAGTTGAGCAGCATTGATTCTTATTGCATCGTTTGTCTTATCTCCTACTTCAATGTGAGTTTCTTTTTCCGCTTTGACAAACGTACCAATTCCTGCACTCCATAAAAGATCGACCTTGGATTGTAAAATCACTCGAATAAGCTCATTTGGCTCAATCATCGAGGATTTGATTCCAAACAAATGCTTCATTTCTTTGCTAACAGGAATCGCTTTTGCAGAACGACTGAAAACACCACCTCCACTGGAAATTAAAGAAGAACGATAATCTTCCCAAGTCGAACGAGGCAAATGAAACAAACGCTCGCGCTCTTTAAAGCTTGCTAACACATCTGGTGTCGGATCGATAAAAATATGTTGATGGTTAAAAGCAGCGACTAATTTGATGTGCTTTGACAATAACATGCCATTACCAAAAACATCACCGGCCATATCCCCAATGCCCACCACTGTAAAATCAGTGTGTTGAGTATCAATTCCCATCTCATAAAAATGACGCTTGACCGATTCCCAAGCCCCTTTTGCCGTGATCCCCATTTTTTTGTGGTCATACCCTTGCGAGCCACCAGAAGCAAAAGCGTCACCCAGCCAAAAATCATATTCTTGAGAAATGCTATTGGCGATATCCGAAAAGGTCGCGGTTCCCTTATCGGCAGCAACCACAAGATAAGGATCATCTTCATCGTAGCAAACAACATCTCGTGGTTTGACCAAAATATTGTCTTGATAGTTATCTGTAATATCTAAAAGACCTCGGATAAATTGCTGATAACAATGAATGCCTTCATTTAAAATCGCCTCTCGAGACCCCTGCACTGGAAGTGCTTTTGCAACAAAACCACCTTTCGCGCCACTGGGCACGATAACAGAGTTTTTGACTTGTTGTGCCTTCATTAGGCCCAAAATCTCTGTACGAAAGTCCTCTTTTCTATCCGACCAGCGCAATCCACCGCGTGCTACTTTCGCGCAACGCAGATGCACCCCTTCAAATGTAGGTGCATAAACAAAAATCTCATACATAGGGAAGGGTTTTGGAATCCCTGGAATACGTTGACTGTCTAATTTGATGGAGATGTAGTTTTTATGTTGAGAATCTGACATCAACTGATAAAAATTTGTCCTCAATGTTGCCATAATGGCATGAAGATATTGGCGAATAATTTTATCTTCGTCTAAATTTGTCACACTATCTAAATCGGCAATAATCTCTTGCTCAATGAGATGAACTGCTTTTTCGCGATTTTCTATTTTTTTAGGTGAAAATCGAAGATCAAACATTGTGGCGATTTTTTTCGCAATGCTTGCGTTTTTATACAAGGCTGATTCGATGTAATCCTGGCTAAAAATAAAACCGATTTGTTTGAAATACTTCGCATAAGCACGCAATATTGCCACTTCACGCCATGTTAATGACGCCGCCAAAACCAACTGATTAAAGCCATCATTTTCTGCATGACCAAACCACAACTGGCGGAATGTATCTTCAAAAGTAGCACGCAATTCATCCAATTGAAACGTATGAGCATGAACATAAACCAGCATAAACTCAATAATCCAGACTTCTTTTCCATCTGGAAACTTGAGCATATAAGGTCGCTCACTGATGGCTCGCAATCCTAAATTTTCGAGTAATGGCAACACATCTGACAACGCCAATGTCGTATCGCGTTGATATAATTTTATTTTGTAGCAATTGGATGAGGAATTTTCATGTTGAAAAAAATTAATTCCCAGTGGATGTTTTTCTGAAAGATTTTCAATATATCCAATATCTGTAACCGCCACCTGAGGACTGAAACTTGACGTATAAACAGCTGAAAAAGCTGTTTTATATTTTGCAAATAGACGATTCGCATCTTCTTCATCATATGTCTCGAGCAAATGATAAGACAAATCGTCATTCCAAGATCGCCCAACTTCAATCAATCTCTTTTCTATGGCTTTAAAATCATACTGCGCTTTTTCTTGAGGATTAATTCGAATGATATAGTGGATTCTTGCTAATACCGATTCAGAAAAATACGTCGTAAAGGTGATTTCTTGCGCATTAAAACTTGCTTCCAGCACATCTTGCATGGCATGGCGAAGTTCGGTATTGAAGCGTTCTTTGGGCACATAGACAAGACATGAAACAAAACGATGATACACATCCATACGCGCAAACATTCGAATTCGTCGACGTTCCTGCATATGAAAAATGCCCATACACATCTCGAGCAACTCTTCTTCAGTGGCTTGAATCAAATCATCCCTAGGGAAGGTTTCCAAGATATTAAGCAATACTTTTCCGGCGTGACTGCGAGGATTAAGCAACGAGTTTTGCATAATCAAAGCCACTTTGTGCCTTAAGAAAGGAATATGCTTAGGGTTCGTGTTGTAAGCAGCCGAAGTATACAAACCAATGATGCGCCGCTCCCCAATCACTTGGCCATGAGCATTAAAACGTTTAATGCCAATGTAATCTGTATAAGCGTCTCGATGAACGGTCGCACGCGTATTTGTTTTAGACATCACCAGAATATGAGGAGACAATGAAAGTTCTTGTGCTTCTGGTGTCATGTTAGAAAGATTACGCACAGAAGACTGTCCAGCCAAAGACGCACGTAGCACACCAAGTCCGGTTTCAACAATCGGTTGCAACAATGTTTCATGTCCTTTTTGAACCAATTCGTAATCACGGACTCCCAAAAAAGTAAAATGGTGATCTTCTATCCATTTTAAAAACAGCTTAGTTTCTTCAACTTCAGCAGGCTCAAGCGTGGAAGGTGCTCTATCAAGCTCCAGAATACTGTCATGAATCCGCTCTCGCATGGGTTTCCAATCATCAACAACAGCGCGATTATCCACAAGAACTTTGCTTAAAGTATCTTGCAACACTTGGAGCATGTCTGTGGAGGTTTGTTTGTCAATTTCCATAAAAATCGGAGCTTCGACAAGCATATCCGGAACAATCTCACCTCGCTTAGGATAAATCTCTTCAATCTCGTGCTTGGCATTGCGAGAAAGACGAATGCCTCCCATATGAATAATCAGATGAGAAGAAAGCCCCAGCCGATTGACCGTCATTCGCAATGAGTCGACCAAAAAAGGCGCATCATCGGTAATCACCTCTATCACAGTATGAGACGTTTGCCATCCATCTCGCATTTGCTCTGGATTGTAAATTGTGATTTTGGTTTCACGCGGCTTGCGAGTGCGGATGGTATTCCAAAAATGGAACGCCGCACCACATAAATATTCAGGCGTCCAAATCAACAAATCTTCTAGCGCAACAGTACCGTAAAACTGGCGGACAAATTCAGCGCATAAACGCAATTCTGATTTGGTTTTAATTTTTGTCTTAAGACAGGCAATTACACTGTCAAGAATTGTTTCTTTACCTTCTTCGAACTTATGAGTCATCTCGTCCTCATGTCTTTTAAAAAGCGAAATATTAAATGCCTGATCATAGCTTATTTATTGAAGTTACGCAAAAAATCGAATTTTCACAGGTGCATTTTTTACTCATGTTGCATTTTTGAAGAGAGTCGAGATTATCTAAATGAAATGATTTTCTTTTTGCTAATTTGCTAATACCACTTTTAGCCAGAGCAACATTGCGTAATGCGACAAGTAAAGCTTCAGCATGACCATCCTCTTGATATTCTTCTAAAGCAACTAGTAACTTCCTCTCGCGAGTAAGGTAAAGGGAAAAAATTGTTTAACTTAGCGTATGCTTTTGCTTGATCAGGTCACTTATCACCCACTGGTTTAAAATTAGTCTATAAAGCTTCGAATTAAAGTCTCGACTTTATGGTAAGATTAAAACTTACATCAGTGTAAGTTGATTACACCGATGTAATCTATTTTCCCGGGCAAGATCATTTAAATAAGAGATCGTTATGAAGAGATTTAATATCGCATATGTACCCAAAGATAATTCAAAAAAATTTATCAAACTATCTGAAAATTTTCATACAGAATCTCATGATTATAAGTTGGGGGAAAACTCTCTTCCACATATAACGATATGCCAGTTTATTGTCGATGAAAATGATATAAGTCAAATTTGGAGCAAGGTTTGCTCTAAAATAGATAAATACAGCATTACGTTAATTTTTAGCTATTTTAGCAACATTTCTTTTGATGAAAAGCTGTTTTGGTTATCTATCATTCCCGACTTCAACCAGCAATTAATAGATACCTTTAATATAGTATCAAAAATAGTAAAACCCATTAGAAATGATGCATTTGATCCTCATCTAACGTTATTTAACTACTTTCCAGACAAGCTAAATATAAACACTTCCCTTGAAGAAGACATAAACATCGAAGAAGAATTTGAGCTAATTCTTGGCGAGAGCGATGATGCAGGTCAATTGAAAAATATAATTTTTAATTTTAAAAATCAATATACTTCAACGTGTCGGCTTTAATTGTAGTTTTCTTTATAGCAACCTGCCAACAGACCAATATAGCATGCTTGAATAGGATGAAAATTTTTAATCAGCCCTTTTCGATTTTTAATTTCCAAAGGACTCATATTAAACTCTTTAATACAATTTTTCGAAACATAATTAAACACAATGTTTTTCTTTCTATCCATATAAATGATAGAGCAACAGTATTTTTCAGGATTAGAATTAAGAGAGTAATCAAGTGATTTTTTTCCTGCACTTTTAGAGAAAAGAGAGAAATTAATCCCACAAAAATACCCTATTTCAAAGCTTGAGAGAGATGAAAGCGAAGAAATTAAGATCGTGTCGTAAAAAATATCAAAAATATTAAAATGGATTACATCCCTAGAACCACGTATAAATAAAGCTATTTTTTTATTTTTAAAATCAATATTTTTTACCGTAGATTTCACCATATTATTTTTAAAAGAATTCACATAATTGAATAAATTTAATGATATAAAATCATAAATTTTAGCAAATTTATTCATAATGACATCCCAAGCTCGTAAGGCCTCTTACTTAACTTTCTGTAAGCATCCAAACTATAAATATTATCCATTGAAAATGGATTGAATTCAGTTTCATTATCAAGAACTTCGTATTCTTCTAATGCTTTAAATTTATTTATGCATAACCAAATCAAAGGAAGAATAACAATCTCACAAATAAATTTCTTAATAAAAGCAAAGAAGAATATTTTTTTGAGCAAAAAGAAGGGAGTAACACCTACAAAAGCGATTAAAAAAAATAAAATAATATCAATAGTGATAGATAAGGTTGATGACAAAGTTATTCGCCTAGCTAAAGATATGCCCTTGTTTTTTAATTTGGCCATAATATAACTGTTGGAAAATCCCGATACCCAGAAAGCAATCAATGAAGCAATAAAAATCCTATTTTGAGGAATTAAAATTTCTTGAAATTGATTTTGAAAAGCCCATTCAGGTGCGTTTGGTATAATATTTACAATATTTATAAAAAGTAAATAGGTTAGATTTAGTATAAAACCACACCAAATAGCTTGCCGAGAAAACTTATAGCCGTATACTTCAACAATAAGATTGATTAATGCTGAAGTAAAAGGAAATATTAAAAATCCTCCAGTTAGTGTGATACCAAAAAAAGAAACTAATTTAACTGCTGCTATATTCGATACAATCCATGTTCCTAAAAATAAAGTTAAAACGATGTAGAAGTATTTCATTTGAACATGGTTGTTTTTCTCGCAATCTATCATAATAAAAAACCGAATAACTCCCTCAAAATATTAATCTCTTTGATGGAGAATTGTTAGAACTAAAACACCCACTATATCGTGATCCTGCTTATTATAAAATAAAACTTCGGACTCAGAAATTACTGGCTTTAAAATCATTTTCGGGTGATCTATTATTAACTCTCTAAGTGAAAAATTCTCAGTATCTGCAACTTTTACTAATAAAATATCGCCATCAACCATAGATTCATCTGGATTAATTATTAATAATGAGCCTTTTGGAAATTTAAGATACAACGAAGGTTTGCTTTCTAAAGCAAAAGAGTTTTTGGAAAGGTTTAACGTCTCTGTATTCACAATTGGATACCACTTTTTCCATGAACCTAAATCCATCTGATTTTTCTGTGTAAGATTGCTCCAATCAAAAATAGGTAAGAAAGATGGTTTATTATATTTCATCATCGTGAAAGGCATTGCGCAGCTTTGTCGCAAAAAATCGACACTAACTTGAAAATAATCAGCAATTAAGCTAAGAGTCGAAATTCGAGGATCTCCTGTTTCGCCTGAAATAACGCGCCTTATCGTCATCACTGATAGACCAAGATCTCTTGCAAGATTTAGTTCCGAGAGATTGCGGGCATCCATTAATTTCTTAATATTTTCCGCAATTACTACTCCATCAGTTACATCTAAATTTTTTAATCGATCATGCATAGGTATGTCACACTTATCCTAAAGCAGTATATTAAACAAAAACATATTTTATATCAAATCATACCAATAATATATTTATTGATACTAATTATATCAAATTAGTTGTTTTAATCTTGATAAATTTAACTTTTTAGTTATTATATTGGAATTGGGTAGTTTTTAGGGAGTAATTACATGAGCTGCGTATTAGAATTTCCAGAATCCTCTGTTAAGATCGATTTTTGCAGCAAAGGGAACAAGCAGAAAATTTTAATTGATGTTTTAACAAAATACGGCGAACTGGATATGAATAGGCTGGCCTCTGTGCTTGAAGTATCTGAGGCAAGATTAAAAGACATTTGTGAAGGCGATAGCTTTTTAGTTGGAGAGCAAGCTGATAGTTTAGCTCAATTATTTTTAATGTTTTTAGGAAAACATTTTTTTCGTAAATGTACTCTGATTCGAAGTTTTGTGGATTAATGAGAACAACCACGTCAGGTGCACTTCAAGAGCGCGGAAGATTAGCACACTTTCTTTTTCACAGGGCAAATTATATGAAACCCAAGGGAAGTGACAATGGATCAATACATTCTTGATTTTATGGCAATAACAATAGAAATAGCCTCATCAAACCCTATTGCTCCTTTTGGCGCAATCATCGTTTACGATAATAAAGATATTCTTTTGAAATCCGTAAATAGCGCACATCATCATCCTCTAATGCACGGTGAATTATCAGTTATACATAAACTGTTTGATAATGATTTCAGCCGAGATACAAGCAAACTAAGTCTTTATACAACCGCTGAGCCATGTCCTATGTGTGCTGCCGCCATTTATTGGGCAATGATTCCTAAAGTAATTTATGGGACATCCATTTCATTTTTGCATGAACTGTTTGGCCGACAAATTCAAATTGGTGCAGGAGAAATTTTTTCAAAAACACCTGATTTTTATAATTGTCATCTAATTGGCGGCGTGATGGAAAATCATTGTAATCAATTGTTTGTTGAGGCAAAAAAGTTAAGAGCATTGTGATCAACATTTTAAAGACTTGGGATGCGATCTCCGTACATGACAGGGGGGGGTTGTCATGTACGGAGGGATGCGATTTTTAGCTGTTTAAAAAATCTAAGGTTATGTGATATGATGAGCCCTCATTTTATTCTGTTGATTAAGCTACATGTCCGTCTATAAAAAAATCTTTACTACAATCATTCTTTTCGGCCTAGTGGGCCAAGTTTTCGCAGCAGGAGGATTCCCAAGAGGCTGTGAATCGAGTGGCTTTGCTTTTCAAGATCAGTACATTACCTTTAACGACACCGGTCGACAAATGTATTTTCTCGTGCAGAACCGTTCGGGTCTCAATCTTGAACTGGAACGCATTTCAACCACACCGGCATTTATGACTCCTAAGCTACAAACCAAAATCGCATCTGGTGAATGGGCCGCTTTCGCATCTGATTTGGACAGCACTCATTTCAAGTGCGGAGTCCGTAATCAGGACAATGAAATAGCACCTGTTCGGTGTGTTGATGTTTTAGCGGTGTGTCAATATCCACGAGTACGATTTGCGTTAAGCAATATGGGAACCTACTGGGTTTCTACAAACAAACCATTGACACAAGTGATTCAGGACTCCACTAAAAAAGGTATTTATTTAAAATGGTAAAAACACTTTCTACGATGTTACCACTTGGAACATCTGCTCCACATTTTGCCTTAAAAGATGTGGTCAGCGGAGATATTATCCGCTTTCCAGAACAGTCCACTTTTACAGCAACAGTGATTGCATTCATTTGCAATCATTGTCCATATGTGAAACATATCAATAAAATTTTCGTAGAGGTAGCGAATACTTACTTACCTCAAAATATCCGGTTTTTAGCCATCAGTTCAAATGATGCAACTCACTATCCTGACGACTCTCCTGAGCGTATGCGTGATGTAGCTCACACTCAAAACTACCCTTTTCCTTATCTTTATGATGAAACACAAGAAGTGGCAAAAGCATATCAAGCAGCCTGCACGCCTGACTTTTTTATTTTTGATGGCGAATTAAAATTGGTTTACAGAGGACAATTTGACGACTCAAGACCTGGTAACCAAATACCAACAACAGGAAATTCCATTCGTGAAGCCTTGGATCACTTGATCTCAGGAAATCCCTTCACAGGAGAGCAAAAACCAAGTTTAGGATGCAACATCAAGTGGAGATAACATCCGTTATTCTTCTTGCTCGTGAAATCCCAACACAACTAGAACACAAGGACCATTTGCAATCACCCGGAGCCCCAGGGCTTCGGCCTTTGCGATAGCCTCATCGCTCTCGGCCCCAGGTTGCATCCAGATATTTTTTATTCCATGTCGAGCCGCCTCTTCGACTATACGCTCAGTCACTGATGGAGATGTAATCACGGAAATACTCTCTACGTCTAAGGGTAGATCCGAAATTTGATGAATGACTTTTAGCCCCTCGATTTCTTCTTGAGCGGGATGAACAGGCCAAACTTTTTTGTGATGTTGCAAGTAACATCTCAATACCTTGTTCCCGTACTTATGTCGATTGTTGGAAGCACCAACCACCGCATAAGCAGGAGAAGAAAAAAATTCCCGAATCGCTCCATCAGTAATTGGCATTTTCTTGTCCTAATCCATTAACTTTTTCTTTCTTTAGATAGATCCCACATATCAGCAGACTGAATCCTATGATACGCCTCGACAGCGGGACTATAGTCAGGATGATCTTTTAATAAGTCATCTAACATCCGTTTTGAGCTCAACTCATTCCCTCTGTTCAAAGCATCAACGGCTCCCAAATAACGCCAATCAGCAGATTCATCACTCGCTACCCCGGATGTGTTCCACTGTATCGGCTCAATGAAGCTCGCGTACTGATCGGTTTGCGCTTTTAACCACAACAACATTTGTTGCGCCTCATGACTGCCATTATTCACAGCCAATTGGAGCCACTCTTGTGTGCGAGCTGGATTGGAGTCACTCAAGAGACCTTCGTAAGACATTACCGCCAGTTGATAAGCAGCGTAAGCATTTCCATTATGGGCTAAATCTTTATATAAGACCTCTGCCTCTTGGGAATTTTTATTCACACCTTGTCCGTGCTGATAAAGCCTTGCCAAAGCCAGCATGGCTTGCTCATCTCCCCGACTTGCTGAAGCCTGATAATACTGTTGTGCAGCTTTATAATCCAAAGGAAGTGCTACTCCTGTTTCAGAAAGAAGTCCAAGATAATACAACGCTTCTCTATCTTTAGATGCAGCAGCTTTTTGATACCAATGCAACGCTTCTTTTTCATTTCTTTGGCCCATGGCTCCGCTAAAATACAAACCAGCCAGTTCAACCATCGCTTGAACATGACCATGCTCAGCAGCAAGAAGATAGAGTTCACGAGCTTTTTCAGTATTGACTGGCACACCTTTTCCTTTCTCGTAAATTAAACCAGCATTAAATTGGGCGATGGCATCTCCCTGTTTAATCGCAATTTGATATGAATCGAGCGCACGTTGATAATTATCATTGACCGTATCATAGACAAAACCAAGTGCAATTGCGGCGGGAACATATTGATTTTTCGCTTTTTCGTACCAAAATTTTGCGCCAGAATAATTGGGCTTTCCATCCAAACGCCCCAATTGATAAATACGCCCCAAACGATATTGTGCAATAGGTTGCCCACTCTCAGCAGATTTTAAATACCAATCGACCGCTTCTCGAATATCGACTGGACCACCGAGACCGTTTTCATATAAATAGCCCAGTTTTAATTGCGCCTCTTTATCTCCTTTTTCAGCCACCTGTCTGAAAATGTCACGCGCTTCGTTCAATTGAGTATCCCCTGTAGCACTCATGAGGTAATAATCTGCTAAAAGAAGGCTGGCTCGATGGTTTCCTAAACTACGTGCTTCGATTAATTTCGGTAGAAAATCACGTTGCTCTTGTTTATCCAAAATCGCAAGATTCAATGACGCATAAGAAAATTTGGCTTCTTGTGCTTTTGTTAAAAGATGACGCGCCTCTTCTGTATCTTTATCAGAGGCAGCGTAAGTTCCTCTGATAAAAGCAGTCACAGGCAATTGCTCTGCCCGTTCATAGTATTTCATTGCTTTGTTATGAGAAACATCCACACCGATTCCCCTGTCATACAAAAGCCCCAGTAAGAAAGCGGCTAGACTGTTGTTAGATTCATGTGCAGAAGCCACCTCAAATGCTGTCTTTTGCTGATTGGGATCTTGGCTCATTGCTTGGAAAAAAGCCAATGGGATACGGGCATTTTCAACTCCCGCCTCACTGGCGTGCTGATACAGTGATTTTAACAAATTAAAGCGCTCTGTTTTCTGAGCGACCGTTAGAGATTGCGTAGACGCACGTGATAATAATTCTGCCAATTGAAACTGTGAACGTGCATGACGATTGGCCGCGCCAAGATAATACATTGCGGTTGCTTGCTCTAAATCAGGCTCAATCACCAATGCTCCAGAAGCATCACGATATCCTTTTGAAAGCAACTGACCGAGTACATATTGCGCATCAGCACTGCCTTTAAAGGCCGCATCGGTCAACCAGCCCAAAGCCTGTTGATAATCAGGCGTTCCATTTTGTCCCTCTAAATACAATAATCCGAGATTATATTCTGCACGCAAATCGAACTGAGCAGCCGATTTTCCATAATATTTAATCGCCTCTTGCATATCTTTGGGTACACTCACTCCTTGCTGATAAAGCTGTCCCAGAGCAAATTGAGCAGTCGAATCACCCAAGATTGCTTTTGCAATTAGATGATCGTTCACTTCAGGCATGACACGATCATACTTGGGAAAATCATAATCGGATTGACGTTGACTCATGGATTGCACGTAAACCACGTACAACTCCTCTAGAGGGATGGTATTGGGCATTGCCAAAGTAAACGATGGATTGTAAATGGATTGTTTAGTCGTGCTTTCCATTTGTGGCGCTTGGTTGTATATCTGATTCGCTAAAGAAGATTTATTTTGCCAAGTGGTCAAAATACCGTGTAAACCATATCCACTCGCCGCCAAATTTGTCTGTTGGCCGCGAGAAATCCACAACGCCATTTCTTTTTCTGGCGTGGATGACACTTGCTGCTCCAAAGCTTGTTCCCGTTTCAACCATTCTTTGGACTTCGCTTTGTCCTCTGCTTTTCCGTTCAAACGACTTAAAGCAAGCGCCGCACCAGGAATATGGGCATCTGCCGCACTCAATAATGCAGCTTTGCCTGCTTCTTCATTATACCCTGGGAACTTCTTATCAAAAGACAACAACGCCAACGAAACTTGAGCACGATTGTCACCTAAAGAAACGGCTTTGGTGTAACATTCTTTTGCTGAAGCATAATCTCCTCTAGCAAGTGCCAAATCACCCTTTCCTCGCCAGGCGTCAATCACACCAGCTTTCAATGCAGCGTCATACAATGCATCCGCCCGTTCTAAATCTTTTTTGACTAAATCACCAGAAGCATACAACTGCCCAAGTTTAAATAAAGCATCGGGATAGCCCTTATCGGCCGCTTTTTCAAGCCAAGCCAAACCGGCACGTCGAGTCGAAATATTTTTATTTTTTAGAAAAACTTCAGCCAAAGTGAATTGGCCTAAAATGTTGCCTGCTTTCGCCGAACTGATTGCATATCGCTCAACTAAATCGATATTCTTAGAGGTGCCAAACCCAAATTTATACGCCCCCATGCAATACAATTCAGCAAATAGATCATGCGCTTCTGCTGCCTTTTTAAACCATGAAAGGGCTTGAGTTGGATTTTTATCTAAATTTAATGCGATTCGACCCAAAATCAGCATGGCGGGCACATGGCCTTTTGCTGCCGCCGTTTCTATGTATTGTAAGGCCTGCGTATTATTTTTTAGTTCTCCGTAGCCATATAATTTCATCCGCCCTAAATAATAAAGAGCGACTGGATCTCGTGTGGCATCTTTAGAAAGTTCTGCTGCAGCTTGCCAATAATTACCTTGTCGATAAGCATCAATACCACTCCCGTCTCCTGCAGCCATGATGCTTTGTGAGGCCATCACCAACCAAATACTGGGTATTAATTTTTTCATACGGTCCCTCTTTTTTTTATTTGCATCCCAAATTATCGTGGGATAATGCCGTAGTGCAAGACTTCAAAAACAGCTCCAGTGCTAGAACTGTTGTCTTCTAACCAAAAATTACCTCGGTTGTTCATGCCATACTTCACGCGCGCATACTCACAAACCTGCAAACTTTCACCACAATCAATGACTTTACCATAATTGGATTGTCCATCATTCACCGTACAAATGTAGCGAACTTCAGGTTCGCTTGTCGATAAAATAGCCCATTGTCTAGGACGAATAACATGATTCATGTAAATGCTTCTTGTGCTGTCTTCTTGACGCATTTGGTAGAGATTCACCGGCTTTGAAAGGCTATTAAAAATGAAATAAAGAGACTGTTTATCAGCCGTCTCAAGCGGTAATAAACGCAAAATTTTAAGATCAAACTGGTATCCCAGATTCTTACATCCCAGTGGACGTTTTGCATCTTTATCTTCTGCATAAGCTTGAGATAAAAGCACCAGACTAATCAATGAACCGCACACAATTTTTGAGGTCTTATTCATCATAATTTCTCGACTGTATTTAATGGACGGACAACGACTTTGGTACCCGTATACTGATTTGCTTCTGTTGAAATTTCAGCAAAATTCTCATTTAACCACTTTGCATCTTCTGTAAACATTCGAACGCATCCATGGCTTGCACGATATCCTGGAATATCATCCGAACCATGTAATGCAAATCCCTTGTGAAAGTACATACAATAAGGCATTTGAGCGCCCCCTTTCCCAATTGGATAAACATCAGACTTACAATGCTGATTTTCTTTACTAAAGACTCTAAAAATACCTGTCATTGTACGACAAGAACGATTGCTATCTGAGCATTTATCGCGACCTGATGAAATTGGCCCCCAACCCACCAACTGTCCTTTTTCATCATATGCACCCCATGCTAACTTTTCTTGGTCAACAATGATTTGTTTTTCTTGCTCATCAATTCGCTGAGGAAATGGCGCCACATCCAAAAGTTTTAAATTTGCTAAATCTCGAGGAATAACAATTTCTTTGCCAGCCCAAAGGTAATTGTAAGTACGATTGAGCTTTTGAACAATTAAACGCTGCTCGGGATTGGGAAATAATTTCTCCCAAGTTTCACCTCTGCCTACTTTTACGCATTGAAATTGCGGATAGGCACATAAGCCTGTTCCATAGTAAGGAGAAGTGGTATTGGGTTCAGCAAAAACAAGTGGCGTACAAAAAGCTAAAAAGGCAGCGAATTTTTTCATTGTTGATTATCCTTAATCTACCTACTTATGATATCGGTCTCTTTTAAAAGAAGTTTAGACTACTGATGAAAATGTTGATAGATTTCTTTTGCAAGTTTTTCATTAATTCCATTTACTTTCAAAATTTCATCTAAAGGAGCCTTGGCTAAAGCTTGTAATCCTCCAAAATATTGGAGCAACGCATGCCGTCTTTTAGGCCCAACACCAGGAATATCAGAGAGTGAGGAACCCAGGCTTGCTTTTGCTCTTTTTTTACGATGAGCCTGAATCGCAAATCGATGTGCTTCGTCTCTTAAATGCTGTAAAAGATGCAACGCACGATCATGAGCTGGTAGCTTTAATAAAACCTCTTCATTTTGTAACCATAAATGATCTTGAGACGCTTTTCTATCAGGACCTTTGACTATTCCAAGCAAAACATGATGTTGGGCGTATTTTTCAAGTGATTTTTGTGCTTCAGCCACCTGCCCCTTTCCACCATCGATTAAAATAACATCTGGCCACAATGACACAGGCAAACCATCAAAGTAACGAAAGACCACCTCACGCATCGCAGCATAATCATCGCCAGGTGTAGCCAGATGCAAATTAAAGCGACGGTAGTCGTTCTTCAGCGGACCATTTTCACCGAATACAACACAAGATGCCACTGTCTCTTTACCTTGCGTATGACTGATGTCAAAACAAACCAATCGTTTAAGCGGTGATGGGCGCTTTAACAACAAACGCAGTGCTTCATATCGCTCTTTTAAAATATTTTCAGAAATTTCTTTAGACGAATGAGCTGAATTCAAACTATGTCTTGCAAATTCGAGCCAACGTGCCTTTACACCTCGAGCTTTTGTCTGTATCCGGCAGCGTTTTTTTCGCCACTCACTCAAAATGTCTTCCAAAATAGCCGTCTCTTCTAAAACGTCATCAGTTAAAATTAACTCAGGGATTCTTGACGGTACATCTCCATAAAAACGCATCACAAACGATCGAAACAATTCTTCTCGTAAGTCTTCAGAATCGAGTGTATCTGGCACCTTGGGGAAAAATGTTTGGCTATCTAACATCTGTCCTCTTCGGATACTCACCCATTGGATACAAGGTGTTTTTTCAATATCGACCAACACAATGTCCAAACACCCTTCTTGAGCATAAATGGCTTGTTGTTCCTGCACCATTCGAAGTTGCTGTATTTGGTCGCGAAGTTTTGCCGCTTCTTCATAGCGCAGATCATTTGCGGCATCACTCATTCTTGTTTGAAGTGCTGCTAAAATTTGTTGTGATTTTCCAGATAAAAAGTCGCAGGCATCATTGACCAGTGCACGATACGCTTTTTCTTCAATCAATCCCGTACAAGGTGCAGTACAACGTTTAAGCTGATACTGCAAACACGGTCTTGTGCGCGAATTAAAATCAACGTCATTGCAATTCCTCAGTTTAAAAATCTTTTGAATCAGATTGAGCGTTTCTCTAACCGCATATAGATTCGGATAAGGCCCAAAGTACATTTTGCCTGTCGGCTTGTCTTTACAGCGCACCATTTTTAAACTAGGGAAAGGATGATCGAGTCGCATTTTAAGATACGGATACGATTTGTCATCACGCATCAGGATATTGTATTTGGGTTTTAATGCTTTTATCAGGCTGCTTTCAAGCAACAACGCTTCTTTTTCCGTTCGAGTTACCGTCACATCAATTGTCTCAATGTGCATCACAAGATGATTCGTTTTAACTGATTCGTGTTGTTTTTGAAAATAGCTTCGAACGCGCTTTTTTAAGTTACTGGCTTTCCCAACATAAATGACGGTCCCGGCAGCATCCTTCATTCGATAGACGCCCGGTTCGTTTGGTAAGGTGTTCAGAAAATCAATTAAGTTAGCTTTCAACATCGATGGGTTGTTCTATGACACGATGCTTCATCGCAAGATAAATAAGGTCTACATCGTTTTTTACATTTAATTTTTCAAACATCCGGTATCGATATCCATTGACCGTTTTAGTGCTTAAAAAAAGCGTTTTTGCGATTTCAGGAACCGACAGGCTTCTCGCAATCATCAGCAGAACTTGCATTTCACGCTCAGAAAGCTTATCGAACGGATTTTCTCCTGAAGGTTGGATTCGGTTGATCGCAATTTTTTGAGCAATTTCAGAACTGATATAACGCTCACCTTGTGAAACTTTCCGAATCGCAAGCACCATTTCGTCAATACATGATTCTTTCGATAAAAAACCCATTGCACCCAATTGCAAAACACGTTCAGGTAAGGGATCTGTTGAAATCGCACTTAATACGATGATGTTAATGTTTGAATTTGTTTTTTTTAGCCGTCTGGTCACTTCCCAGCCATCTATGCCTGGCATTTTGATGTCAAGTAAGATGATATCCGGAGGAGTCATTTTTACAAAGTTTAACGCAGAATCGCCACTGTCTGCCTCACCAATCACATTGAGATCCGGGTAATCTTCAAGTAAACGTCGAATCCCTCTCCTAACCAAAGCATGATCATCTACAATCAGTATCTTGATCAAACAAAACTCCTTATAGCCAAGGCAAATGACAAGCTGCCTGGGACGACAGCAATCTCCACGACAAGCTCATGGATGGTACCAAGAGTTGTAAAGAAATACAATGACTGTCTAGCGAATCAAAGACTAGTCTTTGTCGTGATGTTGATCCCAATCGAACTCATCTTCAAAAAGAGTGTCAAAATCATCCAACTCTTCTCTTAAGCGTTTACGCTCGAGACGCTCTTCAAGCATTTGACGGACACGCTTACGGTGATGTCTAACCTCTGGATCTTCATCTCGATCGACTTCGTTCAGATTGTAGTCATCACGATAATCTTTGTCTTTATGTAATCCCATTTTTAAGCTCCTGTTTTATGCTTATTTTTATTATAGTCAACAATTAAATACAATGTTGCTCTTATTGCACCAATATTGCGCTAAGGATAGTTTATTCTTAACGTTTTTTTTAGTAAACTGCAATACCTTTTGTAAAATATGGAGCATTTTCTTTGCTTAAACCCAAAAAAAATAGCATTCTATCTCTGATTTTTTGGTTGATGTTTACAACCATCCTGCATGGATTTTGCTTACCTGCAAATGCGAGCACACCCCCGAACGTTTGGAGTGTGTTACGCCAACAATTCATGCTCAACCATCAAACCAACCGTCCAGAAGTTCAAACTCAACTGCGCTGGTTGATGACACACCCAAGCTACATCCAACAATTATCTCAAGCAGAACCCTATATCTATCACATCATCAATGAGATCAAACAACGACGACTTCCTGGCGAGATCGCATTAATTCCTTTAATTGAAAGCTCGTTTGATCCATTTGCCAGCTCACATGCAGGAGCTGCTGGCCTTTGGCAAATCATGCCAGAAACAGGGTCAGACTATGGACTTAAAAGAGATTGGTGGTTTGACAGTAGACGCAGTATCGGCCCATCAACAAGTGCGGCTTTAAATTATCTGTCTTACTTGAATAAATTCTTTAATGGAAACTGGTTATTGGCTTTTGCTGCTTACAATGCAGGAGAAGGCACTATTTCTCGAATTATTAAAAACAGCGGCCTTACAATTAATCGACCCATTTCATTTTGGTCACTCCAAGTACCACAAGAGACAAAAGCTTACATTCCAAGACTTTTGGCATTGGCTGAGATTGTGCAAAATCCGGACCGATATCATGTTGATCTTCCTGATATTCCACATGTCCCATACTTTGAAGAGGTGAATATTGGTAGTCAAATCAACCTCAATGATGCCGCAAAATTGGCCGGGATTTCTTATCAAGATCTGATTAAACTCAACCCTGGATTCAACCACTGGGCCACAGCGCCATACCGTCCTTATAAGTTGCTCATTCCTGCAGACAAAGTCGAACATTTTAGCCGAAACTTAGCGAATATTCCTTCAGACAATCGCATCATTTGGCAACGTCACAAAGTCAGTGCGGGAGATAACTTAAATCTTATTGCCAAAAAATATCACACCAGTATTGAACTGATTAAAGAACTCAATCGACTAAAATCAACTGAAGTAAAAAATGGGCAATATGTTCTGATTCCCATGAAGAAAAAAGCGCCTCCGGCAAAAAAAATATCGCCACAGTTTTTAAGACAATACAAAGTCATTCATGTGGTTCAAAAAAATGAGACGTTAAATTCCATTGCCAAACGATATGGTGTTTCTGAAATTCAAATTAAACAATGGAATAAACTGACTGCAACAAAAGTCCCCACAGGGAAAGCGCTCATTTTATGGCGGCATCAAATCCCTCCTTATTACAAAACGCAAACAGGAGATACACTGCAAAGCGTTGCCAGACGTTATCATGTATCCATTCAAAAATTACGACAAATGAATCCGAATCTAAAAAACAACGCTCTTCGAGCCGGTCAAATTTTAAGAGTACGATGACATTGTCTAAGAAAAATGCTTGTGCGCTTCTGGGCATTGCTTATGCGCTTATGCTATAGTCGCTGTTTTTATTCCCTTTTTGAATTATGCAGTCTGATATTGAGATTATTACAAGCTTTCTTCTCACCGAAACACCACAAGCGTGGTTGTGTGCTGCCACTCAAAATTTAGACATATTATTAATCGATCATGCGCATTGCGAGCGCAAGGCCGCCGCAACGGCAATTAACTTCATGAGCAAATATCCAGAAAAAAAAGATTTGGTTCGACTCATGTCGCCTCTCGCACGCGAAGAGCTGTTACATTTTGAAAAAGTGCTGGATCATCTTGAAAAAAGAAACATCGCATTCGAGCCTCTAAAGCCATCGCAATATGCAAAAACACTGCATGAGCATGTCGCCAGAAACGATTATTTACTCCATCTTTGTCACGAACTTATTATCGGCGCCATTATCGAAGCCCGTTCTTGCGAACGTTTTCATGCATTATTACCTCACCTAGAAGACACAGAATTAAAACGTTTTTATGCGACACTATTCAAGGCAGAAGCGCGACATTTTGAAAATTATTTACAACTTGCCCAACAATACTGTCCTATCGAATTTGACACCCAGCTTCAAAAATTTTTGCAATTAGAGCGGACACTGATTCTGACAGATGATGTGGTGTTCCGCTTTCATGGAGGACTCCCTCCTCTTTCCTGTTATGACTCAAGCTCAATAGAGGTTACGTAATATGCGCGCATCCAATTGGTTTATGCCCACCCTAAAAGAAGTCCCGCACGATGCAGAAATTATTTCGCATCAATACATGCTAAGAGCAGGCCTAATTCGCAAATTAGGCTCGGGTTTATACACATGGTTACCGATGGGTCTGCGTGTTTTGCGACGTATCGAAACCATTGTTCGAGAAGAAATGAACCAGGCCGGTGCACTTGAGTTGCTTATGCCAGCGGTTCAACCTGCCGAACTTTGGCAAGAAACCGGGCGCTGGGAAACGTTTGGTGGACAACTGTTGACAATGAAAGACAATAACGATCGCGCCTATTGTTTTGGTCCCACTCATGAAGAAGTCATCACCGATTTGATGCGACAAGAATTGCGCTCCTACAAACAGTTACCGCTTAGTTTTTACCAAATTCAAACAAAATTTCGTGATGAAATTCGACCACGATTCGGCGTCATGCGAGCGCGTGAATTTATCATGAAAGACGCATATTCTTTTCATTTAACAGATGCGTGCCTTGAGAAAACCTATCAAGCGATGTACAACGCCTACGCCCGCATTTTGACCCGAATGGGATTAAAATTTCGCGCGGTAGAAGCAGACACAGGTGCAATTGGTGGCGCTGTTTCACATGAATTTCAAGTGCTAGCAGATTCGGGTGAAGATATCCTTTGTTACAGCGACAGCAGTGATTATGCAGCCAACATTGAGCAGGCCACATCAGCTCGCCCCTCCTTGCCCGAAATATTACCTCAAGCGCCACTGAAAAAAGTCAGCACACCCGATCAAAAAACCATTGAGCAAGTCAGCGGTTTTCTTGGAATCTCAATAGAAAATACAGTCAAAACTCTAATTGTTGAGGGTCGAGAGCAACCTCTAGTCGCTTTAGTTCTACGAGGAGAAGATTCCTTAAATGAGATCAAAGCAGCCAAACATCCATGGGTCCACAGCCCTTTAAAATTTGCATCGGAAGAAATGATCCAAAAAACATTGGGCGTTGACATTGGATTTTTAGGACCTGTGAATCTTGATATACCGACAATTGTCGATGCACATGCGTTTGCCATGCCCAATTTTGTCTGTGGTGCAAACGAAAATGGCTACCACTATCAAGATGCACAATGGAAAAGAGACACCACGGTATCTGAAATATTTGATTTACGACAAGTCAAATCCGGTGATCCAAGTCCAGATGGAAAGGGAACACTGCAGCTTTGTCGCGGTATCGAAGTCGGACATGTGTTTCAATTGGGCACAAAATATGCAGAATCCATGGGTGCTAAAGTCACAAACGAAGCAGGACAACTGCAAACACTCACAATGGGATGTTATGGAATTGGAGTGTCTCGTCTGGTCGCGGCAAGCATTGAGCAACATCATGATGCAAAAGGTATCATCTGGCCTCAATCCATTGCGCCCTTCCAACTCAGCTTAATCCCCATTGGCTTTCACCGCTCTGCAGCAACACAACAGTATACATTGTCTTTGTATGAACGCTTAACACAACAAGGAATCGATGTGCTTTTAGACGATCGTGACGAGCGTCCTGGCGTATTATTTGCTGATCATGAACTCATCGGCATTCCACATCGACTGGTGATCAGCGACAAACTACTCGAAAAAGGAGAGCTCGAATACAAAGCACGAACTGACGAAAACGTTACGCTCATTTCATCAGAAAATATCATGACGTTTATCTCAAATCTTTTTCATGAAAACAGGTAAAGGCTGTTTTATATTCTTTTGAAAACTCGCCGAGGAAGCCTGCGAACATTCAGATTCGAACATGCTTCCTCGACAAGAAAGTCATTCAAGTTATTTTTTAAATTGTTTGCATCTTGTTGTTGCATCTGCAGTTAACTCATCGAGCAACTGATTCACACGGCTTTCGAGACCGGAGCGAATGCTCTCAATATTGTCCAATTTATTAATCTGACCAAGCGCATTTAATGCATTGCTTTCATAAGACGCTTTTTTTAAAAGCTCCAACGCTTCTATTTTCTCTAGTTTACTTTGTCCATAAGGGATGAAAAATCGATATGGTTTCTCTTGCTTTAATTCATGAAGCAGCGCATTGATTTTATTGAGCTGTGCCAAATTAAAGCAGGATTGTCCGTCTTTAATTTCTTGCAGATGACGCTTCACATCCGCATTCATTTCTACATTTGATGAAAGTCGTTGCCGGTGTTGGCCAATCTTCAAAATGGTTTCATGGGCATGAGGAAAATCAGGTAAACATGCGTCTGCCAAAAACTGATAATTATCGTAGTTGTAGCGATTTAGATTGTTTTGTTGAAATAATTCATCAATAAAGGCTTTCCATTGATTCTCCGGTAATTTTGAAAAGATCAATTTGATGGTCTCCACACGAACCTCAAGAGAAGGACGTTGAGTGGGATGATATGACATTAGATTTTCCAGCAGACGAACATCGCTTACTTGAGTTGAGGCCCTTCTGTACTGAAGTGCATTCAATAAATCTTGAGCTGGCCACACCTCTATCATGGCCTTAAAATGGTCCGGATTTTTAACAGCAAGAGACAATAAAGTCACTCCTTCATGATTTAATTGCCCCAAACCATTTGGCTTCTTTTGATGGTTTAAACTGATTTTATGCAATGTTGTCATAAATATTTCTCTTTGTGCTTTATCCAACAACATCAACATCTCGATTAATTTGTCACTCAGCATTTTTTGTGGCTGCTGTTCATGTGGAAATGTCGCCATGTCCCCATGATCAAGTTTGGCAATAACCGCTTTTTTTTGCTCAAGATTTAAAACGCTCAATAAACTGAGCAAGTCAGCGATTCTCTTGCGGTATAGACCTTTAAATTCTTGTGACGAAAATAAGGATATGAAATGCTGCGTGATCTGTGTCTGTTGCTCAGGCGATAACGTTGAGAAAAGAAGAGATTGGTGTAGTTCGAGATAATTGCCACTATTTTTTATTAATGAACACAATTTAATAAAATGCTGTTCTCGAAATTGTTGTTGTTCTGTTTTCGATAAAACACCATGACACAAAATGAAGCGCGAAACAGTGTCTATTAAATCCAAACGACTCTGAATCAAATATTGAACAAAATCACGTCTTAATTCTTTTTTTAAAACCGAGAAAATATCGACCCAATCTTCACCACTTTTAAACAGTTTTTGGCCATTTCCCTTGATCATCTCCAATATAGTAGTTTGTACTTCGATGTCTTGAATATCATGTATTATGCATTCCAAATGAGAGATAGGAAAAGTACAGACTACATCAATAAATGTGTTTCGCTTCAAAATACTTTGCTGTTTCTGAATAGAAATCTTTCTAAATACATGTTGATTGACGAAAATTTTTTGATAATTTTGTGGTGTCATCTCAGTAAGAAAAATTTCGAACAACTTCGTTTTGTGTTCTTCTGATAAAAAAGTCGAAAGTTCAGATAAATCCTGTTCTTTTACCAAAATATCCTCTAATTTTTTTCTCCATAAATCTTGATCTTGATTGTGATCATATTGCGACAACAATATGGAGAGTTGAGCATTTATGATGACATTTAATATCCCCTTGCATTGCTTATCTAATCGTCTCTTCGCTTCACTGTTCGAAATATGATACTGAGCAGAAATAGAAGCCAATAGATCATCCGCAACCTCTTGCATTGTAGATTGCTCTTGATAAGTGGCACGATTTTGTTGATTTCCTATGATTAGCTCAAGATATTTTCTGTAGGCGCACAGTTGCTCGAAAGTTAATTCGGTTATCCCTCGATGTGAAGCAGTCAACACTAAATTGTATAATTCATTACCAAACGTAGACAATCCGATATAAAGTAATTGTTGTGACTCAAGAAACTTGTATTGATTAGCTCTGACATGGCTATCACTTGGCGGTGGTGACATCACTAAATTATCCACCTGACCCAATGCATTAGCAGACGCCAACAACAAACATTGAACATATTTCCAAACATCCGCAAGAGTGACATCAAAACCAGGCCATGTGGCTTCTTTTGGATAAAAATCAGGCATATTTAGAATAAAATTTGCCAAAGAAGAAGAGACCATCAAACGCCTAAATGCGTCCGCTTCTGTACCTAACTCTCCCTCTAATCGCTGTTTTTTGATGATCGCCACACAAATACGACGTTGCTCTTCCGGTGAAAAACGATCTAATAATGGCCACTCCGGTGCAAAAGCCGCATTTATTTTATTTTGTTGAGCATGGGTCAAATGCAGATATGGACGCATTAAATTGTTAAATAAAACCTCATTGTCTTTCAGGTCTATTTTTTGATCCAATGCCATTTTCTCTAAAAATTGGATAATCTGCTTATCCAATAATGGCTCTAATACCCCTTCTTTTTTTTCACTGAATAAAAGAGTCTGATAATGCCAAATATTTTTCTCATTTTTCCAAACATACATCACATTAGGAGAAAGATTATTTTCTGGAATAGCACCATCAGTACGGTGACATTGACGAGGCAAAAGATGCTCTCTTGCGTCATCAATTGAAAATGCCGTATATACTGTGTTTGTAACTTGAGGTAATGTTGTTAACGCTGAGGGTAATTCAGGAGTTGCTCCTTGAAGTTTAAATTGCATATCCGGTGTGACCATTGGGAATCGCTCGGCCAATACATTAAAGTCTTTTGCTTTTATTCGCTCTTTAGTCATGATCCAACGGAGCATTTTATTTCCACATAACGGCTCATCTACTCGGTTTACTGTGCCACCGGCATACATCGGAATCTGATATAAACGCCCTCCCTTGACAAGATAACCAGAGCTGACTTTGACACTAAGATCACGAACATAAAATACCTCAGGCTCGTTCTGAGCGCACTGCTCTCGGTGCTGCCATTGAAGAACCTTCGGATGCGTATGAACATATGTGGCTTCATAAACATGAACTGAAGGAGGATGTTGATTTTCATCAAAATGAAAACAACACCACTTTTCCGGCTGATTTTTTGCATTGAAAACTAAATACGGACCGACGATATAACGCATATTCACATAATAAATTCACTGTGACTTTATTATAGACACAATAGACCGAATATTCCAAATTCGGTCTATTTGAAAAGAGGAGGAAAACCCCTCAAAATCCTGGGCCGTTCTCACTGCTATGATCCTGATCATCAGCTCCAGCCGACCTTATCCCTGTGATTTGATCTTTATAATCTGTAGAAAGTTCATTTGCTCTAGGCAAAATTCCACGTAAAATATTCTCAACAACTCTACGATTTTCATCGAGACAGCAATCTAATACCAGCGCTAAGTCTTGATCAGATTTTATAATGAGAGGCAGCTGCCTACTGATGCTTTCACAAACCACCGCGCATTCTGCCGGACTGAGATAGCGTAATACTTCTGTCAAATCATCAACTGATGCTATCAAATGAAGCAATTGCGATTTCATCGTCTCATAAACCGCTGCACACTGCTCTGGATTGAGATAGTCTTCTAATACCGGTCCAAAATAACGAGCTGATGCTATCAACTCAGGCAATCGCGCTTTCATCGCCTCACAAACAATTGCGCATTGCTTCGGAGTGAGATAGCGTAATATCATTAAATCATCTGGCGTGTCTATCAAATTAGCCAATCGTGCTTTCATCGCTTCACAAACCGCTGTACGCTGCTCCGGATTGAGAGAGTCTAATACCCTATCAAAATGGTAGGTTGATACTATCAACTGAGACCATCGCGCTTTCATCGCTTCACAAACAGCTATGCATTGCTCCGAATTGAGATGGTGTAATACCTGTCCAAAATCATCGGCTGATGTGATCAACGCAGGCAATCGCGCTTTCATCGCCTCACAAACCGCTGTGCGCTGCTCCGGATTTAGAGGGGCTAATACCTGATCAAAATAATAGGTTGATACTATCAACTGAGACCATCGCGCTTTCATCGCTTCACAAACAGCTATGCATTGCTCCGGATTTAGA
>CAZELP010000019.1:0-31700 GCA_964513205.1 uncultured Legionella sp. | reverse complement strand
ACAAAGCGAAGCGGTCAACAGCAGGCACGCCTGTTCATCGAGGTTTATTGCATTCTAAATTAAATTCACCGGGCCGAGAAAAATTATTTAATGCTGAATTATCTTTGTCATCATTTCCATACCTAAACGATCACATGGTGTTAAATCAAATCATTTTTCCTGGCACTGGATATCTTGAGTTTTGTTTTGAAGTGATTTCGGACCTTTATGGCGATGAGGGGTATTTTTTAAGAGAAGTGATATTCGAGAAACCACTATTGATAGAGGATGCCCCCAAATTGGTTCATGTTTTGGCTGATGGTCATCAGCTTGAAATTTATAGTACTGAAGATAATCAGATATGGACACGACATTACCAAGCACAAATTGAGAAAATCCACGCTTTCCCTGAAAAAATGCTCAATATTGTTGAATATACAAAACAAGCAAGCTTAATCTCGACAAAAAATGATTATTATGAAAAGTTAAATCAAAGCGGTATTGACTATGGGCCTTCATTTCAGGGTGTTTTAGCTGTTTATAAACTTCATGATGAGATGTTGGTTGAGATTGAATTGGATGATGAAATAGAAGGGTATATTGCTCATCCTGCTTTGTTAGATGCCTGTTTACATAGCCTTGGAAGTGTGTTTTTTGAAAAAACGCTCAAAGCTCAAGTGCCAAATAGTATAAAAGAAATCCAATTGAAGAGACGTTTACCTGCTCGTATATGGGTGTTTATTGAAAATAGCAATATTTTGATAAAAGACTCTCATTGTATTGCGTCTTTTGAGCTTTATGCTGATTCGGGTGAATGGATTGGCTGCATTAATGAGATCATGTCGAGCGTTGTGGACAACACACAAAAAGTAAAAATTTTAGATAAAGAAGCGGATCAAGCAATATATTACGATATGAGTTGGGATATCCATAAAAGTGCGAATGCCTATATTAAGCGCGATTGCATTGATTTTTCTTTTCATCAACAATTAAAAATATCATCAACGCAATTAGACTCTCTGAATGAAGTTGAAGCGGTGTGTAAGGAATTGGCGATTTACTACCTATTGAATACATTTTCTGCATTCAATATTCCGTTTACGCTAGGGAAAAAAATTCAATTTAATGAAATAGTAAAACAAGGAAATATTTCTGAACGACATGTTCGTTTGTTGATGCGCCTATTACAATCTTTAACTGATGAAGGATACTTACTTCTGCTCTCAAAAGACATGTGGGAAGTCTGCCGCATCCCAGACAAAACCCCTGTATTTGACGATTTATTAAAGCGTTATTCAGAAGCACGGATTGAATTGCTGCTCCTTGCTCGTTGCGGAGAAAAACTCCCTGATATTTTACAAAATAAGGTTGAAGCCTTGGATGTTCTTTTTTCAAAAGAACATGATATTTCAGTCAACAATCTTTATCACGAAAGTCCAGAATATACTCGCCGCAATCGGCAGTTATCTGAAGCATTTCAGCAGTTTCTACAAAAATATCCAAAAGACAGACCATTGCGTATTTTGGAGATTGGCGCTGGTACTGGTGGAGCAACGATGCATTTGTTGCCACTGTTAAAATCGAGTGGGCATCGTGTTGATTATATCTATTCCGATTTGAGTGGTGGTTTTTTTAAAGAGGCACAGGCTTTATTTCGTGAGTATGATTTTATTCAGTACCATGTATTAGATATTGAAGCAAATATAGAGCAGCAAGGTATTGCTCCTGGTCAATATGATGTAGTTGTCGCGGCCAACGTATTACATATGACTCGAAATTTAAAAAATTCTTTAGACAATATCCAGTCGTTGTTGGTACAAGGCGGGTATTTATTCTTATTAGAGAGCGTGAAGCGTAATTATTTTGTTGATTTAACTTTTGGTTTACTAGAGGGATGGTGGCAATTTGAAGATGAGCCTTTACGGATTGATTCGCCTTTATTACCCGTCGATGGGTGGGTCAGTCTGCTGAATTCTGTAGGATTTTCAAGCGAGCCTTTGACTTCGTCTGAAGACATCCAAGCGATTATTTTTTCTCAATACGTCAAAAGAACAAATAAAAAAATAATCCCTAAAAAAGCGTGGTTAGTGCTACATGATGATCCAGCCTTGGTGAAGGCAATGCATGATGAGTTAGATTCATTTGGGATTGTGTTACATCATCAGTTCATTGGGACAATCAGTCTTGCGGAAACATTAGAGACAGTTCACCCGGAACGAATCATTTATGCATCCTGTATGCGAGATGGCTCTGACATCCCAGAAATGACAGAGCAGCGCTCTCTAGATTTTCTAGAGACATTACAAATCCTTATACGATATTGCATGAAAAATCATCAGGTTTGGCCTGACTTAGATATTGTGATCGGCGAGAATATTACAAATAGTAGTTTATGGGGAATTGGACGAACTTTACAAAATGAATATTCTGATTGGTGCGTTCGATTAATCGGTTGTAATGATGCCGGTGATTTATCTAAATTCGTGTATGCGCTCTGGGTCAGTCATATTGATTTACGTGAGCAAAATCAACTTAAATGGCATTCAGATACTTTATCGATTTGTTGTTTAAAGCCGATTACTTCAAATCAGCCATTTATGACCCAACAATTACCACAAGTGGCTAAATCAGCTGTTTACTTGATAACAGGTGGTTTATCTGGGATAGGATATGCAGTATGTAAATGGTTGGTTGCTCATGGTGTTGAGAAAATAGCACTATTGTCTAGACGTGAGGCTGGAGAATCGCATCTTCATCAGTTTTTACTTTGGAAAGAACAAGGTTGTATCGTGCGTTCGTATGTGGCAGATGTGAGCGATCGAGATGCTTTGCAAGCCGCATATCATCAAATTAAAGTTGAACAAGGACCGATCAAAACAATCATCCATAGCGCAGGAACTCTTGCTGATGCTACCATTTTAAATCAAACCCCGGAATTGTTTCATCAAGTCTATCAAGCCAAAGTATATGGCGCATGGTATTTACATGAAGTGAGTAAAGCCGATGATATCGAGCAATTTATTGTATTTTCTTCAATAGCGGGTGTCTTAGGAGCTCCAGGCCAAAGCAATTATGCTGCTGCGAATGCATTTTTGGATGCTTTAGTTCAGATGCGTTATCAAAGTGGATTGCCAGGATTAAGTATTAACTGGGGTGTTTGGGGAGAGACAGGGATAGGCCAAAGTTTGGCAAGTCGAGGAAAATCAATTACGACTCAATCTGGTTTGAGCGCGTTCCATCGTTTATTGACTTGGGATAAAAGTCCACAAATAGCGGTCATGCCCAAGGGATGGGAAATTGATTACCAACATCATCATTCTACGCTCATTCAGAATGAAGAGGAGCCGATCAGTCTGGAGTCCGATAGTCAAATTTTGAATAAAATCAGGCAATTGCCATTATCTCAAGCGCGTATTTTATTAGAGCAGGAATTGAGAACGATATTGGCAAAAATATTGCAGTATCAGAATATGGATTCCATCGATCTAGATAAGGGTTTTTATGAATTGGGCTTAGATTCTTTATCGATGATTGATTTTGAAAAACATATGGATCAGTTATTTAATCGAAAAATCAAAATTAACCGAAGGATTTTGGTCGAATATTCTAATGTTTCACAGTTGAGTGAACACCTTCTGTCGCTTGTTAATCAATTGCCGGAGGATAATGAAAATTTAAAACAACGACAACATGATACGGAATCTATAATTTCTCAACCGGAAAGTCGAAAACTTGTTCCATTAGCGCCCAATCAAAAAGCGGTTTACTTTCTATCGATAAGCAATGAAATATTAAATATTGCTTATAATCAACAAGTTATTATGCATTTAAATGGCGATATTGAGCAAATTAAATACATATTTAATTTGTTGGTGCAACGCCATATGGTGTTTAGATTGAAAATTATCGATGTAAACAATGAAATATTTCAGGAAGAAAAACCGCACATGATGTTGCCCACAAGGGTGTTAGAGTTACAAGACAAAGAAAAAATAGAAGCCGCTATTTTAGAAGAACACCAAACTCCATTTGATATTGGAAAAGCGCCTCTAGCTCGATTAATGATCATTAAAGAAAATGAAGAGGACCATCACATCATCCTGACCATGCACCACTTGGTTATTGATGCATGGTCCGCTTTGCTGCTAAAAAACGAGATAATGCTCTTGCATCACGCTTTAAAAACGGACCAGGATATTCATCTGGCTAAAATTAACTACAGTTATTTCGATTATTTGGCTTATCGTCAGCAGAATTTTTCAAATTTAGATTATGAACAAGGGTTAAAATTTTGGAAAAAATATTTAGATCAATATGAAAACTCATCTTTTATTCATCGATTTAGTCCCCCTCGGAAGATGACTTTTATTCCTGAGCGTTATTCTACTGTATTAACGGAAGAAGAAACTCAAAAAATAAGAGCGCATGCACGTCATAATAACATGACTGTTTTTGCTTGGATTACAGGGATGATCGCCCTGTTATTATCCAGATTTTCTTCGCAATCCGATATTGTGGTTGGATCAATGGTGGCCAATCGGGAAGAGATATTTGAGAGTACAGTTGGGTTTCTTTCTACAACGCTGGTGTATCGGTTTCAAGTTGATTTACAACAAAATATAAATGATTTTTTAAAATTTGTTTTCAAGCAAATGCAGGATGCTCAATTGCATAGTGATATTCATTTTACTGATGTGGTAAATCTGTTCCCCGAAAGTCGCCAAGAAAATATTAATCCTATATTTCAAATATTAATTAATGAGACAAATTTCTCAAGGGAAGGTGATATATCCAGTATTCTTCAACGACATGCTCGGGTTAAATTTCCTTTATTAATACAGGTCATTACCACGCAAAAAAATATCATGTTGGAGTTTGTTTTTGATAAAGTGCTGGATCACAACGGCATAATGACTCAATTGCAACATTCCTTTTCAACTTTAATCCATGCAGTTTTTACGAACCCTTCGTCTGCGGTTGGTTATTATGATCTTTTAACGGAAAATGAAAAATCTGAATTAATCGCTTGTCATCTTATTGCGTCTAACAAAATTTTACCTACGAAAGCGTCTACGCTTTATCAAGTTTTTGAGGCTCAAGCAGAAAAATCTCCAAACGATATTGCGCTTGTTTTTAAAAATCAGCAGTTGAGCTATGGAGAATTAAATGTCCGCGCGAATCAATTAGCTCGCGTTATTCGAAAACATTATGACAATAAGCCGTTGAGTAATACATTAGTACCTTTATGTATTGCTCCTTCATTGGAAATGGTTGTGGGTATTTTAGCGATTCTTAAATCAGGGGCGGCTTTTGTGCCTCTTGATATCCATTACCCAGAGGCTCGAATGACTCATATTCTGAAAGAGCTTTCTTGTTCTTTGATTTTGATACAGCCTGATTTTTATTCACGATTTGTTTCTGTAGGAGACGGCGCAATAAAAACGTTGATTGTGGATGAACATCTTTACGCTCATGAGTTAAAAGATAACTTAATGCCTTATTCTGATATTGATGATTTAGCTTATGTTATTTATACATCAGGTACGACAGGAACGCCGAAAGGAGTAATGATTACTCATCATAATGTTAATTATTACAACCATTGGATGCATCAACACGAATGTTTCCAACAAGCAAGAATGATTGATTGCTCTTCAAATATTTCGTTTGACACCACAATAAATGTTTTAATCACACCTTTAATGTTTGGTAAAACAATAGTGATCTGTCCAGAGACGGTGAAACAAGATCCAGTCCAATTTGTGAATTACTTGTCTGAAAATAATATTGAATTGACGAAAATGACCCCTAGTTATTTGGCTAATTTATTGATTATTGTGGATGCGGAAACGCTTAAAGAAAAATTATTTAAATTAAAAAGTTTATTTTTAGGTGGGGAGAAAATTAATAAGCATGATATAAAAAAATTAATTTCGGCTTTGCCTCATTGCCATATCTTAAATAATTATGGTCCTACTGAAATAACCGTCGCTTGTACCAGTTTTTTAATATCTAATTTTGATGACATTGAACAATATGCTCAAATTCCTATTGGGAAAGTGGCCGCACATTGTCAGGCTTATGTGTTAGATGAATATCTGAGTCCATTGCCTTTAGGGGCCGTAGGAGAACTATATATTGCTGGAAAAAGTGTCTCTCGAGGATATTTAAATCAGCCCGAGTTAACCGCGACTCGTTTTATACCCAATCCATTTATGACAAAAGATCATGACGATCATCCGTATCTGTATAAAACAGGCGATTTAGTCCGATGGTTATTTGATGGAAATTTAGAGTATATTGGGCGAAGTGATGATCAATTGAAAATCCGTGGGTTTCGTATCGAACCGAGTGAAATTGAATACGCGCTCACCTCACATCCGTTGATTCATCAAAGTGTTGTTGTTGCAGCAAAAAATAGCGAAAACAGCAGCAATTCAGATTACTTAATTGCATATTATGTCAGCAAAGAAGAGCTTTCTTTTGACTTGTTGCATCATTATTTGTCTTCAGTGTTGGCTCATTATATGCTTCCTCAAGTTTATGTGCATCGTACTTCGTTCCCTTTAACCTCTAATGGAAAAATTGATCGTAGCGCATTTCCAACTTCAATCGAAATAAACACAGAGAAATATGTTGCTCCTCGTGATGTATTGGAAGAGCAGTTTTGTGTGATTTGGCAACAAGCATTGAAGGTCGAAAAAGTTGGTGTGGATGATGATTTTTTCTTTTTGGGAGGTCACTCGATATTGGCAATTCAGGTTGCACATCAAATGAGCCAGGCAATTGGTCGTGACATCAAGTTAGCTGATCTATTCCAATATCGAACAATTAATCAAGTGTGCAAAGCTTTACAAAAATATCAGACATTAAATCCCATTGAAGTGGTCAACAAACCATGTTCACGTTTGTCGTTCGGACAAGAGGGGTTATGGTTTATCGAACAATATCAACAGGGTACAAGCGCATATAACGTTCCCATATTATTTGAAATAGGCGAAAGAATCGTAATAGATGTTTTGATAAAAGCCGTTCAAGCTATTGTTCAACGCCACTCTATTTTAAGAACGCAGATTGTTCAAGCCAATGACGGTCTTATTTTACAGAAAACTCGTAAAAAAACTTTATCAATTCAAACTGAAAATGTGAGTAAAGATGCCTTGGCGTCTGAATTACAAAAGTTTGTACATGGTATTTTTGATTTAAGTAACGACTATCCTATTCGAGCTCGTATTTATCAACCCGATGGGCAAGACGCCATACTGGCTTTGGTCATACATCATATGGCTTTCGATGCGTGGTCTCATCATATTTTGATCAAAGAATTAAGTGCGTATTACAATGCGTTATCAAAAAATGTACGACCATCTTTACCGTTATTACCCATTCAATATAAAGATTTTGCTGTTTGGCAGCGGTTGCATGTCGCCAGTCACTTTGATGTACTAAAAAATTATTGGGCGAATCAGCTAGCCGATTTTAGACCGCTAGAATTACCGACCGATTATTCAAGAGACTTAAATCTCAGTTATGCGGGTGATCATATTTACTTCGATTTACCTGTAAAATTAAGTGAGGAGCTAAGAGATTTAGCAAAAAATCAAAAAGTTACGCTTTATACGATTTTGCTCACTGCGTTCAATATTTTACTATTTAAGCATACGAATCAAGAAGACATTGTGATGGGATCTCCCGTGACAAACAGACAACACCCTCAATTGAATCAAATGATTGGGTATTTTATTAACAGTCTAGTCTTTAGGTTCCGACTGAATCCCAATGAGTCTGTCAATGAATGGATAAAAAGCATCAATAATACAGTTGTGGATGCTCAACTTCACCAAAGTTATCCTTTTGAAATGTTGGTTGAAAGTTTAAATGTGCCTCGTGATACTTCAAGACATCCCATTTTTCAGGTTATGTTTAATGTGGCGCATGTGATGGATGATACGCTAGATGAGGCTTTCCTAAAGCCAATGCCATTACAGCCATATTATAAAATAGCAAAGTTTGATTTGATGTTAGCGATTCAATTGTCTGATAAAAATATTAGTGGCATTTTTGAATATGCGACGGCTTTGTTTCGGCCTGAAACGATAAAGCGTTTATCAAGCCATTTTGAGAGTATCTTATGGCAAATGCTTCAATATAAAGAGAAGCCTGTGAATTCCAATCATTGGTTAAATCAATCAGAATATCAAATGGTTGTTTATGACTGGAATAATACGCATGCAGATTGCACAAATAAATCTATTCAGGAATTATTTGAGGAGCAGGTTGATAAAACACCTCATCATGTGGCGGTGGAATGTAGGCGTCAATGTCTAACTTATCATGAGCTAAATCTTGCTTCTAATCAGTTGGCACGTTTAATCGATCGAACATATCTAAGTCATATGCAAAAAGATGAAAAAATAATTTGTGTATGTGTCGATCGTTCGATAGATGCCGTGATTGCATTATTAGGAGTCCTTAAGGCTGGAGCGATTTATGTCCCAATTGATTTAACCCAGCCTCCTGAGCGCATAAGATACATATTGCAAGACACCCAAAGCCAATTATTGCTGACTCAACGAGAGATTTGGCAAAACCGATTTGAAAAAATGGACTTAAATTTAAATATTCTTCTTTTAGATGAAAAGACTTATGAGTTCGAAGATGAAAAAAATCTTGGCCATGAGATTTCAGGTGAAGATAGTGCTTATGTCATTTATACATCGGGTACAACTGGATATCCCAAAGGGATTATGCTGAAGCACCAGACAATAACGAATCTAATCAGTTGGCAATCTGAATCAAATATATCCAATAAAGTGGCCCAATATTCTAATTTGGGATTTGACGTGTCATTGCAAGAAATATTTCTAGCGCTTTTAAATGGTTATGAGTTATGTATTGTTCCGACCCAATTAAAATTGAACATGAGTGGGTTGTTGTCTTTTATTAAGGCCAAAGATATTAATGTTCTGTTTTTGCCCACTGCAATTTTAGAGGTATTTCTTGGTGAGCTCATCTCGAGTCAATTTTCATGTCCCAATTTACGCCAGATTAATGTAGCAGGAGAAAAATTGTTAATGAGTGACGTCATCAAGCAATTCCGTTTGTCTTATCCCCATATTTTGTTATCAAATCAATACGGTCCTGCTGAAACACATGTTGTATCCTCTTACGATGTATGCTCTGCTGATAAAATGTTAATCGGCAAACCCATTGCGAATACCCACATTTATATTCTTAATCAATTTTTATCACCTGTCCCTGTGGGATGTACGGGTGAAATATATATAGCGGGCAAAGGTCTTGCCCAGAAATACTTGAATAATATAAATGAAACGACAAACAGGTTTCTTGATAATCCTTTTAGTACGCTCTATCCATTGATGTATAGAACTGGAGATTTAGCCAGATGGTTACCGAGTGGTGAAATAGAATACATTGGTCGTTCGGACTCTCAGGTTAAAATTCGAGGCTTTCGAATTGAGCTGAGTGATATTGAGTCAGTGTTGATGCGTCATCCTGAAATCAAACAAGTGGTTGTTCTAGAAAAACAAAACGAGTCTAATCAATATCTCGCAGCCTATTATGTTTCTGAAAAAATAATTGACAGGGATTCATTAATTAACTATTTGTCTGAATGTTTGCCTGAATATATGATACCCAGTGTTTTTACTCATTTGAATGAGTTTTGCTTGACAACAAATGGCAAAATAAATCGTCAGGTTTTGCAGCAACATGAACGTGTGGAGTCTTTTTTAGCGTACGTTGGGCCTCGAACTGAATTAGAGTCTCAGCTATGCAGAATTTGGGAAAACATTTTAAATGTCAAAAAAGTTGGCATTTTTGATGATTTTTTCAGTCTGGGTGGGCACTCTATTTTGGCGGTAAAGCTTGTATATCAAATAAAGAAAAATTTAGGAATTTCCTGTCAAGTTATTGATATATTTAAACATAAAACAATTGCAAATTTTGCAACTCAGTACGATCAACTTGGCAAGTTGATTCATTTGTTAAATCGTCCTGAAAAATATAAAAATCACATCTACTACATACACTCTGGAATCGGAGGATGTGAGGTGTATCAACCACTGGTTGATGAGCTTGCTCCATATTTTCAATCGATAGGAATAGAAAATTATAATTTTTATTCATCAGCTAAAATAAATAAACTAGCAAATTTGGCAGAGTTTTATCTTCAACAAATTGAACTTTATTCCTCTTTGACACCACCTGTTATTTTATGCGGATGGTCTTTAGGTGGTACGATTGCTCTAGAAATGGCATATCAACTTGAACAAAAAGGAGTTAAATCGATTCAGATTTATCTGTTAGATAGCTTGGTTTATTCAGAAAGACAAAAGAATGTTTTTCTCAATACAACCGATTATATGGAACAAATTAAGACGAACTCAAAATCCAAGTTAGAAAAAAAAGAAGTCGATTTTAGTTATATTCAGTCCATGATGGGTTCAATTGAATCTAACGTTTTGTTAAGTTTGGATTCTATTTCGGGAAAATTGATGCATTCACAAATTACCCTGTTTAAAGCCATGCACCAAAGCAATATCCAAGACATCGGTTCTGGTAACAAAGAGATATTCGCTTTATCTGAATTTGTAAAAAATATTCAAAATATCGCGGTCAATCCCATCGAAGTGACGTATTTGGAGTGTGACCATTTTGGTGTTTTCGATTTTTCCAAACAGATTGGCAATGCGATTAAAAGCAACAATATGGTGATTGATATCTAGCCATTGATAAATTGTATTCTGTATTAAAACTCTGTAATCTGACATTTGGATTTGTATTTTTAAAACCATGAAATGGTGAGGGACGCATGAAAAGATATTGGTTTTCAAAAGTATTGTTGTTGGCAAGTTCTACTGTTTTTGCTGATGGGGTAAATCTTTTTAATCTTGCTTTGGCCGGAAATGAGCTACTGATATCGACCAAAACACCCAATCGGACTTATGCTCAGGCAGGTATTCGTTTGAATTCCACTGGTCTTTCAATAGCCAATCCGTCTTCTGTTTGTTCTAGTGTCGTAAAGGGATTTTGTCTTTTTTCGGTGAGTGATACTTCTGCGAAAATCATTGATATTTTAGGGAACTCGAGTACATTTAGTGCCACACTTTGCTTGAATGGGCAAGCCCAGATTTCTTGTCAAAACTACCAGTTGAGTCGACAAGAGCGTTTTGCCTATATCGCCAATTTTTATGGTGATTCGATTTCTTTGTGCAATGTTGATCTTGAGTCAGGATTATTAAGTGGCTGTACCACTACGGGTTCTGGTTTCGCAAGTCCATCGGACATTGTTTTTAATCCGACAGGTACGCGTGCCTATGTGACCAATTATTATAGCGATGATGTGAGTGTTTGCTCGGTTGATAAAACAACGGGAGCACTTTCAAATTGCGCTGTGGCGGCCTCATTTGATGTGAGCAGTAGTCCACAAGGAATAGCCATTAATTCACTGGGAAATAAAGCGTATGTGGTATTGGATTGCAGCAATGAAATTGCAAATTGTGACGTTGATCAAGCAACAGGTGCATTGATTAATTGTACACTCACAACACCCAATACTCTATTTAGGCCTAGTGATATTGTGTTAAGCGCCTCCGAAAGATTGGCTTATATTCCGAATCGAAATGATGATACGGTCTCAGTTTGTCCCATTGATGCTAATACAGGTTTAATTAACACGTGTACAAATAGTGGGTCTGGGTTTAGTGCTCCTGAGGGTGTCAGTTTAAATCCGAAAGGCAATCTATTGTATGTGGGTAATGACAATAGCAATTCGGTGACTTACTGTGCGGTGAATTCGGAGGATGGTTCGTTGAGTAACTGTCAAGCGACAGGCGGGGCTTTTGATGGTTTTGGAAACATTATTTTAAACAGAAGTAACACCAAAGCTTATGTGCCCAATTCGGGATCGAATACGGTTTCTATTTGTAATGTGGATGCCGATACGGGTGCGCTTTCTACTTGCATTGAATCAGGTGGTACAGGTTTTTCTGGGCCGTCTTCGGTTATGTTGTACTGATTGGGCATGTTTTGCCATATAGGCATGAATTTGAAGTAGCATTTTGTCATCATCAGTTGTCCTTTGCGTAATGTATGGAGCAAAGGGCAGCTGTTCGAAGTCATGTTTAAACAGACCTTTTCGATAATAGTCTCTGCATTTTTGCATGGTATCAGGAACAACCGCTCCTGTTTTTGTGGAGAAATTCATTTGACAATCTTGCTGCAACAAATATTCTCTTGCGGTGCATCGCATCACGTCATTTTTTAATTTTTGCTCGATTGGCAGTGAAACACAAAACTCAATTAAAGGCGGGTAAAGCAGTGGGTAAATGTATTGGAATCCCATGGCTCGAGCGACAACAGCACTGTATTCTAAACGCATTCTGATATCGTGTGCGCGTTTTCCTTGGATGATGTCAATTTCATATTCGTATACCGCTTCTGGAGAGTATTTAATTGCTTCTGGGAAAATCAGAGAAACGCAATCATCTCCGCCATATCCTGAAAGTAGAAAGCGATGTTTGTGGTTTAATAGTGCGTTGTGGAGATTGTTGGACAATACACAATTGAGATTGGGTGGGGGGCTTGAAAAGCGTTCTGCAAAATATTGAAAAACCGGAATTGGTTCGAATTCATTTGCATTTACAGAGATGTGTTTGGATGTGTAGCCCAATTTTTCAATGAGATAGGCTACGTTTTGGTCTTCAGCCGTTCGTGGTCGATTAGATGGCGGAATGTGAGTAAATAATCTGGAGTCAATTTTATTTTTATTCAAAGCGAGCAGTACTAGAGAGGAGTCTATTCCACCGCTAAACTCTAAGGCTAAATCTTCTGTTTCTAATGTTGTGACTTGTATTGCCTCATTCAATAAATATTCGAAATGTGCGACGTATTCACGCGGATCGGCATAAAATAATTTTGGTTTGGATGGATCTAACTTCCAAAATGGTCTTTCCACAGAGGATTCTGCTGTCATTTCAAGAGAGTGTCCGGGCGTAACTCGAAAAATGCCAGTGCGATATGTTTCTTGCGAATAAGGGGGATCATCTTTGGGATCGTCTGCAGGATAACGTAAAAAGCAATCTCGAATCAAATGACTTGAAAAATCAGGTGGTTTCTCCAGATGATATAAAATATCCTCGATGGATGAGCCAAAAATGAATCGTTTTTTATCGCGTATGTAGTAGAATGGCTGTTGACCGAAGTGATCGCGTGTTGCGATGATTTTGTTCGTTTTCTTTTCTATTCGAAGCCAGGCAAATCCTCGAAAAAATTTAGGATCTGTTCCTGTTCGATATTCGATATACTCTTGATTTTCAAACTGTTTCCATTGACTGGCATTGATGAATGAGTATTCCATCGATAGTGTTTGTTTAAAGAGATGTTGATTTTTATTGTATTGATTAAACTCAATTAAATAAAGAGCTCTAATACATCAACGAATGCTTTTTATTCAGCGTGCCAATGGTAAAAATGAGAAATTAATTGTTATAGGATATCAAAAATAAAATGAATCACTGTCCTTGTGGAAGTCATATTGATTATATGGATTGTTGTGGATTATTTCATAATGGAGTTCAATCGGCCTCTAGTCCAGAAAAATTGATGCGTTCACGCTATTCAGCTTATGCCTTTGCTCATATTGATTATATTATACGAACCATGAAGGGGAAGCCTCTGCTTGATTTTGATGCGTTAGAAGTAGAAACCTGGTCGAAGTCAGTTCAGTGGGTTGGCTTGGAAATTGTTCGCGTGAAAGATATTTCGCCAAAGTTGGGATACGTCGAATTTATAGCTCATTTTTTAGAAAAAGGCAAAAGTCAGACTATTCATGAAATAAGCGAGTTCCATCTTATTGACGGTCATTGGTTTTACGTTAATGGGGTCCATCAAATATACTGATAAAAGAGCTGTGAGCGATGTTGTTTTCTGGTTTTAAATAGACCTGTGTGCGCATTAATTTGATTTTTTGTTTTTTTGATGTATTATCTTGACACTTTTGTCTGTTTTTATTTGGAAAATCATGCGTATTATGAAATCGTTTTTTCTCTTTTTGATATGTGCACCGATGCTAAGTTTGGCCTCGTCTATAGACATGAAGGTTGACTCAACACATCTTAAAACTCATGTGAATAACTTAACTGGTATTGCTTGTGATGTAACGGCGAAGCATTGCTTAGCAGTTGGATTTATTGCTAAAAAAGATGTTGTTCAGCATGTGGTCTATCGCACAAAAGATGGGGGGGATACCTGGAGTAAGCCGATCCTCCTATATAAAACGTTTGAAGTTCCAAATAATGAGCGTATGAAAGTGAGTTGTGATGACGCAGGCATGCTTTGTCATGTAGCAGGTTCAATGCGCACACATACTAAAGAATATATAGTTGTTCATAGTACATATGATGGCGGTCTTACATGGAGTCAACAGCGTTTTTCTAGAAAGCAACATTCATTTAGTCATGTGACGGGATTAGCATGCGGTACGTGGGGTGAGCATTGCGTTGTCTTAGCCAAAAGCGAGGGAGAAAGTCGGGCTTCGTTTGTTTACATCACTGACGATATGGGTCAAACATGGTCTGAGCACATATTACCAAAATCTAAAAATAGAGCGGAATATGATGGAGCTCAAGACATTAGCTGCTCTGATTCGGGGTTGATTTGCATGACTGTAGGGGGTATGGATAATTTTTATGCCGTTAAACCAATCAGTTATGTGACTACCGACGGCGGCGTAACTTGGAGTGAGCCTCAGGTTTTAGATCAAAAAAATACCACCAGCTCCGCTAACGAGCCGAGTGTGGATGAGTTTTCGCATGTTCGTTGTAATCGTTCAGGCACAACCTGTACGGCATTACGTCATTTAGAAATACAAGACGGTGTGCTTTTATTAACAGTTGTAGATGCATATACCACCTCGAATGGTGGTTTAACTTGGCAAAAATCGGGCTCACTCGATAACAGCGATGGAAGTCTCTATGAACGTTTCCATGCGTTTGATTGCAGCAAAGATTTACAAACATGTGTTGCGATACATTCACCTGCTGGTGTTCAAGATTCTCAAACCTATGTTTATGCCACATATGATGCTGGAGTGAAATGGGCTCGCCAAGCATTAGGCGCGCCAGAAGATGATGCTGCGTTTTTGGATGTATTTTGTGATGATAATGCGACTTTTTGTCAGGTAGTGGGAGTATACAATAGTGATTTTTTTATGTACAATAAGAAATAACATTGGCTATATGACTTTTGATAAGGATAAATGATGTTTCGTGGAGTTCTAAATTTCTTCAAAAAATCACCATTAAAAACAGAGTGGCATTTCACAAAAAACCCAAAGTTTGTTGGTGCCAAAGGTATGGCTGTTGTATGCTCTTTAAACGAAAATCATATTTTGTTTTCCTGCAAAGAAAACTACTATATGGCGACTCCTAAAACAATCGAAGCAAACCTTTGGAATACGCTTTCAAGCGTCGCGATGGACGACAATTTAGTTGCGAGAAGAGAGTTAAACGAAACCTGTGATCGGATATTGAGTTCCCTCGCATTAGAAGCAGAAACAGCTGGTTTGCATGGCGTGGATATGGATTAATACAAAGAAGAGCCTATGGCTTTAGAAATTTTGAAAATTATATAATCAGAGTTAAAGCACTATGTGCTTGATTAAATGCCCCTACATTTGGGAAAGAGCCTTTTGATTTCTATTCGAAGCATGAATCTAAATTCAGTCGGTAACTACTTGATAAACATGGTGGCCAGACCCAGAATCGAACTGGGGACACAAGGATTTTCAATCCTTTGCTCTACCGACTGAGCTATCTGGCCAGCGGGTTGTATTAAACGATGATAATGCTTTTGAGTCAAGTAAAATATTAGTTTTTTATATCATTTTTTTCGGTATAGCCTGCTGGTCTGTCTGAGCCTTCACCAAAAAAGTATTTTTCCATTTCTGTTCGTAAAAATACTTTCGCATTTGGATCAATAAGACTCAATCGATATTCATTGATCAGCATGGTTTGATGTGCAAGCCATTGTGTCCATGCTTGCTTGGAAATATGTTGATAAATCCTTTCTCCAAGTGCACCAGGGAAAGGAGGAGCGTCTAATTGAGGGAGGTCTTGTTTTAAGAGTTCACAAAAGATGACAGCGGCCATTGGTATCGTTCTCATTTATCTAACTAAATGAAAATTATACCGGAAATTATTTAAGGAGCATATAAGAGGTTCTGTTCTTTTAAGTGCTCTTCGATATTTCCTGTTAGCTCTATTTTCTTAGGGTTTAGATAAAGAATGGGCGATCCTTTTTTAAACTTAAGAGTATGGAGATCGACCCAAATAAGGTTCGGACTTTTTGTGCTTTGCATATAAAAAACTTGATGCTTTAGATCTTTAATGCTGAGCCAACGTGTCGGCCAAGTATCGCTCAGTTCGCTTGCGGAAGTGTCTTCTGCTCCTTCTGGAACCATCACAGTTCGCACGACACCTAACAATAACATGGCGGCCTGAGTTTCATCTTTAGGTTGAGGTAATGTTTTGAGATAAGAGGAAGCTCGTACAAACCGACTGACCGAGTCGATGTCGCCAGGCATCGGTAACATGCCTTTAAAAATTTTATATCGTTTTAAGTTAGATAATTGCTCTGCATAGGGTGGATCGTTTGATACGACCTTGTATTGTGGACCATGATGAATTTGAATCTGACCTTGAACATATTCGATAACAGCCATGTCTCCTGTTTTATCTTGAATGGTCATGTGTATTGGCCATGTTCTACCTCCAATTGGCATTGGCACAACTTGAAATGTGGACATTCCAGCAAGTGCATCAGAGACAGTTTTATAATTATCTAACATGTACTGCGCCCAAAGACCAACGGAAAGGCCAGGTTTCTCGTTTTGGCGTGTTTCATACTCGGTATTTTCAAGATACAAAAGAGAGGCGGATAATCCAGCCTCATTGAGACCCTCTGTCGCAGATGATGTGTGAAGCGCGGTGATCACAACGCTTCCATATTTAGAGGTCCACTTTATCGGATTTTGTTCGACTAATCCTTCACGCTCCATACCTCTTGGGTAGACGACCAATTGTGGTTGATCATCTCGATAGAGGTCCATGGTTCGACCTACCATAGGTGATATTCCATTGGTATTCCAAAACACCAACGTGCATGACTCCAAAGGTGTGCTGGACAATAAACATGTCATTAAGACTGTCTTAAGAGTTGCGCTCTGAATGTTCATTTTGAGAGACCTCATTTGAATCATTAGGAGAAAGTGCTTTTTCGGCTGTTGGTGCAACAATTGCTGGAGCCGGATTCGACAGGGCCTCTTCTAGGCTAATAAAACGGTATCCTCTGTCTTTGTACATTCTTAGAATATCTTCCAGACAATAACTGTTTAGCAAATTTGCGTGCAGCAATAAGATTTGCTTGACGGGTTGGCCCTGCGCTCTTTTTTCAGCTTTTTCTGTCTGTTGTAAAATATAGCTTAAATACCGTTGCTTTAAATGAGGAATATAAGCAGGTCTTGCTCGATAAGCAACGTGATACAGCTCTTCGTTAAAGCGATAATCTTTGCTATCTATGGTGACAGGTGCAATTTTATAATCATTGGCGGTTAGATATTGTTCCACTTTTTCTTTGGTTTCACCTCGTCCTTCTGCAAGATAGGGGTATCTAAAATATTTAGGATGAGAGAGTAAAGGCGTGAGAATTTTATCGGTCTTGGCGATATTTTCTATGTATTTTTCTGCTGACGTCTGATTTAGATTGAGATGTGAATATGTATGATTACCTACCGTAAACCCTGCGTCATGGAAAGACTCGAGTAGTGCCCATTCTCCTTTTCCTATGGCGCCACCAATCACAAATCCTGTTGCAGGGACATTATAGTTTTTTAGTGCTTGAATAAGCAGCATGAATCGATCATGTGTTCTTTGAATTGCCGCTTCATTTTTATAAGAGGCGGCTACAAATGGAAGATCGTCAATGGTGATGGCAATCTCTCGATTGACATCTGAAAAAGCCAATGGCGACAAGCAAACTAAGAGGGTGTACGGTAGTATTTTTCGCATGATGTTAACCTTATTTTTGTTCTTCTTTATTTAATCGTAGCAAGCATTTTAAAATTTTGCGTAGATTTTGTTAAAAATTAGTCTAAGATATAAGGTGAATAGGATAAAAAGGGAGAAAGTCATGAAGCAAGAAAAAAAATGTGGTTCCGATTGGTCGCATCGTACGCGAATTGTGGGGGCTGTGTTCATTGTATTGGCGACTGTTTTGACGTTGTTGACATTAAACGGACTTGGCATATTGGGTATGTTTGCTGTTGGCTGTATGATGTGTCATTGTAAAACATCTTGCTGCGCGTGCCCTTGCTGCAATACTCAATCATGCAAAGATGAATCCGATTGCCACACTGAGTGCTGTGAAGAACCTAAAACTAAGAAGAAAGAAGGTTGATATGCGTTTTTGTGCCGCGCTCTTTTGCATCATGTCATGTTGTGCTGTTTTCAGCGCATCTTCATCCAAAATGCATATTGAGCGCGATACAAAAACATTTTCTGTTTGTCTACCGTCCAATCCGACAACAGGTTATCGTTGGGTTGTCGATATTCCAGAAGATAAGGAAGCGGCTGTTCATAAAGTTTCAGAGCGTTACACCCCTTCTTCTCCTAAACGAATGGGTTCGGCCGGTGAGACTTGTTTTGTTTTTGAGAAGTGTTTACATAGCAAAAGTTCTTTCAAAACAACATTAATATTCAAGTATCAGCGTCCGTGGGAGTCTCAAGCCGTTGAAGTTCGAAAGATTGTAGTGAGTGAATAGGAAAATCTAAATCACTATTGATCATTTAGATAAGAACACGCATCATACTGTTTTTTGTGATACCTGGTTTTGAGTTATGCACACATTATTGCTTTTTTCATTTTTTCTTTCGGTGATATTAACCGGCTTCATTCGTCGCTACGCGCTAGCTCAAAATGTCATGGATGTTCCTAATCATCGCAGTGCTCATGTCGTACCCACTCCTCGCGGAGGAGGGGTTGGGTTTGTGATAACTTTGCTAATAGCGGTTCCGTGTATGCATGCTTATGGTTTCTTGACACCAGAGGGTAGTTTGGCTTTGATTAGTGCCGGTGTTTTTGTCGCGACATTGGGTTTTTTAGACGATCATGGCTACTTAAATATCAGTCTGCGTCTATTGGGACACGCGCTTGCGGCCATGTTGGCGTTGTACTGGATGAAAGGATTCCCAAGCCTGGTTGTGTTGGGCGTGGTTTGGCCTGCTGGTTGGTTGATGAATATTTTAGGTTTTTTCTATTTTATTTGGATGATCAATTTATATAATTTCATGGATGGAATGGATGGGTTAGCTGCTTCCGAAGCCATTTGTGTTTGCTCGAGTGCTGCATTAATATACTGGTTATGTGGTGACAGTGGATTAATGGTGTTGCCGTTGGTTTTGGCTGCAAGTGTTCTGGGATTTATTCTTTGGAATTGGCCGCCAGCGCGGATATTTATGGGAGATGCGGGTAGTGGATTTTTGGGCTTTATCTTGGCGGTTCTTTCTTTACAAGCCACGCACATGTACCCTCATCTTTTTTGGAGTTGGTTAATTTTATTGGGGGTGTTTGTTGTCGATGCAACTTACACGCTACTCCGTCGCGCTTACCAGAAAGAAAAGCTCTACGAAGCGCATTCAAGACATGCTTATCAGCTGGCTGGCCGGTTGCTAAAGTCTCATTTACATGTTACTCTCTCGGTTGTTGCTGTGAATGTTTTTTGGTTGACTCCTATTGCCATTTTAGTAGGATTAAACCGCCTAGATGGCTTGATAGGATTGGCCATTGCATATAGTCCACTACTTCTGCTGGCGATTAAATTAGGTGCTGGAAAAAAAGAGGACGCCTCAATGGCGTGAGAACCTCTTTCTCTTCTATTTTTATATTTTTTGAGCTTTTCTTAAGGTTGTCTTAAGGAAGTCAGAGGTACAATATCTCCAACAAATTTTTTGTCGTGCGGATTAGAACTGAATTTTTAGGGAGATTGGTATGTTAATATTAACACGTCGTATCGGAGAAGCGCTCATTATTGGCGATGATGTCAATATCACCGTTTTGGGAGTAAAAGGCAACCAAGTTCGTTTAGGAATCAATGCTCCTAAAGATGTTGCGGTTCATCGTGAAGAAATCTATCTGCGCATCCAGCAAGAAAAGCAAGGCGATGTAGTTGCTGATGAAGGCGAGTTATCTACACTCGACTAAGCAATAAAAGACAGAAGGGAAGCTTCACCCGATTCAAGGTGGTGAACTTCCCCGTTAAGTTTTTCGAAAATCAATGCTCCTGTACCTGTAATACCTCTGGCAAAGCCAACGCACTCCGTGCCCTGAATTAAGATTTTTACCTTCTTGTGAATCAAGTAATCATTCACATTCCATTCTTCTGCAAAGTATAAAAATCCTTTTTTCCATAAATGATCTAAATACTGAGACAGGGTTTCTACAAGTGAAACCACAAGCGCATTTCGGTCTGTTAGATGTCCTGTTAAGCTATAAATGGAACCCCATGGTTTTTCAGGATTGTCTGACAAAGGCATGATGGCGTTGACATTAATGCCTATGCCGATGATGAGTGCTTTTGTCTGTCGCTCAATTAATATTCCAGATATTTTATGTCCTTGATAAAGCACGTCATTTGGCCATTTGATGTGAAGATTAGATGTGGGCATAAAGTTAGAAAGCGCTTTTAGTGTGGCAAGTCCGCACACAAGACTTGCACCAGAAAGAGGAGACAGTGATGGTGGCATGAGCCGAATAGAGCAATAAACATTGACGCCTTTCGGTGAAATCCAGTTTTTTCCGAATCGACCACGCCCTGCAGTTTGTTCTTCCGCGAGACAAAGAGACCATGATGATGAATCTGGCTGTGTTTTGAGAAAACAATTTGTCGAATCAATCGTGTCAAAATAATGGAATTGATCATGTGGAATTAGCGATGACAAATGGTTTTTTAGCCGTTCAATATCAAGCGAATCTTGCATCGTATACTCCATAGCGAATACGTTGAATTTCAGGGTGATAACAAACAGCTGCTCTCGTGGCGACTTCAGGTGAAAAAGCATCTATTTTCCATTGATGACCATCAAGTGTTTGCAAATCGGCTTGTTGCGTAGGAGGGAGAAAGGGCACTTGGATAGATTGTGTGGGGTAGGAGAATCCTTTTCCAACAGCTTTGATCACGGCTTCTTTTTGCGCCCACAGATGAAAAAAACACAACGGCTTTAGTTTATTGGGTAGTTTTTTTAAAATGGCGTTTTCATGGTCGGAGAAAACTTGCTCCCCAACCCCAATAAACGATCTTGACGAGTAAATTTCGATGTCAATTCCTACTGGATAATCAAGACACACAGCCAAGAGTGCAATTTCACCTGAGTGGCTCAAGTTAAATTCTAGGAAATCGTTTAAAAATGGCTTGCCTTCTTTGCCATAGTTAAAATTTAAATTTGCTGGATCTTGGTTGAGGTATTGAGCCAAAATTTGCCTTAGTCTTACTCGGCCTACCTTAAATCGTCGTTGATGTTTTTCAAAAAGAAACCGAGAAGCACGGCTTTGCTCATCCATGGAAAGTGAAGCGAGTTCTGTAGAATCAAGTTTTCTGTTGAGGCTAAACTGCCAAATATCCAAGGTTTTTTGAAAATCAAGCTGAGGATTTTGTGGGATTGGTAAATAGGTGTTCAGCATTTAGGGATTTAAAAACGTAGCAATCAACGGTATGATATAGGATTGAAGTATACCTGAAAGTGGTGAAGATACCAATGAGTCTACAGTTTTTAAGTTTTGAACAACCAATTGAAGAGCTCAATCAAAAAATTGAAGCTTTACATCGTATGGACAAGGAAAGCTCGGTCGATTTGCGTGAAGAAATTGCACGTCTCGAATTAAAGTGCAGGGAATTGACTCAGCATATTTTTTCGAAGCTTGACCCTTGGCAGATTGCACAAATGGCAAGACATCCTTTGCGCCCTCAAACAAGTGATTATATTGAGGGCATGTTTACTGATTTCCAGGAGTTACACGGCGATAGACATTATGCTGCTGCTCCTGCCATTATCGGAGGGCTTGCTCGTTTTGGTGGTGAGCCGGTTATGGTGTTGGGGCATCAAAAAGGTAAACGAACCAAAGAAAAAGTTTATCGAAATTTTGGTATGGCGCGTCCTGAAGAGTACCGAAAGGCTTTACGTTTAATGAAAATGGCAGAAAAATTTAACTTGCCATTGATTACCTTCATTGATACGGCAGGCGCCTATCCGGGTATTGGAGCGGAAGAGCGGAATCAATCTGAAGCGATTGCAAGAAATCTATTTGAGATGTCTGTGCTCAGAGTTCCTGTGCTTTGTATTGTGACGGGTGAAGCCGGCTCTGGTGGAGCTCTTGCGATTGGCGTTGGAGATAGAGTGTTGATGCTACAATATGCCATATATTCAGTTATTTCGCCTGAGGGATGTGCCTCTATTTTATGGAAAGATGCTTCAAGAGCGGCTGAGGCTGCACGCGCCATGGGGATTACGGCGGATAAAATTGTTGAGCATGGACTGGTTGATGCGTTGATAGAGGAGCCTTTAGGCGGCGCGCATCGAGATTTTCCTGATATGTGTAATCGACTATCTGACTGGATCTCAACAGAGCTTTCTTCTTTAAAATCAATGCCGATAGAGACGCTGTTAGCCGAGCGTCATCATAAATTTATGGCAATGGGTGTATAGGATTGTTTGACGTTGCTTCTTTGACAAAATACCAGACCCTGCTTGTTGGATTTAGCGGTGGTCTGGATTCCACTGTACTCTTGCATACTCTTATTCAGTCTCCTGAGTTACGTGCGAAAACGATTGCGGTTCATATTCATCATAATTTGAGTTCCAATGCAGACTTTTGGCAAGCACACTGCCAAAGAATATGTGAAGATTGGGGAGTGTCTTTTCGGGCTTTTCATGTTCAAATTGGCTCGTCTAACATTGAACAAGAGGCTCGGTTAAAGCGATATCAGATCTTTTCAGAGCTTTTAACGGCAGAAGGGTGTTTGTTGCTTGGGCATCATCAAGATGATATAGCGGAAACTTTACTTTTGCATTTGATGCGTGGGAGTGGGGTAAAGGGTTTAGGAGGAATCCGAGCAGAATATCCGTTTGCCAATGGTTTTTTGTATCGACCTTTGCTGGATTTTAGTCGTATTGACATTCAGGCATATGCTGCGGTGCATGAGCTTTCTTGGATTGAGGATGAAAGCAATCAAAATCGATATTTTTCTCGAAATTATATTCGTCATGAGGTATTGCCGCGGTTGCGCCACCGATGGCCTAATGCTTGTCAAAAATTAGCTGAGTGTGCCGAGCATGTTCAGGAAGCGCAGGATAATTTGTTTGATCTGGCTGAACTTGATTGTCCTGCATTAGCGAATCCACTTTATGTTTTGGATTATACGCATTTATTAGGTTTAAGCGAGCGACGTTTGGTGAATGTCATTTTGACCTGGTTTTATCGGTTACATGTGCCAATGCCTAATACATCGACGTTAAAACGCATTATATCGGAAGTTGTCAGAGCAAAATCTGATGCTGTTCCTATTGTGGAGTGGGGTGAATATCTCTTAAGACGTTATCAAAATAAGCTGTATCTCTTGTTCCAAAAAGAACAAAGCCAGTCTTTAGAAAATCTAAATTGGTCGTCTTTCCCCGCGCCACTTTTTTTAAATGAGCGAGAGTATCTTTTGGCGATACCTGCAAAAACAGGTATTTTCATTCCACCTCATGCACAAGTAGAAATCCGTTATCGTAGCGGAGGCGAGACCTTGCGGCGTCATCAGCAGACACAGCTTCTAAAAAAACTTTTTCAAGCACATGCTGTTCCACCTTGGTTGCGTCAGAGTATTCCGCTTGTTTATGTCAATGGTGAACTGGTTTGCGTGGTGGACTTTTGGGACAGAGATCCCTATGATGGAGCCAATCTATCTTATCTCTATCAAATTCAAAGGAGAAGTCGAAATGACGATGTTTGATCGGTTGTTTATGTGGATGAGTAAGCCCCGAAATATATTGAGTGCATTGTTGTTGGTGCTCATGTCTTATTATGTCATTGATCGTGCTTTGGCCACTTGGATTTTCAACCATCATCTTCACGAAAAATTGTTTTTCTTGAAGGGCATGACGCTTTTAGGCGAGCATGTCGCCGTGATGGCTTGTCTTGTTGGAATCGCTCTTTTTTTTCGTTATATCAAGCCCAAAAAGCTTTGGGAAGAACGTGCTTGGTTTTTAACCGTGTGTGTTTTTGTGCCCAACCTCATTGCGCTTGTTCTAAAAGTGCTTTTGGGGCGCGCTCGTCCTGATTTATTTTTCCAAGAAGGGTTATATGGTTTTTTTGGTTTTCAGACGCATTCGGTGTATTGGTCTTGTCCATCAGGACATACCACAACCATCATGGCGCTTGCCTTTGGCTTGTCTATTTTGTTTCCAAAAAAGACATTTGCTTTTATAATACTGGCTTTGTGTATTGCGGCAACCCGTATTTTATTGCTCAAACATTTTATGAGCGATGTGATGACAGCATCTTTTTTGGCATTGATAGAAGTTGGATTAATCGAGTGGGTCACAAAACGCTATCAATATTTTAAATTAGTACAACGTCTTCCTGTGAGTGCAAATGAGTAAGCTAGATCAAATTCCTGTCCGTATCGAAAGTGGTCAAAAATATAAAACTGCTTCTGGTGTTGTCGCAATCAAAGATGGGATTAAGTCTTTGACTGCAGATGCAACAGATGGAGAGAAATCAAGGCTTCCTAAGCCTTCTTGGCTGAAAATGGTAAACGCTGTTCATCCTAACTATGCAAAAGTAAAATCTGTTGTTCGTGAACATGGTTTATCTACGGTTTGTGAAGAGGCCAAATGTCCTAATATAAGTGAGTGTTGGTCTCATGGTACAGCGACTATTATGTTAATGGGGGCTGTCTGTACGCGAGCGTGTCGTTTTTGTGCGGTGGATACAGGAAATCCTCAAGGTCGATTGGATCCTGACGAGCCAGAAAACGCGGCGAGAACAGTTAAACTGATGAATTTAGATTATGTCGTATTAACCTCAGTAAATCGAGATGATTTACCAGATGGTGGTGCGGCGCATTATGGTCAGGCTGTAAGTGCCATTAAAAAAGCCTCTCCACACACGAAGGTGGAGGTATTGACTCCTGATTTTCAAGGCGTATTTGAGCATGTTCAAGTGTTATTGGATAGCCCTGTCGATGTTTTTGCTCAAAATGTTGAAACAGTTGAACGTTTAACGCATCCTGTTCGAGACAATCGTGCTGGATATTGGCAGACACTGCGTGTGCTTGAATTTGCCAAACAATATCGTCCATCGTTGCTTACGAAAACGAGTTTGATGCTCGGTTTAGGCGAAACAATGGATGAGATCTTGCAAGCAATGGATGACATGCGTTCAATGAATGTGGATATTTTAACGTTAGGTCAGTATCTTCAACCAACAAAACATCATTTACCGGTTGTTCGCTATGTCACACCAGAAGAGTTTCAAAATCTCAGAGAAATCGGATTAAAAAAAGGATTTTTTGAAGTCGCCTCAGGACCTTTTGTTCGTTCAAGTTATCGTGCTGATCGCGTTTTTAAACGAGACAATCTTGGTCTTGATGCTGAGTGATTTGTATGCACCAATCTGAGTCTAGGATTTTCAAAGCCTTTACCGGTATATACACAGAGTTATTCACAGTTTTTGTGGATAATCCGGTTTTTAAAAAATGAAGTATTTATATATAAAATTATTTAAAATCAATAAGTTACGTTTATGTTGTTGTTTGTTAATCCAATTTGATTAAGCAGGATGAAAAAAGTTATTCACAGCCAAAGGTTTTTATAAAAATCAAGGTTTTAATGATCTTTTTGTCTGAATATAATAAAAAGATCTACTTCGAAGTTTTTTATTCCGTTTAAGCGAGAGAATGGATTGATGTCTGTTTTTTAGAAGAAACTGATGGCAATTCCTGCGAGCAATCCAAAAAAGTGTCCTTCCCAAGATACGCCTTTTTCTTTGGGGAAGATGCCGATAAAAATCCCAGCAAAAGCGTAAAGTGCAATACCTCCCAGTAAAATGGCAGTGAGAGTCCCTTGCTCATAAATATTAGCGACAAGAAGCGCCCAATAGCCGGTAATGACAGCGCTTGCACCAATATGAATGCCTTTTTTTCCAAATAACCAAACCAATGAGCCGCTGATAACTGTGAGGCTTAATGTAGCTAACATAAAATACGAATATCCGTGTACCAGTAAAAAATCACTGAGTACCAGTAGAGGAGGGGTGTTGTAAAATAGATGATTGAAATTAGCGTGCAAAAAAGGCGCGAAAAAAATTCCAGGTATTCCACGAACTTCTCGTGGAATAATTCCTAAACAGAGCATCATTGGGAAAAGACGAGAAACAAAAAACACGCCCCAAACCACGCCTAAAATGACAAGAAGTGCGGTCTCATTTTGTTGAGTTTGAGAAATAATCAGATCTAGGCTTTGATTTAAATGGTCAAGTGTCAGCATCTAATGTTGTGATATCTTCAATGACTTTACAGCGTAGCTTACCTGTTTTAAGTGTTAATGTCAGTGTTTCATCAATAGATATTGCTTGATGATCCGTTAATACTTTCTCATGATGCATGGCGATGGCATATCCTCGCTTTAATGTGTTCAACGGACTTAACGTATGCATAATTTCTGTGGCTTTACTGTATCTATACTGTTCTTTTTTAAGAAGATAATCCATGTTTTTTCTAAGATTGCTCATGACATGGTCGAGCGTTTGTATTTGTGTTTGCAGTTTTCGTTCTGGCGATGGGAGGCGTTTTAAATAAAAATCAATTTCCCTTTTTTGTATCAGCAGGTACCGTTCCATCGCAATTTTAAGCCTATTGCGTAGATTGGTGAATTGTTCGATTAGGGCCAACCAGTCTGGTGTGACATGCTCTGCTGCCGCTGTTGGTGTTGCCGCACGAAAATCAGCAACAAAATCTGCGATTGTAAAATCGGTCTCATGCCCAATCCCCGTGACGATGGGGATTGGGCTGTTTACAATGGCATAAGCAAGTGATTCTTGATTGAATGGCCACAAATCCTCAAGACTGCCGCCACCTCTGGCCAATAAAATCACCTGACAACGTTTTTCCTGGTTGGCTTGCTCAATTGCGCGAATGAGTTGCGCTGTTGCTTGAGCTCCTTGAACTTCGCTTGGATATAGATAAGTGTGGACCATTGGATGACGTCTTTTAAGTGTCGTCATGATGTCATGAAGAGCCGCACCAATGGGAGATGTGATAATGCCAATGTGTTCGATGTGTTGTGGAATTTTCTTTTTTCGATGACTTTCAAAAAGCCCAAGACCTTCAAGTTTTGTTTTTAATAGCTGAAAGGCGCGATAAAGTTCTCCTAAACCTGCTTTTTTCACAGATTCCACAATCAACTGATAGTCGCCTCGCCCCTCATAGAGACTGAGTCGTCCTTCTGCAATAATCTGTTCGCCGTCAGAAATAGTGGGCATATTGCGTGTGTGTCGATTTTTAAAAAACGCGCACCTGAGTTGGGCTTGTTTGTCTTTGAGTGTAAAATAATAATGACCGGAGGCAGCTCGCGTTACGTTCGAAAGCTCTCCTTCTACATTTAGTACACCAAGAATCTCAAGAACTTCGCGAGCGGTTCGATTGATTTCACTTACACTGAGAATGCGTTGTTCTGTGGACGGCATATTCATTTATCAAAAAATTAGCATACTTTGTCTATTTGAAGAACTTTACCTCTAATTGACTAGTAATCCAAGCTAAAGTTAGGCAGAATAGGACGAATAATTTTTTTTATGAGGAAAACAACATGAAAATGAAATGGATAGCTTGCGTGATTGGCTTAACGTTTTCTGCGGCTTGGGCTCAGGACACGGCAACCAGCACTACGGCAACAACTTCAGCTTCTGAAACAACCCTTGCAAATGATCAGGATAAGGTCTCTTATAGTATTGGTGTTGATTTAGGAAAGCATTTGAAGCGTCAAGGGATTGAAATCAATCCTGTTGTTTTTTCAAAAGGGTTAGTCGATGGTTTGAGTGACCAAAAAACATTGTTGACTGAACAACAAATGAAAGACGTTTTAGATGATTTTCAAAAACGAATGATGGCAAAACGCGTGGCAGAGATGGATAAGTTGGCCGCAACTAATAAAGCTGCTGGCGATGCATTTTTAGCAGCTAATAAGGCCAAAACAGGAGTAATCACTTTACCAAGTGGTCTGCAATATAAAATTTTGACGGCAGGAAAAGGACAAAAACCAGGAAAAGAAGATACTGTTACAGTTGAATATACTGGCAAATTAATCAATGGAACTGTATTTGATAGCACTGATAAATCAGGTAAGCCTGCATCATTTAAAGTTTCACAAGTGATTCCGGGTTGGACTGAAGTGTTGCAGTTGATGCCGGTCGGATCAACATGGGAAGTGTATGTTCCTGCAAGTTTGGCTTATGGTGCTAGAAATGTTGGGGGCATGATTGGTCCTAATGAAACATTAATTTTCAATATCCATTTAATTGATACCAAGAAATAGCACTGTTTTCTCTAGGGTTTGTTGCCGATTTTCAACAAACCCTAATCCTAAAAACCTGTCTTTAATTTGAGTGATGAACAAACGTCTTTTGACCGTCTTGCTACTGGGGTTTTCTTCAGGTCTTCCTTTAATGCTTTTAACAGGAACATTACAAGCTTGGTTTTCCAGTGAAGGCTTGTCTTTGATGTCTATCGGTTTTTTGAGTCTGATCGGTTTGCCTTATAGTTATCGTTTTTTATGGGCTCCTTTGCTTGATCATTTTTGTCCTTTTAAACTGGGGAGACGCCGAAGTTGGTTGTTGATAACTCAATTTATCTTACTTCTGGGATTTAATGGAATGGCCTGGTTTTCGCCTCTTTCTAATGGTGGGGCGATGATGCTGTTGGGGTTTTTCTTGGCGTTTGTTTCTGCAACACAAGACATTGCCGTTGATGCGCAAAGAACGGAATATCTGCCTGTTGAAGAGCATGCATTAGGTGCTTCTCTTGGTGTGCTGGGATATCGATGTGCTCTTCTTGTAGTCGGTGGTTTTTCTTTTGTAATGGCGGGTCATTGGGGATGGGCGTTCACTTATCGCTTAATGGGATTATTGATGATAGTCGGAATGTTAGCAACCCTTTTTTCTCGTGAACCTTTGCCAACAGTATCCGATCATTTCTCTCTTTCAGAGGCTTTTTTTGCGCCAGCAAAAGCGTTATGGTCTCAAAAAAATATAGGCGCACTTTTGTTGTTGGTCGTTTTTTATAAAACAGGAGAAGCGTTTACAGCATCAACGAGTGGTGTGTTATTGCCTTTTTTAATTCAAGGTTTGGGCTTCCCCTTGGATGTGATTGGTTATGTCAATAAGATGCTGGGTGTTATTGCTGCTATTTTAGGCGGAATTGTTTCTGGTGTAATTTTATTACGCTATCCTTTATTTCGAGTGATGATGGTATTTGGACTCCTGCAAGCCGTCAGTGTTTTATTTTTTGTCGCATTGGCTTTTGTAGGGCGAGATACACCTTTGTTGTGTCTTGCTGTATTGGTCGAAAACTTCTCAACAGGATTATGTTCCGTCGCTTTAGTGGCATTATTGATGCGAATTGTTGATACACGTTATACCGCGAGTCAACTTTCTTTATTAATGGCATTTGCTTTGTTACCTCGTACTTTTTCTGGTCCAATTGCAGCGCTGATACAAGAGGCTGTTGGTTGGATTGGCCTCTACGAAGTTGTTTTTTGTTTGTCTTTGATTTTCCTACCAATTTTACTTTGGATTCATCGTTCGTCTGATGCTGATTCGAATATCGCACGCGCATTGTCTTGATAAAAATCAATTTCCGCCCATCAGCTTGTGTGTCTGATGGGCGGAAATGAACAGATCCTAAGCCATTTCAATGCTTAATGAGCCTAGAGTGCTATCTTTCTTTCCTTCATCAGATGAGGGAAACTCATTTTTATGAAAAAAGCCAGTCTTCTGTTTTTTATCGACAGTTGATTTTCTTTTTTTATCTTTTATATCGGGTGATTTGTTGTTGGTATTGTATTGATCTCCGGCTTCTAGATCCAATAAATCATGACTACTCATGGAGCTAACGAAATAGTAAGATGTATTTTTTGATGATTGGCTGTCGCTCATAGAGCTGAGCAAATAGTCAGAATCATTGTCCGAAGATGGCACATGTTCTTGCGTGATGTTTATCGATTGAATAGGCGTGGTCTGATGAATATCCGATTTTTTTTTCTCATCATTCACGGTCTCTGGAGTATGATTCGTATTGGGCGTATTGCTTTTCTCGGGTGTGACGCGATGAATGCTTTCTGTTGTTGCAACGCGACGATGATGACGAGGATTAATCAGTTTTTGCTGATTTAAAAATTGTAGTTTTTCTTTAAGCCATGAATGAGATCGATTTCGTAGAAAAAGATAGAGTCCTATTAGCAAGACAAACATCGAACTGGCGACTGCAGAAATCAGACCGATACTCAATTTATAGCGCTGTGTTTCAGTTGAACTTGATGAGCGCAATGATGGCGAACTACTTGGCTGAATTGACGGCGAGCAGCTTGGGCTTTTTGTCGGGTATGACGCAGGCTGAGTGGATGGCGATTGACTAGGTTGTCCGGTCGGATGTTGTGTCGGACGATTCGAAGGCGCGCGACTGGGTTGAGTCGGGTGGCTCGATGGTGAATGACTCGGTTGGGCGGATGGTGATTGGCTTGGCTGAGCTGTTGGACGAAACGACGGCAATACACTCGGTTGAGCCGATGGTGAACCGCTAGGCTGACTTGTTGGATAAACCGATGGAGTAACAGACGGTTGCGCCGATGGTTTTCCTGTTGGACGTCGTGAGGGTTGAGCCGATGGTGAGTCACTGGGCTGACTTGTTGGACGTCGTGTGGGTTGTGCCGATGGTGAGCCACTGGGCTGATTGGTTGGATAAACCGACGGTGCAACAGACGGTTGCGTCGAAGGTTTTCCTGTTGGTCGTCGTGAGGGTTGAACCGATGGCAAACCACTGGGTTGACTTGTCGGCCGTCGTGAGGGTTGAGCCGATGGCGAGCCACTAGGCTGACTTGTTGGATAAACCGATGGTTTAACAGACGGTTGCGCCGAAGGCTTTCTTGTTGGCTGTCGTGTGGGTTGTGCTGATGGTGAGCCACTGGGCTGATTGGTTGGATAAACCGATGGAGTAACAGACGGTTGTGCCGAAGGCTTTCTTGTTGGCCGTCGTGAAGGTTGAGCTGATGGTGCAACAGACGGTTGTGCTGAAGGTTTTCCTGTTGGCCGTCGTGAGGGTTGAGCCGATGGTGAGCCACTGGGTTGACCTGTTGGCCGTCGTGTAGGTTGAGCCGAAGGCTTTCTTGTTGGCCATCGTGTGGGTTGTGCTGATGGTGAATCACTGGGTTGATTTGTTGGATAAACCGATGGTGCAACAGACGGCTGTGCCGAAGGCTTTCTTGTTGGTCGTCGTGTAGGTTGAGCCGATGGTGCAACAGACGGTTGCATCGAAGGTTTTCCTGTTGGTCGTCGTGTAGGTTGAGCCGATGGTGCAACAGACGGTTGCATCGAAGGTTTTCCTGTTGGTCGTC
>CAZELP010000018.1:0-36237 GCA_964513205.1 uncultured Legionella sp. | reverse complement strand
GGACTTTTGGCAATGGCAGCAATGGTGCTGTTATAGGTGATTGCATCGGTAAAACCTTTCTCAACTGCAATATGATGGAGCATCAATACAGCATCAATTTTTTTTAGTCGACTTAATTTATTGATCAGTTGATTCAGAATCACTGTGTTTGGAAAAACATGTTGTTCCAGCATGTTTGATAAAAATGTTGCTATTTCTGACAGTGATTTTAGATTTTTTAATTGACGGCTATAAGACAGATAAGTTTCTCTTGGAGCAAAGCGTACACTCCCCCAACTTTCCATACGGTTTATTTGCTTCATCAAATTTCGCAAATTATTTTGTGTATCTTGATGGTTGTTTGTGGGCTTCATATAGACTCAATTCAAATTTGCTTATTATATCACAAAATATGTCCTATATAAATTCATTTAGAATTTATATAGGACATATTTATCTAGGGTTGTGACTTGCCAGCATATCCTGAACCTGAGAGATCGTCACAAAATTTCTCCGTATATTAATTGGCCGGAAGATTTGAGTTTTAATATTTCTCGAAAAATGCTATCTTTAACGCTAGGTCTTTGATCTAAATGGGGATATTTCATCATAACTAGATATTTTTCAAGACTTTCTTCAAAATTTAGTAAGTGCCACACTTCAGGATGACGTGCTGGGGAGATACAAAATCTGTGTTTATTGAGTTACAATTGCATGATTAGGGGGCGTTGACATATCTAGCTCTAATCTTAAATAGACTTTCTTTTACCAATTTTTTTAAGATGCCATGACAAAAGCCCTTGTTTGGTTGAGACATGATTTACGACTGGATGATAATCCTGCTCTGTTTGAGGCTTGTCTTGCGCATCAATCTGTGTTGGTACTTTATATTTTGGAAGATCACCAGAATAGTTGCCTAGGTGAAGCGCAGACATGGTGGCTTCATCATAGCTTAGACGCACTTCGTCTTCGCTTAAAACAAAAAGGCCTACAACTCACACTTCGCAAAGGTGCTCCACTCGAGATCATTTTAGAACTTTTGGATTCTCATTCAATTGACGTTGTGTATTGGAATCGTCGATACACACCTGCTGGAATCGCTTGTGATAAAAAATTGAAGTCCTGTTTACATGAAAAAGGAATAGATGTTCAGAGTTTTCAGGCGAATCTTTTGCATGAGCCGTGGACTATTCTTAATAAGCAAGGTGACTTTTTTAAGGTTTTTACTGCCTATTGGAAAACCTGTCGTCAAAAGTTGGCCGCATTATCATGCAAACCTCAACAACAAATTACCGTTTGGCCAAAGTCGATAGACGCAAAAAGTGATCATTTAATCGATTGGGGGCTTTTACCGAAATTAAATTGGGCCTCAGCATTTTCTCAACACTGGACTCCAGGAGAAGAGGGCGCACAACTGAGATTGAGGCAATTTATCGATACACGTCTTACTGGATATAAGCATAATCGGGATTTTCCTATTCAAGATGCAACTTCACGATTATCTCCTCATTTGCATTTTGGTGAAATGAGTCCTTATCGTATTGTATATGCAGTCGAGCAGGCGATGTTGAATCCAAGCGTGGATTTAGTTTCAGCCGAGCATTTTTTATCTGAGCTGGGGTGGCGAGAGTTTTCCGCTTATCTTTTATATCATTTTCCAGATCTTCCGACTCGATCATTTAAGCCTGCCTTTGATAATTTTCCTTGGAAATACGACAGAGATGTCGATCTGATTCGTTGGCAAAAGGGGATGACGGGCTATCCCATTGTGGATGCGGGTATGCGCGAGCTATGGGAAACAGGCTATATGCACAATCGCGTTCGAATGATTGTCGCTTCTTTTTTGACAAAGAGTTTGTTGATCGATTGGCGTTTGGGGGCAGACTGGTTTTTAGATACGTTATTGGACGCGGATCTTGCGAATAATAGTGCAAGTTGGCAGTGGGTTGCTGGATGTGGCGCTGATGCTGCACCTTATTTTCGTATTTTTAATCCTGTATTACAGAGTGAAAAATTTGATTCTAGTGGTGCTTATCTGAAGCGCTGGTTGCCTGAGCTTGCTGTGTTAGATTCAAAATCGATTCATGCGCCCTGGACCTCATCTTCAGCCTTAAGCGTTTATGTGAAAAAAGTATATCCAAAACCAATGGTTGATCATCAAATGGCTCGTCTGGATGCACTGAATGCGTACCAATCGATTTTAAAGTAGAGCTCTTCTTGCATCGTTTTGATATTTGTTAAATAGAAAAAGCCGCCATATTCTCGACATGATTACTTTTTTCTGAATTTATGGCTAGCATACCAGAATGAATGGTGTCAAAAATAACACGAACTGTTTGTGCAATAGTAAGTAATATCGTTAAAGGCACTGCAAGAACAAGGCTGATGGGGAGCTTAATCAAAAATGCTGTTGCATTGAGTAGCATATCCATCATGAAAATATAAGGCATGACTAGAAGTCCAGAGAGTATTTTTCCAACCAAAGATAGTCTATTCCAATGACGATATAGCGGCTGTATCTTAAGCTCATTGATGCATATAACAAGTACCGGCAAGCCGAATGTAAGATAATCAACAGGTGTAACGTGGTAATGGGTATCACCTTCGTTATGATAAATGCGTCCAACCAATGCTTGAACTACTGCGCTATAGCGTTTGGATACTTGGCTGATTCTTCTTTTTTCCATCAATGCAGGATGATCAAAGAAATTATGATGAAAACAGATCATAACGATACTCATGTTTTTTGAGTAGATATTTTACAATTCAAGGTATTTATTTGTCAAATGGTTTTTTTATAATCATGCAAGCCAACTTTAATGTTGCTCCTGATCCGCGTGAAATCAGACTCGTTCTAGCTCCACCATCTAGAGGCTGTAGGGCCTCTAGTGGGCATCAATTCATAGGTTAGGTGTGTGGGCAGATAAGATTCTCAATTCTTTTGCCCACAATATTTCAATAAGCAGACTTTTCATTTGATTTGCGTTTTATTTTCTTATTGTTAATTTGTGCCGTAATTAAAATACCCCAAAAAGACGCTAACGGAATCAGCATAAATGCGTAATAAAAAACGGCTTTACCTGGTTGTGAGGTTTGCTGCAATACATCAAGCCCATTTAATTTAAAACCATATGTTATCAAAAGAGAGGTTAATGCAATTCCTAAACTAATGGATATTTGTCTTCCCGCGTTAAATACAGCGCTAGCTCGCCCAACGTCTTCTTTTTTAAAACCAATAATACTTGCTGTTTGAATGGGGGTTCCGCATAAACCGCTAAACAATCCTCTTATAAAAAGAATAACACTTCCAATTAATATCATCTTGGAGGAATTAATCAATAAAATGCATGGGGTAATCACTGCAATACCCATAAATCCAATGATTATGGGAAGGCCTGGGCCAAATTGGTGAAATAATTTAACCGAGTAACGACTGGTGCAAATAGCACCAATGGCTTGCATGCCCATAATGATCCCTGCAACCATAGCGGACATTCCAACTCCTATTTGAAGATACATGCCAATTAAAAAAATAGAGCCAAAATGGCATATCTGAAATGCCAATTGAATTAGATTAACTTGTCGGAATAATTCATTTTTAAAAAACTTAATGTCTATTAACGGGAATGTGCTATTTTTTTCATGCCTGAGAAATAGATAACTTGAAAATATTATAGCGATTAAAATGGTTATGATTTGAAAATAACTCTCATTTTTCCCCAGTGATGAAATAAAATATAGCATTAAGATTAACACGAGGGAAGAAAGTGCGAATCCTAGCCAATCAAGAGGCATTTTCTCTTCATTTTTTTGCTCTTTTAATATGATTATGGATAAAATTATAGCAATGGAACAAATGGGTACTGCAAAAAGAAATACCCACTTCCAGCCAAAGTAGTTAATCATCGCACCACCTAACACAGGTGCAATAGCAGGGGCTATAAGCGTTGGAATGAAAATAAAACTGGTAATGCTCGCATATTCTGATGGGTCAAACACGCGATATACCATCGTCATGCCTACCGGAATAATGACGCCACCACCGAAACCCTGAAGAAAACGCAAAATGGCCATGGTTGTTAAATCGAGTGAGAATGCACATAACAATGACGACAAACCAAAAAGGCTGGTTGCAATAATAAAAACTTTTTTAACACCAAACTGATCTCCTGCCCAACCACTGATGGGAATGCTCATGACCAGAGCAAGCAAATAAGCATTGTTTACCCAATCTGTTTGAGTGATAGGGACGCTAAAATATTCTGCAAGTGTTGGTAGCGCAATATTTACAATGGTTAAATCAAGCCTATCTAAAAATAAAACGATCGCATAAATAGCTGCAACGATATAGCGGTATTCTATTTTTACGACCGAGTTTTTATTCATTTAAATCATTTGCTCTGTTGCTAATTATTATTTTTCGTATTGTTCATAATGAGGTGGGATGCTGGTGCATCTGTACAATTAGCGTTTCAATTTCAAGAAGAATATTTTTGATTTTGCCCATTTTAAAGCCTTCGTCAATCTTTTGACATTTTTCCAGTAGCTTTTGTAGTGTGGAAGGCGAAAGACGATTTAATGCAGTTTGATACAGCGCAATGCGTTGGTTCCAGATCTTGAGTTGGTTTGCTGCATCATTCAGTTTTATGCCATTTTTGAGATGTTGATGCAGTTGAATCAGCAAGCGTATTTCTTGTGTTAGAACCCAAATAATAAGTGTAGTTTCTGTTTTTTGAGCGGTTGTCGCCTGAAAACAGCGGATTGATTTTTCAAGATTTCCTAGAAGGCAGGCCTCGGTTAATTCAAACAGTTCATATTCGCATTCAAAATTTAAATGCACACGCACATCTTCTAGCGAAAGCGTATGACCTTTCGGATGAACCAGTGTTAATTTTTCGATACATTGGGCACAAGCCAGATGATTGCCTGATGTATATTGCTGAATGAGCGCAACTATGTCAGCTGTATAAGAAAAAGATGCGCTGTTTAAAGCTTCTTTTATCCAAAGTGTCATTTCCCGATCATTTAGAGATGAGATTTGAACCAACGTACATTGTGGATTTTGACTGCAAAAACTTAACAGTTTAGACGTCATGAGCGGCGCTTGTATCAACAATAATGTTTCTGAACATGGTGAATCAAGGTATGCACTGAGCATGGATTTTGAAGATGCATCCAGCGTTTTTTTACTGAATTGAATGTCTATGAGTTTATGTTGAGAAAATAGACCTTGTGTATTGGCTTCGTCATAGATAAGCCGCCAGTCTTGCGTTTGTTCGATAGAGAAATACAATATTTCTGTATCTGAGTGCAGATTGCTCCAAGCGGTTTTGATTTGTTTGACTGCTTCTGTCATGAGATAAGGATCATCTCCTATTAAAAAATAAACAGAGGCAGTCGCTTTTTTTACGTATGTTGCCAGGGCAGTATGTTTAATCAGCATCTAAATTACCACTTTCTCCACCGTATTTAATCCAACATTGTCCGTGAGCACCGCCTTCAAGGTAGATGAAACGATTGCACATAGAGAGTGCTTTTTTACAGGAATTTTCTCCGTCAATGTCCCAAGCATGACCATCATCATCTGTCACAATACAGCGACCTTGTCCTGAAACGGGTTGCTCTTCGCAGTAAGACTGAGCTGTTCGGCAAGTTTTAGGTTGTGTTGAGCCTTTTTGGCATGATGATTTGGCTTTTTTCATTGATTCTTCAATGGTTAATCCAGTTGCCTGATAGCTTTTCTCTCGAGTATCAAACGAAAGACATAGCCATTCTGTTGGTACGTGAGCGGCATATACAAATGAAGAGAATGTAAGTGCGAGAGCGTAAGATGAAAAGCGTTTGATAATCACGATGAAAGGTTCCTTTTTGTCAAAAGCGATTTGCGGATGCGTTCTACCATTTGAAGCGCTGCGTCATAACGCATATCATCCATAATATGTTCTTCTTCGTCATGCGAACCGAGAATTCTATCATTATTGATCGTCAAAAAGCGCGTGACAAGTATGGGGGCATTTTCAATCAATGTCAGTCCCTTGGTTTTTTCAAAAGAAAAATACATTTGATAAACCACCTGATATTGTCGTGATGAGCTGCCTGAGCTGATGCTTAAAATATTTTTCTTAATCACTTCCTGATGGAGTGTTAGACGATAAGGGGCGTTTCGTGTGAGCGTCGCTCCATCTCTTAATAGGCGCTGCTTTACAATAGAGGTTAAGTGTGGAGGCGTATTCAGTGCAACAACATGGATTTTCCGATAAGGTAAAGGAAGTTTCTCTGTCACTCCTCTTAGATGAAACTGACACCCTAAAAGAGGAGCGCATAGTATAGAAAAAAAGAGAACGTGTAATATTTTTATTAAAACACGTCCCCTGATTTGTTTTTTGACGATCACGGAGTAACCACAAGGTTGATCAATTGCCGATGCGCCACAACAACACTTTTCTGGATGTTGTGATTTTCGAGAAAAGACGCAGTTGCAGTTTTTGCTTTTTCAATTAAATCTGCTTCTGAAGTTTCTACCGTTGCAGTAAATTGACCTCGTCGTTTTCCATTGATTTGGACGATGAATTCTACTTCATTGGTTTGAAGGGCATTTTTATCAACCTGAGGCCATGGTGCATCGATGATGGGTTTTGTAAAACCCAATGATTGCCAGAGCACGTGTGTAATATGAGGTGTAATGGGGGCCAATAGTCTTAAGAGAATACTGGTGCTATTGTATACATGATAGCGATCGAGCTCAGTTTGTACCTCAAAGCCGGAAAGTTCGTTTAGAAGCTTCATACATGCGGAAACAACGGTGTTGAATTGTTGTCTTATGTAGTCGTTTGTTGCTTGAGCAAGCAGTTGATGTAGTGTGAGTCTTGCTTTTTGAAGTCTAGCATCAGCCGGCGCCCAATCGATTTCTGGTGATTCTTCTACATCGTTAATTTCTTGTATCAAGTGATGATGTTGATAGACAAATGCCCAGAGTCTTTTTAGGAAGCGATGCGCACCTTCGACACCTGCGTCAGACCATTCTAAAGATTGTTCTGGTGGTGCCGCAAAAAGGGTAAATAAACGAGCCGTGTCAGCACCGTAGGTTGCGATTAGTTGGTTAGGATCAACGATGTTTCCGACTGATTTAGACATTTTTTGACCATCTTTAAGCACCATGCCCTGTGTCAAAAGAGAAACAAATGGTTCATCTGAATTAACCAATCCTTCGTCACGCATGAGTTTGTGAAAAAATCTTGCGTACAGAAGATGCATCACGGCGTGTTCGATTCCACCAATGTATTGATCGACCGGAGTCCAGTATTTGGCACGATCATCTAGCATGGCGTTTTCCTGTCCTTTACAAGCAAAACGAGCGTAATACCAGGAAGACTCAATAAAGGTGTCAAATGTGTCAGTTTCTCTCATCGCGTCTTGTTCGCACTTCGGACATGTGGTGTTCAGAAAATCTGAACAATGCGCCAATGGTGAACCTTGAACAGAAAAATCAACATGGTCGGGTAAAGTGACGGGTAAATCTTCTTCTGGGACAGGAACGATTCCACAATGTTCACAAATAATCATCGGGATGGGGGTGCCCCAATACCGCTGACGCGAGACGCCCCAGTCGCGTAGACGATAGTTGACGGTTGGATATCCAACCCCTTTTTCTTCTAAATATGCGACAATCTTCTTACTTGCTTCTTTTGTATCCAAGCCGTCAAATTCGCCTGAATTGATCAGTAATCCTTCCCCAGTATACGCTTTTCCTGTTGGAGCTGGCGTATTGGAATTGATGACGGTTTTTTTCGGAAGATTGTATTGTGTTGCAAATTCATAATCGCGCTGATCGTGTGCGGGAACACTCATGACGGCGCCTGTTCCGTATTGCATCAACACAAAATTAGCAATCCAGATGGGGAGATCTTCTTGTGTGATAGGGTGCTTGGCCGTAAAAGAAATAGCCACGCCTCGTTTTTCCATTGTCGCTATGTCGGCTTCAGTTGTGCTGGCTGCTTGGCAACTGTCGATAAATGCTTTTACCAAAGGGTCTTCTTGCGCAACTCGTTTGGCGAGTGGATGGTCGGGCGCAATGGCAAGATAAGTCACACCCATGAGTGTATCTGGACGTGTGGTGTAAATTTTCAAGGTTTTATTGGCGTCAGGTACTTCAAAATGAATTTCTGCGCCTTCAGAGCGACCTATCCAATTGCGTTGCATCTGTTTGACTTGTGTGGGCCATTGAGTGAGCGTATCCAAACCTAATAGCAGCTCGTCAGCGTATGCTGTGATTTTAATGAACCATTGTGAGATTTCTTTGCGTTCAACTTTGGCACCGGAACGCCAGCCTCGACCATCGACGACTTGTTCGTTAGCAAGTACTGTTTTATCGACTGGATCCCAGTTTACCCAAGAATTTTTCTTGTAAACTAGACCTTTTTGGAAAAGCTTGATAAAAAACCATTGTTCCCAACGATAGTATTCTGGATCGCATGTGGCAATTTCACGGCGCCAATCATAAGCGTTGCCGAGTTTTAAAAATTGCTCTTTCATCGATTGAATGTTTTTTTTGGTCCATTCAGCCGGATGTACCCCACGTTGTATTGCTGCGTTTTCTGCAGGTAGACCAAATGCATCCCACCCAATGGGTTGCAGGACATTTTTACCCTGCGCGCGCTGATAACGCGCGATGACGTCGCCCAAAGTATAATTGCGAACATGTCCCATGTGAAGAGAGCCGCTCGGGTAAGGAAACATAGACAAGCAATAGAATTTCTCTTTGTTGAGATCTTCTGTAACGTTAAAGCTTTGTTTTTTGTTCCAATATTGTTGGGCTTGCTCTTCTACTTCACATGGTTGATAGGTCTTATCCATGGTATCACTACTTATTTAAAATCAGGATGCTAGGATACCGCCTCTTGAGGTGATCGGCAATAGCTTGTTGAATAGTTTCATTCAGACAATGTTTCTAATTTTTTATCCATTGCTGTTTTTGAATACGATTGAAATGGAGGGCTGCATATAAAAGCAAAAGCACAAGGCATCCCATTATAAAAGGTCTATCTCCATATTCAGCCCATGGGGTATTTCCTTGCTGAGGCGTGATGTGTGCATCGAGTACGCCTGCGCTAAATGCAGGCAAGATGTTTATTATGTCACCTGTGCTTTGAATCATGGCTGATAAGCCGTCATTATTTGCAAGAATTTGATCGCGTTCAGTCTGCTTGGAAAGCGTTTGTGCCATTTGAACATGTTGAAAGACTGCCAATGAGCGTCCAAACCACCCATCATCACTTACAGAAACAATCCATTCTGCTTCGGGTAGTTGAGTTCTGAGCAGTTCAGGGAATGCCAATTCGTAACAGATAAGCGAGGCGATGGCATGTCCCTTTACATGCATTAAGGGCTGTTTTATTGGTCCTTGACTTAAGTTTGGAGGTAAGAAGAGCCATTCGTGAAGAAAAGACAAGAAAGAGGGGATAAATTCACCGAAAGCGACTAAATGTCTTTTAAAATAAGCACCATCGGCCTCTCCTAATCCCAATAATCCGTTGTAAAAAAGAGTCGGATTTTTAGGCGTTGGGATGGGAATTCCAAGCAATATAGCAGTTTGTTTTGTTTTGGCTTCTTTGTCGATGTATTCAAGTGGTTCGCTGATATAATGACTAGGAACCGGAATAGCTGATTCAGGTAAGACGATCAGTTGTTTTTTTCCTAATAATGATTCAATTTGCGTCTGATAATGTTCGAATAGTTTCCAAAAAAGCGCTTCATCCCATTTATCTCGCATGGACAAATTGGCTTGAACCACCGCTGCAGAAATTTTTTCTTTTCCAGGGTGTGTCCATGTTTTGGATTTGAGCAGTAATGGTGCTAAAAGCAATGTTACAAACAGCATCAGATAGAGGTGAGTCTGTCGCTCTTTTTTTTGAAAACTTAAAGCCAAAAGGCCACTTAAAAAACAAGTGATGAATCCAACACCAAAGACACCTACAATAGGCAGTAGATGACGTAATGGCGAATCGATTTGACCAAAGCCCAAAGACAGCCATGGAAACCCACCTAGGCCTTTTGCGCGTAAAAATTCAAATATGCACCACAATGCTGAAAACAGTGTGCAACGCCAAAGCGAATTGGCCTTTCTGGTCATGGCTCTGAAAGCCAGTGCAAAAAAGCCAAGGTAAAGCGAAAGATAGAGAATAAAGACAAGCGTGATGGCAAATGCAATCATGCCATGTAAATGACCGTACTCATGAATGCTCACATAAATCCACGAAACTCCAAGGCCGAAAAAACTGAGTCCATAGAGCAATCCGATCTGAAAAGCATGTTTCAACGAGCCAGATTTTAATAGCGAAAACAAAAGAGCCAGACTGAGAAGCGCAAGTCCTGGAAAGTGGAAGGGCGCAAAGCTCAAGGGCAGAATAGCCCCAGAAAAGAGAGCGCCAAGTTTTTTTCCTCGAGACAATGCGGTTGTCTGTGCGCTTGTTTCCAGATTTATTGTGGTCGAATTCATGTCAAAGATTGTACGTTGTTTAAAGCTAAGCCTCAAGTTCTGTTTTTCATTTCAGACAAGAGTATTGTGCGCAGGGTTTCTTGTTCCTCTATACTCAAAGGCTCATGACGTGAATTGGTGATGGAAAAAGTGTCTTCAGCTCGCTCTCCTGCTGTTACGATTTTTGCATAGTGAACGTGAATGTTTGATTTTAAAAAAATCTGACTAATATCGGCAAGTAAACCCGGTCTGTCTGAGGTAATCAGTAACAATTGTGTGTGACGTTGATGCTCAATTTGTTGAAATGTGATTTGTGGTACAAAGTTAAAATGAGCGTGTAGACGAGTAATTCGTTTATTAATTAGCCTGGGAGTTTTATTTTGAGATAAATGTATTTTGAGTTGTTGTTGAAGCAATTGCATGGTGTTTTCTGGCATAGAGGTGGGATGATTGGTATCTAAAATGACATACGTATCGAGGTCGAAATTATGTGCGTTGCTTAAGATATTTGCCTCCTGAATGGTGACATGGCAGTTGTTTAAGATTGCGGTTGTGATAGCAAAGCGATTATTTTGATGTGGCATATAAACGAAAAGCTCCATCGCTGCTTCGCTGTGATGCGGTTGTATTCGTACAATTGGATAATCTTGCTCAGATAGAATAGCCAGTGTATGTTCTGCAATCATTTTAGCCGACTGATGCATAAAATATCGCGGATGCAGCTGACTCCACAATTGATTAATGTTTTCAAATTGGTGGTGTTGACGGTGCAAAATTTGTCGGGCGTCTTCTTTTCTTTTTTCAATGAGTTGACCGTCATCTTGTACATCTTCTTGATGTAAATATAGTTTTGCGGCGTAATATAGCTCTTTAAGTAGCGCATCTTTCCAACTATTCCACAATTTAGGATTTGTCGCGCAAATATCTGCAACAGTCAGTATATAGAGATAGTCCAAATAATGACTATGGGGCAATTGTTTACAGAATTCAGCAATAATCTCAATATCGTAGATGTCTTTTCGTTGTGCTGTGTGTGACATGAATAAATGATGTCGAACCAGCCAGACAAGTAGGGCTCGATCTTCTTGATTTAGTTGATGTTGTTTGGCAAATGCGTCAACTTCTTCCGCACCGAGTTCGCTGTGATCGCCCCCTCTTCCTTTTGCAATATCATGAAAGAGCGCACTAAGATAAAGGATATCTCGTTTGGGAATGGACTTCATCAGACGTGTACACAGTGGAAAAGATGACGATTCTTCATTGAGGTAGCGAGTCATGTTTCGAATGACAAATAAAGCATGTTGATCCACGGTGTAGATGTGGAATAAATCATATTGCATTTGTCCGATTACTTGCTGAAAACAAGGTAAATATCGTCCGAGCACACCATAGCGGTTCATATGCCTTAATGCATCATAAGGATTATTGGGTGGTTTAAAAAGCTCGAGAAAATGACGTTGATGGGAGATATTATTTCTGTATGCTTGATTGATGAGATAGGTGGATTGATGAATCAAGCGAATGGTGCTCGCTTTCACGCCTTTTATGTCTGGCATTTTCGCTATCCATAAAAATAGCGTGAGTAATTTCTCTGGAGATGTTGCGAAGAGATGTGGTGATTTGACTTCGATGTGTTCGTTGACGAGTTGGAATGCGTTGTCTAGCGTAGTGACTCGATATCGTTTGGCAAATATAGCCTCACTCAGCCATTGCAAAATAATGTCATTGAGCTCTCGAGTGCGTTTGATCACTTTAAAATAATCTTTCATCAAGGATTCTATAGCGGGCTTTCCTTTTTTATCTCGATAATGAAGTAAAGGTGCAATTTTAGTCTGGTATTCAAACAAGAGTTTGTCTTCTTTTTTTTGAGCACATACATGTAGTGCAAACCGCACACGCCATAAAAATCGTCGACATTGGACAAGCTCCTCATAATCTTTTTCTGTTAAAAATCCATGCATGACGCCTTCGCTTAGTTTTTTGATTTTGAAATGACGTTTTGCAATATGAAGAATGATGTGAATGTCTCTAAGCCCACCCGGACCATTTTTAATGTTGGGCTCTAAGTTGTACGCTGTTTCATTGTATTTTGTATAGCGCACATCTTGTTCTTTTTGTTTGGCGTCAAAAAAATCTTCGCTTTTCCATATATGAAGTGGATGAATGAGGTATTGCAGATTTTCCAGAAGCAGAGGATTGCCACAGAGGATGCGTGCGTCAAGTAAACTGGATATGACGGTGATTTCTTTTTCAGCCAGAGTGGCGCATGCTTGAGGCTGTGTAATCTGATGACTAATGTCAAGTCCAATGTCCCAACAAGTTTGAATAAAGGTTTCTATTTGTGCTTGTTCCTGGGGAGACAATTTATTCTCGTGAAGGATGAGTAAATCAATATCAGAATGAAGTTGAAGTTCTCGTCGACCATAACCGCCTACGGCTAAAAGTATCAAATTTTGTGAGTGTGTGAGGTTGAAATCTTGGAAAAGCGAGATAACAAGTGCATCTATTGATTTAACTAGATTTTTGGTGATTTTTTGAATGGAGTCCTGTTTTTCAAAAGCGCTGATTGCATTGAATTGGATGTTTTCTAGCCAGTTTTTGTAATGCTCCTTCGGAATGACTGCTGCTTCAAATTCTTCTATGTCTTCTGATGCCACAACAATTTCCAAATCAATAATCCATATGCGGATTTTCTATCATGGTGCTGGAGAACTAACAATAGGCTTCTTAGAAAATTCCCAAAAAATGATGATTTTTTTGTATAATCGTAAACTTTATTTCAATTGATTTAGGCTGATTAAATGTTTTTTAGACGAAATGATTACGCTCCAATTCCTGGAGATGATTTACCTGAGATGTACATCTCGTGCTTGAGTAGGATAAAAGAGCACAAACGTGTTGTAATTTCTCAAGCTGTTATGTTTTATCATGCTGCACGGAATGCTGGGGCTGATGATGTTTTTTTACAAGATTTAGAAAATAAGATACATGCTTTTAATTTTAATCGAATTGATAAAATCGACCCAGTTGATGAGCAAGAAACAGAAAATTCTTTTACCAAAATTCAGGAGGCGCAATTGTTAATGGCGCTTCAAGTGAAAACACCTGTTATCGAGAATGAGGCTCGACAAACCTTTGAAAAAGAACGGCATCAGGCGTTAGTATCATGTTGTGCATGTAGTCCTGAGTCTGTTTTATCCAATACAAGTTGTTCTTTGAGTGTAGGACTTTTTTTATTCGGTCTTTTTTCATCCAGTCAAATAGCAAGTGGTGCATATTGTGCAAGTTTTTGGTGTTGCAGTTTCAGCGTTTGGGTTAATCAACAAATTAACAGAGAGATAAGTGATGAGGCTGCTTTATTGTGCCCATCAGCACCTTACTTTGAACCGAACAAATTGGAGGGGCTGTTCTTGCCTAAAGCAAATGCTTCGATAATTGGCGATGTCTCAGAAGAGACAAGGTGTACGTTGAGAACAGGATGAGGTATGGGAAAAGGGGGGCGTTTGAACACGCACCCCTTCACACATCAAGACACAGTCTCGACTTCTTCTGCTTGAGGACCTTTTTGACCATCAGTTGCTTTGAACCGAACTGTAGCGCCTTCTGCAAGTGTTTTGAAGCCGTTACCTGAAATTGCACTGAAATGAACAAAGTAGTCTTTACCGTTACTTTCGATAAATCCAAAGCCTTTGTTGTCGTTAAACCATTTCACTGTGCCTTGCATTTTTTCTGACATATTTCTCTACCTATTAAAAATGGAATCTTATTCTACCATACATTGATGTTTTTTGACTAGTGTATTGTGCAATTTAGCTTTGTATATGACAAAAAACGGTGATGCAAGCGTAAGTCCTGTACTGTTTGATTATCACATGAAGTTTTGTCATTTGCTTGACTTTAGAAATAAGAGTATGAAAAAATCGCGAAAAATTTTGAGGAAATTAAATGAGCACTTTGTCTATAGAAATCCCTAAAGAGAGCCCGCCAAATCCAGATTCTGTATCTAAAGAAAGTTCAGATTTCCTGCCTGTGAACATTGAACTTCCAGAAGAAAATTCGATGATTTCAACTCCCAATACTGCATTGACGACACATAAAGTAGACTTTTTGAGTATTCATAAAGTCTTGTCTTCAGAACATTTTGAACCAGAATTGTCTGCGACCAAAACACCAGAACCAAGCGGAAGAGCTTCTCGTGGAGCGCTGAGTACAGGTGTGCTGGAACCCATTCATGAAGGAGATGAAAATATAGAGAATAGTTCGCAATCAGGTGATGATGCCCCCCCACAATCAAATGATGAGGCGGATTTGAGCACAAGTGACTCTTTTCCTGAAACGCCGCAATTGACCCAAGAGTTATCCATTGAGTCGATACAAAATAATCTTGATGAGATACAAGTTCAGCATCAACAAGCGCTTTCTTCTTACAATGAATTGGTACAACGCTTGGATGAGCTAAGGCAACAGTATCAAAATGAAACGGCTGATTTAAAAAGCATTACAGATCAGAAAAATGAATTTCAGCAAGCGCTTCAGAACGAAATGAAAATTAGGGACGCGCTAATTGAAGCAAGCGAACGTCGTTTAGATCATACTTATGATTTTTGGCTTAAAAAAATTCGAGAACTTCAAGAGAAATATGAGCGTCTCTTGGCGGAAGATCTTGCAGATTTCGATATCCCAGAGCCTGAAATTCAGCCGGAAAAGTCCAGTGAAACGATTTTTTATTTCATGATGAAAATATGGAGTCATCCCTTAAGTCAAGCCGGGATGTTGCTTGTTTTTACCGCGGGTATATTGGCACTGGGTGTTGCAATCTCGGCCATTCCAAATTTGGCAGTAGCTGCAGTGATTGGTGTGGCTGGTCTTTTTGGGGCGGGTTACGTGTACAGGGAGGCAGTTGCTTCAAATAAGCTTGATTGCAAAGCAGACAATCAAAAAGCCGATGAGGTAAAAAACGCCACACCATCTCCTTAGAAAGAGATTTTATCTCAGTTTTAGGGCAGTGTGGAGATAGATTTTAGCTTTCGGTAATATGAATCATCTTTTCCAAAGCTTTTTTGGCATTCTCCACAATCCATTGTTGATCTTTGCTGTTGAGGCGGTGTCGTGTTCCAGTAAACTCATTCACTTGGTCACCTGCTTCAACTTCATGATAATTCATCACTTTTCCTTGTCTTAATAAATCAAGTAATGCGACAAGGTGAGGTGGATCGTTTCTTGACATCGTGGCACATCCACATGCTTGAGAGCCGGCATGAATCGATTCAGGCACTTCAGCCATATTGACCACATCAATTCCTAACGAACGACATGCTTGCTTCAAATTTTCAACCATATGATTTTCAGTGGCGATTGCATATCGTTTGGTTTTACCTTTGTCTCGGGTAACAAAATCCCAGATAAATGCTGTGGAGCCAGCCTGATCAGCGATACGAATGACTTCATTTCGACATTCAGGATGTGCAATGGTAATGTATCCTTTAGATTGCCAGTAAGTGCACATGGCAGCACTGTAGTGGCTGTGTACCGCACATTCACTGCCAAATAAAATGAGTTCGGCGTCATCAAATTGTTTGAGTGTTTTTTTATCTTGATTGTCCAGGGAATATTGCGCGCCCTGTGTGCCACCCGGCCAGTAGGCTATTTTTTGAATATTAAGCCAATGCGCAACATTTTCGCCCATGTGTTGATCGGGTATAAAAAGAATTTTTTTATTTTGTGTTCTAGCCCATTCAAATATTTTTTTGACATTAGAGCTCGTGCAGACTGCGCCTCCTTGTGCTCCTGTCATGGCTTTGACTCGACCAGACGTGTTCATGTAGCACACCGGCAAAATGTTTTCGCTACCGTAGCGTGTATTTAGGTCAGAAAATGCCGGCTCAACCATAAAATCTTTCGCTAGCATCTCCATGGTGCAGCCAGATTTTGGATTGGTGATATAAACGTGCTGATGTGAGTGTGCCAAGAGGCGAATAGATTCCGCCATAAAATGAACAGCAGATTCAACGATCACTGTTTTTTCTGGATGATTTTGGGCCATTAATGCCAGTTGATAAGAGTCACCAATTGTTCCGCCAAATGCCTCAATGAGTCGAACAATTTCTCCGCCCATATAATAGTGTGCGAGTAAAAGCAGTTGATGACCAAAATGATCTTGTGCTTTTTTTAGATAAGGCGTCATCCAATTGACAACAGTCGTGAGTTTTCTGTCGGGTAGCGCCATATATTCTTCTGCATAAGGCACAAAATCGGGTGGATACCAATCTAGAGGATAATCTTTTTGACAAATGGTCATATCCGATTGGATGGGCATGATCCCTTGTTCAGGGGTATGGGTGTCTTTACTATCAAACATAAGGAGCCTCAGCTGTGGTTAAGCGTGCAATGCTTTCTTCAGCACGATAATGTTGGTTTTGAAAGTCTTCTCTGTAGTGTCCACCTCGAGATTCGCGTCTTGTTAAAGCAGCTGACACAATAAGCTCTGCATTGAGTATGATGTTGCGCAATTCGATAAAATCACGTGTGATAATGTGACTCCAGTAGTACTCTTCAATAATTTGTTTTCTTTTTTGAATCAGTTGAAGTAAATCAGACAGACCGGCTTCTGTACGGACAATGCCAGCGTATGACGTCATTTCTCCTCGTAGGCTTTGCCAGTGTGCATTGATTTGACTGGCGCGACGATTGTTAATTTTGGCAGGGGAGTTCCAATTTTGAATGGGATGCTTTAATGACAGTGGCGTGTTGATATCCGCATTGCTTTTTTGAGCGGCTCTTGATGCCATAACAACCGCTTCAAGAAGCGAGTTGCTGGCCAATCGATTAGCGCCGTGTAGCCCTGTAAATGCCACTTCTCCTATTGCATAGAGTCGATATAAATCGGTGGCTGCATCAAGATTGGTTAGCACACCTCCGCATTGATAATGAGCGGCAGGGACGACCGGAATCAGATCTTGACTCATTTCAATCCCAAGTCCTTGGAGTGTTGTATAAATTTGAGGGAAGCGCTTTTTAAGAAATGTTTTGGATTGATGCGTAATATCCAGATAAACAAAATCAAGATGACTGTGCTCAATTTCATTGAAGATCGCTCGAGCGACAACATCGCGTGTTGCCAATTCCATTTGTTCAGGAGCATATCGTTGCATGAAGCGTTCTTTTGTTTCAGCATGACGTAAAATAGCGCCTTCACCACGAACCGCTTCTGAAATGAGAAAGTTGGTGTGTGTCGGATGATGCAATAAAGTCGGGTGAAATTGGTAAAACTCCATGTTCCCAACACGTGCTCCAGCACGGTAAGCCATGGCAACGCCATCGCCTGTTGCTACCATCGGATTGGTTGTATATCGGTATGTTTTTCCAGCCCCTCCTGTTGCCAGGACGGTGACTTTTGCTAAAAAGGTATGAATATTCTGTGTGTTGCTATCTAAAATATAGGCACCTAAAACCTCACCTTGGTGACGAATATCATGGGGCAGTGGTTGTGTAATTAAATTAACTGCGATGTGATGTTCAAAACAGTGGATCTCTGGATGATGAGCCAGCAGTTCATTCAGTGTTTCGATGATATTTTCGCCTGTTTTGTCTCCGCAGTGGACAATACGACGATGATGATGTCCGCCTTCTTTAGCCAAGGCAAAGTCACCATTTTGTAATCGATCGAAAGCAACATGCATCGATGAAAGGGCCCGGATGGCATTAGGTCCTTCTTCAACAATCATTCTGACGGCAGGTTCGTAGCATAGCCCGTCTCCCGCGGAGAGGGTGTCTTGGATATGAGATTCAATTGAATCTTCTTTTTCTTCAAGAACGGCTGCTATTCCACCTTGTGCATATCGGCTGTTGCCTTCTTTGAGTTCAGTTTTTGAAATGATCGCAATTTTTAGTTTCGGATTATATGAGAGCAGTTTTAGAACATAAAAAAGACCAGCCAGTCCCGAACCGATCACCAAAACATCGTATTCGAAAGTATGACCTGCTTGCGAATTTAGGGAGGGCTGGGTTTTATTCATCATGAAAATGCTTTAACAAGGGCGGCCGCCAACCCAGTATAAGTTTCAGGGGTGAGCTCAAGCAGACTTTTTTTGGTTTCCTCTGGCACTGAGAGTCCTTGGATGAAACTTTCCAAACGCGCACGAGTGAGGTGTTGTCCTCGAGTTAAATCACGCATTTGTTCATAGGCATCAGAGATCGCATAGCGTCTCATGACAGTTTGAATCGCTTCGGTTAAGATATCCCAGTTTTCTTCTAAATCTGCTTTAAGTGCCGCGTCGTTAATTTGTAGTTTTTCGTTTCCTTTTGCAATGGCTTGATAAGCGATCAGCGAATAGGCAAAAGCAACACCCAAATTTCTGAGAACGGTCGAATCAGAGAGATCGCGTTGCAATCTTGATTGGGTGAGTTTATTTGCAAAATGATCAAACAATGTGTTTGCCAGTCCTAGATTGCCTTCTGCATTTTCAAAATCAATTGGATTCACTTTGTGTGGCATAGTCGAAGAGCCAACTTCCTGACTGACGGTACGTTGTTTAAAGTATCCAAGCGAGATATAACTCCATACATCTCTTACATAATCCAAAAGGATATTGTTGATGCGCACCATGACGTGTGCAACTTCTGCAATGCCATCATGTGGTTCGATTTGAGTGGTATAAGCATTAAAAGATAGGCCAAGTTGCGTGGTAAAATGGGCGCAATGCTGTCTCCAATCGATTTCTGGATAAGCCACGATGTGGGCGTTATAGTTGCCCACCGCACCGTTACATTTTGCTGAAATGAGAACTTCTGCTAATTGTTGCAAGGGACGTTTGAGTCTGGCTGAAAAGTTAATCAGCTCTTTTCCTAATGTAGTTGGGGTTGCGGGTTGTCCGTGTGTTCTCCCAAGCATTGGAGCTGAGCCGTGCAGCTTTCCAAGTAGCGTAATTCCCCCTGTGATTTCTGCCAGAGTGGGTTGAATCACTTGTGCGAGAGCTTCTTTCATCATCAATGCGTAAGCAAGATTATTGATGTCTTCTGATGTGCACGCGAAATGGATAAAACTCGTCATGTGTTTTAACGAGTCGTGTTGTATGAATTTTTCTCTTAAATAATATTCAACTGCTTTAACGTCATGATTGGTTTTTTTTTCATAATTTTTGATGGTGATGACATCTTTTTCTCCAAAGTTATTCAAGATATCTTGGAGGAACGCTTTAGTTGCTGGTGTGAGCGGTAAAACTTCGTGTAGTTGCTCATTTGCGGCCAAAGATTCAAACCAGCGAATTTCGATGAATAAGCGATAATATGTTAATGCATATTCGCTGAAATAATTGCTTAGCAAACGAGTTTTCGAGTAATAACGGCCATCGACTGGAGAAATAGCATGCAACGCAGTTGGAATCATAGTTTTAAAGTCTTTTATATAAAGACATATGATACCAAAAATCAACGCCGCATGAGAAGTCTTAAGTTGCTAAAGGGAAGCTAGTTGTAAGAAAAACAGTGATCATTCTTAGTGCAATTATGGCAATTAAGGGAGAAAAATCTAACCCGCCCATAAACGGTAGACGTTTTCGAATCGGATACAGCACGGGTTCTGTGATGGTGTAGATGAATTCGATGAACGCATTTTGTGTGCTGGAGTTGACCCAGCTTAAGATGACTCGACCGATGATCGCATAGAATAAAAAATTACATGGGTCAACAATCATGGAGATCAATGAAAGCACCATCAACAAAAGAAAAGGGAAGGTGGTGTGCATGAACAAGATCCCCATCAAGGCGTATTTGATGATCTCCAGTATAAAAATTGCACTGAGACAAACAATATCATAACGGTTCTTTTTCTTTAAAAAGCGAGATAAAACCATATGAATGGGCAGCAATACCGGATTGGTCAGGCGGAAAATACTCTGACTTAAAGCAAAAAATGGACTGATCTTAAAAAAAGTTAAGGCCACACGAGCCCAAAGTATAAAGAGAATAAAACTGAATGCGGTTGAAAATAAAAAGTAGCCCACAGCCATTGCACCAGACATATCGAAATCCTTGGAGTCTATTGGTAATGGAAGCGATTGTATCCCTTCAATTGCGATCCGGCAAATGGTGTCGCGTTTTCTGGTCGTATTCAAGTTTTGAAATGCTTCATTTGCTACCTATGTGATATATTATTGTGCTTTTATGTTTATTTTGATGAATGTGACGTATAATTGGTCAATAAAATTATTTTTTGGGATTTTTATGAAAAAAAGTGAAATTCGAGAAGAAAGCAAATCAGTTCATCATGGTTTTTCATTGGTAACAGATGAAGCTGTTTTTGCATCTTATCGTACACCATCTCAAGATGTACTGGTTGATTTTATGGTTCCGGAAGAACTTTTGGAACAAGCAATTGAAAATTATAAGCAAATCAAGCATTGGGGCGAAGTTTTGTCTTCTGATCCTGAACAAGATTTGCAGCCTGAATTATTTCGTGCTGTTTCGGTTTATAAAAACACTGAAAATGAAGTCGAAAAAAAATCTCAGGAAGCTTTAATTTGGTCTATTTTAAGAATCCAGTATTTTAATAAATTTCATCTTTTATTAAACAGCACTCAAATGATCAATGCTTTTCTGATTTTACATACACCGAGCCACAAAGCGATTGCTCAGATTAAAACAGGCGAAGGAAAATCCGCACTGCTTGCAATAATGATGGCTTTTCGTGCTTTGACGACAGGTAAAAAACAGCTGAATATCACGTCAGCTACTTTTTTAGCGGAAAGAGATGCGATTAAGTTTACGGAATTTTTTGAAATGCAAGGGTTAACTTGTGGTGCAAATGTTTCGATGAATTCTGAACAAAAATGTTTGTGGTCTTCTAGATCTGTTTATCAAAATCAAATTGTTTATGGGACGGCTTCTGCTTTTCAATTTGCTTATTTATTGGGTCTTGATATTGGATATGCACCATTTTTCGAACCGTCTGAGTCAGATGTCTATGTTGATGAGGTCGATGCGTTGATTCTTGATAAAGAAAAATCTTCATCAAGAATACAGGGTGAACAAATACTCTATCTTGATAGAGAAAAAGAACTTTACAGAGACATTTGGTCTTATATTTTTCAACGACGTGCTACATCAAGCAATCAAGCGAGCTATTCTCTGGATGATTTTGGACACTACTTGGTTTCAAAACAATATTTTTCAATTGATGATTTAAAAACAAAAGAGATAAACCATATGGTTTGTTGTTGGTTTAATAGCGCGCGAATAGCTTTAAACATGGTAAGAGACGTGAATTATTCTATCCAAAAAGAACGCGAAACTGGCAAAGACATGATTGTGATAGTCGATGTAAAAGGAAGTAGCGAGTTACTGTATGGAATGCATTGGTCTTTTGGTTTGCATGAAATCATATCTGCAAGAGAAAATCTAGATGTTCAGCCTGAACGTTCTCTAAAGTCAATGATTTCGCATTCCTCTTTTTTTAACTTATTTTCTTCTTTGTTTGCTGTGACAGGGACAATCGGAGGAAATGAGACAAAATCTTACCTAAATTCAGTTTATGAAAATTGCTGTCTTATGACACTTCCTCGTTATCGTGCTTCGAAAGCTATTTCATTGCCACCTGTTGTTGTAGAAAACTCTCTCAAGCAATTTGATGTAATGAAAGAGAAGATACTAGAGGCTAAGGCAAAAGGTCATGCGCTTTTATTTTTGTTAGCTACAATCAAAAACGTTAACGATTTTGAAGCGTATGCAAAAAGACACGAGCTCGAGATTTCGATTTTAACAGGTCAAGAAAACCCCATCGATTTCCAGAAAAAAATTGCATCGGCAGGTCTTGCCGGTCAGGTTTTAGTTGCGACTTTTATTGCGGGTCGGGGTGCAGATATTGAGCCTTCAATTGAAGTAGAAAACAATGGTGGGCTTGGTGTCTTTATTTGCAGCCCTCCTGAAAACTCAAGAGTTATTGATCAGAATTTTGGTAGAACGGGGCGACAAGGTCGAGGCGGTTTCTCTGGATATATTTTGAGTCAAATTGATCTGTTGAATGCGATTAATCGACATGAGAACGGTTATAGATACAGTTTATCTTGGTTATACAAAACCTCGTTAAATCAAGAAGCGTGCGCTCATTTTTTAGAAAATTTGCCTTCAAAAATATTGAAGAAATGGCAATTTGATTCATCTATGGTGCATTCTGATATGCAGTTGAAGACAGATATTTCAAGTGGATTAATGCATGAAGTTTTGCAATTAGATCAATTGAATAAAGACAAGTGCGTGGCCGAAGCGCTATTAAAAAATCACTCACACCTTCATGAAGAAAATAAATTATTTTCTTCATGGGAGCATTTGCGAGAGCATAATATTTATTATCGAAGCCTCATGGATGCTCAATACGCACGTTGTAATCGATTTCTTTTTGCTCTTCAGTCGTTCATTTTTGATTATGCGAAAAAAACAGAACGACAGATGTTTTGTTATGCACTAATGCACAATTATGTATTAATCAATCAAGATTTCAATGCTATTTTTTATGCTAGAGCCGATGCTGTTTATTCAACATTCATTGCTCAAACCTTAGTCGATATCGCCGAATTATGTGAAATCGATTTGTCTTTGCTCCATGTTTTCGCTATTGAGCATCAGCATCAATTGATAGCGGATGCATTGGGGAGTTACTTGTCAGGTTCTTCTTTTTTGAAAAAAGCCTCAAAATCAACTTCATTTTTTCAATTTAATGATTTGCAATATGAAAAATTTATCGTTGCAATCAAAAAACAAAGATACCAAGATCTTTGGAAAATTATCGAATCATTTTCTCCCGATACGTCCGCGAGGGCCAAAACATATTTGATGCGAAATCAAATTTCCAGAGAACTTTTTAATCAACTGCAGGATATCGCTCCTAGTTTGATCGAAGATTTATCTTCAAAAAATCTTGATACGATAAAAAAATTGATTTTGACCAACTGGGAGTATGACAAAAAACAAATATCCTTTTTAGTTTGTTTTATCGCATATTTTGATTTTCTTAATTTGACTGAATACGTAGCTTCGGAAGAGAAGCTATTATTTAATCGTGACTTCCTTCATTATTATTTTTCTCTTGAGTTTCCAATAATAACAGGGGGGGTGTGTAGTCATTTTAAGAAAATATATTTCAACTTTGAGGCTCAAGAAAATAAAACGCTTTTTTCTTCTGTGATAAATTTTTTCCTGAAAGAAGTCTTCAAAACACTCCCAAAAGATGTGGAGTCTATAGCTCTTTCATGTTTTTTTTGTTATGGATTAACTAATGAAGCAGTTGTTAATGCTTTTCTTGCGCACGCAGAGGAATACCCTGAGCTTTTTAAAAAAATATCGATGGGATTCAGTCTATACAATGTAGAGCATAGTGATGAAAATCTGTTTAATGAGCCTATGATGAGTCAATCTATAAAACCTTTGATTGATAAATGTCCTGAAAATCAAAAGCAAGATTTTCTTTACAGACTTTTTTTAATGGCACTCAAGACAGAGAATAACGATGACAACAACGAAAAAACTGAAAAAAATGTTTTTTTGAGCTGGTTATTTAAAGATTACCTGTCTTCAGATATGATGAAATTAGAATTTATCAAAAAGAATAACTATAAAGCAATACAGATTTTGGCTTCAAATAATGTTGAGTTTCGCCTTGATTGGTTAATTCGTCAGCTTCCGGAATCTGAGCGTGAAATTTGTCTGCTTTATGATAATGCTAGTTTTTTGTCTGCGATTAACGAATATGATGATGAGCTTCCTTTAGCAGCAATGTCTGTTTTTCTTAAATATGTTTCAAGCCAGAATCTAAGGGAAATATTTGCTCAAGATGATGGTGCTTTTTTTCGAGATTTTCTTCTTCACGAGGACAGCGAGTTGTATGCTAATGCTGTTGTTTGTCTTTTCGACGCTCTATTTCGAGATGGTGGTGTGCATAATCATTATCTTCCTTACTGTGAGATGCTCTTGAAACTTGAGCGAGACGAGGAAAAAAATAAGAATGAGACTCATTTGCTTGACTATCTTTTAGAGCATTGTCCCGAAGAAGACAAAGAAGCATTATCGAAGATGGTTGAAGAACATCGGCGTTGGCAGGAAAACGGTGAAGAAGAATCAGATGTCGAAGAATCAGATGTCATGGAAACTTGCTCATTACAGCAGGATTCATTCTCTATGTTTTCTAAGTCAAAGCGTCTCTTAGAGTCGAATGAAGATACGCTCGAGGTTTCATGTAAACGTCCTAAATAACCAGAGATTGACAAGGATGTCAGATACCTAAAAGAGCGGCCGAGCACTCTAACAATATAAAGCATTTTGAAGTAATCCAGGCTATAATTCTCGTCTTAATTTTTTAATCAAGCAGATGCATACCGTTTTATTGTATATTGAAGCGGTTTTTTTGACCTTTTTGAGTGAGCTTATGTTTTTGTCGCGATCAAAACCTGAAATGTGCATCATCATGATGATCCTGGCTTCTTTTTTATTCCGATTATTTTATCTAGGCTCGATGAATCTATTGGTCGAAGAAGCGTATTATTGGAATTATTCTGCACATCTGGATTGGAGTTATTTGGATCATCCTCCTCTTGTTGCATTGCTGATTAAATGTTCAAGTATGATGTTTGGCACGACGGAGTGGGCCGTTCGTTTTCCCTCTTTGTTGTGTTGGATTGGGATGAGTTTTTATGCGTATCGTTGGACGCAGTTGTGGGGACAAAATGGACTTTTTTCTGTTTTCTTATTGTCTTTTTTGCCATTTTTCTTTTTACAGTCTTGGGTGATGACGCCCGATCAGCCTTTGTTGGTGGCTTGGGCTGCTGTGCTGTATTACCTGTATCGTGCTTGTGTGTTGAATGAAGCCAAATCTTGGTTTTTTGCCGGAGTTGCTCTTGGATTGGGATTGCTTTCTAAGTACACGATAGTGCTTTTATTACCGGCCACATTTTTATTTTTATTGTGTTCTTCTCGGCGTTTTTGGTTGATGCGAGTTGAACCTTACCTTGCTCTTGGTCTTGCCCTTGTAATTTTTTCACCGGTTATTTATTGGAATTCAACACATCAATGGGTCTCTTTTGCATTTCAAAGCAGCCGCCGTTTAAATGAAGCTCATCATTTTTCCACACACGAACTTTTGGGGTTGTTGTGTTTATTTTTGATGCCAGCCGGGGTGCTTGGATTATTTAAGTTATGTAATTTTCGTTCTTTGAACTGTACTGGTGCAGATGAAAAAATGCAGCTGCTTTTTTTTCGTTGCTTTTTTTTCGTGCCCGTTCTAGTTTTTTTCGGATTTAGCCTTTTTCATGAGGTGAAATTTAATTGGATAGGTCCAAGTATTTTGGCATTGATTCCTTGGCTTTCAAAAGAATTCTCGAAAACACGGCGAATGTGGCTGGCAACTGCTTTTTCTGCGATGCTCGTCTATTCGATGATGTTGGGGATCATCTTAACCGGATATCCTGGCTCTCTCTATCAGAGCTTGTTTGGTAAATACGCGGACTGGCAAAATTGGTCTGAATCTTTATATAAGACGCTTACAGACCTTGAACAAGAGACGCAGGATCTTCCTATTTTAGTGGCTTTAGACAAGTATAATATCGCCAGCGAGTTTTCTTTTTATCAAGCGAAATTACATCCCAATAAGCAATATATTGTACGAGGGAGCGATTTATTTGGTGGTGAAAGTTTGATGTATCGATACTGGTCTGATTTTGATGTAAAAAATAAGACTCTGCTTTTGGTTACAGATAATATTTTGCATTTCCAGAACCCTGCGATTCCTTTGCATACGCTCGAAATTTCGCCTGTTGAATCTTGGTTTTCAAAAAGTCAGGGGGCGGGGGTTGCAGTGAAACCCTATTTTTATCGGATGATGAAATACCTTTAAGAACGCGCTCCAAAAATTTCTGTCCCGATTCGCACACAAGTACTTCCTGCCAAAATTGCTTCTTCAAAGTCACTGCTCATGCCCATGGAGAGCGTATCGAGTGAAAGGTCAAAGGTTTGATTGACTTCTTTCATAATTGAAGCTGTTTTCACGAAAGGGTTTTCATTTTGCGAAGGGTCGAATGGTTTGGGAATAATCATCAGACCTCGTAATTTGAGATTTTTTAGCTTTAAAATCTCAGTAATGAATTCTGGAAGTTCGTTGGTTGTGATGCCTGATTTAGATGGCTCATTGTCGATATTGAGTTGAATGCAGATATTCAAGGGTGTGGCGTGAGAGGGGACATGTTGATCCAGCGCTTTTGCGGTCTCGATTGATGAAACACTATGCACCCATTGAAAATGAGTCGCAATACGCTTAATTTTGTTGCGCTGTATCGGACCAATAAAATGCCAAACAAGCGGAAAAGCACGCAGGGATTCAATCTTTGGCAATGCTTCTTGAAGGTAATTTTCACCAAAATTAAAAATGCCGGCGTCGATGGCTTGGCGTATTTCATCTATTGACCGTGTTTTAGAAACGGCCATGAGTGTAATGTGCGACCGACCGCATGCCATAAGCACACGGTCAATTCGTTTTTTTAGAGCAAAGACGGCGTGTTTAACGTCCATTATGCATTTTTTTGCAGAGTGAGTAGTTGTTCGATGCCGTGTTCTGCCAAATCCAGCATGACATTGAGCTCTTGACGATCAAAGCTGCCTTCTTCGGCTGTTCCTTGAACTTCGATGAGTTTTTTTTCTTCGTTCATCACCACATTCATATCTGTTTCTGCTAATACATCTTCTGCGTAATCGAGATCAAGCACAGGTTGACCTCTATAAAGTCCAACTGATACTGCTGCGATGTAACGAAAATTGGGAAGCTTTTTAATTTTTTCGTGTGTGTGCATCCAGGTGATGGCATCACGCAGTGCTAAGCATGCGCCAGTGATTGAAGCGGTTCGTGTTCCGCCGTCGGCTTGAATGACATCACAATCGAGCGTAATGGTCACATCTCCTAGTGTTTTTAGATCCACGCATTGTCTGAGTGAACGACCAATCAAACGTTGAATTTCCAAGGTTCGACCACCTTGTTTGCCACGAGCAGCTTCTCGATCGTTTCGACTGTGGGTGGCTCGAGGCAGCATTCCGTATTCGGCCGTAATCCAGCCTTGATTTTTTCCTTTAAGGAATCGAGGAGCGCCTTCGCTCACAGATGCCGTGCATAAAACTTGAGTTTGACCAAATTCGACGAGCACGGAGCCTTCTGCATGTTGAGTATAATGACGAGATAATTTGATTTCTCGCAGTTGATTGGGTTCACGATTGCTAGGCCGCATGGTAAAATCCTTAAATTAAATCGGCAATTATACATGATTGAGAATCAGATATGAATGAGCAACCTCGAGGAAATATCTTTATCGTTGCGGCACCTTCCGGCGGTGGGAAAACAAGTTTAGTGGATAGGCTAATGTCTATTATGGACAATATGGCCGTTTCGGTTTCACACACGACGCGGGATAAACGTCCTGGAGAAGTGGATGGTGAGCATTATTTTTTTGTCGATGATGAGACCTTTCAAAATATGGTCGATGAAGAGGCTTTCATTGAGCATGCAACTGTATTTGGGCATCAATATGGAACTTCACATATCCAAATTGAAGAGCGTTTGAAGCAAGGTATTGATGTGGTTTTAGACATTGATTGGCAGGGCGCGATGCAAATCAAGCAGCGTTTTAAAAATGCAGTGAGTATTTTTATTTTGCCGCCTTCTTGCGAAGCGCTTCGTCAAAGACTCGAAGCCAGACAACGCGACAATGCTGAAGTAATTGAAATGCGCATGCAGCGTGCGCAGCATGAAATGGCGCATTACAGTGAGTTTGATTTTCTAATTGTGAATGACACTTTTGAGTGTGCACTCTCCGATTTACGCTCAATTGTCTTGTCTTATCGGCTAAAATTAGAATATCAAACCTATAAACAGCGAAAATTACTTTCTTTATTGTTGAGTGCGCAGTAAAATAGTCGTTTAGATCAAACTAGTCGTTGAGGTAATTGTTTATGGCTCGTGTAACAGTCGAAGATTGTTTGGAACATGTTGCAAATCGATTTGAATTGGTCATGATCGCATCTAAGCGTGCGCGTGAGATTACAATCAGAGGTGCTCAACCCATGGTCGAATGGGAAAACGATAAGCCAACTGTTGTTGCGCTGCGGGAAATTGCAGAAGGTTTCATTGGTCCAGATATCCTTATGGAAGATTAAACGGTATCGGATTCATGGGGCAGGGTCGTTCGTTTATGAGCGGCTTTGTCGGACCTAATACGCGATCAGTCGATCGTCAGTATTCGTGTCAACAGTCTCTAGTGTACAAGGCCAGTTGATACCCTTAGCCCACTGTTATGGGAGATGCTGTGAGCTATTTCAAACCGCTTCAAGATGAGTTAGAGCGTTATCTTGACCGTTCTCAAGTTGAAAAATGCCGACAGGCTTATCAAGTTGCTGAAGAAGGTCATCGTGGTCAGATGCGTCGTTCTGGCGAGCCTTATATCACTCATCCTGTTGAAGCTGCTCTTATTCTTTCTAAAATGCGTTTGGATTACCAAACCATCATGGCGACTTTGTTGCATGATGTCTTCGAAGATACCAGCATTACGCACGATGATTTAAAGCGCCAATTTGGAGAGGATGTCACAACTTTGGTTGAGGGTGTGACAAAACTGACGAAAATTAAATTCGAGACGCATGCAGAAGCGCAAGCTGAAAATTTTCGTAAGATGATGTTAGCCATGGTGAAAGATATTCGCGTTATCATGGTAAAGTTGGCCGATAGATTGCACAATATGCAAACATTAGGTGCCATGCCGGCGAATAAACGTCGACGAATCGCCATAGAAACTCTCGAAATTTATGCACCGATTGCCAATCGTTTGGGAATGCACTCCATTTATACTGGTCTTGAAGATTTAGGATTCAAAGCACTTTATCCCATGCGGTATCGTGCCATCAAATCAGCAATTGATAAAGCCAGAGGAAATCGTCACGAGCTGACACAAAAAATTGAATTGGATCTTCAGCGGGCAATGGACACACTTCACATCCCTTATTTGCATGTGTATGGTCGACAGAAGCATCTGTATGGAATTTATCGAAAAATGCGTCAAAAGAAAGCCCCTTTTTCCGAAATTATCGATGTTTTTGGCTTCCGTGTGATCACTTCTGACTTAGATACGTGTTATCGTGTATTGGGTGCCTTGCATCGTACCTACAAGCCTGTTCCTCAACGTTTTAAGGATTATATCGGTATTCCCAAAGTGAATGGTTATCAGTCTTTGCACACGACTTTATTTGGGCCATATGGTATTCCTTTAGAAGTTCAAATTCGCACACAAGACATGGACAGAGTGGCCGAAAACGGTGTCGCGGCGCATTGGCTATATAAATCCTCTGAATCTGGATTTGAAGTGAATAAAGCCCAATTGCGTGCGCGAGAGTGGGTGCAACGGCTGCTTGAGTTACAAAAAAGCACGCGAGATTCATTAGAGTTTATCGAAAATGTGAAAATTGATTTGTTTCCTGACGAAGTTTACGTGTTTACTCCCAAAGGGCATATCATGGAATTGCCTAAAGGAGCGACTCCTGTTGATTTTGCCTATGCTGTTCATTCGGATGTTGGAAACGGGTGTGTGGCTGCAAAGGTGAATCGTCGATTGGTTCCATTAAGTCTACCTCTGCTCAATGGGCAAACCGTTGAAATTATTACAGCGCCAAGTGCTCACCCCAATCCCAGTTGGTTGAATTTTGTTGTCACAGGGAAGGCGCGAGGAAATATTCGAAATTTCCTTAAAAGCCAGCAATTGTCTGAGTCTGTGCAGATGGGTAAACGTCTTTTGGATCAGGCTTTTTCCGAGCTTGCATTTGAATATCAGGATATTCCGGACGAGTCATTGAGAGCATTGCTCCAAGACTTAAACTACAAGAGTTTAGACGAACTTTTGTATGCGATTGGCATTGGAAATCAAATGCCGATGGTGATCGCAAAACGGCTCATTTCGGTGCAAGAAGAAGGCGCTTTGGAAAAAACAGATGCACACAAACCGCTTGCCATTAAAGGTACGGAGGGGATGGTGGTGCACTTTGCTGAATGTTGCCAACCGATTCCTGGAGATAACATTGTTGGGAAACTTCAGCAAGGACGAGGTATTTTGGTTCATGTGAGTGATTGTGAGCAAGCGCATCAACGTCATCATACTCCTGAACAGTTTATTTCAATGCGTTGGGATGAGGATGTCGAGGGTGAGTTTTGGGTGGATATTACGGTCGAGGTTGAAAATCGACGAGGCGTTCTCGCCTCTATGGCTACGGCTATAGCGGAGACAGAGTCTAATATTGGAAACATCAATGTTGATCCACGAGACGGTCGTCACAATGCAGTTACGTTTTCCATTAGTGTTTTAAATCGCAAACATTTGGCTCGAGTGATGCGTCGTTTGCGTGCCAATAAGATGGTCTTAAGATTATATCGAAAAAAAGGTGATTTAAAATGAACGTGATCCATACGGAAAAGGCCCCTCGTGCAATTGGTCCATACAGCCAAGCCATACAAGTGGGAGAAACTGTTTATTTGTCAGGTCAAATACCGCTGCACCCTGAGACCATGATGTTGTGCAGTGAGCATATCGCCGATCAAATTCATCAGGTTTTTAAGAATATTTCAGCCGTTGTAGACGCCTGTGGCGCAACGCTATCTCAAATGGTTAAGTTGACTGTTTATCTGACGGATCTGGTTCATTTCCCTTTGGTCAATGACATTATGTCTGAATATTTTCAAGCTCCATTTCCTGCGAGAGTCGCTCTTGGCGTACGCGAATTACCCAAAGGGGCTTTGATTGAAATCGATGGAATTTTAGTCAAAGGGGTTGTGTAATGAGTTTACTTCCTTTTCTTGTGATTTTAGCTGCAATTGTTGCTTTTTTTCAGGATGAGTTTGCAAGTTTATTTCGTCGAGTTTTTTCATATCGTTGGGTCAGAATGCTTGCGCCTTTGGCGATAGTAGAGGTGATGGTAGAGCGTTCTTATGACACCTTTTCTGGCACTTTGGCATGGTGGCAGGAGTGTTTGCATGCCGTGATGCTGGTTTTCTTTGAGCGCTGTTTTCCGTACACAGCCTGGGCTGCCGTATTGTCTCAATTTTTATTTTTGTTTGGGGTCTCTGCATTTTTGGTTTGGGCCGTGTGGCTTGGGGCAAACCGTTTTTCTGTCCAAAAAAACAACCACAAGATTACCATTTTATATGCATTCTTGTGGTTGTTTTTTCTTTTATTGTGGGTGGCTTAAGATTTGGGCTGTGACGCATTTTTCTGCGGGCTTGCAATGATCTGCAAAATACCGAGATCACCCGAAGGCTTTCGTGTAATCAGCAGACTGACTGCGAGCATCTGATCAATCTTATTGTCTTTATTTTTGTAGATGACATGGAGAGGAACGTTGATCTTCCATTGATTATCTTTGCTGGCTTCCATTGTGATTTGGCCTTCTTGAGTTGCCGAAACAGAGAGTTGTCTTGTTTTGATGGCATCCAGATTACCTGATTTCTCAAAGGCGGTGTTAAACCCTTGCCAACCTTGGTCGGTGAAGCAAAATTTGAGTTCTTTCAGTTGTTCTGTGAGTTGTGTATTGTTGAACGTGAACAGTTGTATCGCGGCATTTTTTGCCCATGTTTCTACAACAGTGGGTTCGATGGTCGTCAGATCTTTTGCAAACTGATAATGGCAGTCAATTGTTGGTAAGACAGAAGATGTGGGTGGTGCTGAGGTTTCCTCTGCAAATGAGGCCAGAGGAAAAAGCAATGTCGAGCATAAAATAAATCCAAAACGCATGAAAGTCTCCGTGACAAGTTTACTCATAATGTGCCATGTCTTGCCTTGATTTTCAACAGGTTCAAATTCTTATTCTCTGTGTATGATAAAAATTTTGTCATTAAAGGCGTGTTTGAATTAATTGTAATCTTAAAGTATATATAATATACAATGCTGTTTGATTATATTCGATAAAGATCTTGTTTAAATCGAAAATATACGCGGAGAAATGATGTGAATAAGCCATTGGAACAGGTAAATGGGATTGATGCTCAAAACAATATAAGTTGGGCGGAACTTGAGGTGAAGTCTACGTTACTCAGGGAAAAAATTCAGACAATGATGCAAGATAAAAATCCTATATTGTCTACACGGGTCAATCGTCATAAATCTCTTGGAGCCTGGATTCTTGATAAATTGTTGTACGATCCTCAAGAGTTATTCGAGTGCAATCCTTTGGCATTTTATAGCATTTTGAATGTTTATCCTATTATCAGGTCGATGGAGATTAATTTCGCAGAGAGAATCATCAATGCCATTGAAACTCACCCAGATGACTGCCTTGCAATATTGGATGCTTGTCCGGACTCATTGAGATTGAGTGGAATAAAATCGATGGTGAAAGCGTTCTTCATACAAAAAGCACTTAATTCTGACAAATCGAACGACAGTATTTTAAAACAAAAAGTCAATGTCACGCTCACTTCATCATTTTTTCCTACAAAAAACATAACATTAGCACAATATATTGAGACCAACTTATTAAGTGACCTATCTGATTCAAAAAAAATTAATAAAGCATTTAGTATCATTGAGAAAATACAAAAACAACCGAATGATTTGAGTCATCTATTGTCTATCTGTGAAGAACCTCGCAATGGCTTATCAAAAGACACCAATACGGCACGTATTGTAAAGGCGGTTATGATGCAACAAACACTTAACGATAAAAATAAAGACAGTATTTTAAACACCCCTGTTAATATCAAACTCACGTCATCATTTTTCTCAACAAAAAAAATAACTCTTGGAGAATATATCAAGAAGCACTTATTAAATGATCCTTCTGATTCAAAAAAATTCAATAAAGCGTTTGAGATCATTCAGGAAATACGCAAAAAACCGGATGATCTAAGCAATTTATTATCTATTTGCAAAAAATCTCGCAATCCTTTATCAAGGGACACCAACACAGCTCGAATTGTCCAAGCGTTGATAGCTCAAAAAGATGCAGAGAATAAAAAAACTTCAGGGGCGTCTCCTCATTATTCTCATAATAAATCTTGATAATCCTTTTTTGATAGGTCTGACATGGACTCGAGCGTATTGTCAAAGTTTAATCGCGAGTCTGATTAAACAGGTTAAGTCTGCAGTCTTATATGCGACATCTGGTAAGGCCAAATTGCTCCTTTTACACACTTACTCTTTATTTTTTACCATAACAAGAACAAAAAAACTGTAATTTGCACTATAATAAAGCTAATGAATTGGAGATTGTTCTTATGAATGAGAATGATAATTTTAATAAAATCAAATCGACGGTCATTGAGGTCCTGTTTAATAAGGTAGAGGATTACGCGGATACTTTGTTCGATATTAAAGATCGAATCATTCCGGATGATACATTAAAATTTTTGAAAAATACTCAATTGTCTCAGCTCAAAGAATATGAAAATATGACAGAAGACGATCGTTTTTTTGTCATCTCAAATGGTGAACAGTCGATAAAATTTTCGAATCGTTCCAGTTCTAATGGCGAGTTTAGAGGGGCTGTTTTACGCAATTTTTTAGATGAACAAAAAGTAAAGAATCCAACGAAATCGTTGTATGATGCCATCCAAGGGTATATAACCACTCTTGACTGTGATGCGGTGAAAAACATGAAAAGCTTTCTTTGTCAGGGGTTGATGGAACATGATGTAAAGATGACGCAAGCTCATGTTGATATTCTAGGCGCAATACTTTTAGATAAAATAAAATCTCAATCCATCATTGAGCAATATTCTGCTAAAGATGTTCGAGATTCAGAAGAGATTCAAAATCAAATTTGGAGTGAGGCTGCGCTTCAGGAAGGTCTTTATTACAAAACTAAAATTTTGGGTGACAAAATTCAAAGTCTTAAAGATAAAGTTGGTGAGTTGTCAAAATTTGGATATCTAGAGGCTCATCCAGAGGGAATTGGAAAGTTGCATGCAAAATTGTTGAAAGAATGTGACGATATCTCTAAAGAAATGAAATCCCCATTGTATGCGAGCATCCAGACGCAACTGCATTCACAGCTTAGCGAAATTAAATCCGAAATAGACAAACTATCAACAAGTGGTCGTTTAGAAAAATCGGCGCAACTGATTAGCCGTAAGTTATCTGAAAAGAAAGCCAATCAGTTGTATTCAATCATGCAGAAAGAGTTTCAACCCTATATTGAGACGATGCGGAAAAAAGAAAAAGCATTACGTGAAGAAGGACATACCCATGCAGCAGATTTTGTTCGGTCTCGTTACACGGAGTTATCTCAAAACATAGAGTCGTTAAAAAATCCACGAAGATCTTGGGAAAATTTTATTAAAGATTGTAAAAGTTGTGTAGAAGAGTCAAGTGGATTAAAACTAAAAAATGATCAAGATGTTTCGCTGGAAACTTTTAAATTAGAGGGGTTTTCTGAGTTTTTAGATGTTAATGCAATGCTTAATGAGTTTTTCGAGGAACATCGATCAACTCTTATTCATTGCCTAGAGCAAATTGAGAATAAAGCCGAAAAATTAGGCCGTAGTGGGCACATTGAAGCACAACAAGCTGCTATGGACTTGCATGATGGCTTAATTGCAGCGATAAAGGATTTGGCCGTAAGTGATTCGCCAAATTTGAATGATTTTGTCGATAAATGCAATAACTTGATTGAAAATGCCGAAAAAAGCGCGCTAAAAGACCATCGCAATCTTTTTTCTAAGCTTTGGCATTATATCCGCGGGGCGTTAAGCGTTATCATTGGAAAGCCTGATATTAGCCCTACAGAGTCTATTCAGAAAACACATGAATTGAAAAGAGCAATAGATGCATTTAGAGAAACTCCAGTTGTGAGTGAACAACAATTGGATGATAAAAAAATCACACCAGGTAAAGTGACTTAATAAGAACAAGCAGTCTGTTTTGTGCGCGTGATCATTATACTGCAATAGAGCTCTGGCATTTTATAGGTTTTTTATAAATCTTATTGGTATTTTATGCAACACATGGTACAATCCGTTCGCTTTTTAAACGTTAACGGAGATTTATATGCTTCAAACTATTGGTCGTGGATTAAAAAACTTTGCTCATAACTTATTAGATACCATACACTCAGTATTTCGCTCAACAATCTTAGCAATTGGCATTGTCTCGTGTGTATTTTTCTCATTCCCTATTTTACCTGCCTTGCTTTATGGCTTTGTTGCAGCAATAGTCGGTTCAATTGTCTTTCAGGCGGCACATAGAGTGGTTGATTTTCTTTCAGATATGTTTAAAAGTTCGCCAGATGTTGCTGCAGAATCGCATGTTTCAAGTGATGCAAGAAAATCTGATGAGCAGACTCCAAGCTCAACTAGTCGAGTTCAAACAACATTAAATAGTCATCCAGTTAAGTCTTTTGCAGAGGCGAGCACTCAAACAGCGGGTGCTAAAATGAATAGCAAAAATCATAAACCTAAAGTGGAAAAACCTGCTGTAGACAATGATGAAATATCAGCTGCTGCTGTTACTCCGACTCTTTAAAGTACGAATGATGGGTTTCGGCCCATCATTTATTATTAAGCTTACTGCTATTTGAAGTATTGTCATTTTGAATCGTTGGCATTTCTATTTCTTCTGCGTCTTTTTTTACTTTTGTAATTTTTTTTCTGAGAGCAAGAGTAGATTCTGCGGCGTTTGTTGGACCGTTGTTATCAATATTTTTCGCTTGCTCTTTTATGCTAATCAAACGAGTCCAATATTGAAGCGCATTTTCTATAGAGAGGCTAGAGACCCTCTTATACAAAT
>CAZELP010000017.1:0-39700 GCA_964513205.1 uncultured Legionella sp. | reverse complement strand
TCCACTGACACTGATACTTGCCGGAATCAAATCACTGATTGATTACATGACAAGACGCCCAATATCTGAAAATACTTATCAAACGATCTTGGCTGCCATCCCCAAAATGACCGATCAACAAATCAAAATATGTGCAAATACCATCATCAACGCTTACCCTAAACCACAATCAGAATCGAGCAAAAAACTGCTCCAGTCTTTATTTAATCGAGCAAACGGAATCGACAACTCTCTAGACACGCAAAGAAAAGCGCTCATTGGTTTTTTCTCTGCGCCACACAATAATGGCAAAAAAATGCAACATGTTGTGGCAGACGCTGTATTCAAATGCAGGAGTTAGATAAAGAGTCACTTTATCTAGCTTAAGAAACCACGACTTCGGTTCATGCACCTACTCACAGGTGCATGAACGTTAAAGATTGAGTCTAAGATTGTTCAGAAATTCTTGAAAGCACTATTTCTAGTCTCGCAAGACTTCTTGTTTGACCAATGAGGACCAATGTTTCATCAATCGAAGGAGATGACGTTCCACCCGTTACCGCAACTCGCAATGGTTGTGCGATTTTGCCCATGCCTATCTGATACTCAGCACAGACCTGCTCGATCACATGGTGTATTGAATGTGTATCCCAAATATCAAGCGCCCTCAAATGCTGCAAGACACGATTCAATGGCGTTGCAATCATTGTTGTTAAATGCTTCTTGACTGCATCCTCGTCATATGAGATTTCATTTTGATAAAAATAAAGACTATTTTTAACAATATCCGCCAATGTTTTATAACGATCTTTTTGAAGTCGAATCAAATCCGTTAGCGCAGGCCCTTCGTCTGTTTCAATGCCTGAATGTTCAAAACACCATTTAAGTGCTTTTGCTACTTCTTTCGGATCATCACTTTTTTGATAGTGCTGATTTAGCCAGAACAATTTATCATAGTTAAAACTGGATACACCGCGACTCACATGCTCAAATCCAAACAGGCGAATCATTTCGTCCAGGCTAAAAATTTCTTGATCCTGATGCGACCAACCTAGCCGAACAAGATAATTCAGTAACGCATGCGGTAAAATCCCAAGCTCTCGAAACTGTAAAACACTAACCGCTCCATGACGTTTGGAAAGCCGTTTGCCATCTTCGCCTAAAATCATCGGAAGATGAGCAAAAATAGGAATAGGTGCACCCAACGCTTCGTACAAATTGATTTGTCGTGGCGTGTTACTGAGATGATCATCCCCACGAATCACATGCGTGATTTGCATATCCCAATCGTCCACAACCACAGCATAATTATACGTTGGGTTTCCATCTGATCGGATCAAAATTAAATCGTCTAATTCTGAGTTTTGTACTTCAATTTGACCATAAACTTGATCAGTAAAATGCACTACCCCATCCATTGGATTTTTAAAACGAATCACATGAGATTCATTCGGCAACGGCATCACATGGCGATCGCGGCAATGCCCATCATAACGAGGTTTTTCTTTCGCTTGCATTTGTTGGATGCGCAATTCTTCAAGACGCTCTTTCGAGCAAGTACAGTAATACGCTTTTTCCTCTTTTAACAATTGTTCGACCAAAGCACGATATCTTGGATAACGGTCGGTCTGATAAATCGGACCCTCATCCCAAGTTAAGCCAAGCCATTCCATGCCAGATAAAATTGCATCTACGGATTCATCTGTTGAACGTTCCTCATCTGTATCCTCTATCCTCAAAATAAAATCACCTTGATGATGTTTAGCATACAACCATGAAAACAAAGCGGTTCGAACACCGCCTACATGTAAAAATCCTGTGGGACTTGGGGCAAATCGCGTTCTAACACGCATGTGGACTCCATTTACGTTCAATTAACAACCGCCTATAATAGCGCATTTATCAGATCTTAGTCTATTCAGACTGGCGGGAATATGTCATGCGAAATATAAGTGTCAAAGCTCTTTTAAAAGCGGTTACATTTATTCCCACTATTTCAGTCGCTGTTGTTTTTTTGCTTTTTTACAACATCGAGCTTATCCACGAAAGACAAACACAAGTCAGGCATCTTGCCGACGCTTACACAAGACAACTTTTACCTGTTGCACAACTGGCTTTGATCAAAAACGACACGGCAACATTAAAAACACTTATTGATGCATCAATTATCAATCGTGAAGTAGATTCATTGGCTTTTTTTGATGATAAAGGACGTCTCTTGGCTTATCGCGGAGAAAAACCATCTCCTATCAGCAAAAAAGAAGAAACGATCATAAAAAAAGACACAGAAAATCCATACAACATTCAAATGATAACGCCTATCAGAATGACCCCATTTGGTTTATATACACCCCCACCTTTTCAACGACTGGAAATCACCCAAGCCGACGACATCATTGGTTGGGTCTCGATGTCACTTGACACCACTTCACTTTGGGCTGAGCAGTATAAAATTGGAATTGTTTCAAGCTTAATTATTGGATTAGGACTGCTCATCGCATTCCTCATTCACCATGTGCTTTCAAGAAAAATTTATCATCCCATTCAATCATTAGAATTTGCCATGACACAAATCTCAAACAATCAGTTTGAGATTCCGCTACATCAGACCAGTTGTAATGAAATAGGCGCGATTGAAAAAGGATGCATACATCTTCAAAAACATTATTTAGAAGCTCTTGCTGAAACACAACAAAACATTGAAAATGCCATCAAAGAGCTTCAAGAAAGTCATGAATTACTTGAAGAAAAAAACATCCAACTTCTTCTTGATAAACGTGTGTCTGAAGAAAAGCATCAGCAAAAATCGGCTTTTATTGCAAATCTGAGTCATGAAATACGTACCCCCATTAATGGCATCATCGGCTTTACGGAGCTTTTGATTGAGAGCCCCCTTAAACCACTAGAACATGACTATGTCAAAACAATAAGAAGCTCGGCACAAACACTTATCAACACATTAAATGATATTTTAGACTACTCGAAAATTGATGCCAAAAAACTGCAGCTGGACTCGATTCCCTTAGATATTCGAGCATGTATTGACGAGGTGTTTGCATTAAGTGCGCCTAAAGCTCACAAAAAAGGATTGGATTTCATTCCATCAACAGCCGCTGATGTTCCCAAAACGGTTCTGGGTGATCCCAATCGACTAAAACAAATCATCAGAAACCTGGTCGATAACGCGATTAAATTTACAGATGCAGGATATATCGTTGTTCGAACAAAAATTGAAGAAGAAAATGAATCCAGCTATAAAGTTTGTCTTTCAGTAACAGACACTGGCATTGGGATATCACCACAAGAACAAACTCATTTGTTTAATCCATTTCAACAAGCTGGGGCAAATATTTTCCGACGTTATGGAGGCTCTGGACTTGGTCTTGTTATTTGTAAACAACTGGCCGAACAGATGCAAGGACGACTTTCTCTTGTCAGTGAGCCCAATAAAGGGTCTACTTTTTCCGCTCATCTTACATTCGATAAATTTTCTGTATACGAAATTGAAAAAAACCGGACACACCCTTACGCCCACTTATCCGTCTTATGCTACGATGAAAACTCACTTTACTTGGAAGCGATACAACACGGATTAGAATGCTTTCACATCAAACCCACTACTGTTGAAACATATGCAAAACTGGAAGAAATTTGGCAAAGCGATTCACACTTCGATATTGCTTTTTTAAATGTAAGCTCAGAACAAAAAGCACCCATTAAAAAGTTAATACAAAAAAAGAAAACATCTGTTGTGTTGTTATCCAAACAATTTATTTCAGATTACGCGCAACAAGGTGCGGTCGGGTTCTTATTTAAACCACCCAACATTCAAAAACTGCAAGATATGATTGAATCCATTTTGAATCCCGACGACTTTTCTAAAGCAAACCACTCAGAACGCGCACATGATGCGACGATCACGGAACTGCGTAAAAAGCTTTTGGCCCAAAAGTGTCAATTGCTGATTGCTGATGATAATTCAGTCAATCGTATGCTGTATTACTCATGGCTACATGATTTATCTTCACTCACGCTGGTCGGCGATGGACAAGAAAGTGTCCGTCTCTGTCAACATCAAAAGTTTGACGCGATTGTTCTTGATTTACACATGCCCAATCTCAATGGAATAGAAGCCACACAAAAAATCAGAGAAACAGCTCCGCTAAATGAATCTACCCCCATATTTTTGATCAGCGCAACCAGCGAAGACATGGCCTATTTTGATTTGAAAAAAAATGGAATTGACTTTCGATTGGAAAAACCACTCGATGAAAAAACTTTTCTTGATCAACTTATTTTTGCAGTTTCTCTAAAAGAAGAACCGCTCATTGATTGGCCACTGAGTATTCAAAAAATGTCAGGAAATGAATCCCTAACACGTGAATTGATGGCGGCTTTTATCGATGAGCTCCATCAAGATAAGCGCATTCTTCTTCATGCCATTCACTTCAAAGACTTCGTTCAATTAGAGGAAATTGCCCATAAGATTCATAGTGCTTGTTGTTTTTTAGGACTACCTTTACTACAAAAACAGATTAAAATTCTAGAATCCTGTGCAAAACAAGCCATATATTCCGAAACACTATTACAAGCTTTTCATGCCTGCATAACACAAATAGATCGCCTGATAGCGCAAAAAAACAAAAATATATTGACCAGGTAATACAATTAATGTACAATTAGCGTTGTTATATACAAATTAATGGAGATGACGATGAAATTTTACCCCTTTACAGACATGGAAAAAAAACGCAATGTTTCAGATGTTAGCGCACGATTTATGGATTGTTTTCATTCATTTTTTGGACGAAGCACTCACTCAACTGAGCAAACAACAGGCGTTCGTTATCGATTGGGAGTAACAGACTACCTCACACTTGGATTGCATCCTCTTCAGAAGAAGATCGTAAATGAACGCTACTTCCGTAATGAGGAACTCATATTCTTTTTTCCTTTAACTCTGTCGGCGATGGCTGCAGTAGGAGCAGCAATTACAGCAAAATTCTTACTTTCGGTTTTTTGTGCCGCTTTAACGACAGCACTCATCACCATGACACAAGCGACCAAGTTTCTGCTTGAAAATGGCCCGCAAGAAACACTAAACGCCACGCGAAACATCTAAGAAATCAATAAATTACGTGATGCGAGCACAACGCATCACGTACATCCTACTGCATGCAACACGTCATTTTGCTTTTACCAAAACAAAAATTATTGACCAAAAAAAAATAGCTTGATACCATCGAAGCCGCGCTCACTGTATTTTTTTAAAACAAAAATTCTTTTCGCAGTACGCCTCTTTCATCATCAGGAGAAACTCATGTCGGTAAAACATGCTATTTACGCGCAATCAGGTGGTGTTACGGCCGTTATTAACGCATCGGCCTGTGCTGTTATACAAACAGCTCGCAAATACCCTGATCACATTGGCAAAGTGTACGCCGCACAATCTGGAATTATTGGTGCACTTCACAACCGCCTCATCGATACCTCAAATCAAGATGACGCCACCATAGCAAAATTGATGCATACACCATCAGGCGCTTTCGGTTCGTGCCGCCATAAACTTAAAAGCGATGGAGATGAGTTTGAGCGACTCATCAACGTCTTTAAGGCACATGATATTGGTTATTTCTTTTATAATGGTGGCGGTGATTCTCAAGATACGGCACATAAAGTTGCAACCATGAGTCAGGCCATGGGATACCCTATTACATGCATTGGAATCCCTAAAACCATCGACAATGATCTTCCCTTTACAGACGCCTGCCCAGGTTTCGGCTCCGTTGCAAAGTATGTGGCGATTTCTACTCTAGAAGCAGGACTTGATGTCGCATCCATGGCCGAGTCATCAACAAAAGTCTTTATTTTAGAAGTCATGGGACGTCATGCAGGATGGATTGCTGCAGCAGCAGGATTAGCAAGCCATGACGCCAGCCTCCCTCCCCATTTGATTTTATTTCCTGAAGTTCAATTTAATCCAGAGCGATTTTTATCTCGAGTAAAAGAATGTGTTGAACAATATGGATATTGTGTCATCGTGGCCTCGGAAGGAATAAAAAACGAACAGAATCAATTTTTAAGTGATGCAGGACTTAAAGATGCCTTTGGACATGCACAACTCGGCGGCGTGGCACCAGTTCTAGCCTCTTTGATTAAAGAAAAGCTTCATTATAAATACCATTGGGCTGTTGCAGATTACTTACAACGTTCAGCACGTCATATCGCCTCACAAGTGGATGTCGATCAAGCTTACGCATTGGGCCAAGCTGCGGTTGAGTATGCGATTCAAGGAAAAAACGCCATTATGCCCATTATCATTCGCGAGTCAGACGCTCCTTATCAATGGTCGATTGGTCATGTTCCGCTTAGCGAAGTCGCCAACCAAGAAAAGAAAATGCCCCAAAACTTTATTAGCTCCGATGGATTTGGCATTACGGATGCGTGTCGCCGTTATTTATCTCCTCTGATACAAGGTGAAGCTTACCCTCCCTATCACAATGGCCTTCCTGATTATGTGCGTTTAAAAACGACACTGTCCAACAAATCTGAGTGAGTGCTATTATTTCAGATGACTCGGTTGGTTGACCGTGTCATCTCCTCATTTTATAATAGTGCCACTTTTTTAAACTAAATTGTGTGTTGTGATGAAAACTTATCGAAAATACATGTGTGTCATTTGCGGTTTCGTTTACGACGAAGAGAAAGGTTGGCCTGAAGATGGCATTGCCGCGGGAACATTTTGGGAAGAAGTACCTGAAAATTGGTTTTGCCCAGATTGTGGTGCTTCAAAAGAAGATTTTGAAATGATCGAGATCGAGTAATTGTATCGTTTGCCTAAACAGATTTTATAATTTAGGCAAACGCATCGTGTATGTTACATCAACCCAGCCCACACACATTTTGCGAGGTAGGCGATAGGGGTGAATCTGTTGTGGTAAAAAATCCATGTTTTGTTCTGAAAGCTCGCTGAATAGAGACGACACTTTCTTCTCGTACACGAATCAAAATCTTGTCAATGTTCATCCATTCTTTTTGCCATTGTTCCATAGATGTAATCGTCAAATTTTCATAGACATCTGGTAATAAATCTAGTGCCGCCACTCGAATATCACCGAAGTTGCGACAATATCCGAGATAATCTAGTCCAAATCCGATGATAAAAGCATCTGAAGAAACACGAAATCCGTACTGAAACGCCTGAACTCCCCGCTCGGCTCTATACTTATCAACCAAAGGAATAAAGCGTACTTCTTTGGCACCTTTTTCCATCAATTTTTGTCTCAAAGCCAGAGAAGTTTTCCCTGTATCCATCACATCATCGGCAACATAAACAACCGCATCAATAAAGTTAACCTTTTTTGAAAGGTCATCCATAGTGAGTTGACCTGAATGTACTCCCGTATAACTGGTCATTTTTAGTGTCAACCACGGAATATCCGCTCCTTTTTTCTCGAGACTTTCTCGAATCAGTGATGCATAAGGTAAAGCACCATCCATAGGAAATAGAAGAATCTGATGTTCAGTCTCATCACGCACTAGTCGGTCTGTGATGCGATCCACTGCAAGAATAATCTGTTCTTTTGTCAAAGGAGTCCCCTGTTCATCCGTTGCCAAAGGAGAGGATTCCTTTAATCGATGCTCAATTTGTCTCAATAATTGTCGTGCTTCACTCAGTTGTGTGCTCAGTACTCTTTTTTTTTCCAGCAATTCCTTTAATGCGCCCTTCATGATTCTCTCCATACAAAGAATCGGATATTAAGCGATTCGGAAAAAAGAAATCAAGGCTTGACCACGACCAAAATCACAATCGCCAACAGCAGAACTGTCGGCAATTCATTAAAAAAACGATAGTAGCGACTGGTATGAGCGTTTTTCCCCTCACGAAAACGTTTTAGAAAAAAACCACAGGTCAAATGATAAATCCAAATGAAGAAGACCAATAAAAGCTTGGTATGGAGCCAGGGCATCCGAAGAAAATAAGGCATATATTCCAACAATAACCAGATACCCAAAACAGTCGTTAAAATACCACCTGGCCACGTGATACCATAATACAATCGAGACTCCATGATTTTAAATCGTTCAAGACTCAAATGGTCGTGCGTATCAGCGTGATAAACAAACAAGCGCGGCAAATAAAATAAGCCGGCAAACCAAGTCACCATTGCAATAATATGAAACGCTTTTACCCATAACATTGGTCATTACCCCTTTCGTCGTGTTCTTCTAATCAAATTTAACCCCTCGACTGTGAGCGAGAATCCCATTGCAAAATAAACGTATGCGCGAGGAATGTGTAAAGAAAACCCATCGGCAATTAAAACCATTCCAATTAAAATTAAAAAGCTCAATGCCAACATTTTAAGAGTCGGGTATCGCTCAATGACATGATTAACCCACCGACTTGCAAACAGCATCACCAAAATTGCAATGCTAATGGCGACACTCATCACCCAATATTCTGTTGTTAATCCAACCGCGGTTAACACACTATCAAATGAAAAAATGACGTCCATCAATGCAATTTGAAAAACCACTTTCCAATAAATTAATTTTTTATCTTCCTTTTTGGACGAAGCGGTCACATCACTGGACTCTTCTTCCAAAATTTCGCTGTGGATTTCTTGTGTTGCTTTCGCAATCAAAAAAACACCCCCGAAAAGAAAAAATAAATCATGTACAGAAAAAGATAACTCACCTATTGTAAAAAAAGGCTTGGTTAAACGAACCAACCACAATGCGGAAGCCAACATCACAAGACGCGCCACCCATGCAAGCGTCAATCCCATCTGAGTGACACGCTTTCTGTCATGCGAAGGTAGTCGCTGCGCGAGTATTCCTAAAAACACGACATTATCAATACCCAACACAATCTCAAGCAGGACCAAGGCACATAAACCAACAAGACTATTTATCCATTCCATCGTGTCTTTTCTTTTAAATTAAAAGGATTATCGTTATACTATAACGCTGTTATTGACTCATGACCAGGTGAAGACGATCATCACGTTTATCCGCACATTATTGCGCCATAAAAAGTCAAAAAAGCTCAACATTGATAAAGCTTTTGTTGTAGCGCGCCATCAACATTCTATCTCAAAAACAGAGATCAGTGAGCATGCCCTCACGGTATTAAACCGCTTGAACCGAGCTGGTTATCAAGCTTATATCGTAGGTGGCGGTGTGCGTGATCTACTCCTCAGACACGCACCCAAAGATTTTGATGTGGCCACCAATGCAACTCCCAATCAGATAAAAAAAATTTTTCGAAATGCAAGAATCATTGGTCGACGATTCAAATTAGTGCACATTTTATTTCATCGAGAAACAATAGAAGTCGCTACATTTCGAAAACAAGAAAATGAATCAAACTCGACACAACAAAAAGCCAACGAACGAGGCATGCTTGTTCGTGATAATGTATATGGCACTCTGGAAGAGGACGCATGGCGCCGCGACTTTACCATCAACGCCCTATACTATGATCTCACGACTGCTTCAATTATTGATTACACGGGTGGCGTTGGAGACATCCAAAAGCGTCTGATCCGCATGATAGGCAACCCTGATATGCGTTATGCGGAAGATCCGGTCAGAATGATTCGAGCAATCCGATTTAGTGCAAAATTAAAATTTGATATTGAAGAGAAAACAGCAGAATCAATGCATCGTCTCAACCATTTGATTCAACACGTCTCGAACTCAAGACTGTTTGATGAAATGGTGAAACTGTATCACTGTGGCGCAGGAGAAACGGTCCAGCGCTTGTTGATACAATACGGCCTATTTCAATATCTGTTTCCCATGACTTTCTCTTTCTATGAGCGACATGAGGTCAACGCCCTCATTGTGCTCGCACTAGAAAATACCGATTCACGCTTAAAAAGTGAAAAGCCTGTTAATCCTGCATTTTTGTTTGCAGTTTTATTATGGTTTCCTCTCAAAGAAACCATGAGAAATCTTCAGGAAACTCTCGCAATCGAACCATTGACTGCATTGGAGCAAGCAATGTCCGTGGTGCTTTCTGAGCAGTGTAAAATGACCATGATTCCGAAAAGATTCCTTCAAGTGATTCGCGAGATGTGGCTTTTACAATTTCGATTTGAGAAACGCACAGGACATCGAGCATACCAGACCATGGAACATCCTCGATTTCGTGCTGCATTCGATTTACTCGCATTGCGTTCACTTTCGGGTGATGAATCAATGGAATTGGCAGAATGGTGGACTAAGTTTCAAGATGAATCAGCAGATAAACAAGCCGAAATGATCAACATGCTGGATGAGAAACCCCAAGGCCGTCGAAAACGCCGTAAAAAATCTTCGACTCCATCATGAGCACCCGCTGTTATCTTGGGCTTGGTAGCAATCTGAAAACACCCAAGCGTCAGATCAGAAAGGCGCTATCTGCATTAAGGAAACTCCCTAGGAGCGTGCTCGTCAAGACATCCCCCCTAGAATCAACAAAACCTCTGGGACAAGCATATCAACCGCAATATTGCAACACGGTGGTCGAACTGAAAACTAAATTATCTTTAAAGCATTTGCATCAACATTGCATCAAGATTGAAACAAAACAAAAACGCATTCGAAAAAAACGATGGGGTTCACGTACATTAGACATCGATCTTTTAGTCTATGGTACAAAAAAAGTAAACTCAAAGAAATTGACTATTCCACATCCAAGAATCTTGCAACGTGAATTTGTTTACGGACCTTTATTTTGTCTCAATCCTGGACTCGAAAAATCGCTCAAGCATCAAAAATAATGCCCCAACACAAATGGCCATATCGGCCACATTAAAAACCGGCCAGTGATACGTTTTATAAAAAACATCAATAAAATCAATCACATGCCCATGTAACAATCTGTCAATTAAATTTCCAATAGCGCCGCCTAAAATCAAACTTAATCCATAAAATTCAATTTTTTTTGCAGGCACACGCGTCATCCAAATGGCAATGATAACGGACATAAGTCCACTGAAACCACCCAAAAGCCAATGATGCCAAGGACCTGCATTATGTAAAAAACTAAATGCAGATCCAGTATTGAACGCCAAAGTCCAATTCAAAACGGCCAAAACCGACTCTGGTTGATATGGATACAAATGAGACATCGCATAGAGCTTCGTCAAATAATCGAGACCAATTACCATAAAACTGATGAAATATCCCATCGCCAAAGTCATTTTAGAAGTCATGCATACACCCTGACTTCGTCTTTTCCTGTGATATTTCCAATACAACGTCCGCACAGTTCAGGGTGAGTTTCGTCGACGCCAACATCTTCTCTTCGATGCCAACAACGCGCGCATTTCTTTGCAGAAGAAGCTTGAGCGAGTATACCCAGATCCAACTCAGACGAAACAGTACAGTCCGTTGGGCGATCATCCCAAGATTTAACCGATGCGGTTGACGTAATCAATAAGAAACGGAGATCTTGTTCCATGGCAGACAACATTTCAAAATCATCTTTCTGAACAAAAAGTGTCACATTGGCTTCCAAAGAAGAACCAATTTTTCCACTTTGTCTTGCGACCTCAAGTTCTTTATTCACTTCATTGCGTATCAAAATTAAACGCTCTCCTGTTGCCATGTCCACTTCAAGCTTAGGAAATCCTTCATACCACGTTTCCACAAACAGTGTCTGATTGTGATATCCTGGCATAGCCTCCCATATTTCCTCGGCAGTGAATGACAGAATAGGCGCAAGCCAACGCGTCAAAGCTTGTAATACATGATACATGGCAATCTGACAAGATCGTCTTGCTTGGCTAGCAACAGGCGTCGTATATTGACGATCTTTAATCACATCCAAATAAAAACTGCCTAAATCAACCGCACAAAAATTATGAATTTTCTGATAAATGGCATGAAAATGATAAGCGTCGTATGCCTCTATAATTTCTTCTTGCAGATTTTGACAACGTTTGATTATCCACTGATCCAACCAAACCAAATCAGAAGCGTCACAATCAGCATGCTTTGGATCAAAATCAAATAAATTTGACAGTAGAAAACGCGCTGTATTTCGGATACGACGATAAGCATCAGACGTTCGTTTCAAAATTTCTTCAGAAATACTCACTTCATTTCGATAATCCGTAGAAGACACCCAAAGCCTTAAAATATCCGCCCCATGTTGATGAATCAGTTGATCAAGCGCGACGTAATTTCCTTTTGACTTTGAAAGTTTACGTCCTTCAGCGTCAACCGTATAACCGTGCGTTAGAACGGTGTGATAAGGTGCTTTTTGATTGATCGCAACAGCGGTGGTCAAAGATGAATTAAACCAACCACGATGTTGGTCAGAGCCTTCAAAGTAAACGTCGGCGGGAGTGTGATCATGCTGCCCTGAGCCCAGTACACAAAAATGAGAAACACCAGAATCAAACCATACATCTAATGTATCCGTTAATTTTTGGTAATCTTGAGCCTCGTCTCCAAGCAAAGCGCTTGCATCTAAATCAAACCAAGCGTCAATGCCCTTTTCTTCAATTAATAAAGCAATTTCTTCTAAGAAAAAAATTGTTTTGGGATGCAATGCTTGTGTTTCTCGATGAATAAACAAAGGCAACGGTGTTCCCCATGATCGTTGTCTTGAGATACACCAATCAGGCCGATCCTGTATCATTTTTTGAATACGCGCCTTGCCCCAATTTGGAATCCAAGTTACCTCATCAACATGCTTTAATAAATCCGATCGAAGACCATTCTTATCCATCGAAATAAACCACTGCGGTGTTGCTCTAAAAATGACCGGTGTCTTGTGTCGCCAGCAATGGGGATAACTATGCTCTATTGTTGTTTCATGCAGCAGCGTTTGTTTTTCTCGCAGAACATCCAGAACCAATGCATCTGCTTTACGTACAAATAGCCCAGCAAATAAGGGCAAATGCTCGACATAGCATCCATTTCCCATGACGGGGCTTTCCAAAGGTAATTGATACGACAATCCGACCTGATAGTCATCGGGTCCATGCGCTGGAGCGGTATGGACACATCCGGTTCCAGAATCAGTCGTGACATGAGAAGAAAGCACAACAGGTACAATTTTTTCGTAGAAAGGATGAGAAAGCCGAATTCCATCTAATTGCTGGCCTTTGACTGTAGTGACGATATGGTAGTCAGAAAGGCCAAAACGAGACATGACCTCATCTACCAGTTCTTTGGCAATTATATAGGCTTTATCGTTGTTTTGAACCAGCGCGTACTCAATATCAGGATGAAGGGCAACAGCCTCATTCGCGGGTAATGTCCAAGGTGTTGTTGTCCAAATCGGGAAAATTAATTCGACGCACTGCTCGTTTACCTCAAATTGCTTCAAGCAACTTAGAGGTTCGACCACTTTAAATGCTACATCAATAGATGGTGATTTCTTATTTTCATAATCGACTTCAGCTTCGGCCAAAGAGGATCCACAATCAATACACCAATGAACAGGTTTAAATCCTTGTTGCAGATGCCCATTTTCAATAATTCGTGCCAATGCGCGAACAATGTTGGCTTCGTAAGTGAAATTCATTGTGGTGTATGGATTTTGCCAATCACCGAAAACACCCAGGCGCTGAAACTCTTCACGTTGTATATCAATTTGAGTTTTGGCATATTCTCGACAATGTTGTCGAAATGTTTTTGCATCGACTTTAACACCCACCTTTCCGATTTTCTTCTCAACATTCAGTTCTATCGGCAAACCATGACAATCCCATCCGGGCACAAAAGGGGCATCGAAACCACTCAATGTTTTCGATTTCACAATAATGTCTTTCAGAATTTTATTCAGCGCATGCCCACAATGTAAATGACCATTGGCATAGGGAGGACCATCATGCAGAACGAAAGCAGGACGACCACGGCGTGAACGTCGAATTTGTGCGTAAATATCATTCTCCTTCCAACGCGATAAGCGAGAAGGTTCACGTTCAGCCAGACTTGCTTTCATAGGAAAAGTCGTGCTGGGTAAATTTAACGTTTGTTTGTAGTCAGTCATTGTGTATTGTTCCCAATAATCCCTTACGAATCAAAGCTTTTGCTTGTTCGCAATCTTTATAAATTTGCGCAACAAGCGTCTCCACCGAAGGGAATTTTCGCTCTTCTCGCAATTGCGCTATAAAAAAAACTTCTATGTACGTGTGATACAAAGAACCATCAAAATCAAACAAATGGACTTCCAGTCTCGAATACGTTCCATTAAAAGTAGGACGATGCCCAACATTGGCAACGCCCCAGTACATGATATTTTTTACAAGAACTTGTACAAGAAACACACCACTTAAAGGTAAAGTACGTGTTTTGGTCCAAACATTTGCTGTTGGAACACCAAAACACCGGCCCCGCCCCTCTCCTTTTACCACACGACCATATAGACTATAAGGACGCCCTAAAGCCGCGTGCGCTCCAGCCAAATCTCCATTCGCTAATGCATTTCGAATTTCAGTGGAACTAATGCGTCTATCATTTTCTACAAAATCACCGAAGGTTTCAACTTCGCACGCATTTTCTGCTGCAAGCTTGATCAAATAATCTGGCGTTCCAAGACGATTTTTTCCAAAACGAAAGTCCTCTCCAACCAATACATACCGAGCCTTAAAAAGTCCGAAGACATATTGTTGTGCAAATACGTCACAAGGCAAATTGGCATAATCATGATTGAAATTGATACAATAGGCGTAATCCACACCAATTTTTTTTAAAAATTTTAACTTTTGTTGACGCGACATCAGACGCGCAATCGTCTGTGGTTTAAAATATTCCAAAGGTTGTGGTTCAAAAAATAAAACAACACTCGGAAGATCACGCGCACGAGCCTGCTCACATAGTCGCTTTAACAAGGCCTGATGCCCTTGATGCACGCCGTCGAAATTACCAATAGTCAAAGCAGCCCCTTTGTTAAGGGCTGCCAAAGAATTTAATCCACGCAACAACTTCATTGATCAATAACTTTTAATGCTCTTCATGAATTTTAGGACGAACAACCAGCATATCACATTGAGCACCATGTAATATCGAATTTGTAGTTGACCCCAACAGCAAAGCGAAACCGTGTTTACCATGGCTTCCTGTGACCAGCAAATCAATCTTCTGTTCTTCAGCAACACGCAATACTTCGTTTTTGACAGAACCAAACTCAAGCAAACGATGTGCCGCATCTACACCGAGTTTATCCGCCAAAGCGTTTAATTCCTTTTCAGCCTGCTCACGTATAGATACCTCAACTTCTGCAAAACCTGCAAAACCTGGATATGCATACGCAGGGATAGGCTCTACAACATGTACCAAAATAAGCTCAGCGCCGTTCTCATCTGCAATTTTTTTTGCTTTTTTAGCGGCTTCGACACCTACTTCGTCAAAATCAGTAGCAAACAATACTTTTTTGTACATATTCATCTCCTTTTTACTCCGTGCCTTACATCATACCGACTCTTCACAAGAAGAACAACCTTAAGAAAACGCGTCAATGCCTGTTAGATATTTTCCCACGACTAACGTATGGACATGGTCTGTGCCTTCATATGTAAAAACAGATTCTAAATTAAGCATATGCCGAATCACGTGATATTCAAGACTAATGCCATTTGCACCCAATAGATTTCGACATGTTCTCGCAATTTGCAATGCTTCTCGGCAGGCGTTCCCTTTTGCCAGAGAAATCATAGCCGGCGTTTCGCGTTTTTGTGCTTTAAGACGGCCAAGCTGTAAATGAAGCCATTGCGCTTTCACAATCTCCGTGTACATTTTTGACAATTGGGCTTGATTGAGCTGAAAAGAAGCCAGAGGTTTCCCAAACTGATTTCTTTCTAACAAATACGCTCGTGTTCGTTCAAAGCAATCTTGCGCCGCCCCCATTGCGCCCCACGCAATCCCATATCGTGCCTGGCTGAGACAACTCAAAGGAAGAGATAGCCCTTTTGAAGTCAGTACATTTTCTTCTGGCACAAACACATTTTCAAACACCAGTTCGCCCGTTATTGATGCACGCAATGACATTTTATGTTCTATCGGATGAGTGGTAAAACCTGGCATCCCTTTCTCAACCAAAAATCCTCGAATACCCTCTTCTGTTTTTGCCCAAACAATTGCAACATCAGCAATCGTGGCGTTGGTAATCCAAAGCTTAGATCCATTTAACACAAAGCCCTTATCGACTGATTTGGCAAAAGTTTTCATACTGGCCGGATCAGACCCAGAATTGGCTTCGGTCAAACCAAAACAGCCGATGCATTTTCCTGCCGCCATTGAAGGTAAAAAACGCTTTTTCTGAGCTTCTGTTCCATAACGAAAAATCGGATACATGCACAAAGAACTTTGCACAGATACAAAGCTGCGTAATCCACTGTCTCCGGCCTCCAACGCTTGACACACAAGACCATAAGCCACGTAAGATGCATCCGAACCGCCATATTCAAGGGGAAGTGTAAGACCCAATAATCCAAGATCTGCAATTTTGGGTATCAGCTCCAAAGGGAAAGTCCCCTCTTCAAAAGCTTTGGCAATTTTAGATTCAACTTCTTCTTTGACAAACCGTTGGACTGTATCTCGAATCAATCGCTCATCATCGGTCAACATTTCGTCGAAATAAAACAAATCATCCATGTCAACATCTCCTCTCAGAAATCAAAGACACTACGCATCAAGTTAGCGATGAATCAAAAGTATATCTTCGTCAACAATAAAAAGCTATGATGAGGGCTTCAGATAAATCGAGGCAGTGAGACAAAAAATGAGATGGACTATCTTTTTGATGTGCTTCCTAGTAGGTGCATGCTCTAGAAGTAATACAGACGCACTGGAACCGCATGAAATTGTCAATTCCCCAGCACACAACTGGGTTCGTTGGGATCAGGACGCCCCTCTTGATGTCACTCAAGAAAAGGTCAAAACCAAGCAGGTTTGTCCAAGGCGCCGAGAAGACTAAATGAATTAGTTAAGAGTAAGATTTAGATCCAGTGTAACCCGCTCTGGGCGCAATTCCTTAATGGCATTGCGCTCATCAACAAAGACCACTTTTGGTTCCCACTGCAGACAAGCATGATTGTCTAGTTGAATAAAAGAGGCAATGATGATGATATCACCAGGCGTAACAAGATGTGCCGCTGCACCATTCACACAAACAGAAGAAGAACGTTCTTGGCCTTCAATTGCATAAGTCTCAAAACGCGTGCCCGCCGTAACGTTCCAAACATGAACTGCCTCATTAGGCAGAATGTCGGCTGCGACAAGTAATTCAGGAGAAAGTGTAATACTTCCTTCATAACTTAAATCAGCATGCGTTACTGTAGCACGATGAATTTTTGATTTTAGCATTCGTCTTGTGTAGATAGGCGTCATACAACTATTCGACATTAAACCAGTTCAACTTCTTCAGCTTGAGCACCTTTAGGGCCTTGAACAGCTTTAAACAGAACCTGACCACCTTCTGGTAATGTTTTGAAACCTGAACCTGTAATTGCACTGAAATGTACAAAATAATCTTTACCCTGAGACTCAATAAAACCAAAACCTTTGCTTTCATTGAACCACTTCACCTGACCACGTATTTTATCCGACATGTTACGACTCCTTTGTAAATAACCGCGATCATTCTCATCTACATCATAAGCCATGTCAACATGATAATTTATGAAAGTTGTCCTATATTTAAATTAAGCCAATCGATCACAGGTCAATTATCATGCGTACTCAGCTGTGTTTCGTTATCGCAGCCGTTTCATTTGGTTTAGGCATGACATGTATTCCCCAGCATAAAAAAGATGAAATGAATTCGATCATTTCCATTGCACCGATAGGATATGACTACCCAAATTCAACTTTTGATATTGAATCCACAAAAATGATGCTTAGAAAAAATGCACCCACCCTCACCCCAATGGCCACACAAAAAGTGTTAACTGCAATTGAGTGTGCTCACAACTATCAAATTGATCAAAACCCTATTCTTGCCATTATTGACTACTCTATCCCTTCTAGTGAAAAACGCTTGTGGATCTTTAACATAAAAACACAAGAACTTCTCTTTCATACTTATGTTTCCCATGGAATCAAATCAGGTGAGCTTTTAACTACATTTTTTTCTAATCGATACAATAGCAAATCGAGCAGCATTGGAATTTATCTGACAAATAACGCTTATCGAGGTAGAGAAGGGCTGTCTTTGAGACTGACTGGTTTAGATAGAGGATTTAACGATAACGCAGAAAACAGAGCCATTGTCATGCATGGTGGATGGTATATGAATGAGTCTTTTATTGAAAAGTATGGTCGACCAGGAAGAAGTTGGGGCTGCCCTGCAGTACCTCTTGAACTCGCAGAATCGATCATCAATACCATTAAAAACCAAGCGCTTTTTGTGGTTTATTATCCAAACGAATCTTGGTTCCAGTCATCAAAATTTTTAAACTGCACCACTCCATCCGTTTCAAAAACCGAGTCACCTCAAAATATCGTGCAAAATCCAGAAGTTCGGGATGATGTCTTCTTTGCAAACATGAAAATTAAATATGCTGAAACAGCCCCTATCATGACGATGAAAGCCACACAATATCAAGCCACATTTCATGAAAAAGCCCCTCTCGGACGGATGTTGAGACGACAAATCAATCAAACGGAATATGTCGCTTTGAGTGAACGAGAACTTCAAAGATTGATGAGCGAACTGAAAAGCCCAGACATCTACCAAAACATCGCTTTTGTTGTTCCAAACATCAAAATGGAGCGCGGCTACTATATCACTGAAATGAAAATCCTCGAACTTGGACATGTCACTGATATTCAATCTAAAGCACATGAAAGCTCAGGTACACCCGCCCAATATACCGTGTATTTTGATAAAAAATCGCCGATTACATTACACCAAAGCAACCAATTCATCCGATGGCTTGGTCTATAATTCTGCGCTCTAGACTACTCCATCTGCTTCAATGATTGTGAGCTGACCGACGATTATGTTACTATTTGTCACTTTAAATTCACGGGTAAATTTATGAAAAAAAGACAAGCGCTCTCCACATTATGTGTTTCACTTGCTCTTACACTGGCCACTCCTGCATTGGCGACAGCCAACACAGGCGAGCTCGCAAGACCAACACCAACAGTACACGCCAATCCGTTGGTCACACCAACCCCTCCTGCACTCAATGCAAAGGCTTATATTTTGATCGATGCAGATAGCGGAAAAATTTTGGCAGAAAAAAATAGCGAAGAGCAACTTCCTCCCGCCAGTTTAACCAAAATGATGACCCTTTATGTCATTTCAAACGCACTGAAAAATCAACAAATCCACCTAACAGATATGGTGCGAATCAGCCAAGAAGCTTGGAAAACTGGCGGTTCACGCATGTTTGTAAAAGAAGGGCAATCTGTCAGCGTAGAAGAGCTCTTAAAAGGAATTATTGTTGATTCAGGAAATGACGCCTGTGTCGCAATGGCTGAGCATTTAGGTGGAAGTGAAGCTGGATTTACAGATGTCATGAACCAACAAGCCAAAAGCATTGGCATGCTGAATAGTCATTTTACTGATAGCACGGGCTTACCTAATCCAGATTTACATACGACCGCAAAAGACTTGGCTATTCTTGGGCGCGCGTTAGTGAATGATTTCCCTGAATACTATCATTGGTATCAACAAAAGTGGTTCACATTTAACGGCATTCGACAACCCAATCGTAACCGTCTGTTGTGGCGCGACGCGAATGTCGATGGAATAAAAACAGGTCATACAAATGACGCCGGCTTTTGTCTTGTTTCATCAGCTAAACGAAATGATATGCGCTTGATCGCTGTTGTACTGGGCTCACCAAACGAAACCGTACGAGCAGATGACAGTGAACGTCTATTGAATTACGGTTTTCGATTTTTCGAAACACACAAGCTCTACGAAAAGAACAAAACCGTCAGCACGCTCCCTTTATACAAAGGAACAGACAAAACGGTGGCAGTTGGACTGAGTCACGATGAATATGTCACCATTGCAGCAGGCCAATACCAACGCTTAAGTGTCAGTACAAAAATACCGAAATACGTGCAAGCGCCTCTCCACAAAGGCGACGCGGTCGGTGAGCTTGTCGTTCAGTTTGACAACCAAGTCATTGCAACAGAACCACTTTATGCCTTAAATGAAGCTCCGCGCGGAGGAATCTTTGCACGAGCGAAAGACTCAGTTAAACTGATGTTTAACCACTGGTTTGTTGGCTAGAAACATGACCTCTACTTTTATGACTTTCCCCTGTGATTTTTCCATCAAAATCATAGGGGAAAATATGCCTGACTTTGCAAGCAATATTCTCAGTATCGGCCAAAAATATTATCCCAAACTGACTACAGCCGATATACGAACTCAACTGAGTAAGCAAGATCGCTATATTGCAGTGCATCTCATGGTACATGCAGAAGATCAGAAAACGCTTGATTCTCTCTATCTTGCTCTCACTCAAGCACCTCATGTTCGTATGGTGCTCTAATGCAAATTCGCGTTCGAGGCCAACAACCCTACGACCTGATTTACGAGGAAATGAAGCAATTTACAATCGAGAGAAAAGACGACACGCCAGACGAAATTTGGTTACTCGAACACCCTCCTGTCTACACACAAGGTCAAGCGGGAAAGCCACAACATGTGTTGAACCCTGGCAACATCCCCATTGTCCAAAGTGATCGAGGTGGGCAAGTGACGTTTCATGGACCAGGACAACTGGTAGTCTATGTTCTATTTGATTTACGCCGAAGAAAACTCGGCATCAAAACCCTGGTTTGTAATCTTGAAAAGACTATCATCAATACATTGATGGCTTTTGGCATCACAGCACAAACTCGATGTGGCGCGCCAGGTGTTTATGTTGAAGAACGAAAAATTGCATCGATTGGATTGCGTGTCAAAAATGGCTGTACATATCATGGCATAGCACTCAATGTAGCCATGGATCTCACACCATTCAAAGGGATTAATCCTTGTGGCTTTCCTGAATTACAAATGACACAAATTAAAAATTATGTGAATAATATCACGATGAGTGCGGTACAGAATCAAATGATCGACGATCTCATCAAACAATTTGGATAAAAAGATGGAACTTTCCATTGCATATATACAACCTTTAATCGAGTGGCTAAGAACTCATCCCGAGTGGGCTTCTATTATTGTTTTTTTCATCTCATTTCTGGAGTCCTTGGCAATTGTCGGCAGCATTGTACCTGGTTCGATTATGATGACCATGGTCGGAATTTTAGCGGGAACAGGGGTAATTGGATTAAAGTCCTGTCTGAGTGCCGCCATTATCGGTGCGATTGCCGGAGATGGTGGCAGCTATTTCTTAGGATACTATTTCAGCGATCGCTTGGCATTATTATGGCCATTCAGCCGCTACCCCAATTGGCTGGCCTACGGAAAAAACTATTTTGAACATCATGGTGGAAAAAGCGTGTTTTTAGGACGTTTTGTAGGTCCTTTACGCTCCATTATTCCCGTAATTGCCGGCATGATGAAAATGGGCCATTTACACTTTTTTGTCGCCAACACGTTTTCAGCGATTGGCTGGTCTTTACTTTATCTTGGACCAGGAATTTTAGTAGGAGCGGCGAGCTCCTCTCTCTCCACACAAACAGCAACGAAGCTCTTTTTAGTCATCATCGCCATTTTACTTTTTCTGTGGCTTTTTGGACTTGGTGTTAAAAAGATATGGGCTCGTACAGGAAACTTGCTACGCCCTTTTTTACATTCAATATGGGAAAGCATGCATCACATTCAATTTCTCAAAACAATTGCTAAAATCTTAACGCCCAGAAACGAAACGCATTACGCGAAAACTTTCACCACGCTCCTACTCTGTGTTTTTTTTGTAACAAGCTCTATTTTTTTAACGCAAGATATGGCACATCGAATTATTTGTAATCATCTCGATCTGCCTATTTACTTTTTTTTACAAAGTATCCGCACGCATTCCTTTGATGTTTTTTTTACAACTGTCCTGCTTTTTTTAAATCCATTGGCCATTTTAACGTTGGTTATCACACAAGTGTGTCACGGCGTACTGAACCACTCACCTCGCTTTTCAGGTTATTGGATTAGTTTGTTGTTTTTCACGACACTTTTGTGTTTAGGTGCATCGCCATTTTTATTCCACCACGCGATTGGCTTTTTGGCTGCCTCCGATAAATCATTTTTTTCTCCTGTGGAATGTTTTTTCCTCAGCACCAGCATTTTTGCTTTTTTCTCATTGACAACGTTGAGCAATCCCGAATATCCCCCTGCACTTCAACAAACATTCAAATGGCTGATTACGGCCTTCATTTTTTTTGCCAGCATCTCACTTATTTATCTCGGAGAAACGTGGTTTAGTACAGTTTTGACTGCGTTTATGCTGGGTTGCAGTATCAGTCTATTGCACTGGTTGTTTTATCGCAGAATTGAAACACTGGTCTCCCTCAAGTCTTTTTTCACTGGTTTAGTTTTTTATATTGTGATCGGTGCTTTAATGGCAACTTTAAATTTTCATCAAACACTAAAAATATACAACCCTCGACCCACTCAATATATGCTGACTCATGATGCGTGGTGGAATCAAAAAAAATCACTACTCCCGATATACAGCAGCAACCGCCTTGGACAACCGGCAGGCCTTTTTAATCTTCAATATGCAGGTGCAATCGATGTATTTGAGCATTCTTTAATAAGCAATGGCTGGGAAAAGCAATCGACTTCTTTTATTGAAAATCTAATTGCAAGAACCAATCCAACTCCATCAAAAATTCCATTAACAGGACAATTTTATCTCAATAGAAAACCCGATTTGGTGATGAGTTACGGTAGAAAAGGAGCAAAACCCATTCTACTGCTTCATTTATGGCGCTCTAACTTTCATCTGCTTTATGAATACAACCCCATTTGGATAGGAAATATTCAGTTGTATCATGCTAAAAAACACACAAAACATACAAAAGCATTCATGGCTGCCCCATTTTATCCATTGCTTCACGGTTTACGAGATTACAAAATAAGAACGTTGGATATTACCAATGTCCAAATTCCGATATTTGGACAATCAGTAAAAATCTTATTGATTGAAAAATAGACATTGAAAGATTTATGCCTTTAAACTCTACTGTAAGCGAGACACTCACCACCGTTTTTAGTACGCCCAAGCTTGGCTTTCAAAGAAAAAAACACATATTCTCTGGCGTCTTTCACCGGCAACTCTGATTTTTTAGGCTTTAAATAGCGCAAGTGACATCGGTGCCCGTCCACGCTCTGTGCATTCTTACGCAAATCTGGATTGACATAAAACTTGTGCGCTCCTCTGGCATCGCATAATCTTTCTTTTTCTTCTGCTGTAAGCGACTCTCCCGCCTCTTGTCTTTTTTTAAGCTCAAGTTGCTCTTCTTTCACCAAAGAATAGAGAGAAGCATGCGCATGCTGTATCATTGGATCATCTCGATAATGACGTTTTTTATCATTTTTTCGACTCCGAACCACGATAAAATCCTTGTCTTGAGCGGGAATTGCTTTCCAATCCTTTTCTACATTGATATACCAACCCGATAAAAATAAAAGTACATTGACAACAAGCATCACTATTTTTGCAAAAAAATATCTCATCAATGAAACCATAGAGAAAGCATTTTTATCCAAAGGACGCAAATGGCCTTCGATTAAAGACGACAAAGAACGAAACGATCGAATGTTCATTAATTTCACAGGCAAATGCTCTCGATGGAATTGTGCTGCTACTTTTGTCGCAATACTTCCACCTAAACACTCTCCCATCAGCGCAATATTTTCAGGTTTTGCTCCCAAAGCGAGTAAACGCTGAACTTGATGTGTCGCATCATTTATCATATCTTGGCTTGTTAGAAGAAGCCCATGACTTTTAGCCACGCCTCGATAATTAAATCCAATAACGGTTGTATCCAATTGAGTCGCCATTTGTTGATACTGCAAAAGTGCCGTCTGGTAATTTTGAGTTCGTGGTAAGCATGCAATCACAAATTTTCGTTCACTGATCAAGGCGTGGCTCTCAGGACGAATTTCCACAGAATCAAGCTCTACACCATCCATCGACTTTAAAGTATAAAAATGTAAGCGTCGATTCGATTGATCAAAAGCATAATGGTACTTTTGTTCCAATTGTTTGAACAAGGCCAGTCGATCTTCTTTGGATAAACGATATAAACCCTTGAAGTAAATTTTATCTTTCTCAAACCCTTTATTCAGAGCGTCATCTACCAGCTTGATGATGGCAGAGAAATCGACTTCAGAAAATTGAAACTTAGACTCCACCCCAGGGAATAACAAACCCAATTGATAACGAAACCAATGCGCATAACGTCGCATTGCGTGAAAGAACATCGATTCAGATTGCTCGATATTAATGATGACACGCTTATCGTCCGCATTGATCAATGGATCTGGATATTTTGTATTGTTGTCTAAAAACTCAGCCGGTTTTTCCTGTTTTCGAAACAAAGGATTCAAAATTAGATGCGTCATAAGACGTCTTAATGCAAACTGCACAAGACGCAATGGAAACAATAAAAAACGTTTCAAAGCAAGAGCGAAAATCATTCCACGTCTAAATCGAATCGGATACAGTCGATACCGATCATCAAAATCAAAATCACGCTCAATTCCATATTCAGACATTTTACACCTCCGCTACATCATCAACGATTCAATAAGACAACACCAAGTGTCCAACTCGCTTCTGTTGAATGAATTGCTTCATCACCATTTAAACCATACCCCTCAGTCACCAGCGCATAATAGTAAGCGCCTAAAAAACAAGCGGAACTTGCATCATCTGGTGCTAAAGAAACGACATCATTCCAAGATCGTGAACAGGCTTTCTCATCAGCAGATTTTAAAAGGTCATTTGACGTAAATGAGGTATCTAAATCAAATAAGGGGTGACGTGATGCATACACAATTCCACCCATGGCGTACCATGTACGAGATTCTTTGTTGGCAAAAGCGCTGACCTCATCGTTTACATGGTGTACGTCATTCAGTAAATGTGTGATGTCCTGAGCGCAAAATAGCGCATTTCCTAATGCTTGTGTATCATCGGCTAAAATATAACCATATGGATAACAAGCCGGATGATTTAAAAAATGCTGTGCAACTAAAGTTTGTCCCAATCCCAAAGCGCTGTATGCATACAAAGTATAAGAGTGATTGTACAAAGAAACATGCGCTAAGCGAGCACTTGGAACATCTGCGGTTTCATGCAATGGAAAAACGATCTGAACCGAGGCCCCACCCGTATCCAACAAGCCAATCGATTGTCCTTCTTCTCCTGTCAACGCATTGAGACGATAAGCAGCAGCAGTCCATCCAAAAACGCCCTCTTCCTTTCCTGTGATCGTTTTGGCTTCTTTTAAATTCCAATTGGTTGCATGATGAGAAAACCAATCTGAAACACTGGCATAATAAGCCTCTTGTGTATTCCTCGGCAACAACCGCATACCCGCTGTGGCATAAAAGTATACTGGAATTTGAGACTCGAACGAAGCAGAAAATAAATCATTCAGGTACGGTTCTATTTTTCCTGATTTCAAATCAAGGGAAGCCAAACCTGGTGTTACTTTTTTTGACCACTCTTCTTTAATCTGAATGGGTTCTCCAGACTGATTGTGTTCGTAACTGTATAAAAATAACCTTGTTCCAGTGCTTCCTGCATCAACAACGCCCATACAAGATCTATTTTTACAGATACTCTGTTCAGCAAAAACACATCCAGAAAAAATTAATCCGCAAAAAAAAAGCCCTATTTTTTTCAGCATGATAGACTAACCGACCAAATACAGAACAACAATAGGTCAAATTTTAAACTATTTGAGTGATTATGTCAATAATATAATCAGGAAAAAATCGCCAACATGTCATTTTCTTTCAGATGCCACAAAAAATAGCGACGCTTATCGCAGCGCCGCATCAAAGCGATAAAAATGCAAGATTGAAGCAAATTTGGGATGTTTTATTCTGTCGAAAAGACTTTGATTAATTCTTCTTCATGACGCTTAACAAAAGACGACCCAATTCCTTTCACTTGCGCAAGATCTTGAACAGACTTAAAAGGACCATGTGCTTCTCGATATTGAATGATCGCCTCAGCGCGCTTCAATCCAATGCCTTTAAAAGCATGCTCTAACGCATCAAGTTTAGCCGAATTTAGATTGATTTTGGTAGAATTGATAATGGCTTCTGTTTCAGCAGCGGCCACTATTTTAAACGGAAGCAGCATGCAAGTCAGCGCAAAACCAATGATCAATAGACGTAAATTTTCCATAAAAACTCCTTGTTATGATGTTGAACTCGTGCTTTTGAACCAACCAAAAGCACAACGGCATCGTTCCATAAGATGCGCGAACATCCTAACAAACTGTTATATAAAAAAATAGTCTTTCTTTAAAAAGTTTTCTCTGCTGCTCGATTTTTTTGTAATGTATTGATTAAAGCATAGCGCGCACCCAATACCGCTGCCTCAACAACACTTCTAGGATTACATAATACTTTTCCTACCCACAACGCATCAGAACAACCACGCTCAAAATCTAGACTGGAAAAATAAGCATCGGCACGCTCTAACACAGAGAGAGGAATATCATATTGCTGTTTCAGTGCAAAATTTAAGCTAAGAACGGCATAAGCCGTTTCTTCAAAAGTAGAGCGAGTCTTGCATCCCCATCCACCATCTTTTCGCTGATGCATTAATATCCATTGCAAACAACGATCTACAATTGAAGAGTTGTGTGCATACAAACTAAACACTATTTTCATGGCATTGTAATAAGGTGATAAATGGAACTGATCAGTTAAGATATTTTCGATACTCTCAAAAGATGATTTCTCTTCAATCCAATTGACAATCGATTTTACTATATGGCTGATCTGTTGATTTTCCTGAAATAAAGAAAACGCATGCAGCGCCGACAAATTTACACTTAATGTGGTACGCAAATCTCCAATAAAGCACAATACATGACTGCCATTAAAGTAAGGTAGCAGTGACTCTGCTGTAATGGGATAGCCAGCCGAATAAAGAACATGGATGGCTACAGCCGTATCATCTACATCCAATAATGGAAAGTGCTTTGAAGAGGCTATACCATTTCTATTGCAATATTGAGTGTACAATAATTGCATTGCGGGTCTTAGTACCACCGAAGTTGGCTCAACGCCTCCTTTAAGCAAATAATCCAATCCGAACGACAATTCAAACTCATCAATTGGCCACCAATGCGGTACACCTCCCGCATGAGAATCGACCAGCATTGTTAAATAATCAAAAGCTGGCGCGAAATCAGGTTTCTTCGCACGACGCAAAGCAGAAATCGCATAAGCTGTTGCTGAAGGCGATGCAAATACACTGCCATTCTCTGAAAACAAATTGGATTTTATCGGAAATATAGTCTCTTTTTTATCCAGCGTCCCCAATAACTCCAAACTAAACCACCACGTATCAGCAATGTCGGTTTGCTGCTTTTTTTTATACATTTCAGAGAATTGTTTTTCTAAAAAACCAAAACCAGGATATCGCTCTTGGCATATTCGAACAAAAATATCAGGAAGTGTTTGTTGACCAAGTTCGTTTACAAACATTGTCAAAAGCAAAGGAAATCTTACGGTTCGATTTGTGTCTTCATCAATCCGTAATATCAATTTTTCTAAAGCAATTAAAGCATTTTTGATTCGGATGTCATCCTCAGGGAATCGCCAAAGAGAAAAAACTTTAATGGCGGCGAGAGTCGATACGATATTTGAACCAACATGTACAATTTCATCTGTACCCCAACTCCCATCTGGAAGTTGATGCTCTCTTAACCACGCCAATGTCGCAGGAAATGCAGGCTGAGATGGTTTCAATAAACAAGGTATATCGGAAACCCATGCCGCATCATAAGCAACTGGATCCACACCTCCATTGCCCAGCTTTTTGACTAATTTTTCGATATGATTTAATAACACATGCTCACCTTATAAAAATATTTAAAATTATTTTTGGGCAGAAATAAACAAGCAATCGCCTTGATTATGATCATATCGGGCGATAATCTCGTTAATTTCTCCGCTCAAAATATCATTTCGAAGATGTTTCAATCCAATTTCAAATTCATTTTCATGACATGGAGACGAAAAGAATGACATATTTCGTCTAACCAAAGGATCCAAATACAGTTGAGGCTTATGTTTTCCTGAATGTAAAAATAAGTCCTCCATTTCATAATCCACATGAAAAAGAACAGGCTCTATCGAATGAAATCCTGCTTCTTTTAAAAAAAACTCTAAATTTTTAAAAGACAGCAGAGAGGAAGATCTTTGCGCCATGGCGTTTGGAAAATAATAAACAAGCCAATAATGCATCAATTGCTCAGGTGTTACGGTAAAAATCACAATTTTTCCGCCATGTTCAAGCACGCGATAAGCCTCTTGAAATGCTTTAAAACAATCAGAAAAATGATGAATTGACAAAAAATAAAGCAAGCCAAAAAATTGCTCATCCTTAAACAATAAAGACATTGCGTCACCAGAATGAAAAAGAAGATGTGGATATTTTTTTCTTGCTTTCGATAACATTTCAAAAGAAGAATCCACTCCCTCTATTTCAAAACCAAACGTAGATAACGCATATGTATAGTTTCCTGAACCACATCCTACGTCTAAATACCGTCGATTTGATTCTTGTTTTAATAGAGACGATAACTGAGAAACAATTTTACGATCTGCTCGTCTTGTTTCGTCATAAGTATGACCAATGGTATCAAAAAGGCAATTGGTCTGGATTAAAGGTTCACTTATCATCTGAAATATCTGCTTCCCTCAAATTAATCGTCTGCGCAAAAGGCGCCATTTTATGCAACTGATTTGCAAACAATGCCTCAACTAAAAGCAATAAATCTCTGTTTTTTTCTTCAAAAACAGAGAGAGACGACGCCATTCTCACGCTGATTTTTTTAAAAAGGTCATGAAAATAGTGTTCATCATAAAAATGAGTGTATGTGGTTTTCTGGTTTCTAAAATCGGATGGTTTTTTACCAGAAAAAGTCATCTCTCCATAATAATCAAGATAATCATTGTGAATTTGAAAAACAATTCCTAAATCTCGCGCGAATGCTTTTAAGGCACAAGACTCATCGACAGAAGCATCCGCAACCACCAGAACCATATCGATACACGCAGATATCAATTTTCCTGCTTTTAATTCATGGATGTCTTGCAACTGTTTTTCACTCACCTCATCACCAAACAAATCTAAGCTTTGTCCACTCACCATTCCTGTCACGCCACTCGCCTGGGTCAACACACGTGCAATTTCAACCGTTTTTGTACCAGACAACATGGCAGGTAAATGTGTTAAAAGTAGGTCTATTGCTAACATTTGCATGCCATCGCCAACCAAAATAGCTGTCGCCTCATCAAAAGCCAAGTGACAACAAAGTCGAGATCGTCGATACTCATCATCATCCATTGCCGGCAAATCATCATGTACCATTGAAGCACAATTAATCAACTCAACGGATGTTGCCATGATGTCTAAAACTTTTAAATTGACGCCGAATAACTCTCCACATAAGTACACCAAAAGCGGTCGAAGAAGAGTTCCACCAGGAAATAAAACGTAATACATCGCCTCTCTAACTCGTGAAGCAGGGATATCCACACCATCGAGTAACGCACAAGAAACGCGCTCATAATGAGACTTATAATTGGCCATTTTATCATTCATTCGCTTTACCTAATCAGGACATGGAAATTCTTTAATCAATGTCAACGTGTCATCATGTGATTTTTTTGTATAACTGTTCAAAGATTTTCCCATATGACATTCTGCATTCTCTTCAATTACATTGATGGGCAATTTGTTATAGCATTTCTGTAATACACCAAAAACAACACCTGTTAAATGCTCACCGGCCAGACAATGAACTAACACATTCCCTTCATCTGCTTGGATATACTTTAAAACAGTCGTGATTTTTTTATGAAATGAGGCGTGATTTTCTAGTTTATCGATTCTAAGATTTAAAATACGTACGTAATGTTCGCCACCATTTGCCTGAAAAATTTTTTGCTCCAGCAGAATCAGTTCATCTTTATAGCTATGCGCCTGCTCATAAAGGTTAATAATCGTTGAAACATGCCGTTTTTTGACTAACTCTTGCAGACATAATGGTGAGGCGCTCAATACAGCAGAACGATAAACACTTTTTCTTAAATTTTGTGTAAAATTTATAATCGCGCCTCCCAGATTATTGTGACTTAAGGCACTATCAGCCAATAAATTATCAAACTCCGGAGAATCTACATTCAAATCCGTATTGAGCGTGAGTGGATTTTGATCGCAATTTTCTAAAGCATCTAGTTGTAAGGTATGTGGGAAATTCTGTTCGCATAGAAATGGAGCTGCATAGATTGACACAGAACACATCATCAGAAGGCACCATCGTATCATTAAACATCCACCGACATCATCGTTTTTGTTGTATCTAGGCATGTTCGAATAGAGTCTATTTTGCGGAAATGCATACTTGTCTCCCAATCTAGTGGGCATTCATCTTTTAACAATGCCATCCGCGGAAAACGAGTGAAGAGTGACTTTAAACCGATTTCCAATTGCCTGTATACAAAAAATCGCCCTAAACAATAATGTGCTCCCCACCCAAAAACAAGATGACTGTTTTCAGCAACATTCGATACATCAAATTGATCTGGATTTTTGAAATATCTTTTATCACGATTAGCGGCTCCGATATGGATAAACACAACATCACCAGGATTAATCTTCACATTTCGAAAAACAATGGCAGTTTTTGCATATCGAGCCATCAGCAGCCTATTGGGTGAGGCCAGTCGCAATAACTCATCCAAAGCAGCCTCCGTCACATTTTCTTCAGAAAACACTTTTTTGACATCTGAACAAGTTAAGGCCACACGAATTGCTGATCTCAATAAATTAACAGATACTTCAGTGGTAGAAAGGATGATATAGGACATCCCCACATACTCTAAATGCGTTAACTCCCCTCGTTTAAAGGCTGACAATAATATACCGAGTATTCCAGAATCCAGAGGCGATTTTTTTTCTAAAAGGTTAGCAATATAAGCTTGAATCGCTGTTTCAGATGCCTGTCTTTCAGCTGTATCAAAAGTATCAGGATTAACAAGGAGTCTTAAATCGTCAAGTAATCCAATTAAATCATCCGAGGGGACTCCTAATAAGTACGCCCCCGTTGTCAAGGCAAAAGGACGCGCAAATGTTTGAAATAAGTCAATTTCATTTGAATCCGATAACTCGATTTTGTCTAATAGATCGGCGGCAATTTTTTCAATTGCAGGTTTTAATTTTTCTATGGCTTGGGATGTGAATGGCTTTGAGATCAGCTTACGTAACTCTCTATGACCACTATCATGCTCCGTACTGAGCAAATGCCTTAACCCTCTTGTAAAACTATTCTGCTTGTGAGCCACCCAATCTGGACTTGCATGCACACGCTCGACTGACAATCGAGAATCTTTTAAAAATGTCTTTGCCACATCATAACCATTGACAAACCAAACCTTAGTTCCCAATTGACTTTCGTCTATCATCATGATGTCTTCTTCTCTCGAGTAATGTCGCTCCAAAAGTTTAGTTGATTTCAGTGTGCTATATGTATTAGAAAAAGGGCACCCCTCTTTTTTTGTCATACATGATCTCCATTCGTTTTTATATCAAGATATAACTTAAGCCAAATAGAATGGTATTAAATGTTGGAAGTTGAGAAGACTTATGTTGATTAATGACAATATTTTCACCCGGAATGCCCGTATTACTGTTGGTGTATCCAGTATCCCCACCAAAAAGATGCATGTAAGAAATCGTCACTCCCCAAGCATCAGTCAAGTTATAGATGCCACCCACCTTAATTTCAGGGAGCACTTCTGTATTATTCGATTTGCCAGAAGAAACTCCAGTAACAGTATTATCCGGAAAAAAAGAACCCAAAGATTTGAAGGTTGACGTACGTCTATCCAGCAACATCGCTCCGCCTTTAATGAAAAAGTCAAAGCGATTATATTGCTTATCAACTCCAACTAAGATATCAAAACCATCGTAAGTTGATGATGCAGAAAGAGCCGATTGTAGCCCTTCTGAGTTGGATTTGGCATAGTATCCCCAACCCACTTCACTTGTATACTTCCAATTATCAGAAGGCACAAAAAGTAAACCAGCACCAAATCGCCCACCCCAACCTTGATGATCTGATCGTCCTATGAGCTCATTAACAGAAAGTGCAGAAGGATAATCATACCAACTGTATGCCGCCTCGCCACTGACAAAAGGATTTATCCGCAAGGCTGAACCCACATTTCCCCCCATATCACCGGCTTGAGCGTATGGGACTGCTGCAAAACTACAAAATAGTAAAGAAAGACCGATTGCGTTATATTTCTTCATGACAAATCCTTTTGCTTTTCAAAACTCACTTGAAATTCAATTTTTGAGAAAAATGGATTCTAACATATAATTTTTAAGATAAGTAGATGACGATCTCGCTCTTCAAGGCAGACGTAAAGTGAGAGTTTATTATTATTTAAGTCAATCAAATTTTAAAGCGATAGTCCGTACTTTCAGGATCTGTAAAAGTATTCTGTAATTTTTCTTTGTGTTGACGTGTTATTTCAGTCGTGTTGGCTGTGGTCAACCTCTGTTCTGGCGAATCCTCATTATCTAGCATATGTTTTGTATGGATTTCTGTTTTTGCTAGTTTATAGAGATCTCGAAAGGTCGGTGCTGGTGTCAAATGGTGATGTGCTGCATATGTTTGGCGTTCATTATACACATTCACAAGTGCGATTGCTTTTTCTGATGACAGACCCATTTTTGTTAATATTGTGACTTTTTCTTGAGTGTCATAATCCGGCAGTTGTGTGGTGATGAATCGTCTTGCCAAAGCGTTTCCCATGGTTCTTCTACCTTGAAAAGTCGATGGATTTTGTGTGCCCAGTACCAAGAAACCTGGGTTTTGAGGACGCTTTTTATCGGGCGAATAGCCCATGAGTAAATCATTTAAGAGACTTTCCATCATAGAAGAGCTGTTGATTTCATCCATGACAACAATAGCACCCTCTTCAAAAGCTTGGCATAACAGATTTTTTTTATCATCGTAAAGCATGTTGGCAGGAATATTGTAGTAGCGTTTATCGCTAGGAATTTTTTGTGTAGAGCGACCAAGTGATTGCTCACGATACCCCTGTTCAGCAAGCAAGACTTTGATGAGCTCTGTTTTACCAATGCCTGGGGGACCTTCAATGACCAAACCACTTAATCCACCATAGATCTTGGCATCCACGTCATCTTGACGCGCTCTTCGCTTTTCCATTCGCACGCTCAACATATCCAGCAGTTGTTTTTTGACTGGAGCACGAGAATGCGTGTGTGTGTAAGACAAAGATAACGTGCTATCGACAAGCGATCTATTTTCTGGTTTAAATGTTCTTTCAAATTCATCTAAAACATTTTTTTCAAGTTTAGAGTTGGTTAAAATCGATTTTGCAATGGTGTATCGGTGTTCTTTTGCAATTTCCAGAAGATTCTCATCAGGACGTTCGTTGATAGAGGCAACAATGAGCAAGGCCATCATTTGAATTTCACGAGGAGAAATGAGTACTTCTTGTTTTGAATGCTGACATAAAAATGAATAAACTGAGAGTAATTCTCGAGCGATTTCTTCAGACAAGTGTGCGACCAAAGTTCGTTCAAAAATAGGATTTATAATTTTTTCATAAATAAAAGCATGAGGCAAAGGTTCAAAAATCAGTGAGTTTCCATGTTGTTCAAAAAAAGCGGGTAATGTTCTATCACCATAGCTCAGTGGATTAGCCGCAAAAACAACTTTATGTTCTGGAGTCAATTCATAATACAAACCATCAACAAAAATGTGCGGTGGAGATTGATAAAGACCTTCGAATTCACTCCATTGCCGTGAAGAGAGATTGGCTTCGTCAATAAATAAAATTTTGCGGCCCGTATTCTTTGATGTTGCCCAGGCATGGACATCCATCAAAACTGTGTTTTTTTTAGAAAGATATCGTTCGACAAAGGTCGATTTTCCTGTAGCAGTTAGACCTGAAAGAAGAACATAGGGCTCGTAAGACAATCGTGCATCAATTTCATCCAGTCGGTTTTGAATCAACATGTTGCTGATTGTTTTAGCATTCACCTTATCCCAAGGTGTGGATTCAAAGTGAATATCTAAATGATAGACGCCATCCCAGGCTTTATCGCTTGATTGCTCTGGATGCAAGTTATGATAGGCTAAACGTGCGCGTAATTTTGCAAGTGAATCTTGAGGATACTGTGTGATAAATTTTTCAATATCTTCTCTCAGGTAATGGCGTGAAAGCAGTTCGATTTTTTCTTTTGTTTGGATATCATGAATTTCTGGGACTTGTGTGGGAAATAACTCAGGTTTTGTTGTGATAATGACAAGCTCACCGGGGTTAGATTCTTTCATTTGTCTTTTTAAGAGCACGTCAGAAAGCTCATCTGCAAGTTCAAGGGAGCATGTGCCTGTGAGAATAATTTTTTTATTGCTTTTTAACGCATCAGATAGCAGGCCATGACTTTCATTGAATCGAAATCGACGATGCTCTCGATCATTGATGACACTTAATTTGTAGAGTAAATCACTGGTTGAGCACTCACTGATATCGATGATCATCCAATCAGAAGATGATTGTGTGAAGTTTGCAAGCGTCACGTCAATGTCTGTGCTGTGAATAATGCGTGTTTTATTCACTTGAGTTGGTTCAGGTGTGTGTTTTTCAACGGCGATCTGTTGCTTTAAAGGTTCTGGTAAACTCACTGAAGGTGCGAGTGCACAAGTCAATGTGACATGATGTTTTTTTGCTTCAGTTAAAAGCATAGCCCATTCATCCAAGCTTAGATCTCGGGTCACAGAAAGTGTCAGAGGCATGTTTGCAGCAAGCTCAAGCAATCCTTTTGTTTCTGTCATGGTTTCAGTTGTGTTATCGCACTGAATTTGTTGAAAGCAGTGAGTCAGGCGCGTGGGATTTATAGTCGGTGCACCCGCTACTAATCCTTGATGTAGCTGAACATGGGTTGTTAATTCTCTCCAATCATAACCTTCCTTCATTTCGAACTGAAAATTAAGTGGCAACGCAATTTCACCACCTGGATAATGTATTTTTTTATGCAGCATCGCTTCCTGAAAAAACCGTATCATGTCTTCGTGATGACCATTTTCAATACAAATAGGAATGTTCGATTCAAGCGCTTCTATCAGCGGTCCCTTTGTAAAAGTAATCACTTGGCCTTCAGTATGAAATCGCCCTAATAATCGCTCTTTCCAATCAGAAGCATTAAATAGATTGATGCGAATGACCTTGAGTTCTTGAGGATATTTCACCAGAGGCAATGGAGGGATAACGTTCGTGAGATCTTTTTCTGCTAAGGGACACTGTTGTTTGGTCATTCTTGAATAAAAATCAGTGCCTTGATAGCGTTGTGGATGGTGGATATTGCTAAGACCGATAATGGAAGTATTATCGGGTAAAAGTACGCCATCAGCTTTTCTTGGGCTATCGAGGAGCGCGTGAAACTGGACGATTTCAGCCGGTTTAAAGTTGTCATAATTGATAATAATGACAGGTGACCTCGAAGAGTCCTTGGCATTTCGAATAAATTGCATCATCACAGAACCCGGCCCCTCGTACCATTCGCTGTAATGCCCCAAACCATTAGAATCAACATGAAGATAAGGCGTTTGGCATCTTAAATGATCAGGCGAACTGACGTAAAATACGGGCCTTCTAGTTAATATGCAATACTTTTGCAATGCATATTGCAAAGTGGAAACAGATTCATTGGAAGAGACTTCAATCAGTTGGTTAAGATGATGCCCAGGATGACTCACAATTTTTTGGCAATACTCCATGAGAGATGTGGCGTAGCGTGTTTCCCCCTCCCAAGTGGTAAGCTGTTTTTGGTAATACGTGGGACTAAATGCCGCTCGCACAACCGTGATTAACGTGTTCACAAGTGCTTCATGAGTATGCCGATGTTGTATCAACACTTCTATGCAGTGATGTTTTTGAAACGGTGTCAGTGTATCCAGGCTTTGTGTTAAGCGAGCCTCTGCATGAGGTGCTTCGTGTATGAATTGAGCGATTAAATCGAGCGTATAAGGGTATTGGATACCATAAACCCATGCGGGTGTATCATCCAAGCTCCTAGAGAATAAGCCCTCTAAACCTTGTAATGAGATTTTTAATCCATGCAAATGGTTAACATTGAGATTCCAGCAGCTATCATTCAGTAAAAAGAGGCCGCCGTCATGAATAAACTGACTGGGATCGTCAATGACGAAAGTTTCATCTTCCAGGGGTATTTTCAGCTCCTTGATACAAACCAAAGATCCCAGCATGCATTCAATAATGCTCGGCAAATTTTCGTTGGGCATGAGCATAGCGCCCACCGTATTATTGGGGTCGTAAATAACCGTTTGATTTTTTTCAGGCAGAGGAAAAAGTTTAATTGCGTGCCATGGGTTGACCAGCATATAAGGTGTTGTCATTTTTTTAGAAAGAATCGCTAATTTTCCACCGACATAAGTGCTCCCTTGAGGGGTAAAACGTTGCTCGAGTTGATGCGTATGAATCGTATCAATAAGCACCTCTAAAAATGGGGTGAGTTTTATGTCGATATTCTTTCCGTCCCACTGAGATAGCCTCTCTAAATAGCCATTTAAAACTTCATAGGGTGCATCTCCTAATTTTTCAGGCAAGTGACATAACGCAACACAAATCCCTTTTTGTATCAGAGGGATAAGGGCTATGTGTTTTTGCGAGAGTGTCAGATATTGACATAATTTTTCGATCACCATCTTCTGGTTTTTTGTTTTATTGAGTCCAGTGTATCGAAAAGCCTCTTTATCTGGTGGTTTATTGATAAATTCATTGGGGTCATGTCTAGGCAGATCCAAGATGGGTCTTTCATTTGGGCGTGTACTTTGCTCAATCATTTTTGTGCTTTGCTCAATCAACTGAAGTAATCTGGATAATGAAGGTTCTTGTAGATTAGGGCATTTTTGAAGAAGTTCCGTGAGGATTCGAGTTTTTTTTGTATTACCCATAGGAATGACTATGTCAATCATGTGATCGGGTAACTCCAATTGCTCGAGACTCGGTAAAGGTTTAAATTTATCGAGCATGTCAAATAGTTTATAACAGTGGACTAAATCACTACCATATCCAGAATAAATAAGTCGTTTCAGATGAGGCGCATGAGAGGGTATAAAAGAAGAACTTCCGATTAAAATTAAATTTTCCAAAGACTCAAAAATAATAGATTCATCAAAGTCAACAAAATTATGAGAACTTATAAGCGTTAGAGTTTTGATTGTTTTTGATGTTGATAAAAAGTCAGTGAATTTTTTACCGTCTTTACTCAAAGATACAATCTTATCCAATATCAAGAATTTTAACGATAAAGACTCGAGATGTTCGAATTTCGAAATGTCATCGAATGCTTCTCCTTGAGGAGAAAAAAGTCCTCTTAAAGTTTTAAGATGAGGAAACTGTGAGTGAATGTCTTTGAGCTGATTATATTCCTCGACTCCTAAGAGAGAATACTCGAGAGTGGTGATGTTCTTGAGGGTATGATTTTCATTATACTGAGGATCATATAAATCTGATAAAAGAAGTGTGCGGAGATGAGTCGCATGTGTATGAATGAAGACTATATCCTCTTGATCAAGGCAACTATCGCCTAGAGGGTTTTGGCATTGTAATGATTCCAAGTTATCTAATTTTGCATCTAAAAAACCACCAGAAAGCTTACCACAGTTTTCGAGTGCTAATTGTTGTAGTTTAGGCGTATGAGGTAATATTTTTGCCAAATTCTCACCAGTAAATGGCGTATTATGCATTTCCAGCGATTCTAAAAACGAAGACTCTTGAATCGTTTGTGTCATGGACGATGTGAGCCCCGTACACTCTTCAATACGCAATGCACGAAGTTTGGGTAATCGTTGTAACAGAATAGCAAGATCATCACTTGTAAACTCACCATGATAAAGTTCTACCGCTTCCAATTCTGGTTTCTGACTTAAAATATCAATCATATTCGACAGCGCATTTTTGTAGTTTTCAAGTTTTAAGCAGTGAAAAGATTGATTTCTTAAAGTTTCTAAAAGCTCATCATCCGTCATTGCCGATGAGGATAATTCTAATTTTTCGATTGTAAGAGGTTGAGTGTTTTGATTGACTGTCAAAAGATCCATGTTCTCTGCACTCAAGATCTGAATTTTATCTTCTGAGCGCCCCAATTGTTGGGTTGCACTGGTTCGAACAGTATTTAGGTCGATATCGGTCATGCATTTTAAATCAACTAAGCTCAAACCTTTTACGTCAAGTTTTCTCAATTCACCTTCTGTCCAAGCATAAAGGTGAAAACCCACTTGCAAGAGTTCTTGAATACAGGAATTGACGGTATCTTTTTGTTCAAAAGACCAGTTAGGAGCACTGGAATCTGCGATGATGATAGTTTTTGGATACAGGTCATAGGCCTGCGTTGTTTTTTTCCAGCAAGGCTTGTCAAGGATGAGTCTATCGTAATATAACGTCCCAGGCGGGTTCTTTGAAAAACCGGTCGCATCAGTTTCAGATAAATAATAAAAAGACTCATGGTAAGGCATGGGCGTCTCTGTCTTTTAATGCTTATAATAAATGTATAGTCAAATCTTACAGAATTGTCAAAAATTCAAACACACCTGTGTCGTAGCAATTTAGAAATTTACTGCAGAATGCTTGTGAATGGGTTACGCACAGAGAGAAAATCGCAGTGTTCAATTTCTTGACAAAAAGACATCTACTTTCCGCTTCCACCAGGAGATGGAAAACGCATTCCATCTAACTGCTCGAGTTCAGATGTGGCGCTTGATTTTGCAGACTTGATTGCGTGAAGTTTGCTTTTCATATCATTAAGGTGAAGAAACTCAGTTTTCTTACTTGAAATTTTTTTCAAGGCGTCCGCACTTAAATGCGCATTTATAAAATCTTGATTGGCTTGCTTCTGAAAAAATGCTCCGGCTTTTGAGGGTCTTGGACTGGGACCCTCTACTTCAATTTCCAGAGACTTCATCGACGGTATTTGCCTATTTAACACAAGCAAAACTGCATGTAACCGCGCAACCTGATCATGATCATCACCACTTAAAATGAGCTTGGTTGATTTGGGATCAAAAGGTGGCGAAATCATCGCAAACACTTGCTCTATTGCAAGCTCTTCCCTAATGTTTCTTGGCAATCCTTCCGGAGGAACTGTTGTTTTATCCACAACACTATTTAAACTCTTTTCCAGTTGCCCCAAAATACCACCTGCATAAAGTTTTTCAATACGCACGATATCGTCTTTTTTCATACGACGAACAATTGGATCTTTTCGCTCTAAAGAATCACTACTTGCTTCTTTAGTCGCGTGAAGTGCATCGATAAAACGACTCTTAAAGTCTAAAGCATCCAGAGATTCGTTCACCAACACATTACCGCGACTTGATTCTATCGCTTTACGAATCATCGATTGACGCTTACTGTCTATTTTTATAGAAAATAGTCTTTTAATGATTTCAGACCAGACACCCGTATCGGTTAAGCCAAATATACCTTTGGCCATTTTTCCAAAGGCATCACCACTTTTTGCGGCAATAGTCCTATTGACTT
>CAZELP010000016.1:0-41181 GCA_964513205.1 uncultured Legionella sp. | reverse complement strand
TCAAGCTCCGTAAAATTCGTTCGTTCCTGGCTGATGGCGACAAAGTCAAAATCACACTGCGGTTTCGTGGTCGTGAAGTGGCTCACCAAGAGCTTGGAATGAAAATTTTCGAGCGTCTACAACAAGATACCGCTGAGTTTGCTGTCATTGAACAGCAGGCAAAACGTGAGGGTCGGCAGTTGTTTATGGTGTTGGCGCCTAAAAAGAAGTAGGTTTTGCACTTACTTCTTAACCCTGGGGTTGTATTCGTAGGTCAAATCCTAGAATAGCGATCGAGTTGATTCTCTTGAAAATTCAAGAGTAAATGCGGAGTTATGTTATGCCAAAGTTAAAATCTCACCGCGGAGCGCATAAGCGTTTTCGTAAAACAGCGAGTGGTGGTGTCAAGCATCGTGGTGCTTATCGAAATCACATCTTAACTAAAAAATCAACCAAACAAAAAAGACGTTTGCGTGTGACATCTTGCATGCTGAAGCCTTGCGATGCACGTTTGGCTAAACGCATGTTGAATGGTGGTTAAGAGAGGGGAGTAGAAAATGCCAAGAGTAAAACGCGGTGTTACCGCAAAAGCTAGACACAAAAAAGTATTAGAACAAGCCAAAGGCTATTACGGCGCCCGTAGCCGAACATACCGCGTTGCGAAGCAAGCGGTCATTAAAGCGGGGCAATATGCTTATCGTGACCGTCGTCAACGTAAGCGTCAATTCAGAGCACTTTGGATCGCTCGAATCAATGCTGAAGCTCGTGTGAGTGGATTGTCATACAGCCGCTTGATTGATGGTTTGAAAAAAGCCTCAATTGAGTTGGATAGAAAGGTTCTAGCGGATCTTGCTGTTCATGACAAAGATGCTTTTGCAACGCTTGCTCAACAAGCAAAAAATGCATTAGGTCTTTGATAGGATGTAATGATAAAAAAGGGGCCTAGGCCCCTTTTTTATAGGATTCAGGGTAAATCGCGCATGCAAGACATTATCAAACTTAAAGAAGAAGGCGTTCAAGCCATCGAGAAAGCCACATCAATAGAGGCCTTAGAAGCCATACGTGTTGAATTTTTAGGAAAAAAAGGTCGACTGACAGACTTACTGAAAAATCTTTCAACTTTATCCGCAGAAGATCGACCACGCGTGGGGCAATGGGTAAATCAAGCCAAAGAGGCACTTAATCAAGCCATTGAAACACGAATGACATTTCTAAAAGAAGAAAAATTGGCTCAAAAACTCGCGTCGGAACGAATTGATGTGACATTGCCTGGTCGTTCTTTCAAAACAGGAGCATTGCATCCGGTGACTCAAATTAAGCGCTGGATGAATCATTATTTTAGTCAGCTTGGTTTTGACATTGTAGAAGGCCCAGAAATTGAAACCGAATTTTATAATTTTGAAGCGTTGAATATTCCAACACATCATCCAGCTCGGGCAATGCATGACACGTTCTATTTCGGCGATGGCCGTCTCTTGCGCACACACACTTCTCCCGTACAAATTCGTGCGATGGAAAATACAAAACCACCATTTCGTTTAATTGCGCCTGGTCGAGTCTATCGTTGTGATTCAGATATGACGCACACGCCGATGTTTCATCAAATCGAAGGTTTATGCATAGACAAAAATGCGAATTTAGCTAGTCTTAAAGCACTATTCCATGATTTATTTTCCGCTTTATTTGAGCGAGAGGTCGATGTGCGTTTTCGTGCCTCTTATTTTCCGTTTACAGAACCATCTGCTGAAGTCGATATTCAATGTACACATTGCCAAGGAGCGGGATGTCGCTCTTGTAAATTCACAGGATGGTTAGAGGTTTTAGGCTGTGGAATGGTGCATCCTGCTGTATTAAAAGCAGTTCAGATCGATTCGGACGAGTATCAGGGATGGGCTTTTGGTATGGGCTTAGATCGACTTGCAATGCTTTATTTTGGCATTGACGATTTACGGATGATGTTTGAAAACGATCTTACTTTTTTAAGTCAGTTTTAGGATAAATGCAATGAAAGTCAGTGAAAGTTGGGTACGTGAGTGGTGTAATCCAAATATATCAAGTGATGCTTTAGGAAAAATACTCACATTAGCTGGATTGGAAGTGGACGGAATTGCACCGGTTGCAAGTCAATTTGATGGTGTTATTGTGGCACACGTGGTGAATACCAAGCCGCACCCTGCGGCCGATCGACTCACCATTTGTGATGTCGATGACGCTTCTGGTCGATTGTTACAAGTGGTGTGTGGTGCGTCAAATGTGCGTCCTGGCTTAAAAGTTGCGTTGGCAACAATTGGTGCTTCGCTTTCACCAGAGTTTAAAATCAAAGAAACCAAACTAAGAGGCGAGTTGTCTCAAGGGATGCTTTGCTCTTTAGAAGAACTCGGTATGCAAAGTCATTCTGATGGTATTTTAGAGCTTGATCAAGATGCTCCAATCGGAATGAATTTACGCGAGTATTTGACGCTTGATGATCACGTATTTGACATTGATTTAACTCCAAACCGCGCGGATTGTTTGAGCATACAAGGCATTGCAAGAGAAGTTTCTGCCTTGACTGGCGCGCCATTGCAGATTTCTGATATTCAAAAAGTGGATGTGCGAGAAGATGCAGTAAAGCCTGTTCAAGTTTTTGAACAAGAGGCTTGTCCACATTATGCGACAAGAGTTTTGAAAGGGTTGTCTGTTGATGTGCAATTGCCTTTTTGGATGACCGAACGTTTACGTCGTTGTGGCCTACAGTCGATTCATCCTATTGTTGACATCGTCAATTATGTCATGCTCGAGCTAGGGCAACCCATGCATGCTTTTGATGCAAGTCAACTGCATGGCGAATTGCAAGTTCGTTTTGCAAAAGAAGGTGAGCAGCTGACGTTGCTTAATCAACAAAAAGTAACACTCCATACTGATGTTTTGGTGATTGCCGACGAGCAACATGCATTGGCAATGGCGGGTATTATGGGTGGACTTGACAGTGCAGTCAGTCTCACGACAACGGATATTGTATTGGAAAGTGCTTTTTTTAATCCATTGGTTATTGCTGGTGTTGCACGTCGTTTTGGGTTATCGACTGATTCGGCTCAACGTTTTGAACGTGGAGTTGACCCGGCTCTGCCGTTGTTGGCTTTAGAACGAGTCACGGCGCTTTTACTGACTTATCTTGGCGGACAAGCGGGTCCAGTTCATGTTGTGAATGGAGATGAGGTTTTTCCTTGTGCCCGTCAGATTTCATTTAAACCGGAACGATTTTCAAAAATGACCGGCGTGGATCTTTCTCCTGACATTATGTTGGATTTTTTGAAGCGATTAAATTTTAAAGTGGACAATACCAATACACCTTGGATGGTTGAGTTCCCCACATATCGATTCGATATCGCGCATGATGTCGACCTAATCGAAGAAATTTTGCGACTATATGGTTATGATAAAATTCAACCATGTACAGTTGTCACTGAGATGAAAAAAGGCAATTTCAACGTGGTCCAATCGTCTGTGGCGGCATGTGCTGAATTTTTTGCTCATCGAGGTTATCTTGAGACCATTAGTTACAGTTTTGTCGATCCTCTTTTACAAGAGCGACTTTTCCCTGAAACGAAGACCATGCGTCTTAAAAATCCCATTTCTCCAGAGCTGTCTGAGATGCGTGTCAGCCTTTGGCCTGGGTTATTATCAAGTCTTCTGCACAATCAAAATCGTCAACAAACCAGTATTCGTTGTTTTGAAACAGGTGTTGTTTTTCAAATAGAAGAAGCATTGACTGAACGTGTGATGTTTGGTGGAATCTTGAGTGGTACCTTAGGTGGGTTGAACTGGTGTGAGAAAGCTCGACTTTTTGATTTTTTTGATCTCAAAGGAGATGTTCAAGCATTGTTTAGTCGTTTCCATCTTGACGATAAGCTGCGTTTTGTGGCTGAAGCTCATCCGGCACTGCATCCAGGTCAATCGGCGCGCATTATGCTTGACGGTGTTGCCATCGGTTGGATGGGCGCTTTGCATCCCAAGTTAATGGATGAACTAGAATGCGATCAAGATGTCTTTTTATTTGAATTTGAAGTTGCGCCGATTGATGCGCCTACGGTTCGCTATCAAAAAGTGTCCAAATATCCTCAAGTTCGTCGAGATCTGTCTTTACTGATGCTCGAGTCTACACCTGTTGATGCGCTTGAGGTTATTGTGCGCGCAGTGATTCCTACTGAGAATTTGAAAGCATTTGATGTCTTTGATCAATATATGGGACCTCATTTACCTGCTGGGATGAAGAGCATTGCGATAGCCTTGACCTTGCAAAGTGATGAGCGTACATTGGTAGATGAAGAAATCAATAAGCTGATGGCAGCGCTTGTGGCTAAATTGGGTTCGGATTTGTCCGTGACCTTGAGGGAGTAAATCATGAATGCATTGAGTAAAGCTGTATTGGTTGATGTACTTTCTGAGCGTATACAATTAAATAAACAGGATGCCAAATTATTGGTCGAGCAGTTTTTTGAAACGGTTCGTACCGAATTATCTCAAGGTGTTTCAATTAAATTATCTGGTTTTGGAAATTTTATTTTGCGAGACAAGCATGAGCGTCCCGGTCGAAACCCTAAAACAGGCGAACAAATTCCGGTTACAGCGCGTCGTGTTGTTACATTTAAACCAGGTTTAAAATTAAAAGCCCAAATTGGTGAAGGGGTTCGGTCGTAGGATTTTGGTATGCATTATACTCGTCACGTTTTTGTTTGCGTGAATCAAAAAGATTCCGGAAAAAAGTGTTGTGCTGATGTGGGCGGTCTGCCTTACGTTCAGTATCTCAAAGATAAACTTATCCAGTTGGATGCGCACGGTCCTGGCCGAATCCGAGTCAGTCAATCAGGCTGTCTTGGTCGTTGTGTTCAAGGTCCCTGTTTGGTCGTTTATCCAGAGGGGGTTTGGTACACTTACGAAAGTGTTTCCGATCTGGATGAAATCATCGAAATGCACCTTATGAAAGGAGTGCTAGTTGAGCGTTTATTGCTCACTTAATTTGTTTTTGGAATTTAATTCGACATTAGACTTGTGAATTGAATTGTTTTTGGTTAAAATCGCCCGTTCAAGAACTGGGTGACCCAGGTAGTATGGAGTTCATTGCATGAAAACATTTAGCGCTAAGCCGCACGAAGTAAAACGTGACTGGTTTGTTATCGATGCCAGCAATAAAGTATTAGGCCGCTTGGCCACTGAAGTTGCTCGTCGTTTACGTGGCAAGCACAAAGCAGAATACACGCCTCATGTGGATACAGGCGATTACATCGTCATTACAAATGCTGACAAAGTAATTGTCACAGGCCGTAAGCATAAAGAGAAAATTTATTACCACCATTCAGGTTTTCCTGGTGGAATTAAATCAATTTCTTTTGACAAGCTTCAGAAGAAAGATCCAACTCGTATCATCGAGCGTGCCGTTAAAGGCATGTTGCCCAAAAATCCTTTGGGTCGAGAGATGTATCGAAAAATGAAAGTTTACGCGGGTTCAGAGCATCCTCATGCTGCACAACAACCGCAAGTATTAGAGATTGAGGGATAATTATGACACAAACGCAATACTATGGTACTGGTCGCCGTAAGAGCTCATCTGCTCGCGTGTTTTTACGTCCAGGAAAAGGCACAATTGTCGTTAATCGTCGTCCTCTTGAGGAATACTTTGGACGCCAAACTTCTTGTATGATCATTCGTCAGCCTTTAGAAACTGTCGATATGCTCTCTAAGTTTGACATTTACGCAACAGTTGTGGGTGGTGGTATTGCTGGTCAAGCTGGTGCCATTCGTTTAGGAATCGCGCGTGCGTTGGTTGCTTATGACGAATCAGATTTGCCAGAAGATCAAGAGCCTTCTCCAGATTCTTTCCGAAGAAAATTGCGTGCGAGAGGATTGCTCACACGTGATTCTCGTCGTGTTGAACGTAAAAAAGTGGGTCTTCACAAAGCACGTCGAGCAACTCAATACTCGAAGCGTTAATTCGAAGCACACCATTCAAAAGCCCCTGTTTAGGGGTTTTTTTTTAGGCCCTGAAGACGAATTGGGTATATACAGTGAATTGTTCGTTTACGAAATATCGTCAAAAAATCAAATTTTTTTACCGAATGTGGCTGCAATATTTCGGTCGTTTCTTTGTGCGCTTTGATAAGAGGTGTGACCCGCATTGCGCCTCTGATCAACGTTTAGTTTCTGATGAACAAAAGCGGCGATTTCTGATGCAATTGTTACGTGTTTTAGGCACCATTGGGCTCATCGGTGCTTTTCGTCCTTTCTTTTCTTCGTGGTTACCAAATGCACGCACACGCCTAAAAGCAAAACCTATTCGAGTGTTCGTTTGGGGACTGGCGCCCGGTGAGAAGATGACCGTGATGTGGCAAGGAAAGCCAATTTGGATTATCCGTCGAACACCACAAATGTTAGCTTTTTTGACCGCACCCAACCCACTATTGCGAGATCCGGATTCATTAAGTACACAACAACCTTTAAATGCTCAAAATCCTTATCGCTCTATTGAGCCAGAGTTTCTGGTGTTAGTTGGTTTATGCACACATTTAGGGTGCACGCCTATATATGAACCAGAAAAAGAAAGCGGGGGATTTTTTTGTCCTTGTCATGGTTCAAAATTTGATTTATCTGGGCGTGTCTATAAAGACATGCCTGCACCATTAAATTTAGAGGTTCCTCCTTATCGTGTGATTGATCACCGTTGGATAGAGATTGGAGAGCATCACACATGAGTCGTTTTTCAGATTGGATTGATTCACGCTTACCTTATCGTGATTTTTTTCGTCGCCATTTTTTAGAATATCGTGTTCCTAACAATCTTAATTTTTTCTATGTTTTTGGCGTATTGTTGGTTTTAGTGCTCACCATCCAAGCGGTTTCGGGTATTTGGCTTATGTTTTTTTATACTCCATCGGCTAATGCGGCATTTGACTCCGTTCAGACATTGCTTCGAGATGTGAATTGGGGATGGCTATTTCGTTATACACATACGACGGGTGCTTCATTCCTTTTTGTGCTGCTATATTTACATCTTTTTCGCGGCATTTGGTATGGCTCTTACCGTAAACCCAGAGAGCTTGTTTGGCTACTGGGGATGGGATTATTTGTTTTACTAATTTTACAAGCTTGTTTAGGGTATGTTTTGCCTTGGGGGCAATTGTCTTATTGGGGCGCGCAAGTTTTTACTTCTTTTCTAACGGCTATTCCTTATGTGGGTGAAAAGATTTTGATTTGGTTTCGAGGTGATTATGTGGTTTCCGATATCACGTTGCATCGTTTCTATGTACTACATACGCTGATTTTGCCGGCAATTGTTTTTTTTATTATCAAGGCGCATTTACGTGCACTGCGGCATGTAGGATCGACAAACCCGACGAGAAAACCATTACCTGATTCTGCTTATATTCCGTTTCATCCTTTTTATACAATAAAAGATGGGTTGGCATCAGCAGTCTTTTTATTTCTATTTTTTACGGTCGTGTGCTTTTTCCCGACCATGTGGGGCTATTTCATTGAACCTTTAAATAGCCTTCCTGCAGATCCGTCTATTACTCCTAACCATATTCATCCACTTTGGTATGTTGCACCTTTTTATGCAATTTTAAGAGCTGTTCCATCCAAGGAATGGGGGATCGTTTTATTTTGTTTGAGTATCGGTGTTTTATTTTGTCTGCCATGGCTGCATCGAAGTGAACGGTCATGTGGTTTATTGCGTTTTTCGGCATTGGTTTTCAGTTTGATTGGCTTGGGCGTTTTAGGACTTTTAGAAATGACGCCATGGACAGTATGGCTGACTCGTGTGGTTATACTCATTTACTTTGGTGCATTTGTGACATTACGATGAAACATTATCTTTTCTTATGTTTGTGTCTTATTCACTCGTTGGCATGGTCTTTTGACTCAGGCTGGAAACGAGGAGAGGAAGTTTATACTGTTTATTGTGCGGGTTGTCATCGTCTTCAATATGCGTTGCCTCCCGTCCATGTCAGTTTGCCCTCTCAGGATGCTGTTCAGTGGTTTGGAAAGATGCCGCCCGATCTGTCTTTGGTGATGACTTATCGAGGACGCTCTTGGGTTGACGCGTATCTGCGTGGATTTTATCCCGATCCTGAAGCCATTTACGGTGAGAATAATTTATTATTGCCTCATCTGAAAATGCCAAATCCTTTCTCAATGCTTTCCGCCGAACAAAAAAGCAGAGTGATTGACGATCTCTGTGCATATTTGTCTTTCGTTGCCGATCCAAGCAGTCAAACGCGTCGAGAAATAGGCTTTTGGTTATTATCCTGGCTTTTTTGTTTAAATATAGTTCTTTATTGCTTATACCGACTAATTCAGAAGAAAATAAACACAAAAAAATGAGAACGTGATATAATTGACGGAGGGTTAACGAACGCAAATTTTTTTAAGGAACATTAGATGGCGATTATTACTAAACGCACGGTGATGTCTTTGCACTCAGATAATGATGATTTACACAGTCATCAGGTCAGAATTGTGTTAGCAGAAAAAGGTGTGAATGTTGAAATTCTTCCGACCAAAAAAAATGAACCATCTAATGCGTTGTTTGAGATTAACCCTTATGGCACTGTCCCCACATTAATCGACAGAGATTTGGTTCTATACGAAGCCAGAATCATCATGGAGTATTTGGATGAGCGTTTTCCTCACCCACCTCTTTTGCCGGTTTATCCTGTTGCGCGAGCTGAAGCTCGTAAAATGATGTATCGTATCGAACAAGACTGGTACGCATTGTATTACACAATCTTGTCCACAAAAGACGAAGCGCAAGCACAAGCCCGGGTACAACTCTGGGATAGTATCAGTATGCTCGAGCCTTTATTTTTAGATAAGCCTTTCTTTTTGAGTGATGAATACTCATTGCTTGATTGCGCTTTGGCACCTTTATTGTGGCGTTTGTCTCATTTGGGAATCGATGTTCCAGAAACAAACCCTGGATTGTCTGCTTATATGAAACGTTTGTTTAAGCGTGATTCTTTTCAATCAAGCTTAACAGAAACAGAACGACAACTTAGGGTGGCTTAGTCATGACCATGACGTCGAATAAACCCTACTTGATTCGAGCCATGTATGATTGGATAGTCGATAATGATTTGACACCTTACATGCTTGTAAATGCTGAATATCCTGAGACAGAGGTCCCTCAAGAGTATGTCAACGGAGGACGTATTATTCTCAATATTTCCCCAAAATCGTGTCGGGGATTGCATCTTGAAAATGATAGGATTGTCTTTACCACGCGTTTTTCGGGGCAGACTATGCAGCTTTCAATGCATCCAGGCGCTGTTCTTGCCATTTATGCAAAAGAAAATGGTCGTGGTATGGAGTTTGGCGAAGATTATGATCCACCTTCTTCTCCGGAAGAGCAGACTGAATCCACTTCCGGATCGCGCAAACGAGGGAAACCTGATTTAAAATTGGTCGAATAAATGACTCTCAATACAGTGTCGTTTGATTTGCTAAGCGAACAAGATACCGATGCTTGGGGAAAAGCTCTTGCTCCTCATCTCCCAACAGGATTCACTGTCTCTCTTCAAGGTGATTTAGGTGCTGGAAAAACAACCCTAATTCGGGCTATTATTCGAGCCTTGGGAGTCTCTGGACCAATTAAAAGCCCAACATTTTCTGTTGTCGAATCTTATGATACGAACTGTAAGATTCATCATTTTGATTTATATCGATTATCAGATTTTCAAGAATTGGAATGTATGGGATTTCGAGATTATCTGAGCACCGATGCGATTTGCTTTATTGAATGGCCTGAGCGAGCCAGAAATCTCTTGCATTATGATTTGAGTATAAAATTAGAGAGTAGTTCAACTTCTTTGGATACACAGCGTCGTCTTTATCTAACAGCAAATACGCCAGCGGCTCAACACATATTAACCTCTGTATCGAGGAATTATGATCAAACAATTTTATAAAAGGAGACCAGACTTTTTTCGCAAATCACGTCTGTTAGCGTGTTTAAAAAGAAGCCTATTTCTTTTTTTTCTTTTTTTGCCCTCAATGGTCAATGCCGCGGTACTTTCGCGTGTTTTTGTTGAACGCAACAATCAAGTACAATCGCTGGTTAAATGCCAGTTTTCAGGTGCTTTCCAGTATCGTTTTTTTACATTAAAAAATCCTGATCGAGTCATTCTCGATCTTCAAAATACAACGACTCGAATCTCAAATGTACAGTTACCGACACAAGGTCTTATTCGCTATACAAGACAAGGTCATCCTACACCAGACACACTTCGCTTGGTCTTTGATGTTAGTGCACCTGTCAAGATAAGAGCGCAAAAAGAAGGGACTCAATTGTCACTTTACTTAACAAAAGCAGGTTCTGCTGTTTCGTCTGTGTCAGTACCGGCGACTTCAGTCTCACGTGCTGTAACAAAGACGAGCCCGTCAGTCGTACAGCATCACCCTGTGATCACGAAGGCTTCAGGACGAGGTTCTCGTGATGTGGTGGTGGTTATCGATCCAGGTCATGGTGGACATGATCCGGGTGCAATCGGGCCTCAACATCGTCAAGAAAAACAAATTACTTTGGGGATTGCAAAATCACTGAAAAGTTTGATTGATAAACAACCTGGCATGCGCGCAATATTGACGCGCAATGGCGACTATTATATTGGATTACGTGAACGTTTAAACATTGCTCGTCAACACAATGCCGATATTTTCATTTCCATTCATGCGGATGCTTTTATTCATGCGCATTCTCATGGCGCCTCTGTGTTTGCACTTTCTCCTAGAGGGGCTACAAGTGAGGCTGCAAGGTGGTTAGCGGAAAAAGAAAACTATTCAGAGTTGGGTGGTGTGAATTTAAAACATTTAGATGACAAAAATGGTTTGATTCGTTCCGTGCTACTTGATTTGTCTCAGACGGCCACAATCTCAGCGAGCCTTGAGATGGGGCGCGAGGTTTTGCAAGCTTTAGGAAGAATTACAACTTTACATAACCACCATGTTGAGCAGGCTCGTTTTGTTGTATTAAAGTCCCCGGATACGCCCTCTATCTTGGTTGAGACTGGTTTTATTTCAAACCCTACTGAGGCAATGAATTTATCCAATGCACGCTATCAAATGCGCTTATCCGAAGCAATCGTGATGGGACTGAAACGTTATTTTTGGGCTCATCCACCGCATGGAACACGCCTTGAAACATTATCTTTAGCGCCCACTCAAAATCTTTTTCAGAAAGTGGCGAGTCGTTTGGCATGATCGCTCGTATCCAAGCACTTCCATTGCATGTTGCAAACCAAATTGCTGCAGGTGAAGTCATCGAGTCTCCGGCTTCTGTTGTAAAAGAGCTGTTGGAAAATGCGCTTGACGCAAAGAGTACCCACATTACGATTGACATTGGTTTTGGTGGTCTTAATCACATTATCATAAGCGACAATGGAGTGGGTATTCATCCCGATGATTTGCCGTTGGTTTTCGCTCCTCATGCAACGAGCAAATTAAGAGCACTAGATGATTTATCTACGTTGAATACCATGGGGTTTAGAGGTGAGGCACTGGCTAGTATTGCATCAGTCTCGCGAGTTTTCTTGCTTTCAAAATGCAAAACAGAGTCGCATGCTGCATCTCTGGCTGTCGAAGGAGAGCAATTGACGATACGTCCAGCTGCCAGAGCTCAAGGTACGACCATTGAAGTACGCGATTTATTTTATAATGCGACGGTTAGAAAAACATTTTTAAAACCAGAGGCGATTGAATATGCGAATATTGAGTCTGTTGTCAAAAGATTTGCTCTGGCTGAACCTACAGTTGGGTTGACACTCATCCATAATGGCCAAACTAAACTGAATCTTCCCCGTGCAATTAATGAAGAGACAGATCAAAATCGCCTTAAAAAACTCTTTGGTAAAACATTTTTAGATCACGCTATTTCTATTGATGCACATCGGGATGATTTAAGGTTAACGGGTTGGGTCGGTCATCCAGATTGGGTTAGAAGTCAGTCGGACCGACAATGGATTTATCTCAATAAGCGAATGCTGAGAGATAAATTGTTAATGCATGCGATAAAAATGGCATATGAAACCAAAATACATCAAGGCAAGCATCCTTTATATGCATTATACTTACATATCCCTCCCAATCAAGTCGATGTGAATGTGCATCCGACTAAACACGAAGTGCGTTTTGCGCAGCCTCGTTTAGTACATGATTTTATCTATACGGCGATTGACACGGCTTTGCGTCAGGCCATTCATGTTCCTGCTCGTGTTATGACTCAATCCCAGTCCTACGCTTCAGTTAGAACACAGCCACTCGTGGAAACATCGGGTGCTTGGATGACACTGAATTCACGTTATGCAATTTTAAAATTTGAGCAGACTCCCTTTTTGGTTGATTTGATTCACTTAAGACGTAAAACGCAGCTTGAGATGTGCGCTAACTTACCATTCCCATGGCCAAATCGTCCCTTGCTTGTGCCAGTCTCTTTGATGCTGTCTGATTCTTTTTCGATTTTAGAAAAATTTCACTCTTTGTTAGCTGAGTTTGGTTTTGATTGCGTTCTGGAGTCTCGAGAGCGTTTAAAAATCAATGCAATTCCAGCGGCAATTCCTTTGCTGGATTTACATTATTTTTTTGCGCATTTGCCGTTTGTCTCCGCTTCAACTGAGCCTTTTTTAGAACACTTATTTTCTGCTGATGCGTGGACTTTGGATGGAATGACTGAAGATGAAAAAGCAATATTTTGGGATTATTGGCATGTAGGTATGCAGAAACAAGGAAAAATGCCCTATACCATCCCACTCGATGAAGAAATGTGTGGGAGATTCTGTTGTGAGTAACGTTGTATTGTGTTTAATGGGACCTACGGCATCGGGTAAAACTGATTTGGCCTGCGAGCTTTCTTCTAATCTGTCTTTAGAAATTGTGAGTGTCGATTCGGCTTTGATTTATCGAGAAATGAATATTGGTACGGCGAAACCAACGCCGGAAATATTGTCTCAATATCCTCATCATTTGATAGACATTCGAACCCCAATCGAAACCTACTCTGCCGCGGCGTTCTGTGAAGATGTTTTGCGATTGATCAACGACATTCATGCACGTGGTCGCACCCCTCTCTTGGTCGGGGGGACGATGATGTATTTTCGAGCATTACAGAACGGATTAAATGTATTGCCGGAAACAAATCCGGCCATACGTGCGCGTTTAGCAGATGAAAAAGAGAAACAGGGATTGGATGGTTTGTATGACTGGCTAAAATCGATTGATCTTGTTACTGCAAATCGATTGCATCCTCACGACTCGCAGCGGATATTGCGGGCATTAGAGGTTTACTTGTCGACAGGAGAGCCGTTGTCATCTTATTTTCAAGAGCAAAAATCCAAAAGCGCGCTGCATTTTATAAACGCAGGCCTATTTCCAAATGAAAGAGGATGGTTGCATCAACGCATTGCTGAGCGTTTTCATGGCATGTTAAGATTGGGTTTTTTAGATGAAGTGGATCAATTAATTCAAAATTGGCCTCTCGATCCCTCGATGCCTGCAATGCGTTCGGTCGGGTATCGTCAAGCACTTGATTATCTTGATGGGATAGTTGATTATACGGGGTTTATTGATCGCGGTATTGCAGCGACACGACAGTTGGCGAAACGGCAACTGACATGGCTTAGAGGATGGTCCGAAATACGGCTACTCGACCCACAAAATCTTTCATCTACAAAAAAAGATTTGCTTTGTTATTTTGAAAAACATACGACTTGAGGAAATTATGTCCACTAACAATCAGAAAACACCTTGTAGCGAAACCTCAGTGGTGATCGACTCCCGTGATTTGCCCTTGTCTTGTCCGACAAAAGAGGTATCGCTTTGGAATGCACATCCCAAAGTATATTTACCAATCGAGCGTACCGGAAAAGAAACTTGTCCTTATTGCGGCACTCATTATATTTTAAAAAATGGCGCTTGATATTTGTCTTGTCAGACTCTCTGCTCTTGGAGATGTCTTGATGTTCGTTCCTTTGGTACGCACGCTTCAACAGTCTCTTCCGGATGCAAATTTAACCTGGATCATTTCTGAGCCTGCATATTCTCTTGTTTCGGGTTTGGATGGCGTTGAATTTATTGTCATTGAGAAGCCCAAGCATCTGGCTGATTATTGGCGGTTTCGGAAACAGTTGAAGGGGCGGACGTTCGATGTGCTTTTAGCGGCTCAAGCAAGTTTTCGTGCAAATTTACTTTATCCCTGTATTTCTGCAAAACGTAAAATTGGATATGACAAAAAGCGTGCAAAAGATGGGCATGGTTGGTTTATTGATGAATCCATTAAACCTGGAAGAGATCATACGCTCGAAGGATTTTTGAAATTTTCACATGCATTGGGGATTCAAAAATCTGTATTACGTTGGGATTTACCCATTCCAGAAGAAGCACTAAATTGGGCTTGTCAGCAAATTCCATCACAACCCTTTGTTGTATTAAATCCTGCGGCCAGTAAGCCTGAGCGCTCTTGGCTAATTGAACGATATATTGAAGTCGCTCTGCATATAAAGAATCGATATGGATATGAAATTGTGTTAACAGGTGGCCCTTCTTTATATGACAAAGCGCTAGGGGAGGCGATTGCGAGCTCAGTGCCTGTCGTGAATTTAATTGGTCAGACAAAACCGAAACAACTGCTTGCCGTTTTACAGAAGGCTCGTTTTGTGATTTGTCCTGATACAGGTCCCTCACATATGGCTGCTGCGGTGAATACGCCTGTGATTGCTTTGCATGCTGTTACATATGTTGGGGTTTCTGGTCCATATCCTTTTCTCCATTATGCGGTTGATCAATATCCCGCTGCTGTTGAAGCCGTTTTTGGAAAAACCATGGAGACTTGTCCATGGGGTACGCATGTACATGGAGAAGTTGCTATGCGGTTAATACAAGTACAAGAGGTTTTTTCTAAAATTGAGCGGTTGGAAAAAGACTTATCGAGACAGAAGGAGCCCCCCTTGCACGAGGGCTCTCTTCAAAATCGATATCAATCTGCGGAGTAGTCAACCGATCTTAGTCAGATTTGGTATCCCCGATGTTGTCAGGATTAAAATTCGGCACTTGATTTCGATTCATTAACATTAAAATCAGTGAATTTGTAAGCAGCTGACGCTCTTCTTGTTGGCGGTTGAGATAGAGCTGATAATTGATTTCAGCCAGCAACATGGCGATTTCTTTTCCAACCGTTGCAGGAGAGGCTTCGTTAATGGACGTGATCCAAGGCGTGCCGCCTGATGGTGTGTTTTGTGAAGATAATCGATAAGTCGCCATAATAAATTCGTTCAATGCTTGGCTGGTTTGCTCTTTATTGCCAGTCGGAGACGTCTGTGGCATTCTTTTTGACAATAGGTAATACAAATTACTTGTGGGAACAGAAGCGATGGACGCGTATGTTCTGAGGCTTGTAATGTAGCTATTGATCGCATTTGTTGCTTTTGCTACGTCTTTTGGCGCCGCTGTCGTGCTGTTTGCGATGCTGTAAACTGAGGCGTAATTTTGGTAAGAGGGAAGATCGACAGGTTTTGTGCCAAAAGTTGCATAGCGAATAAAGTTTGCCGCTTCTTGAATTTGTGTTGAGGCAGTCAAACTTCCCGTTGAACCCGTGCTTCCTACCGCGGTAGATGTATCATACATCAATGGAGCCATCAACGTGTTGCTGTTGAGTTGTGGAATGACGTTTTGATTGAATGAGTAGCTAAAGAAATTATTCGGTGTAGGTGTGTTGCCCACAACATTATTGGTCACATTGTAATTGTAAAGGAAGTTGCAATCCGAAAGCCACGCTGTTCCGTCATTGTTCATACAAAATGTATAGTCAGGTGTGCCCAGTATATTTAAAATGGCCTGGTTCGTGGGATCGTTTTGATAGTTTTCTTGATCAATTAAAGGATTGACACCGACCGATGAACTTTCTCCACCGGAACTGTAACCTGCGGTTGAGAATGTGGTATTCGCCATATTGTTCAATTGTGTCAAACTTGGATTGCTGTTGTTTGAGGCCGGAATAAATTGCGACAGTGTTGTATTGAAGGCATTGACAGGCAATGCGCCAAATAACGAGTACATCAGATTCATCACAAGATTTTGTGAATACGTCACATTTAACAATTGAGCGTAAGGCGTCTGCCCCTGATACTGCCCAGAGAGTTGATAGCCCAAATAAGAGCCTAAATTTGTCAACAGAAGACTTAAATCATCGTCCGCATCTGAAGTTCCATCATCGGCTTGGACATGAAGACTTGCTGTCAATAAGACCGCTAAAGCGGATATTTTGAAAAAATTTGGCTTCATTATTGGTCGTCCCCTTCTAATGCGCGAGCAATGAGTTTTCGTCTAGATTCATCAAATGTTCGAGACAATAAACGTAGGCGTTCAAATATAATATTGCGTTTTAGAAAAAAGCTTGCCGGATCATCAGGCATCCCCATGCTACTTTCTTCTGCGTGCACGAGAATTTTAGATGCGCTACCTGGGTGTGCCGTATCCAGTGCCTGTAAAATACGTAATCCTCGTCCTGTTTTTAGATAAGCCACAAGACGTATAAAATTGTCTGTTTCTGCTAGTTTATCAAGATCGATAGTCGAGATTTCATCAATTTCATTCCCAAGATCTTGTATGGCTTTTTCAAGATCAGGATCTCCATCGACTGTCCAGTGTTCCACGCTTTCCATAAATGCAATAACACGATATATTGTGGGGTCTGGGTAGTCAAACCAATAGTGTAAGCATGCTTCATGACTCAGATCGGGCATAATTTACTCTTTTTTTACGATTATTTGGTGGATACTCAGAAGACTCCTATCTATCCTCATATTATGTGGTATTCGTTTTAAAAGTCCAACGGAAGATCGTAAAAATTATGAAAAAGCGAGAGCGACGCACGTTAAAACAGGTTTTATCAAAAATTTTTGACTTTCGAATGTGGATAGGGACGGATGGCCTTAAATCTTTTTGGTATTTTATTGTGTCTTCGTTTAAAAAGATGTTCGTTCCAAATGCAACCAAGTCGAATGAAAAAAAACAAGAAACTTTTGTAGAGGCACAAGAGCGCCTTGGTCTGACCGAAGAAACACTTTTAGTTCGTCAAAAAACATTATTTCGCACCAGTGTCTTTTTGACGATATGCGGGGTTTTGCTGTTGATTTATACGTTATTTCAACTTTTCAATGGTAGTTTTCTAGGATTCCTACTGACATTTTCCGTGACCGGATTGGCATTTGCGATGGCATTTCGATATCATTTTTGGTTTTTTCAGATCAAAGAACGCAAGCTTGGCTGCTCTGTTCGTGAGTGGTATCGACATGGTGTGCGAGGAGAAAAGTAATGAAACGCATGAACTGGCTATTCATACTACTGCTTTTACCTTTCTGTGCCCTTGCATCGGACACACTTTATACAAGCCAAGCCATGGCTTTTACACCCACCACGGGCGATGCGTCTATTGTGTATTTGGGTAATATTTTTGGTTCTGTTGATGGTGTGTTGCATGGTACTGGCAGTCAGATCATGGGAACCATGCTGGCTGTATTTAATTCTGCCGTTTTAGCCTTGGGTGGAATTGTGATCATGTACATCATCATTGTATCAACCATGAATACTGCGCATGAAGGGGAGATGTTGGGACACAAATGGTCTTCTATTTGGGTGCCGATTCGTACCGTGATAGGTCTTGCGTTACTTATCCCTAAAACCTCTGGTTATTGCTTGATGCAAATTTTTGTCATGTGGGTTGTGGTGCAAGGCGTCGGTGTCGCAGATAAAATTTGGGGGAGTGCATTAAATTATCTCAACCGAGGTGGCGTCATTATTAAAGCGAGCTCTTCGCTCAATACGGTTACACAAACCGGTGGCAACACCATTGGCAGCGGGGCCGCCACAATTCTTTACGGTCAAGTTTGTATGCTCGGATTGCAAAAACAATTGGAAAATACACGTCAATCGTATCTTGATCAAGCCTCCACAAGCAATGGTGAAGCCAGTGGCCCTTGTGCAGGAACCCCATCTGCAACCATGCAGGCTTTTTGTGATAATCCGGTGCCTGATTTTATTAATTCCGTTAATCCACTCGAAGTTCAAATGGATGCCGAGTCTGGTGACAGCTCGCCTTCATCTTACTCTGTGACCATGCCCAATCTTGATTCTAGCTCGGTGTATGCCTTTTTAAATGGGATTTGCGGTACATTGGCATGGAATGCAGTCAATACCGATGCGTTGACAACCACCAAACAAGTGAATTTTGGTGGCAAAACCAAGCAAGTCGAAACACCCGTTATTTCAAGCATGACGACAACAGATATGGACGTGGTCAAGTTGACGCGCGGCATGGCGGTTCAACAAATGTATACATCTTTGGCCACAACGGCAGAGTTAATGGTCAACAACGACCCTCAAATTAATCTTAATAAAGCATCGAACACCAACAATGCCTCTTTAGTGGCTGTTGATCAGTTCGGGGTTCCTCTCAATGGAAGTGTATTGTGTCAATCAGGTTCTGATAGTTGTACCAGTTGGGGCGCGGGTCCTAAAACATCTGCATCCATCGCCGTGTTGTTGCAAGGAACAGAGTTTCAGGGCGCAATGGCGGATTATAACACGATGATGGCGCCTACCTTGAAGCTCATGAGCGAAGCACAAAATGCCACAACGGCTAACAACATTCGTGAGTTTTTGAAAACAGCAGAAGAAACCGGTTGGATCATGGCGGGTAGTTATTTTTTCAACTTGGTGCAGCTGAATGGGAATGCTTCTCCGACAAACGAAGTCGACCAAAATTCTGGTCTTGATAAATCTACATTTGATTTGAGTCAAATTACTTCAGTTTTTCAAAAATCGTCGTGCTCGGGGCCTTATGCCAACTTGTGTATCTATTTTAATAACGACGAGACACCCCTCGACCAAATTGTCTACTTGATCGACGGATCTGCACAGAAATCGGTTTCACAACCGTCTTTTTCAAGCGCGAATGCAAGCTACCCCATTGCATCGGGGACCGCTGCAAGTACGGTGTATGGATATGTTGATAACTCGCTGAATTTGGTTTTGCCAGGTGAGCCTGGGATGAAAAAGCTTAATCTGAATAATTTGACGCCGGCCGATATGAATCTTAAACCGAACTTTGCCATACCGAAAGCGAGTGGTAGAGGTTCTTGTGAGATTCGTTTTATGGGGATTTGTTTTTTCAACACCTCTTGGCTGACAGATCTATTGATTAATGACGTCATTTTGAATTTATTAAATACGTTTCTTGAACTTATTGCGGTTGCTTTGATGTATCTTGCGAATGCTTTGATATATGGAGTCATTTATGGTTTTACTTATATTTTCGTGGAAGGGATTAAAATCTTAGATACAGAAGGAATTAATCCTGTTGTTGCTTTGGCAAAAATGGGAATCACTTACATCAATTTTGCCTCTTCTGCGTGGATTGGTATGGCGATAGCTGCTGCGACAGCGGCGATGATACCTTATGCCGGACCGCCAATCTTTGCTTTGCTGACATTGCTTGTTCCTATTTTCTTTGCGTGGATTGGTGCCATGCTTGGGATTGGATTTATTACCGCTTATTATATTCCTTTCCTACCTTATATGCTGTTTATGTTTGGCGCCATTGGTTGGTTAATTACGGTCATTGAAGCGATGGTTGCCGCCCCCATTGTGGCATTGGGTGTTGCATACCCAGAGGGACACGATGCCATGGGTAAAAGCGAACAGGGATTAATGATTTTGCTGAACGTATTTTTACGTCCGGGGATGATGGTGATTGGTTATATTGCGGGTATTGCGCTTAGTTATGTCGGTGTTTGGTTGATGAGCGCTGGATTTCAAAATATCTTTAGTTACATGACGGGTCCTTCTGGTTGGGGTGATGCAACAATGCCTTGGGCGTATATTTTCAGTTTTTTCTTTTCAAGTTTGTTATATACCACGACCTATCTGACGATCGTACAAAAATCATTTACTTTAATTGCGGTTTTACCTGACAAAGTGTTACGCTGGATTGGCGGGCAAAGTGAACAAACTGGTCAAGAGACCACCCAGTGGGCAGAAGAGGGCAAAAGCCAGATGAAAGAGGCCATTCAACCGACAACCGATGCCGCAGCTCAGATGGCCAAACAGGCGGGTGGGTATCTTGGTAAAGGTGCTGAAAAACTTATGGGTAAGAAAAAGGACGATGAGTCTGGTGTTGGTATGGGTGGGGGTGGAGGATAGGCGTTTCCAAGAGTCTATTCTTGTTGTTTTGTGCCTGCAATAATCAATTTATAAGTGCGTTCGCTGATGACCCCTTCTTCAAATTTCTTTTGTGCATCGACCGTCATCAGCTGTCCTTGTTGACGCACGAGTTTGCGTGTTGTGCTGGTAATCGTATTGGGATCGCTTTCTAGTAGCATGTCACGAATTTGTTCGTTAAAAACCAAGTATTCTCTCAATGCCACACGTTTGCCGTCGACCGTTGGCACCAATTTTTGCCAGATACACAGGCGAATAGTTTCTAAGATATCAATGGTTCGACCTAAACGTTCTTCCCCCGAAAAAGACGTGACAAGACGCCTCATCGTTTCGGCCACACCCGATGTGTGCAGTGTGGTATAGACTGGATGACCCGTCAGAGCGGCTTCAAGTGCAGCGCTAATGGTTTCTGCGTCGCGACATTCTCCAACCATGATCAGTCTTGGTTTACGCCGTAATGCATTTCGGACACCATCTGCAAACGAGGGTAAATGACGAGGGATCTCTGATTGGCTAACAATAGATGAAATGGTCTCGATCTCATCATAAACGAATTCAATAGGAGCTTCGTAGGTCAGCACTTTACGGTTTGAATCTTCTTTTTCAATCAAATCACGGATAATCGACGCCAGTAATGTTGATTTTCCTGAACCTGTAGCGCCTGTTATAAACACGATTCCTTCTTGGGGGGCAATTGCCTCTAGAACATTGGCGGGGAGCTCCATTGTATCTAGCTTTGGAGGCGTGGTTGGAATTGTCCGCAACGTAATCTGAATCCCATCGTGTCCTTCTACAAGGCATGGGGTTGCATTCACTCGGTAACGATATCGAACACCACGATTGGGTCTAAATTCGTAATGTGTGTCAATATCTCGTCCGGACAGCAGCTGAGTTGTCGCGTTTGGGCCGTAAATTGCGTTAATGAGATCGCCAAGCTCAGTATTTGAAAGTAGGCGATTGGTAATTTTAATGAGCACACCGTAAACTTCGGCATAAATTGGCGAACCGGTTTGAATGGTCACATCTGATGCATTCAATTTTTCCGCATGCTCGAGCATCCTTTCCATAAAAACAGGAGAAAAACGAGTCGGCTCATCCGGCATGAGGTTCACATGCATGCTTTTTTCCATCGTCATGATAACCCTCGCTAATTAGTTAATGGGGGCGATAACAGGCTGCCATGTTTTGCTTGAGATCACAATTTGAGTTGAATTAATGCGATGCTCCATTTGATTAAATTGCTCGATGGCTTCTTCATCTTTTGCCACGGCTGCGCGCCACTCTTCGCTGTTTACATTGAGAGCAGGAAGAGCTGTGATGCGCAATACTCGGTCATCAATGTGGATTTCTTGGCTATCTCCAGTGACACCTAGATCGGTATTCGAGACGTAAGGAGGCGATACCATATTCATGCTCAACAGTTTTCGGTACAAAATCATGCCGTTGAAGTCTTCTTTGATACGTGCGATGTTTTCTTCAAGGATGGTATTGGCTTGTTCTTCACCATTTTTCCAACCTCTGTCGATGTATAAGCACCATATTTTACGTTCTTCTGGTGTATTGGGCAGCAAACTGACATGTGGGTACTCTGGCTTTGTGTAATCCAACCACAAATATTGTCTCCAATTTGGAGGGGTTGTGATGAAACGCGCTTGTTTTGAGACCTTATAAGTTCTATCGGAAATACGAATGGTTTGGGCATCGGCAAGATTCAATGTATGTCGTCCTTCAAGTAAGACCGGAGGCAATACATTGTGCTCTAGTGTAAGCGCATTGAAGTCAAAAATGGCGTCTAGATTACGTGTTTGTTTTAGCAGAGCATCGTCAATCGCTTTTGCTCGATAAGCAAGGCCCGATTGTGCACCTAAACTGAGTGCAATTTCCCGCAGTGCCATCTCACGTATTTTGCCTGTTTTTTCTTTTTTATTTTGGTGTTTATCGGAGGGTTTTCGGGCGTATGCCATTGCCTTTAGGCCTTCCAGTGACTCTGTGTCGCCCACTTGTTGAGGCACTTTTGCGCATCCGACAAGTGTGGCGAATAGAACAACCAATAAACTACGAGTAAATTTTAGCATAGCGCAATTCGACAACCTGACTGTTTGGATAAACGTGAATATTGGCTTTTTTTCCTGCCTGATAATCGATGTCTCTTAAAATTTCTGCAAGGCTTCGATTGTTTACATCAAGGCTGATTAAAATCGGAACGGCAGGGGCCTGACCGAGTGCACGAAAACGATAATGAGCGGCCTTGGCGACTCGTTCGGTGATTTCGGCAATTGGACCTGACCAATCAACCGACGCACGCGCTTGAAGAGGAGCTGCATTCGGAATGGTGCGCAGATTATCTGTTGAGGGTGGCGTGACTTCTTTTTCTATTTTGGCCATTTTAAGCATAGAGTCGCTGACAGAGCTTGCCGCCTCAGCTAATTTTATGCTGGCATCATCGCTCGGTGCATTATAAGGCGGTTTTTTAAAGGTTCGTCCAGGCCCGCAACCTGTAAGCATGGATGCTATCACAGTCAATATGAGGAGTTTGCGTTTCATCCGTTTTCTTAAATGAGGTATTAAAGTTGAATTAGATTGAATCAGGACCGCTTTCACTTGTCAAGCATCTATTGAATCAGATGTGTGGCTGGAAAAATCGCGCTCAAAAATGAGCGCAATTTGTTTTAACGATTCATCAGCGGTCGTGATAAGCAGCCAGTGCTTGTCCCATTGACAATGGGCTTCCAATCGATAAATCTGATTCCCATGTCATGGGATGAGTTTTTTCAAAGAGCATGATGACAGTGGAGCCCAGTTTGAAATATCCCATCTCAGAAGATTTGAGTATCTGTTCGCCTTGGTATTCGTAATTTTTGATGTGCTTGCTTCGAGGCAAATCTCCGGTCCATGTGGTGCCAATTTTGCCTACAATGGTTGCTCCAACGAGAACCATCGCCATTCGCCCCTTGTCTGTTTCAAACCAAACGACAAGACGTTCATTTTGGGCGAACAGCTTTGGAATGACACGTGTTGTTTCGGGTTGTACAGAAAACAACGCGCCAGGGATATGCGTCATTCGCTGAAGTTTGGCTGACAGTGGCATGTGAATTCGGTGATAGTCTTTGGGAGACAGATAAATAGTCATATAGTTTCCGTTCTCAAAAATCCGACCTTCATCATCCGACACACCCAGTAAACTCGATACACTATAAGTGCGTCCTTTCGCTTGCAGCAAGTCGCCATGTTGAATTTGCCCCAGAGCGCTGATACAACCATCCACAGGGGAAACAATCTCACTGGTGGCCACGGGTCGAATACCAGGTTTTAAATGCCGAACAAAAAAGTCATTGAAAGTGGGGTATTCTTCAGGAATTTCGATGAGTGCTTCATTCATCTTGACTTGAAAATGCTTGATAAAAGTCACAATAAGATAGTTTTTTATCAGTGAAAAGCGGGTATTTGCAAATATTCCAGCCAATATCGTGAGCAAGCGCTTGGGAAGCATCCGATGCTTGAGTGCAATGAAAAAATCTGAATTCATGGTTGACGCCTTTTTTAGAAGAAGAGGGCGCATTATACACGATTTTTTTCTTTACCTTCACTGATCGATGATGTAGTATCACGTCGCTCATGAAAATACTCCACGTCTATAAAACTTTTTTAAACGATTCTTTTGGCGGTGTTGAACAAGTCATCACACAAATCGCCACATCGTCTGATTCGCGTGCCTTTGAGCATGCCGTTGTGTCATTGACAAAATACCCTGAGTCATCTGTCGTCCGAGTGGGAGGGGTTGAAAATTTTCGTTTCAAAGAAACATTTAATTTAGCTTCAAATTCGGTCTCTTTGAAACTTTTGACCTCTTTCGGGAAATTGGTAAAAGATTATGATGTCATTCACTACCACTTTCCCTGGCCTTTTGCTGATTTGTTACATTTGTTTTGGCGCATTCAAAAGCCGTCTGTTTTGACCTATCACTCTGATATTGTTCGACAAAAAAACATGTTGCGACTTTATAAGCCTCTGATGCATCGTTTTTTAAAACAAATGAATAACATTGTCGCAACATCCCCTCATTATGTCGAAACGAGTGATGTGCTTCAATTGTACCGAGATAAAGTGAGTGTTATTCCAATAGGTCTGACTAAAAGTCAGTACGAATTAAAAGATAAAGCACGGCTTCATCATTGGCGTCAGCAATTGGGCCCGCGTTTTTTCCTCTTTATGGGGGTGATGCGTTACTACAAAGGTCTACATATTTTGCTTGATGCGCTTAAAGACAGCACTTATCCAGTTGCCTTAGTTGGTGATGGTCCAATGATGGCTGAACTTAAAGCGCATGCTGTTCGACTTCGTCTGAATAATCTTCATTTTTTAGGACAAGTATCAGAAGAAGACAAAATGGCATTATTGGAATTGGCAAGTGGCATTGTATTCCCTTCACATTTACGTTCCGAGGCATTTGGTGTATCGTTACTCGAGGGTGCGATGTTTGGAAAACCGCTGATCTCCACTGAGATTGGGACTGGTACAAGCTACATCAATAAAGATGGCGAAACGGGAATAGTGGTCCCGCCTTGCGATCCAAAAGCATTGCGCTCTGCGATGGATTGGATGTGGGAAAATCCGGATGCAGCGACTCGAATGGGAGATGCTGCAGAAAAGCGTTATTGGGATTTATTTACAGGACTTCAGATGGTGTCGCGATATCAGGCGTTATATGAACGTTTGCGACACGAAGGCTGATGATTAATTTGGAGAATTGCATGCAAATCATTCCGACGATCTTATGTGGTGGTGCTGGGTCAAGATTATGGCCTGTTTCAAGAGCATTACATCCGAAACCATTTATTCGTCTACATGATGGGCAGAGTTTTTTGCAAAAAGCATTTCTACGCGCGAGCGAGATTCCGCATGTTGCAGAAATTTTGACTGTTACAAACGCAGATTTGTATTTTAAAATTGACGATGAGTACCAAGAAGTCAATGCAAAAGAGATTGAAACACGATATATCCTAGAGCCTTTTGGTCGAAACACAGCGGGCGCAATCGCAATTGCAGCTGAATATGTTGCTCGCACGTATGGTGAAGAGGCCATCATGCTTATTTTGGCGGCCGATCATTTGATTCAGTTTCAAGATGCCTTTGAAAATGCGGTTATGCGTGCTGTTGCTCTTGCTGAAAGTGGTTGTTTGGTGACGTTTGGAATAGAGCCAGATCGTCCTGAGACTGGTTATGGTTATATCGAAGTAAATGCTTCAGCGCCATTGATTCCTGTTGATGAGACTCCGTCTGGCTTTGAGATTCAGCGTTTTGTTGAAAAACCCGATTTATTGCATGCGAAACAATATGTTGAATCAGGGCAATATCTCTGGAATGCGGGTTTATTTTGTTTTTCTGCAGGAGAAGTCTTAAAACAAATGGCATTGGCATGTCCCAACGTTCTTTCAGCCGCTAGAGCTTGTTTTGAAACCTCGATAGAATCCTCTAAAGATCAACGTAAATTGGCTTTGGACCCGCTATTTTTTAGCCATGTGCCTGATGTGTCATTTGATTATGCCGTTATGGAGCCTTTATCCATTTGTCACGAAAAGAGCCAATCTAAACTGGCTGTCGTTCCTTGCTCAATTGGATGGACTGACATCGGCTCTTGGGGAGCTTTGGGCGATTTAGTTGCGCCAGATTACAATGGAAATCGTGTGTTAGGCGATGTGGTTCTAAAAGACACACATAATTGCACCATTCGCAGTCCCAATCGTTTGGTGGGTGCTGTTGGTGTTGATAACTTAATTATTGTCGATACGCCCGATGCCTTGTTGGTTGCAAACCGTGAGCAAGTCCAAGATGTTAAATATTTGTATGAACAACTCAAAACACAAGGGCATGAAGTATACAAATTACATCGCACGGTGCATCGTCCTTGGGGTACATACACCGTTCTTGAAGAGGGCGAGCGTTTTAAAATTAAACGTATTGAAGTGAAGCCTGGTGCAAGTTTAAGTTTACAAATGCATCATCATCGAAGTGAGCACTGGATTATTGTGCAAGGCACTGCAAAAGTTGTGAATGGTGAAGAGTCTTTCTTGGTTCGTATCAATGAGTCTACTTATATTCCGGCCGGTCATAAGCATCGTCTAGAAAACCCAGGGTTATTGCCATTAGTCATGATCGAGGTTCAAAGTGGTGAATACTTAGGGGAGGATGATATTGTGCGTTTTGAAGACAACTATGGGCGTGTTGAGGTTTAGTCATGCAGGGTTTGATGAGCATTTGGGCCTATCGCAGTTTTATACTGTCCTCTATTGTCAGTGAATTCAAATTGAAGTTTGCTCGTAGTCGCTTGGGCGCTTTCTGGATGATCTTACAGCCTCTGTCGCAAGTGGTCATCTATGCCTTGATTTTATCAACAGTGATGGGGGCTAGACTTCCCAACATTAACAATCGTTACGCTTATGCGCTTTATCTTTTAAGTGGTACGTTGGCTTGGACTTATTTCAATGAAATTGTGACGCGTTGCCTAACTTTGTTTGTCGACAAAGCAAATCTAATGAAAAAAATGAAGTTTCCACGAATGGCCTTGCTTGGTGTTGTTTTGGGCTCTGCGTTGTTCAATCAACTCATGTTATTCTGCGCGATCGTCTTTATTTTTATGTTTTTAGGATACTTTTCTTTTGACGTGTTGCTTTGGTTTCCTTGCTTAATTTTCGCGTGTACCTTATTTGCAACTGGAGTAGGGCTTATTTTAGGCGTACTGAATGTGTTTATGAGGGATTTGACACATATTGTTCCCATCGCACTGCAATTGTGGTTTTGGGCAACACCCATTGTGTATCCCACGTCGATTATTCCTGAGCATTTGCGTTATCTTTTAGGGTACAATCCGCTTTCGGTGATTGTCCAAAGCTATCAATCCTTGTTTTTGTATCATCATGTTCCTAGCGGTAGTGACTTAACTGCTGTATTGCTTATTTCTACTGCTGTATTGGCCGTAGGCGGGTGGATTTTTCATCGTGCAAGTCCTGAAATGGTGGATGTATTATGACGCTTCTTTCTGTGCATCATTTTGGAAAAGCATATGCCGAATATGCCTCTGAGTGGTTACGTGTTTTGCGTTGGCTTGGTTTACCTTTAAAGCCGAAAGCAATGCATTGGGTGATTCGTGATGTTTCTTTTTCGATAGGTCCAGGCGAATCGATTGGGTTAATTGGTCGGAATGGCGCAGGCAAAAGCACCTTGCTAAAAATGATCACCGGAACATTACAACCAACTGAAGGCCATATGGTTTTAAATGCCAGTGTTTCTGCAATTTTAGAGCTTGGTATGGGCTTTAGCTCTGAGCTGACCGGGCGAGAAAATGTCATTCACTCAGCCGGTTTAATGGGGATCCCTTTAGCTGAAATTAAAAAATTGATGCCAGAGATAGAAGCATTTGCTGAGGTGGGTGATTATTTTGATGCGCCAATGCGGACATACAGCAGCGGAATGCAAGTGCGTGTGGCTTTCGCGTTGGCGACAATTAAGCGTCCTGATCTACTGATTGTGGATGAGGCTCTTTCTGTTGGTGATGCTTATTTTCAGCACAAATGTTTTGAACGAATTCGCGGATTTCAAGCTCAGGGGACATCTCTGCTATTTGTGTCACACGATCGCAATGCGGTACAAGGATTATGTCAACGAGCATTGCTTCTTGATCAAGGTCGTATTGTGTTGGATGCAACTCCTGAAGAGGCGTTTGATTATTACAATGCATTGATTGCAGAAAAAGGCAAAAACTCGATTGTGGTGAATGTGCTTGACAGTGGAAAAAAACAAATCACATCAGGAACCGGTGAAGCACGAATTAAATCCATGACGATGTACAATCATCTTGGATTACCAGTTGATACCGTTGCTGTTGGTGAACATGTCGAATTGTGTGTTGAAGTTGAAATCCGTAGTCCAATTGAACGCTTAGTTTTGGGGTACGGTATTAAAGATCGTTTAGGGCAAGTGATGTACGGTACCAATACATGGCATACCGCTCAAGTACTGACAGAGCCTAAAGTCGGGCAATCTTATTTGTTTCGTCTGGCTTTCCCGATGAATTTAGGTGTTGGAAGTTATTCTATTCAAACATCATTGTCGCACGGTGATACGCATTTGTCCGGAAATTTTGAATGGCGTGATATGGCTTTTTTCTTCACCGTGGTGAATGTAAATCAGGTGCATTTTGCAGGTTCAAGTTGGCTTCAGCCAACCATATTGATAGAGGAGAATACGTTATGCAGTCTGCCGTCATAACGGGGATTACAGGACAAGATGGTGCCTATTTGGCGCAGCTTTTGCTCGAGAAAGGTTACGAAGTATATGGCACTTATCGTCGTACGAGCTCGGTTAATTTTTGGCGAATTGAAGCGTTAGGGATTGAGAAACATCCAAATTTGCATTTGGTTGAATACGACCTAACAGACTTGTCGGCAGCTATTCGTTTGCTGGATCGTGCCAAACCTTCTGAAGTTTACAATTTGGCCGCACAAAGTTTTGTTGGTGTTTCTTTTGAGCAGCCTATCACCACGGCTGAAATTACCGGTGTGGGTGCTTTGAATCTTTTAGAAGCGATTCGGATTGTGAATCCTAAAATTCGATTTTATCAAGCATCCACTTCAGAGATGTTTGGTAAAGTGCAAGCAGTTCCTCAAACCGAAGACACTCCATTTTATCCAAGAAGTCCTTACGGTGTTGCTAAACTATATGCGCATTGGATGACGGTTAATTATCGTGAATCGTATGATTTATTTGCAAGCAGCGGAATTTTGTTTAATCACGAATCTCCTTTACGTGGGCGAGAGTTTGTCACGCGCAAGATTACCGATACGGTTGCCAAAATTGCTTTAGAAAAAGCGTCCGTGCTCGAGCTTGGAAATTTGGATGCTCAGCGTGACTGGGGATATGCCAAAGAGTACGTTGAAGGGATGTGGTTGATGCTTCAAGCTCAAACACCAGATACTTTTGTATTGGCCACGCACCGCACCGAGACAGTCAGAGACTTTGTATCTTTAGCTTTCCAGGCGGTTGATATTCCGGTTGAATGGGAAGGCGCGGGTGCAGATGAAGTTGGGCGACATGGCAAGACCGGTAAGACTTTGGTCCAGATTAACCCGGCTTTTTATCGTCCAGCGGAAGTCGATTTGTTGATTGGCTGCCCGGATAAAGCCAAGCATATTTTGGGTTGGGAGGCTAAAACTTCGCTTGAAGGGCTGTGTCGTATGATGGTTGATGCAGATATGACGCGCAACGCTGCGGGTTATTCTTTTTAATTTGCTGATTTAAAGGAGCGTTGGTCATGGTACGTGCTTTGTTGACGGGAGCAAAAGGCTTCACGGGTCATATCATGTCGACTTTTTTGGCCGCGCAAGGTATTGAAGTTATCTCTTTAAAGTCAGATCTGACAAAAAAAGAATCTCTTTGTGAGGAGTTGTCTTGTTATCGTCCTGATTGGGTGATTCATCTTGCCGCACTTTCTTTTGTTGGAGATACGCATCTCGAGGCTTTTTACGGAGTCAATGTGATTGGAACATTGAATTTGCTTGAAGCACTCGATCGATTAAACCATGAGCCCAAACGCATTTTGATTGCAAGCAGTGCCAACATTTATGGTGTTCCATCTGTTTCTGTTGTGGATGAAACCGTCCCGCCAGCGCCATTGAATCATTATGCTTGTAGTAAACTTGCGATGGAGCATTTGGTTCGTCCTTGGTTTGAACGTTTCCCTATTTTTATGACTCGCCCATTTAATTATACGGGTCTCGGGCAAGACACACGTTTTTTAATTCCTAAAATTGTGGATCATTTTGTCCGTGGAGAAAAAACAATTGAACTTGGGAATACCGAAGTCAGTCGAGATTTTTCTGATGTTCGTGACGTGGTTCGTGCATATCATGCGCTCTTAAACACAGAAGTTCGAAGTGAAGTTGTCAATATTTGTAGTGGTCGAGTGTATTCCCTTCGTCAGGTGATTGAAATCATGAATGAGATTGCGGGATATGAAATCACGGTTCGTGTCAATCCAGCTTTTGTGCGAGCCAATGATATTCCCATTTTATCGGGTGATCCGACTCGATTAAAGCAGATGACCGGTTTTGTACCCGAAATCGACATGAGAGAGACATTGACACACATGTACACGAATTTGAAGGCCGCTTGTCATGTCTAAAAAAATTGCTTATGGTGTTTCCGTATGGGCACGAGGTCTTTCTTCTGGTCATTTAGACGGAATCGGCATTTATACACAAGCGCTATTCAATGCCCTGAAAACTGATGGTGTAGATATTGTTCCACACGCTTTTGGTGTGTCTAAGCCGAACAATCTATTTGGTGAAGCCAAGCCTCTGGCTCGACGTGTTTCTGTTCATCTGGTCAAAGCCGCTCTGTTTCATCAAAAATTACATTGTCATGCAGATTTATTTCATGCGACCGATCATCATATCCCTCGTTTAGATATTCCAGTCGTTGCGACAGTGATGGATTTAATTCCATTTTTGCATCCTGAGTGGGTATCCACGGGGTTGAGAACCCTGAAAAATTGGTTATTTAAAAAAAGCATTTTATCAGCAGATCATTTGATCACAATCTCCGAGCAAAGTAAGCGGGATATTGTGCATCATTTTGGGATTGAGCCGAGTCGTATTTCAGTGACTCCTTTAGGTGTTGATCCCCGTTATTTTGATAAAGTTTCTGGGGAAAAAAGCACCGAGATTTTAAAGCGTTACCAACTCCGTCCCGGATTTTTCTTATTTATTGGCACATTGCAGCCTAGAAAAAATATTGCACATCTTCTGGATGGACATGCTTTATTACCACTGGCCATACAGAAACGCCATCCATTGGTTATTGTCGGACGAAATGGGTGGGGTGTGGATGAGTTGTTACCTAGACTTAAATCTCTGCAGAATTTAGGGACGGTTCGTTGGTTAGATTACGTCCCTCAAACCGATATTTTTGCATTGCTACAGAATGCACTGGCGCTGACTTTTATGTCATTGTATGAAGGATTTGGTTTACCGCTGGTTGAAGCATTTGCGGCAGGATGCCCTGTGATTGCATCCAATACAACCTCTATTCCAGAGGTTGCGGAAGGTGCAGCTTTGCTATTGCATCCAAGCGATGTAGACGCTTTAAAAGAAGCCATGTTGTCTCTTATTGACGACGCGGCTTTGAGTTCAAAGTTGATTGAGAGTGGTCAAGCACGAGCTCGTGTTTTTACTTGGGAGGCATGCAAAGACGCCACTTTATCTGCTTATCAGAGCGTTTTATAATAAGGTTGAGTCCCTTATTTACGAAGGACTCTCGTGATGAAGGAGAGGCTTATGTTGAAACGAGATATCTCTACGGTCAATATTTTGGTCGCATCAGCTGGTGGCATGATAGGCTCTGGTTGGTTATTTAGTCCTTTCATCTGTGCGCAAATGGCGGGTGGTGGTAATGCTTTATTGTGCTGGGTCATCGCGGCATTTTTTATGTTGTTGATCGCATTGCCTTTGTGTGAACTTGGGACCATGTTTCCTGTTTCTGGTGGGATGTCGAATTACCCAAGTTATACACATGGTCAGGAAGTGGGATTTTTATTTGCCTGGACTTCGTGGCTGTCTTATGTGGTGATGACACCCATAGAGGTACAAGCCATTCTTCAGTACGGCAGCCATTTTTTCCCCTCTGTTATCGACCATTCTTCTGAAATGCTTTCTCTTTCAGGGAGAGGATACGTTGCTGCCGCTTTTATTATGTTGGCTGTTGTGTTACTGAACTCTTACGGCATAAAGTTTCTTGCTGAATGTAATAAATACGCCAGTTTAATTAAATTTATTTTACCGACGATTGCTATTTTTTCACTCTTACAAGTCTCACCTTCTTTTCATAATCTGAGCCTAAGCGTCACCAGCAAAAAAGATTGGATTGATATTTTTTCTGCGTTATCTGCTGGTGGTGTTGCGTTTGCGTTTACGGGCTTTCAAAATGGATTAATTTTGGCTGGTGAGGTCAAGAATCCACAGAGAAATATTCCTATCTCTATTTTAGGTGCAGTTTTAATTGGTTTTTTTCTATATTTTTTGTTGCAACTCAGTTTTATTGTTGCAATTCCTTCGACTTATCTCACCAGTGGCTGGCATGCGTTGTCTTATCCTGGTGACAGTGGTCCTTTGGTTGGATTAGCGTTGTTGGTTGGACTGGGTTTGGTTGCAACTCTGTTAATGTTTGATGCGGCTTTTTCTCCTTTTGGGACGACCTTGGTTTATACCGCGGCTACATCTAGAATTGTCTACGGCATGGCGTTGAATCATCATCTTCCTGAAATTTTTTTAAAATTGAATCGGCATAAAATTCCGTATGTGACGTTATATGCGAATTTTATCGTAGGTCTTTTTTCATTTTTACCATTTTCTGGTTGGCAAAAATTGGTGGCATTTCTTTCCTCTGCAAGTATTTTATCATATGGTATTGGTCCCATTTGTCTGTTGGCAATGAGAAAGCTTAGTCCGAATACTCATCGTCCTTTCCGCTTACCTTTCGGAAACATTTTTTCTCATCTGGCTTTTTATGTTTGCAATCTAATGCTTTATTGGTGTGGTTTCGAGATTCTGTGGAAACTTGATGTGGCGTTGTTGATTGGATTATTGATTTGTCTTTTGTATCATCGCAAGCCCATAAAAGATGTCGACCCAACACTTTTTTGGTTTATCATTTATATGGTCTCACTTCTATTTTTATCCTATATGGGGACCTTTGGCGGTATGGGATGGCTTCATTTTCCTTGGGATTTATTCTTGTTGTTGCCATATAGTATTTTGATTCTGCATTTATCGCAGATTTTTCTAGGTTCGCGCGGTGAGGAGCAAATGCGTGCACCTTTGCTGAGTGAGATTTAACAATGGCGAGTAACACATGGGGAAAAATTTTTCAAATCACGACTTGGGGGGAGTCACACGGTCGAGGTGTTGGGGTTATTATTGATGGTTGTCCTGCCGGGATTGCGCTTGAAAAAGAAGAGTTGGACGAAGCTTTAAGGCGTCGTTCACCAGGAAGGAGCAGTTATACAAGTCCCAGACGAGAGCCTGATTCAGCTGAAATTTATTCGGGAATTTGGAAAGGCCATACGACTGGCGCGCCTATATCGATTTTAATTCTGAATCAAGATGTGAATTCAAAACCATACGATGACACGGTGCACCTTTTGCGACCCGGACATGCACAAGCAACTTATCATGCAAAGTATGGTGTATACGATCATCGTGGTGGGGGACGAGCATCTGCACGAGAAACTGCTTGTCGAGTTGCAGCGGGTGTGCTTGCTCAAAAGATTCTGGCTTTAGAGGGCATTCAAACATTGGCTTTTTTAAATGCGATGGGGAACATTCGTTGTTCTAGAAAACAAGATGATTTTACCGTAATGCGCGCCAACACGCTTAACAGCGCCTTGTTTTGTCCGGATTTGGATGCAGAAAAACAGATGAAAAATTATCTTGCCACGATACAGGCGAGTCAAGATTCTGTGGGGGGAATGGTGGAGTTTGTGGCCATGGGGTTGCCCATGGGATTGGGAGATCCTGTTTATGAGAAATTGGAAGCAAGGTTGGCGTATGCAATGTTGAGTATTCCTGCAAGTAAAGGATTTTCTTTGGGAGAAGGATTTGAGGCTACGAGTATGCATGGTTCCACTCACAATGATTATTTTGATGCAGTTGACCACACAATAACGAATCATGCGGGCGGAACCTTGGGTGGAATTTCAACGGGAATGCCGCTTTTTGGACATGTGGCATTTAAGCCGACTTCAAGTATTGGAAAAAAGCAGCCGACTGTGACACTCGATGGAGAAGCGGCTGTATTTGAGCAAGCTGAAGGCTCAAGACATGACCCATGTGTTGCAATCCGAGCGGTGCCCGTTGTGGAGGCAATGTTGAATTTAGTCTTGGCTGATGCGCTGTTGATGAATCGGTGTGCCCGTAAATGAAAACTATCCGTGTCGAAGCAAAGAAACCCTATCTTGTTCAGATCGGTTCCCATTTTTTACTGAATGAAGATGGTTTGCAATTGTCTCTACTTCGAGACTACTCATTTGTGATAGTGACGGATCATATTGTCAAGCAGCATTGGGGGCGTGCACTTCAAGCGTGTTTACGAAGCAGTGGTTTGAGTGTTGCTTTGTTGAGTTTTCCTGCGGGTGAAATCCATAAAACACGGCAAACAAAAATGCAACTCGAAGATCAACTGCTTGAGCATCAATGTGGTCGTGATACCTGTTTAATTGCTTTGGGTGGGGGCGTTGTTTTAGATTTGGTTGGCTTTCTAGCTGCGACCTATTTTCGCGGCATTCCAGTGATCTATGTTCCAACGACTTTACTTGCGATGGTTGACGCAAGTGTGGGTGGAAAAACTGGAGTAAACACCGATTTCGGAAAAAATCTTATTGGCACAATTTCATCACCTTATGCCGTGTATATGGATGTGAGCACGCTTTCCACTTTACCTATTGAAGAATGGCGAAACGGTATCGTAGAAATGATTAAGCATGCGCTTTTAAATCATGAAGCCCAATTTGAGCGCCTTAAAACTTTCACATGTGAAGTGACAACAGGGCTTAAGGAATTTGTTTTTGAAAGTACGACGGTGAAAAAAAATATCGTGGAGTCAGATGAGAATGAGCAAGGTATTCGTCATCTTTTAAATTTAGGACACACCATAGGGCATGCTGTTGAAAAATGTGAAGGATTTTCTATTCGACATGGAGAGGCAGTTGCGATTGGATTATTGGTTGAAGGTTATTTGTCTATGCGGCTTGGACTACTTCAATCTTCTGAGCTTGAAAAAATAGAAGATTTATTGAGGCACTTTAAATTGCCTTTGAGAACAATGGCTTTTCAAAGACAAAGTCATTTTTTAGACACGCTCGTTTTTGATAAAAAATCATCTCGAAAAAAACCACGATTCGTGCTTCTGAAGAAAATTGGCGAGCCCTATCGATTCAGAGATAGTTGGCTTCACGAGGTCGATGATACATTATTAATAGAAGCGTTAGCTTGGGCAAACTTGCGTTTCGGTTGTTAAGGAAAAAACATGAGATATTGGTTAATGAAGTCAGAGCCAAACTGCTTTAGTATTGATGATTTAAAAGCCGCCGCACATCAAACAAATTGTTGGGATGGGGTCAGAAATTATCAAGCACGTAACTTTATGCGAGATGACATGCGTCTTGGAGATTTGGTTTTTTTCTATCACTCGAACTGTGATGTTCCGGGTATTGTGGGTGTTATGAAAATTGTTCGAGAGGCTTACCCCGATCACACTGCTTTTGATCCAAATAGCGAGCATCCAGACTTAAGCAGCTCACCAGACAATCCCAGATGGTTTATGGTTGATGTACAGTTTGTTAAAAAATTTCAAAAAACCATCTCTCTTTCGACTTTAAAGCAATATGCCGAGCTTGCACACATGCCTTTGGTGAGGAAAGGAAATCGCTTGTCCATATTGCCGGTTACGCCAGAAGAATGGGCTTTTATTAATCAAAATTTAGTGTGATTGATTCAGCTCACATGCTTGAATCGCTTGAACAAGTGCCGCGAATTACTGATAATGACATCCATTCAGATGAAAGGATGTCATGATTATGTCTCGTATGTCATTAGAGACGTCTGTTGTATCGCATAGACAAATTCAAATATCGGAAGATTTGATGCGTCGCTTCTTTGGGCATGTCAATACATCACCTCAATCCATTGCTATTTTGACGACAGATGGACAATGGACATATGAGATGCTGTATCATGAGGTGTTGAAATGGAAAGTGATTTTGAGTCAGTATGTCGGTCGGCGAGCGATTGTTTCTTTAGATAGATCTCCTAGGCTTGTTGCCATATTAATGGCGTTGCAGTTGCTCCGAGTGGCCTACATTCCGGTGGATCCCAAAACACCGCATAAACGTTTGTTGGCCATTGTTGAAGACAGTCAAGCAGAAACGTTGTTGCACGATGATAGTCTTTTGTTTCATGATTTTCCTTGCCTTGTTTTTAATGTAGAACATGTAGATGCTCGCCACACGCATTGTCGAGACCAAATTGATATCCCCGAGGCTTCGGATACGCTTGCTTACATTATTTATACTTCTGGTTCGACAGGTACGCCCAAAGGAGTCGCTATTTCTTGGCAAGCGCTGAATCATTTTTTACTGGAAATGGCGCATGTTTTTTTGCGCGAGCCTCAGGCCATGTTGCTTGCGGCTACTACCGTGGCATTTGATATTGCACAATTGGAGTTATGGTTACCAATTTGGCAAGGCGCAACACTTTTTTTAGCCAATCAAGCGCAACATCGTGATCCCAACGTCTTATGCGAGTTATTGGAAAAATATCCCATTACATTGTTTCAATCGACTCCTTCTTTCTGGAGTATGTTGCATATAGCGGGATGGAAAGGGAGTTCAAGGCTTGTTGCACTTTGTGGGGGAGAAGCACTTTCTGATGGTTTGGCCGTGTATTTGTTAGGGCGAGTGGCCGAACTTTGGAATATGTACGGACCGACAGAGGCCACAGTATGGTGCGCCATGAAACGCATAAAAAAAGATGAGCCTATTACAATTGGTCGACCCATTCATGGAATGACGTTTTATATTTTAAGTCCTTCTCTTGAGCCGTTGCCTCCAGGTGTCAAAGGGGAGCTGTATATTGCTGGAATAAGCTTATCTGAAGGTTACATTAATCAAGAAGAATTAAACAAAAATGCCTTTATTCAATGGCAAGACTCTCGTTTGTATCGCGTCGGGGATTTAGCGCTTCAAACTTTGCAAGGAGAGTTTGTTATTCTGGGGCGCACCGATCATCAAGTAAAATTACGTGGATATCGCATTGAATTAGAAGAAATTGAATCTTGTCTTAAAAATTATGACGCAGTCAGAAATGCTGCTGTTGTGATTCATGAGGATCAGTTAATTGCATATCTATCTGTTGATGACAAGACGCATGATGAACATCTCCTGATTCAGCATCTAAAATCACATCTTCCAGAATATATGCTTCCACACCAGTTGATTTATTTAGAGACTTTCCCTTTGTCATTAAGTGGGAAAATCGATCGAAAATCATTACCAAAACCAAATTTACTACCAAAATCAAAGACGACTTTGTGCACAAAAATGGAGGCTTCTCTCTGTCAAATATGGCAGGAGATTTTTCAATGCGCGATAACACCAGAAGATAATTTTTTTGCTCTCGGTGGGCACTCTTTGATTGCAGCACGAATTAGTGCAGAAATTGCGTCAAAGCTAGGAAAATCCATTCCGCTGGACATGCTTTATCGTGCACCAACTGTTCGTTTACTCGCACGTACTGTGGAAGAAGCATTGTTGAGTGAGCGCGTTAAAGATGTTTCGAGGCCTCCTTTAGGTGCTTGGTTTGCTCTGACGGATTATCAAGCCATGTTTTGGTTATCTCAGCGATTTGAGTCTGGATTAAAAGTCTTCAATATTGTTGCACGTCGTCGTTTACAGGGGGCGTTGGATTCAGAGCTGCTTGATAAAGCATTGGCCTTTGTTTTTCAAAAACATCCTGTTTTATCTTATGAATTTAACCGATTTTATCCGGCTCAGCGGCTGACGCTAAAATCTCCTGTGCGCTGGAAAAAACGAGTGCTCGATCAGGATGATGCATTCGAGAAAGTGCTCAATGACTCTTATGACAATTTATTTTATCGACATCAATGGTCACCGAATGCGCCTATGATTTTGGCAAAATTATTTTTATTACCTAATAATCAAACCGAGCTTCAGATTTGTTTGTCTCATCTAATCGCTGACGAGCGTTCCTTAGATGTTTTTTTTGAAGATTTATGGGCAGGCTATATGTCCTATTCGCGATCGAATCGTGCCCCGATTCAAAAAAATATACCTCAATTTGATGAGCATGCAGTGAAACACCATCAGGCATTGACTCTTCATGCATCGGAAAAAATGGTGTTTTGGGAGCGCTATCTTGCTGACACTGGGTATTTTCCTATTCCAGAACAGTATATTGTTTCAAAAATGAAAAACGATGCTCAAAACTATATTACTTACACCGATATCCCTCTTGACCTGTTGCCTCTTATGCAAGATTTTTGTGCCGAGCATCAATTGACACTCAGCGAAGTTTTAATTGCTGCTGTGGGATTGGCATTGCAGTCTTGTGTTCCTGAGAAGAGTCCCCGTAATATCCTGGTTAATTTGGTTAAGTCCGCGAGACGTCATCGAGATCCAGATAAGAGTATGGGGTGTTTTCTTGATATGGCGGTAATCAAACTGAAATTGAATATCACCTCTTCTCTACTTGAGCTTGCTCGTTTGGTTCAGCAATCTTGGATCGAGACTTTGGATTATCAGGAGACGGCAAATCTCACCAAATATGCATCCATTGGTCGATTTCAAACAGGTATGGGAAAAGTGAAGCATGCTTTTGTACGTGGATTTTTATCTTTTTATTCAAAATGTATCCCCATCGGTTTAAGAAATGAACCTTTGTTTCAGGCTTCGGCAAAAATTGCCCAACACTCAAGAAAAAAAGACTTTTTTGTGAGTGTGAATGTTTTAAATAGTTTTATTGCAGTGCCGTCTTATTCAAATGAGATGCAAGAAGCGCCTATGTCAGAGCATCCATTTCCAGCCATGCCAATCACTTCTGTTTTGGATATTTGGTTTTTTCGGGAATATGGCATTGATCAACCTAAACTGCTGATTGCAAGCAATTTGAAAAGTGAATTTCGAGAAAAATTGGCAACAACTTTTATTCAAACACTTAAAAATGCTTTTTTTAGATAGTATGTGCTTTTATGCACCTTGATGATTCTTATTTGTTCTTTTCTGATATAATAAACGATATACATTCAATTTTAGAAATAAAAGTATGAATTACACCAAAGTTGAGCAAGAAGAAATGATTGCTCTAGAAGCAGAAAATAATGGATTATGGACTGAAGGAATCAGCACGTGTATCGGCATCATGATACAGGGTTCTGTTGATTCCAAGCCATTCATCGCCATGTACCATTGGGAGGGTTTCTCTGCATATTTTGATAAAAAATCAGCATCTCCCGCAACATTAAAAAGTGAAATCGCTAAAGTTTTTAGAAGCTTAAGAAATGAAATTCGCAAAAGTTTAGGAAGTAACACAAGGCCTATTTTGAACTGTGTTTTTCATGTTGGTGGTGAAAAAGAAACAGAAGAGTTAACGGGCACGGCTCTCGAAGTTGAGACACTACAAAGGTATGGATGTGTTGCTGTCAAAAAATACTTTAAATGCCACGACGGTTTTGTCTTTAAAGGGCGTAACTTTGTCACAGAAGGCAATGAGTCTCTAAGACTAAAATTTGTATTAGACAACGTGATGATAGTAAATGATAATACTCCCGATCCAGAACTCGATGATGATTTCGAGCAAGATGATTTGAATTCTCCAGGCTTCCGGATATAATCAGAAAAATTCTTGATTACGGAAGTCAGATGAATATCAGAACATGGAGTTTTATAGGATTTTTGGCAATGTCTCGTGTCACATCGGCACAAGTTCTTCCCGAATCATTTTATGCTACAGCCGAGTTCGGTGGATCGCTCGCTTATGCCTCTCAAACAGTGAATAATGCCGTAAATTTGCTTTGGCCTTCGTTGACTTTTTCTTCGAGTGAGCCTTATCAAAACTATTCCAGTATGGTAAGGCCTTCTGCGGCTGGTGCACTTTTACTTGGATATGGTCAAAATTGGAAAAATTTAAATTTAAGCGGAGAGCTAGGAATAAGTAACGCTTATTATAAAATGAATTCTAGTATGAATATGGGGTTGGATCGGAATGTAGATTTTTCTGGACAGCAAGTTAGCGTTAGCGCGCCTCAATCGTTACAAACGGAAGTGGGCTTGAGCCCTGTTCAATTCTCTATGTTTTTGCGTCCAGGGATTTTTATCACGCCACAATCTCTATTATTTATGCGTGTAGGAACTTCATTTGCGACAGCTAGTTCTTATGTCAAATTGAATGCCTATAAAGTGGTGGAGGAAGAGGGAGGCGGAGTGTTGGTGCTCCCCCTCATCGTTCAAGCAAAGCGCTCGCGACATGTCGCTGCACTTCAGTTAGGAACGGGGATTGAGCAACAACTGGCTAAGAATCTTGCTTTACGTATAGATTATCTCTTTTCTTATTATGGGAATTTGCGTTTCCAATACGCAAGCGCATTGGATCTCCCTGTGGACAATATCAGCTTAAATACGGTGGGCTATCAATCGGTGAGCATCAACACACAGTCCATCTTATTGGGCTTGACCTATCGTCATTAAAAAATACAACTCTATTTATAATTAAACATATAGGGTATAATCTACAACATCAGTTCATGACTATGTTGTAGGTTGTACGATGTTTACATTAAAAAATCCCAATTCAATTTCTTTTTATCGCAGTAAAAAAAATCCGCTCGTTAAATTGCTTAAAGATCCAATTAGTGTCGACTGGATGCCTTTTCATTACACAAAAGACGGCCAAGTCGTTGATTGTTTTTTAGTGATGAGAAATCTTAATGGTGTTAAAACCTTAACTTTCTATTATCAAAAAGAGAAATTTAAAATTGAGGCTCCATTGCTTTTCTCTTTGTTTGATGACGTTGAGAGCGGTTGGTCTCGTTCGGCTACTCCCTCGGATCTAGATGCAATGAAAGCGCATTCAAACATTATTAAAAATATGCTTGTTTATGGCCATGTGTTTTCAAAAGGCACGAGAAGTGAGAGCGCGCCGACCACACCAATCAAAAATGGATTGGATTTAGGCATTTAGATTTCTCTTTATCATTACAAGATCTTCTTTTGTACAGCTCATTTTTGTTTCGCAATTATTTTCAGCAAAAGTTGAAATAAGTACAAAAAAGTAGTTGACAAAGGATGAAGAATGAGTAGAATGCACACCACTTGCTGAGGGCAACGTTGATTAAGAAATTAGA
>CAZELP010000015.1:0-42835 GCA_964513205.1 uncultured Legionella sp. | reverse complement strand
ACAAAAAGCAACTGTCAAAAAATATTTGATGGTTCAACGAATGGATACTCACAAAGAAATATCATGATGAAATTTACAGATAATTACATCAAAAACCTTCACTGATGCCTAAGAGCAAAAACGAAAGCAAAATGAAACTGTAAAACATTTGGTTTTGTCATGGTATAAAAATTATATTGAGAAACACCGTAAACAACCGCTGCAAATCAAACAGCATATTGACGCGGATATTATCCCGTCATTAGGTAATTTATCTCTTTCTACCATTCAAGCGTGGCATATAACAAAAGCATTGGATGCGATTGTGGAACGCGGTGCTCCAGTTCATGCCAATAAAGTCATGCATATTCACTTAAGCCCGCAAACAGCAGCTTTAAAGAAAAGATGCTTTAAATCGATGGGGAGAGTTCTTGGAAAATTTGGTGTCTACGCGCATAATTCATCCATCAAATTCATCTCAAATTCCAACGCACAGCGAGGCCATCGCATGAACATCCAAAAATTACAAAAAATCATTCAGGAAGGCGAGTCCTACTGTTTAGAATTTAAAAAATCCACTGCACAAATAAAACCTGCCTTTGAAACAGTATGTGCATTTCTAAATGGTAAAGGAGGCTTTGTCCTGTTTGGTGTGAAGGATAATGGTGAGCTGATTGGACAACAGGTCTCAGACAATACCAAACAAGACATTGCCAACGAGATCAGAAAAATTGAACCGAATGCACCGATTGAAATTCATTATGTGCGCTTGGAAAATCGTCATCAGATCATTGTGATCGAGGTACATACAGGAAACCACGCACCGTACACCTATGATGGCCGTCCTTATGAGCGCATTACATCCAGTACCTCAAGAATGACGCAACATCATTATGAACAATTGATTATCAAACGAGGCCATCAAAATCACGCATGGGATAAGGATTATGCAGAAAATTATTCCATTGATGATTTGGATCATGATGAAATTCGCCTGATGATTCAAGATGGAATCGATCAAAACCGTATTAGTTCAGAGGTGATTCATTACAGCATTGACCGCATCTTAAACCAGCTTAAATTAACTTGTGATGAAAAAATTACGAACGCAGCCGTCGTATTATTTGCGAAAAAAATGAGTTCAGATTTTTTTCAATGCACCATAAAAATGGCGCGTTTCAGGGGAAAAGATAAAACTGGTGATTTCATCGATAACCAACGTTTTTCTGGGAATGCTTTTCAAATCATCCGAGCGGCAGATGCGTTTACCGCTAGACATTTGCCCATTGCCAGCCATTTTGAGTCAGGTCAGATTAAACGCATTGATCAACCGGCTGTCCCCAATCGTGCCTTGCGAGAAGCCTTAATTAATGCCATATCTCATCGCGACTATACCGCGTATACGTCAACCATTTCGCTTGCTATTTATGATGATCGTCTTGAATTGTGGAACGTGGGTGCGTTACCCGCTCGTTTAAAATTAGAAGACTTACGAGCATCACATGATTCTCATCCAAGAAATAAAGAGATTGCCATGGCATTTTATGAGCGTGGTTGGATAGAAATGTGGGGAACAGGTACCACTCGCATGATTGAGTTTTGTCGAAAAAATGGAACCCCAGAACCTGAGTTTCGTGAGTATGCGGGGGGCTTTGCGGTTGTGTTTCCGTTTAAAGAGGTGATGAACACGGAAGCTACAGTGCAATCGAATTTACATCATATTCGGTTAACACCTCGTCAAGAAGAGATTATATCCATCTTAAACGGAGCCGCTGAATTATCGGGAACACAAATTCATGAACAGCTTACCGTTAAAATACCTATGCGAACGCTGCAATACGAATTAAATAAATTGAGAAACTTGGGATTAATCTCTTCCAAAGGACATGCAAAGTCTTTTGTTTGGAGTTTGACTAAATAAATGTTGCGTCAATGTTGCGGCAATGATTCGGCAATGATTCGGCAATGATTCGGCAATGATTCGGCAATCGTTGCGCGGGTTAAAATCAGAAAAACACCGAAGATTGCTTAGAGGCTCATCATGGTTGCAAAAAGCATTTTCTGTCACCACACGCAACGACAAAGGTCAATGCGCCTTAACAAATGGAATTTTCATTGATAGAAACAAGGACTGAACAAAGCTTAAAATAGACATAATAAGTCAAAGATTATCACACCTTTCGTCGGATTTCCGACACTCTATAACTCATTGATATTTAAAATTTATTGTTATTTTAACCAGGTTTTTCTGCAAAAAAACAGCGATGAGCTTATGATGAATGAAAATGATGAATCAAAATAGCCTTTATTTTCAATCATATCAAGCCAATAGGGCAGCCCATTTCATCATGATTTGTCATCGCATCTTCATCACTTCATCAGTCGTTGTTGGCAATAAAAAAATCAATTTCTTATCAAATGAGGCAAAGAAATCATCCATTCTCGATCAATGATTTTATGATGAATCGCCTGGAGCCAATTTTGATTATTTTCCCCACCAGGTGCAGATTCACCGTTCCAATTATTTTTCGTCCATAAATAAATTTCTAGGCATTTCATTAAAATTTGCCAGGGAAACGCAGATAAATCAGCACAAGACTCATGTCGAATCGAAAAATACCCTTCAAGATAAGGTTTCATTTTATCCTGCCAATTCGTTCGATTGTGCACAATGGCATCAAAGAAGGGGCGGAACAAATCTTCAGTAAACCAATTGATGGATGGCAAATCAAAGTCAATGAGATGGACTTGTTTTCTATCCGTCAGTACATTCCCTTCACGGTGATCACCATGCGTTAAGCCATAGTTTTGATAGCTCTTTTCTCTTGTGTTCATAAATGTTGCTACTAAATCCAGTGCTTTTTTAATTTCAGGCGACTCATGCGTGACATACGCTTCCATTTCTTCAATGGATTTAGACCATGTAGCATACTGATATCGAGAAAAATCATAAAAGGCCGCTGCCGCGTGAAGTTGACCTAAAGCTTTGCCCCATGTTTTATACAACAGAGATGGGTAGTCAAAATGAATGGGCTCTCCTGGAACTTCTTTGCAGACATGCGCTAAGAATTCTTCCTCGCCTTGCCACACGGATTCAAACCATAAACCACTCTGTGAAGGAATAGGCTCACACACCGGCGCGTCATGTTCAAAAAGATGCCTTTGGTACGCTAACGCCGCTTCTAATTCTTTGGGCGAACGCAATTTGGCATGGGTTAACCGAAGATAATACTTTTGTTGATTCAATTCGTAAGAATAAACGAGATTAATTCCTTGATTTACTAAATGAATATGCTGAATTTTTTGCCCCCATTTTTGAGCAGCAAGAATAGGGGTAGATTTCTTATCAAGTTTGTTGAGTATTTCATTCCACATCATGGTTGTCCAAAAAGTATTTCATACCTTCATGCGAGGCCTGAAAACCAAGATGTTCGTAAAATTGTTTTGCGCGTGGGCGCAGTTTATTGGTCGTCAATTGAATCATTTTTACATCGTGTTGTTTTGCATAGTCGAACGCTTGTTGCATCATCCATTCACCTAGTTTTTGGCCACGATAGTTTTTTGCAATTCGAACCGCTTCAATTTGCATACGCATAGAGCCTTGATAGGTGAGAGAGGGCATGAGGGTTAAATGGCAAGTGCCTATGACCTTTTCGTCCGTGCATATCACCATTAAATATTGATTCGGATCAGTATCAATTTTTTCAAATGCTGTTCGATAACAGGTGTTGATATCTGTTGTGTAGGTTTCTCGTGTTTGACCTAATTCATCTTCTACGAGTAATTGCACAATGATGGGTAAATCTTTTATTGTGGCTTTACGTTGAGTTAAATGCATATACTCACCTTTATTGTTTATATTTTTCTTGCCAAGACGACTTGATTGCCTGGTTGGTCGATTTTATCCATAAGAATTTCAAATCCTGCTTGTTTGACTAAATCAGCATTCACATGGGCAGGCTGTCCACTGTGATAAAATGGTTCACCAAACATCTCTGATTCGATAGTATATTCATCAATGACGGCATGAGGACCATCCACAGGATGGCTGGTGTCAGCAAATGTCATGAGTAGAATGCCTTGGGGCTTTAGAAAGGAATGAAATTTTTTCAATATTTCAAGATGCCGTTTTGCATGAACATGAAAGAGTGCAAACCAACAAATGATCGCATCAAACTGCATAGGTGTTTTAAACTCACAAATATCCGCTAAAAAGAGTTTTTCTTTCGGAATAATTTGCTCGGCATACTGAAGCAGTTTAGTTGAAATATCCACGCCATATACATCAAATCCCTTTTCAATGAGATAAGCTGCAATGGGTTTGCCAGAACCGCAGCCCACATCAAGAATCGTAGCACCAGGATGCAAATGCTCAATGACTGCATCAACCGAAGGTTGCTCGATATACCATTCTCTTTTCTCAAACCAGGTATCAGCAATATGGTCATAGCTTGTTTTAATTTTATGGTTAAATTTATCCATTGAATGATAATCCTGTCGTTTGAACTAATTTTAGATATTAAGATTGTATATCAAAGAATTTCACAAATCCTGTGACCGTAAGCTGTGGATTATTTTGATTTTCTCGCACAAATTCTATTTCAAATCCGCATTTTTTGTAGAAATCAGGTGCTTGAAACGCACACGATACGGTATTGATGTTGTTAAATCCTTTATCTTGGCAATGTTGCTCAAGTGCTTTGATGAATTTCTTTCCATATCCTTTTCCACGATAAGCTTTATCAATCCACAAGTCTCTAATATGAATGGATGAGTATGATGAAAATGCGTCTAATACACCGATCAGATCATCTCTTTCGTTATAGAGCTCAAATGCAAAAGGCGTGTAATCCACATGAATACCATGACTCAATTCATATTCTTGTAAGCCTTTTTCCATTTTTTCAAGTGAATTTGGTGAAAGGTTTTCTACAAATGAAATTTTAATCATGATGCTCCCACATGGGTGGATGATAAGTAAATTCTACCTCAATTCCATCAGGATCACTGACAGTAAATGAATGAGTACCTACTCCAAATGTTTTTGGCGGGTCAAGGAGAGTAATTTTTGTAGACTTCATTTTTTCATAAAGCGCATTGACGGATGAGACGGAATCTAATGCGAATCCAATATGCTCCAGGCGTTGGGGGCTTGAAAACGAATCTTCGATGCGATGTAAAGAGATATTGTCACCCTGGCCCGATAAATAAACGTAATCTTCTGTTTTTAGCTCGGTTTTCATACCTAGTATGTTATAAAATTCTTCGCATTCATCAAGTTTATGTACAGCAAGAGCTACATGGCGTAAAGAGGCGTTTTTCGGCAACATTTTAATCCTCGCTCGATTTATCATTCATTGGTGTACCTTGATGAAAAACCATTTGCCAATTGTCTTTTTGTTTTCGCCAAATAGAACTACGTAATGCTTTTTTGACCTGTGCCTCAGGCGTATGTTGTATATGGCTTGTGTATGTGAGTAAAACCAAATCATTTGCCAGTAATTTTGCTGAAAAATTTGTCCCGGAGCGTATGGATTGATCGTTGGTTGAAAGCCATTGAATGACATCTGCTTTATTGTAATGAGTTGCACTACTGCCAATTTCAATAAACTCATCATCAATAAGCGTGCTTAAATTTTCTTGAGATTCTTGACGATCAAGTAAGCGCTTTTCTTGACCAATAATATGATCAATTATGGCGTTTGATAATGGCTCATGTTTCACGATGCATGCCTTCGAATAATTTTAATAAATTATATGAACTTCTTTGTCACATACGCAATTCTTCTTCACTGGCAATAACGACATCAGTTGAATCATCTAAATGAAGTAACATCTTAAGCTTAGATTTAAACTCCATACGCTTAGGTGATTCAATGACAGATAGTATGGCATCTATATTACCATTCTCAATTTTAGAAAATAACAGTGGATAACATTCTTCAACGAGTTGTTTAATGAGATTTTTCCATGATTGAATTTCATCGGGACGAACATTCAAAGCTTCATCTGGAACTGCAAAAAACGTATAATGGTGATGGTTCCCGAAAACCTTATCAAAACAATATCGCACCAGTCGTTCATGGAAAGCGTTGGAGATCACAATAGTTGTATGTTCGCAGCGCTCAGAAACTAATACTTTGGGAGCATACTTGCCACATACAAGGATAGTATCTGTCGGTTGATAAATCGATAATGCTTGGTCTAGCCTAGATTTTAGAATAGGCTGAATGTCTCCCTCTGGTGTCAGGGTATAAATAACCTAAAACGATAAGTAGCCGTTTTATCATGATGGATACTCAAACTGGTACCAAGATCAGTACCAAAATTATTTCAAATTTGAATTTTAAAACTGAAGATCCTAGATTTAACTGGTCGGGACGGAAGGATTTGAACCTTCGACCACTAGCACCCCATGCTAGTGCGCTACCAGGCTGCGCTACGCCCCGATTTGTGCGTGAATCATACTCGTTCTTTTTCTAAACGACAAGAGCGAGTACGATTTTTTTATGAGATTAATTTGTGCTACAACTTGCACTGATTGTTTTTTCGCCCAAATTTTCTAGTCGCACAATGCCACCTGGTTCCGCAACAATGTCTACTTTTTGGTTTGGATGAAAAAGGAGTGTAATAGAAGGATCACCCGCCGACATATTAACACTGTCAACAGAACCTTTTTTACGTAAAACAGTAAATGCAATTGGTACTTGATCTTCTTGTGTTAAAATCTTACAAGAGGCTTTTACTTTCCACATGAAAACGTTTGAAAATTCTTGAGGGGTGTGAGGAGGGAGCGAGTATTCAATTGCAGGTCCAGATTGTAACTGATAAGTGGTTGCAAAAGCTGGCGTTAAAGCGCTCGACATAATACAGATGATACCCAAAATACCTCTTTTCATGAACTTCTCCAAAGTTAATGTGGTTGCTATTTTAACACAAATAAAGCAAAATGTTAATTAAATTCTCGATATGGACGCTAAATCACCTTCTTTGAGTGATAGTTGATTTGCTACTTGCTCGGTTATAATGCATTTTTTGTTATCCAAATCGCATATTAAGGATGTAAGAGTGGCTTTGAAATCAAGCGTTGTATTGCTGATCAGGGAATGTTGTGTCCGCGAGGTATGATGAGGGACAATTATGACGTTCAGTGTTTGTGCCTGTTTTATCGTTAAAATATCATTCAATTTGGCTTCGAGTGTCGGTCCTGCATCAAAAATATCGACGGTATCATTCAAATAGAAGCCTTGTTGCATCAGGATTTTCATCGCAGGTTGTGAGGCTGAGTTAGGCACACCAATTACTTTTTTAGCGTGTTCAGGAAGTAGATTAACGTAGATGGGGTGCTTGGGTATCAAATCTGCTATGAATTGTTTGTCTGTACTAATTGTTCGCTCATCAGCAGAATGAAAGGGCATTTGGAAAAAGTGTTGACCTACTGCATTCCAAAAAGGAGAGCCATTTTCATCACAAACACCTCGCAGTTCTGCGATGATGGTGTTGGCAAATCGCTCAGGAAAATGATAAACGAATAAAAATCTAGCCAAGGACAGTAGGAGCCCATTTCCGCTATGTCGGTACTTCGGATCCAAATAGAGTGTACAAACCTCTGATTTTCCCTGATTTTCGTATGTTAAGCTTAGATAGTCATGGACGACGTTTACCCCAAAAGGTGAGTGAGACTTTGTTTCTTGTACACGCCTATAAGAATAAAACGGCGCATCTTTTCCTGTGATGGATTCTAATCCAGCCGTGCCAACGACTTGTTTTTTCTCCGTATCTTCTAGGACAAAAAGGTAATATTCATTGTCAGGTGCTTTTCTTGATGTAGAGAATGCGTCGATTGCTCTTTTAAGGCGTTTTTCTAAAAGTTTTTTATTTTTAGGAAGTGTCGTCAATCCAATGCCGCTAGATTTGGCCAATGAATAAACTGCATCCAAATCGCATGCCTGCGCGGCTCTAAAAAGCATACTCATCGTTTTTCTCCCTCATGTTTGCAGACCTCTTCGAGCCCTCCTTTGGCCAGCTCTTGAAATAACAACGTATTGAGTAATGTCCGTTCGATGAGACTATCCAGTGCAATAAACTCATGCTCGCTGTGAATATTTCCACCTCGAACGCCTAAGGTGTCAATCACGGCGAGACCTGCTTTGGATAAATTATTTCCATCACAACATCCACCACTGTCTTTCCATTCCAATTCGAGATTTAACTTTTTCCCTATGGATTGAATTCGTTTAAAGAGCCTCAATGTTGCTGGGTTGACTCGCTTTACTGGGCGTTCAAATTGCCCGTGTAGTTTGAGTTGATAGCCTTCTTTCTGATGTCGATATAAAATTTTGTCAATGGCTTCTCTCACCCATTTTTCATCTGTTTCTTGTGTAATTCGAACATCAAGTTTGGCGACTGCTTTATCTGGGACCATATTTAATGCTCGACCGCCAGCTATTTGGCCAACGTTGATGGTGACATTTTTTCGTTTTTGATTAAGCGCATGAATATCAATTAAAACCTTAGACAGTTGGACGATCGCATTTTTCCCTTCATGAAAATCTCGACCTGCATGGGCTGAACGACCCGAGCAAATGAGTGTGAGTTTTCCACTGCCTCGTCGATTCTTAGCAAAGAGTCCATTTTCTGTCATTGCCGGCTCGTAAACGAGACCAATTGGATATTGAGGTGCTATTTTTTCTAAAAAAACTCGAGAGCCAGGCGAGCCTAATTCTTCGTCGGCATTGATGCAGATGTCCCATCCAAGACTTTGTGCTTCTTGTGTTTTTTCGAATGCACGTAGAGCATGGAGCAAGACAAGAATGCCGCCTTTCATATCGGTGACACCTGGGCCATTCAATCTATTGGCGTCAAGCATTTTTAATTGTTGAAAGGGATGATGTGCAGAGAAAACAGTGTCCATGTGCGCGCACAATAAAATACGTCTTTGAAGTTTCGGGCGTTTTCGAATAAATAAAATATTTCCATAAGATTGTATTTTATCGTTCCCTTCAAGGCTGATGATGCTGGTTGATGGTGCTGGGTGTGTTTCTATCATATCAGCAAGAGGGGCAAATGCTTTGTGGAGTACTTGATGCATATGATGTAAGCCCTCAAGGTTGGTTGAACCTGAGTTTATGCTGCACCATTCGTGCAATGTTTTGATCATGGTGGGGTATTGTGCTTCAATTTCATCCTGAAGTATTCGATGCATCCTTGTGACCTAAAACATAAAATTAATCTGACCTTATCCTAAAATTCGTTCCTCGACAATAAATTGCATTCACATTACAATATCACAAGTTTTTTTAGAGAGATGTTGTATGCTCAGTGTCATCATCATTGCGAAAAATGAGGCGTTGAATATTCAACGTTGTCTGGAGTCAGTCAAATGGGCTGATGAAGTGATTGTTTTAGACTCAGGCAGTTCTGATGATACACTTGCCATTGCCAAACGTTATACTCCACATGTTTATTCGACCGATTGGCAGGGATATGGTGTTCAGAAGCAGCGTGCATTAAATTATGCGACACATCGTTGGGTCTTAAATCTGGATGCGGACGAGTCTGTTAGCGATGCTCTAAAAAATGACATTCAGCATGTCATGCATCAAGATCTAGCGGATGCTTGCCGTATTCCCATCCAAATGCACTTTGAAGGCAAACGCCTACGATACTCATCTAGTCCATCTCGACATGCGCGTTTATTTAAAAAAGCAGGGGCTGCTTTTAGTCCTGACTTGGTTCATGAAAAAATCACTTTGCCGGAAAACGCCAAAATCATTCAGTTGAAAACGCCAATTTTTCACCATTCCTTTCGCGACGTGAGCCATGCCATTGAGAAAATGAATCGTTATTCTTCATATTCTGCAAAAATGAGACGAAACTCCGAAAAAAAAATAAGTTTGACGCGCACACTTGTCAGCACCTGTTGGATGTTTTTTCGTTGTTATGTGCTTCAACGCGGCTTCATGGATGGAAAGGTTGGTTTTTTGTTTGCCTCTCTTAATGCACAAGGCTCTTTTTTTAGAGGGATTAAGCAACTTTATCCAGATAGAGGGGATATTTGATGTTTCGAACATGGACTTTGCCAGTTTCTTGGGCTTCAGCGGGTATTGTTTCTAGCGTTTTTTTTGCACCATTGAGTTCCAGTTTGCAAAGTCTTTCTGTTGCCTTTACTTTGGTTTGTGTTCTTGGCTCTCCTGTATTGCGTCAAGACGCCAAGACCTTGTGTAGCAAACCTTGGTTTTGGAGTGTGTCGGCGCTATTTTTGATGAGTGTTCTGGCAAGTTTTTGGAGTTCTGCGCCGCATTCAGATATTGGTGTCATTATAGGTAAATACAGCAAGCTTCTTTATCTTCCTTGTTTTGTTGTTGCGTTTAGAAATCAAAAAATACGTACACAGGCCATTCATGCATTTATTGCTGCAATGGTATTCACTTGCCTGATTTCTTTTCTAAAAAAAGCAGGACTCTGCAGTTATCATGGTCCAGATCCAGCTTTTGTGTTTAGAAAACACATTATGACCGGTTATATGATGAGCTTTGCTGTTTATCTTTGTACGTTATTTTTTTTCAAAGCGAAAACACTTTGGGTTCGTGTAGTTTATGCATTACTTATTGTGATGATGAGTTACCAAGTATTGTTTATTGGGATGGGGCGTTCTGGCTATTTGACTTATTTTTTGTTGATGTTTTTATCCGTTGTTTTGACATTTTCTTGGCGAAAATCTTTATGGGCATTGGGTGTCTTTATTTTTGCCGGTACGATGGTTTATTTACAAAGCGACATCATGCAACAACGAGCTCATGAAGCAATTTATGATTGGCGTTCATTTCATAATCAAACCGATTTAAATACACCCGTTGGTTTTCGTTTACAATTTCATCGATTTGCGCAGACACAATTTCTTAAACATCCTTGGATTGGGAATGGAACGAGTGGTCTTTCTCAAGCGTATGCAATTGAACAGCCGATACCCGCCTGGGGCACTCGGTTATTTGAACCACATAGTCAATATTGGCTGGTTGCTGCGGATTGGGGAGTGATGGGTCTATTCTTCTTTTTGATGCTTTTTTATACCTTTTCTCGTGCTACATTTCGTTCAAAAGAAACGCGCAATATTGCCATAGGCATGATGAGCTCGTTTCTTTTGGGGTGTTTTTTTGACTCTCTTTTGCTGTATGCTGGAACCGGTTATTTTTTCTTACTTTTCATGGCGCTCAGTCTTTCGGCATTGGAAATCCCTGCCAACAATCCGCATAATCTTTTTGATGACTCGGATGGTCAAGTGCGGTCTGTGTAACTTGCCAAGGGGTGGACGACTCTAGCATAAAAGCAAGCGTGTCTTCGTATCGCTTTGGCATCAATTTTTCGGTAATGCCACTCGTATATGTCGCCACGTCTGGTCCATGTCCGGTCATGCAGTTATGCAGGCTACTTCCTCCAGGTAAAAAACCCTCTTTTTTGGCGTCATACTCTCCTTGAATAAGTCCCATCCATTCACTCATCACGTTTCTGTGAAAATAAGGAAGACGAAAACTATGCTCTGCGACCATCCAGCGGGGAGGGAAAATCACAAAGTCGAGATGTGCTACTCCCAATGTATCGGTAGGAGAAGTCAGTACGGTAAAAATTGATGGGTCTGGATGGTCGAAACTGACTGTATTCATGGTATTGAAAAGAGATAGATCGTAAAGATAAGGTGCGTATCGGCCATGCCAAGCGACAACGTTTAAGGGGGTTGTGTTGTTTTTCGAAATCCAAAGTGTTTGTTGATACTTACAAATGATGTCAACAGGTGTTGTTTGTGTTTCGTAGCTTGCTTTTGGGTAAAGAAAGTGCCTTGGATGTGCAAGCGCATTTGCCCCAAGTGGGCCAAGTTCAGGTAGGGTAAAAGGATGTTTACTGTTTTCGCAGATATATCCTGCACAAGGCCCCTCTAAAACATCTACTGCAAAATAAATCCCTCTAGGGATAACGGCGATCATTCCAGGTTTTAATTTGAGAACGCCCATTTCGGTTCTAATTTGCATGTGACCTTTGTACGGAATAAACAACCATTCTCCATCCCGGCTTTGAAAATAGCTATTTTCCATCGATTTTTGACATTGATACAGATATCCATTTGAACCTTGATTATGCGTAAAATGAAAAAGGCTTTCTAAAAAAGTGACATTGATGTTTTGATCAATTGGCGACCAACGCATCGGATTTGGAGGTTGATTTTGAGCCAGAGATTGCATAAAAGATACATGTGGTTTAAACGGGTTTATAGCAGCCGAAGGTTTTTTTCGGTAGAGCCAGGTATAGAAATTAGTTGCTCTTGTTCGAGTAAAAGCGCTTCCGCTCAATTGTTCTGCGTATAAACCAAACGGACATTCTTGAGGGGAGTTTTGGTTTATAGGGAGTGCATTTTCACGCGCCTCTGTTGCATGATAATTTCCGAATCCAGATAAATACACCATTTCTCTCCTTGTTTCGATGATGACAAAAGTTATATACTCTTTGCCGATACATTACACCATTTTCATTCATGAAGTCATTAAGAGAGAACAATTGTGGCAGGTCATAGTAAGTGGGCGAATATTCGTCATCGTAAAGGCGCACAAGATGCGAAAAGAGGAAAGATTTTTACAAAATTAATACGTGAAATCTCGGTTGCTGCACGAACAGGTGGAGGAGAGGAGTTTTCTAATCCTCGGCTGCGAGATGTGGTGGTTAAAGCCTTGAAAGCAAATATGAAACGAGACACCATCGACAACGCAATTAAGCGAGGGGTAGGCGGTCTTGATGGTGCTAATATGGTTGAAATGCGGTATGAGGGATATGGTCCCCATGGTGTCGCTGTTTTAGTGGATTGTTTATCTGATAATAAAAATCGAACTGTCTCTGAAGTGCGTCATGCATTTACTAAGTTTGGTGGTAATCTAGGAACAGAAAATTCGGTTTCTTACCTGTTTAACAAGCAAGGTGAATTTTTGCTTGCCCCGTCCACGCGTGAGGATGAAATCATTGAGCTTGCAATAGAGGCTGGCGCGGCAGATGTTGAAGTCATTGATGGGCAAATTGAAATCATTACATCTGTGGAAGATTATCATGCAATGTCAACTCTTCTACAAACTCAGGGCATTGAGGTTGAGCATGCTCGGTTGAATATGTCACCTCAAACTACGGTGTCATTAGAGGGAGAGGACCTAGACACATTAGAGAAACTGATCGACATGCTTGAAGATTTAGATGATGTTCAATCTGTTTACACTAATATTGCATAAAAAACGCCCCATGTGGGGCGTTTAGCTATTCTAGTTTTTACCGTTAGATTTACATCGGAGGAGTCGGTTGGGGTGTATTTTCTTTCTCTGTATGCTTTTTACTAAAAAACCCAGGTGCTGCTACGGAACCTATTCCTACGAAAAGACCTAAAACAACAGCAATGCTTGATGGTACGAAGAAAGCCGTAACCGCAGCAGCAGCAATCGTTGCAAAAATCAGCAATGCTAAATTTCTAACAGTCATCATTGCCTTCAAATAAAAACACCAACTTTGATTCGGTGTGCTTTCAGCTGGTTTAGTTTTTGGATGTGGTGTGGGGTCTGAAGCTTTAGACGCGTCTGCCTCTTTTGAAGCTGTAGTTGGCACATTTTTAGGCTCAACTGGTGTCGCTTTCTTTGGCGCATGCGTCGGCTCTGGACTGAAAATATTTTCACGCTGCCGAACATGCTGATTGAATTCTCTTTGTAACCGAGCGGCTAAAATTTCCAGGTTTTCGACATTTCTTTCTTGTTTTGTTAGCTCTGTTAGATTTTCGAGATGTCGATTTTTAATCCACATTTCGTTTCTATTTTGAACGATTGTGCCAATAAAATTAGTTTCGTTACGAAGTGCTAATAACTCTCTTTTTGTTGCTATTTTAACATCATAAAAGCGGTTGTAAGCTTGGACTGCGACTGTGTATTCTTTAGGTGATTTAAACTCGTACGCATTCTCTTTCAACAAAAAAATAATTTTACGTAAGCCCTTAATCGATTCATCATATTCAGCGATCAATCGATTCAGTGTTTCTGATTGTGCTGTTAGCTCTTTTTGTTTTTCCTCAAAAACTTGAGTCCAATCCATTTCTTCTTGATACATCATTAATCTCCAATCGATATTTTTCAAGAAAACATTATACACAAAGATTTAAATTTAATCAATGGGGGTGTTTTTTATCTTGATTTGTGCTTTTGTTGTACTAAAATGTAAATAATAAAACCATTATGGATTTTTATCATGCAAAGAAAAACGATTATTTTGAGCCTGATTTCAATTTTTTCTTTTGGATTATCGTTCTCGAGCTTAGCCGAAGTGACATTTTCTAATCAGGAGTTACCTCATTCTCGAGTGCTAGCAAGCAATACGTTTGTGTACAATCCTAAAACTTTGAGATGGAGTGCGATTGACGAGCGAAATCAGGTTGTTCGTAGTGGGAGAGGTTCGGGTGGAAGAGGATATTGTCCTGATATTCACCGATCTTGCCGCACGCCAACGGGCACTTACCATGTGGTGAGCAAAGGTGGAGCTGGCTGCCGATCGAGTCGTTATCCTGTTGGTCGAGGAGGCGCTCCTATGCCATATTGTATGTTTTTTAGTCGGTACTATGCTGTTCATGGTTCTCCTGATGTTCCTAACTACAACGCAAGTCATGGTTGTGTTCGCGTCAGACCAAGTGATGCGCGTTGGTTAAATCAAAATTTTATGCATATCGGAACAAAGGTGATTATTAAGCCTTATTAATCTTCTAAACGCATCGAATAGAGCGCTTCACGCTTTTATTCCCATGTTGCGAATTTCTTGTCTAGTTTTTGAGGAAAAGCTTGAATCAAGAGGCGATCTACGGTCGATTCTTTTCTTTTCTTATATTGTGCCTGCTTTTGATTGTATATGGTTTTGGCATAGCTGAGCTTGTTTTCTTGATTTTTGATATGCTCTTCAAGTTGAAATACATTTTTTCCTGATTTTAATTCCGGATACTCTTCAAAAATAGTAGAGAGTTGTCTGGCAATTTTGGAGATTTCATTTTCAGCTTTGATTTGATTGACATGGTCTCCAATTGCGAGTGCCGCTTCAGCTTGCGCGCGAAGGCTGATGATGTTCTTGAGGGGACTACGTTCGTAGTCCATAAATCCGGATAACGCATTGATAAGATCTTGGAATGTTTGAAATCGTTGCTCGAGTTCAAAGTGGATTTGCTTTTCGTGGTGCTCGAGGGTGTTTATCATTCCAAGCAATGTGTTGTAAAGATTAATCAGACCTAAGGTGGATAGTATTACAACAATAGATAAGCTGAATATCATACTCATGGTTGTACCTCGTTTGCTGTTTGTTTCTTAAGAGTACTCTTATAAAAGTCGCATTTTCAAGTTTCTTAGGTATAATCATGATATTTTCGTGAGTATGTACGAGTAGCATGACGTTTGGGGAGAAATTATGGATAATCCTTTGTTTGAAATGCAATTGGCCTCTTTTACGGGAATTCAGCCGGAATTACAGCGCGAAACAACACAAGCTCTAGAGCATGGTCAAGTCGTTTATTTACCCAAAATGGCGTTTTTAATTCGAGAAGACGAGGAAGATCTGCTCAGTCCGGAAATTTTGATGACGGGCGAAAAAAATGTAAGCTTTGATATTAAAGCACATCGCTTATCTGGAGTGAGAGACGATCGGCTGCATTTAAAAACCGAATTTATGCTTGAACGTTTTGCGCATTTCTCTAGAGGATTGGTTGAACAGCTTTTTCCAAAGTATCAAACGGCTATTCGTTGGGGAAGAACGAGTTATCGACCCGTTGAAATTGATGGGCGACTGACTTCGAAACGTAAAGATGATACGCGATTGCATGTGGATGCATTTCCTTCCACGCCCGTGGATGGGCATCGTATTTTGCGAGTTTTTAGCAATGTCAATCCTGAGGGGGCTCCGCGAGTTTGGCATTTGGGAGAGTCTTTTCCTAAAGTGCTATCGCAATTTTCTCATCGAATTCCTGTTTATAATCCATTTAAAGCTCATGTTTTAAATTGGATAAAAGCAACACGAACGCTTCGTTCAGCCTACGATCATTACATGCTATCCTTACACGATACGATGAAATTAGATGATGCATATCAACAAAATGTGTCGAAAACACGTTTCGATTTCCCGTCCAAAAGTACTTGGATTGTATTTACCGATCAGGTCTCTCATGCGGCATTAAGAGGGCAGTTTTTGCTTGAGCAAACCTTCTATTTGCCTGTGGATGCAATGCAAAATCCTGAGTTGTCCCCTTTAAGGCAGTGGGAAAATTGTCTGAAATCGTGTAAAATTCCTGTTCATTAATTTTGTAGACGTCTTATGATCGAACTTAAAACGCCAGAACAGATTGAAAAAATGCGTATTGCGGGAAGGCTTACGGCCAAGGTCCTGGAGGCGTTGGGTGATTTTGTTCGTCCAGGCATTTCAACGATGGACGTGGATCGCTTTTGCGAGGATTATATTGTCCACACGCTAGGGGCCATTCCTGGAAGTAAGGGTCAATATGGTTATCCTTACTCCGTCAATACTTCTTTAAACCATGTTATCTGCCATGGAATGCCTGCAGATAACCAGTTGCTAAAAGATGGAGACATCATGAATGTGGATGTCACGGTCATCTATCAGGGGTATTATGGCGACAGCAGCAAAATGTTCTGCATTGGCAAAACGGCGTCTCATGCGAAGCGATTGGTCGATGTAACCCAACAGTGCCTATATGAAGGAATAGCCTTAGTTAAGCCTGGTGCTACAATCGGTGATATTGGTCATGCAATTCAAACTCTTGCTCATAAGCAGGGCTACTCAGTTGTTCGTGAATATTGTGGTCATGGTATTGGTCGAAAAATGCATGAAGATCCTCAGGTTCCACATTATGGGCGACCAGGCTCAGGTGAAGTTCTAAAAGAGGGCATGACTTTCACGATAGAGCCGATGATTAATCAAGGAAAAGCTGATGTGAAGCATATTCATAAAGATGGTTGGGGAATTGCTGTCACAAAAGACAGAATGTTGTCTGCTCAATGGGAACACACACTTTTAGTGACTGCTGATGGTGTTGAAATTCTCACTTTACGAGAAGAAGAAAGAAGTGTTTTTGATCCCAATACTTGATGTGGATTCTTTTTTGTAAACCCGACGAAGCATCTAAGAAGATGTTTCGTCGTAGAGTCAGTCACGATTTTAATGAAGCAGCCGTTAAGATGACGTAGGCTTAATCTTCATCATTCAAGCTAAAAGATGAACCGCAGCCGCACGTTGTTTTTGCGTTTGGATTTCGAATGACAAACTGCTCGCCTTGAAGTCCTTGCACATAGTCAATTTCGGCATTTTTCAAGTATTGAAAGCTCATCGCATCAACCAAAAGTTCGACTTTATCGACACCATTTGAACATATTTGCAGAATGGATGTATCGTCTTCTTGTGGTGCTTCATCAAAAGTAAATCCATATTGAAACCCCGAACAACCTCCTCCGGTGATGTAAACTCGTAGTTTTAAATTGGGATTATTTTCTTCTTGAATCAAAGAAGAGACTTTATCTGCTGCGCTGACTGTAAATACTATTTCTGGTGCACTCATGGCTACTCCATCGCATTTGGGGTTAAAACTATCGGATAATGTCTTCAATAACGGCACTGCCCAGACATTCATTTTTATCATAGAAAACAATATACTGACCAGGCGTGACGGCTCGTTGTGGTGAAGAAAACATCACAATATGCCGGTCATTTTCAACCATAGGCGAAATAAGACAAGGTTGCTCGGCCTGACGGTAACGAGTTTTAGCATAACATGTGTAGGGAAATTCAGGTGGATGTGTTATCCAATGAATGGGGCCACAATGAAGTCCTTGTGAGTAAAGCATGGGGTGTTGGCTGCCCTGGGCAACCAGTAATACATTACCAGGGATATCTTTATCAACAACATACCAAGGCTCGCTCGTTCCATGCTTGCATCCTCCGATGTTTAAACCTTGTCTCTGCCCAAGAGTATAAAACATCAGACCATCATGTTTGCCGATAACATGTCCTTCTAAATCACAAATCACACCTGGTTTTGTCAGCATGTATTCGCTTAAAAAAGATTTAAACCGTTTTTCACCAATAAAACATATGCCAGTCGAGTCTTTTTTGTCGTGAGTGATAAAGTTTAACTTTTGTGCAATTTCTCGTACTTCTGATTTAAGATAGTCACCAATTGGAAAATAAGTTTGCATCAATGCGCTATTTGAGATTGCGCTTAAAAAATAAGTCTGATCTTTCTCTCGATCGCGTGCTTTGATTAAATGGGCCATAGTCGCCTCTTTTTCTACACGAGCATAGTGCCCTGTGGCAATGGCATCAGCACCTAGTGCAATCGCATGTTTTAAAAAAACGTTAAATTTGATTTCTCGATTACAAAGAATATCTGGATTGGGTGTGCGTGCTTTAGCGTATTCGTCTAGCATATGCTGAAAAACTTCGTTCCAGTACGTTTCTGAAAAATTAACTGTATGCAAAGGGATGTTTAATTTGTCGGCGACAGATTGAGCGTCTTTCAGGTCTTGTTCTGCAGCGCAGAAGCCCGTCTTGTCATCTTGCTCCCAGTTCTTCATGAACAGGCCTTCGACTTCAAATCCTTCTTCTTTCAACAGATATGCTGCTACAGATGAGTCGACACCGCCAGAGAGGCCTACTATAATTTTTTTCAATGGAACAAATCATCAGATAATGTTGTACCATTTTAATACTGAACACGATGAAAATCAATTGATCAAATTTGAATTTAAGCTAAGATCGGCCAGATATCGTTAATTTGGATGAAATGCATGATGATCGCTTTAAAAACTGTGAGTAAGAGGGCTGAGCCTACAGTGATGACTTTTGATATTAAAGAAAGACTACCCAATTGGGTTTCTTCTCCATGTCACTTAACTTGTTCTTTTGTTGTGACGTCGATTTCAGATTACTATCTGCTGAAATTTGATGTCAAAGGGCGTTTATCTTTAACTTGTCAGCGTTGTCTTGAGGAAGAAAATATAGAGTATCAACATTCTGCTGAAATTGCTTTATGTCATACAGAGTCACGAGCTGACGCGCTTATGGCTATTTATGATGCAATTGTTGTTGAAGAGGATATGTTGGACATGGAGGCGGTCATCGTCGATGAGCTGCATCTTTCTTTACCAGCGATTCCTCATGATGAACACAAATGCGGATTATGATTTTTTGATCATCAATCCGCATGGTTTGATCTAGACGAGCTCTGTCACTCGAGGTGTCGCATCAGGGGCTTCTGCGAAGAAAAAATTAAAACCTTCCGCTGCAATAACTACCGCCATAACGAGTGTGACAGTTCCGACTGAAGAGGCTATTCCTGTCATGAATATATCTTTAGGATTGATAATTGCAGCGCCTAGTGCGCCAGAGAAAAAAGAGACAAGACATGTGGAGGTCAAGAGATTAATTCGAGCTCGAGTCTCTTCAGAAGAACACTCTTTACCTAGAGACTTTAAAATACCTAAGGCAATCGCTAAGCTCCCTGTGAAAATGGCCGCTCCGATAGCCGCTTCTTTAGCCGACATTGTGGTGTCGCAGTCATAATTGGCACTTTTTATAAGACTTGAACCCAGGAGATTTGTGAGCGTACCAACTGACATATACGCACCCGCTGAGGAAAGAAAAAAGCGCGGAGTATTTTGAGATGCAAAAAGCGAACGGCAGCAGTGAGCCAGCGCACGCATCGGGCTATTTTGAGATTGTTTTACAACAACAGGTTTTTCTAACAAGACAACGGGACTCTCAAATTTCTGCATTTTTACCTCGTAATTTTTTGACCTAACTGATCATATAATAACACTTTATTGGTTTTGTGTATATATTTTGTTATGTGTTTTCTTTTTGTTTAATTGATTTTTTTTAAAAGCGCATCAAGTTGAGTTGGGGAATGTTTAATTTCGACCACTTTGTGTCTTGATGTTTGGCCTGTTTTCAATGTGATTTGAGAGCGGGGTAACTCTAGTTGTTGTGAAAGATACTTCAATAATGCTTCGTTGGCTTTTCCTTCTATGGGTGGAGATTGGAGTTTTATTTTTAGTTCTTCACCAAACAAGCCAACAATCTCATTTTTTTTTGCACCAGGTTGCACATAAATTTTTATGAAAAGTTTATTGTCTCGAAGGAAATAGTACGACATATAGAAAATACATGAATTGATTTCTACCGGTTCTACCAGAACTTTCGATAAAAAGAAAGGTTGTTTACACTTGAATAAACATTTCGTATCCGCCAAACCATCTAGACACCAGCGCTTTTGCTAAAGGTTTATTTTGATTTGAAAGTGCTTGTGCCTCTTCTGAAGCAATCGAAAGCAAAAGTGCGTCACGAGGAAAATTGGCCACCTTATAAGTTCGATACCCGGTTTGTTGCGTGCCAAGAAAATGTCCTGAGCCCCGCAAATGCAGATCTTTTTCTGCGATTAAAAATCCATCATTGGTTTCTCGCATAAGCGCAAGACGAGCTTTTGCGGTTTGAGACAAAGGGGATTGATAGAGCAACACGCAATGTGAGACTTCACTTCCTCGTCCGACACGACCTCTTAATTGATGCAATTGTGATAATCCTAAGCGTTCGGCATTTTCAATGATCATTAAACTGGCATTTGGTACATCAACGCCAACTTCAATCACAGTGGTTGCCACTAATAAATCAATTGCTCCGGATTTAAAGTCTTGCATCATTTTTTCTTTTTCATTCGCGATCATTTTTCCGTGAATTAGGCCGATTCTGGCGTGCGGCAATTCGTCTTTTAATATTTGAGTGGTTTGGGTTGCCGCCATGGATTGTAGATTTTCTGATTCTTCAATTAAAGTACAAACCCAATAGGCTTGTTTTTTAAGATGAAACAAGTGGCTAAGTCGTTCAATGATTTGGGGTCTTTTATCTTGGCTCATGACCGTTGTGGTAACTGGCGTTCTTCCTGGAGGTAACTCATCAATAATGGATAAATCTAGATGCGCGTATTGGGTCATCGCAAGGGTTCGAGGAATAGGCGTTGCTGTCATCATTAGCTGATGAGGTGTTTGCTGACTTTTTTGTTGTAATTTTAGACGTTGCTCAACACCAAAGCGGTGTTGTTCATCGATGATGATCAGTCCTAAATTATGGAACATCACGCTTTCTTGAAATAAAGCATGTGTTCCAATGACAATACAAGGTTTATTTTCTTTTAGCACGGATAACGCTTCTTTTTTTTCCTTTGCTTTCATTTTTCCGCGTAATCGCAGCGTCAGAACATGAAAAGGCGACAGCCAGCGCTCAAAATTGTTTGCATGTTGTTCAGTAAGTAATTCTGTAGGCGCCATAAAAGCAACCTGGTATCCTGCTGAAATAGCCTCTAAGGCGGCTAATGCTGCAACGATAGTTTTTCCTGAACCAACGTCTCCTTGAACAAGACGAAGCATGGGTTTATCTTGTGTGAGGTCATGATGAATATCTTGGTAAACACGTTCTTGTGCTTTTGTTAGAGAAAAGGGTAGAGATTTTAAAAAGCATTCAATGAGTGTTTCATTGCATATTAGAGTTGGCGCACGCTTGGTTTTCCAGTGTTCACGCGCAAATTGCATGCTCAGTCTTTTGGCCATCAGTTCTTCTAAAACCAATCGTCTTAAACTCGGATGTGCCCCATTTTCAAGGGTGCTAAGAGAGACTGTTGGTGGTGGTCGATGAAGCGTTTGTAATGCTTCTGAAAGAGGGGGTAAGGATAAGTGTTGTCGTTTTTCTTCGCTCATCCACTCCAGTGCAGATAAGTAAGGATGAGCTAACTGTAAACCTTGTTCAATTATTTGACGCAATCGAGTTTGACGTAATCCGTCTGTAGTGGGATAAATCGGGGTTAGTGTTTCTTCTACAGGGCATGGCGCGCCTTCTTCTAAAATACTGTATTCTGGATGAATCATTTCAAATTGATTTGAGAATTGTTTAATCTCGCCGAAAACTTTGATCAAAGGAGCTGTTTTTAGCTTTTCGACTTGTTGTTTATTGAAATGAAAAAAACGCAATTTTAAGAATCCTGTCTGGTCCTCTATGAAACAAGTTAATTGCATGCGCTTTCGATAGTTAACTTGTACTTGAGTAATGCGTCCTACTGCGACAGACCAATCGTGTAATCTTAAGTCTTGGATGGGGGTAACACGTGTTCTATCTTGATAGCGATATGGGAGGTGAAAAATGAGATCTTGGATGGTTTCGATATGACACTGTTTGAGCTTACTCATAATAGCAGGACCAACGCCGCTCAGAACGCTGCAAGGTTGTTCGAAAAAATTTGCTGTGCTCATTTAAGATTGAAATCCAGAAGTAATAGGGTAGCGCCAATCTCTACCAAATGCACAAGGTGATATTTTGACGCCCGGAGCCGCTTGTTTACGTTTATATTCATTTTTCGCAATTAAAGACACAATCTGACGGACCTGTTTTTCATCGAATCCCAAGCTCACAATTTCTAACAAACTTTGTTTTTTTTCAATGTATAAAGAGAGGATCGCATCCAATATTTCATAATCTGGGAGATGATCTTGGTCTGTTTGGTCGAAACGTAATTCGGCACTCGGAGGTCGAACAATAACACGCTCGGGAATGACGGGTGTCAGTGTGTTTCGATATCGGGCAAGTGCGTACACTTGTGTTTTAAAGAGATCTTTTAAAACACTGAAGGCTCCGCACATATCGCCGTAAAGTGTTGCGTAACCGACGCTTACCTCACTTTTGTTGCTAGTCGTAACCACAAGCTTTCCGCTTTTATTTGACACAGCCATCAGCAATAATCCTCTGATTCGAGCTTGAATGTTTTCTTCTGTCAGGTCGACTGGTGCATTTTCAAATCTTGGTTTAAGCGTGTTGAGTACCGTTTTAAAAGTGTCTTCAATTGGGAGAGAATGAAATCGGACATTCAGTGTTTTTGCTTCTAAAATTGCATCTTCGTTGCTCATGTCAGCGGTATATCTCGATGGCATTAATATGGCTTCTACATGCTCAGGACCCAATGCATCGACCGCAATGGCAAGAGTAAGCGCAGAATCTATTCCACCAGATAATCCAACCAGAACGGAATGAAAGCCATTTTTATGGACATAGTCATGTAGCCCCCGGCAGAGCGCTTGGTAAATCAGCGCTTCTTTAGACTGTAATCGTGTGATGGGACCATTGATACATTGCGCATGTTGGTAATCAATTGTCGCCAGTTGCTCTTCAAAAGCGATTAATCTAGTCTTCAGGTGACCATTTTGATCGAAAACCAATGATTGCCCATCAAAAACCAACTCATCTTGTCCACCAATCAAATTGGTATACAAGATAGCGATTCCTTTTGCCGCATAACTCTGCAATAGATGTTCGCGTGTGATCGGTTTTTCTGTATCAAAAGGAGAGGCGTTGATTGCGATTAATACCTCTGTTTTTTGCGAAAGATGCGCTTCTACAGGACCTGTTTGCCAGAGGTCTTCACAAATGACAAAACCAATCGCGTGCCCTTTAATATTCAGTGTTTTTGCAATCAGCGGACCGGGTGTGAAATATCGTTTTTCATCAAACACACCGTAGTTTGGCAGATGATGCTTGTCATAGGTCAGTTTACAAGATTGTTGATAAAATACAGACAGACGATTAAAGAGGCACCCATTTTCCTGAGATGGATGTCCCAGGACCACATGACAATCGAGTGTGATGGACTGAATTTCTTCCAATGCTTTTTGAATTTTGAGGTGTAAGTTTTCGTGAAACAATAAGTCTTCAGGCGGGTAACCCGATAGAGCAAGCTCAGGAAAAATAATGATATCGTGAGTTGTCTGATTTGTTTTTATGATGTCAATGATGCGCTTGGTATTGCCTTCGACATCTCCAACTTTGGTATTGATTTGTGCAATTAGAAAAGAAAGAGCATATTTCATCGTGTCACTCTTTAATCAAATGAAAAATTTTATTCGATTATATACATTTACGGGAAGAATAAATATCGTTATCATCTTCGGCCATACAAGACAATGAGGAGAAAACATGAGTTTTTTTATCAATGACGCTTTCGCAGAAGCAACTACTGCTGCAGCGCCTGCACAGGGAGATGGTGCATTTTCGATGGTGATGATCGCCGTTATTTTTGTACTTTTCTATTTTATGCTGATACGTCCACAAAATAAGCGTGCAAAAGAACACCGAGAGCTCGTGAACAAGCTTCAAAAAGGGGATGAAATTGTCACAACAGGCGGTTTTGTTGGCAAAGTAGTGAGTCTAGACGAGCAATTTATCAAAATCAGTTTAGCGGAAGGTGTTGAGGTTCGTCTTCAGCGACAAGCTGTGAGCGCTGTATTACCTAAAGGAACTCTGAAAGCATTATAGGATGATGTATGCAAAATAAATATCCGTTGTGGAAAAACTTGCTTCTTATTGGTTTGGCATTGATAGGTTTTGTTTATGCTTTACCCAATATTTATACCGAGGAGCCTGCTTTACAGATTTCTTTATCTTCAAATCAGGAATCCATTGCCACTCTAAGCCACGATGTTGAGGGTGCATTACATAAGGCAAATTTACCGTACACTGATTTGCGTCAATCGGACGAACAAATCGAAGTTCGATTTTCCTCAACGGATACTCAGTTAAAGGCGCGTGACATTTTAAAAAGTGAATTAAGTGACAAATGTACAATCGCGCTTAATTTACTTCCATCAACACCCAAATGGTTGAGCCGAATCGGAGCTGAGCCGATGAAACAAGGACTTGATCTGCGAGGCGGGGTGCATTTTTTATTAGAGGTCGATATTGACAGTGTGATTGCTCGCCGTTACGAAGGTCTCATGAAAAGTGCCGCTCAAACTTTACGTGAAAAGAGCATTCGTTATTCTGGTTTCCATCTTCAACCCAAAACAGGTCTTGTGATTTCATTCAAATCTGAATCAATTTTGGAGGAGGCCAAGTTATTACTGGAAGAGCATTATCCTAATTTTCAATATCAAGTCGGTTCGGATCATGTGTCAATGATGATGGTCTTGTTCCCTCAAGAACTAGACACGATTCGTCAAAATACGATTGAACAAACAATGACAATTTTGCGTAAACGCGTGAATGAGCTTGGTGTGGGTGAGGCAGTTGTACAGCAGCAAGGGGCCACTCGTGTTGCGGTTGACTTGCCTGGCATTCAAGACGCCGCTCGAGCGAAGCAAATTTTAGGCGGAACTGCGACGTTAGAGTTTCATTTGGTCGACCAAGAAAGTGATATGGCATCGATACAAAAAACAGGGGTTGTTCCGTTAGGAAGTAAACTGTATCGAATGAATGGATACCCTATTTTATTAAAACGCCAGATTGTGCTGAATGGAGATTCGATTACCAGTGCCACATCTTCTTTTGATGCCGAAACAGCATCGCCATCTGTATCGATTCATTTGGGAGGAGGCGGAGAGTCTTTTTTCACAAAAACGACACGCGAAAATGTCGGGCATCGTTTGGCAATTGTTTATGTTGAGTCCAAGACAGAAATCGTGTCAGACGAAAAAGGCGAGCACCCAATTGTGCACCGTGAAGAACGGGTTATTAGCGCTCCTGTGATCAACTCAGCATTGGGCAATCAATTCCAAATAACAGGCATTACCGACCCCAAAGAAGCCACGAATTTGGCATTGTTGTTGAGAGCAGGCGCTTTGCCGACAGTCATTTATCCAATTGAAGAGCGAACAGTAGGACCATCTTTGGGACAAGAAAACATTCATAGAGGCATTGTTTCTCTTGCTGTCGGAATGAGCTTAATCTTGGTCATTATGCTGATCTACTATCGTTTTTTTGGAGTGATAGCCAATGTGGCTTTATTGTTAAATCTGCTGTTTTTGTGTGCCTTGCTTTCTTTATTGGGAGCGACATTAACATTGCCGGGAATCGCTGGAATTGTTTTGACTTTAGGTATGGCCGTTGATGCAAACGTTTTGATTAATGAGCGTATACGAGAGGAGTTGAGGGCTGGTGTTTCTGTTCAAGCCGCAATTTATGCTGGTTATGAGCGTGCATTTGCAGCGATTTTAGATGCGAATTTAACAACCTTTATTGTGGGTGTCATTTTGTTTGCGGTTGGTACTGGACCTGTTCGGGGGTTTGCCGTTACCTTAACAATAGGTTTGTTGACCTCGATGATTACGGGTGTGACTTATACACGTGCTATTGTGAATGCGCTTTATGGTCATCGAAAGCATCTTAAAACATTATCAATCGGTCTTTAAGGAGAAAGCGCGTGGAGTTTTTCAATCCTAAATCAAATGTTGATTTTATGGGCGCTCGCAAATGGACCGCCTTTTTATCTGCTCTCATTTTTTTAGTTTCAATTGCCGCTTTGATGATAAACGGGCTCAATTGGGGGCTTGATTTTACAGGCGGAACTCAGATTGAGGTGACTTATTCAAAGCCGGCCAATATAGATGATGTGCGTAATCAGCTGTATTCAATTGGTTTTAAAGAGGCGCAAGTCATTCAGTATGGTAGCTCAAATGATATTTTGATTAGCATTGCGCCCAAAAAAGACATGGATCAGGCCATGCTTGTAGAACCTATTATGAAGGCTTTGCCGGGTGCAACGAAACAGCGCGTGGATTTTGTTGGTCCTCAAGTCGGTGCTGAGCTTGCTACGAAGGGCGCGCTTGCAATATTGGTTTCGTTGATTGCCACGATGATTTATATTGCACTTCGTTTTGAGTATCGACTGGCTTTTAGTTCTGCGGTGGCGTTGATTCACGATCCTGTTTTGATTTTAGGTTTGTTCTCAATGTTTCATATTGAGTTTGATCTAAAAGCACTTGCAGGTCTCTTGGCTGTGATTGGATATTCACTCAACGACACAATTGTCGTTTTCGACAGAGTGCGTGAGAATTTCTTAAAAATGAGACGGTTGCCGCCAATTGAAATTATGAACGCCTCAATCAATCAGACGCTTTCTCGCACCATTATGACTTCTGTGTTGACATTATGCGTTGTTGTGGCGTTGTTTCTATATGGAGGAGAAGCAATACATGGTTTTGCTTTGGCATTGATGATTGGAATTATTGTCGGAACCTACTCTTCAATTTATGTTGCTGGTGCGTTAGCCATTACCATGGGTTTGGATAAAAAAGATTTTTTATCTTCTACACGACGATTGGATGACACACCCTAGGGGGTGTGTTACTCTTTGCTGAGATCATTTTCTGCATGACACCCTTATATGCATAACGATACCATTATTTTTCAGCTGGCTACTCATTATTTACCCAAAGTTTCTTTGTGTATCGAAAAGCTCATGCAAACGATAGAAGAAGCTTCTTTAGAAAAACATCCTGTTATTCATCACTATGCTTTAAATAACATTTTTGAAATCATGAAGCTCATAGAAAAGCCGGAGCTTAAAAGTCGATTTTTGAAAGAGTTCTTGCGAATCGAGCATGGATTAAATAAGTCTCTCATTACTTTGTCAAACAAAGCTTTCGCAAAACTCTTTGTCCAAATTCAAGTTTTAAGTCATATGTCTGGGCGTTTCGGGGAAAATATTCATCTCGATCCATTTTTACAGTCCATGCGTTTGGTTCAGTCATCACACAGCATTGACGGTGAGTTGTATTCACCTCAGCTTTTATTTTGGCTTGAAAATAAACCAGAGGTCAGGCAGGCTGACTTGGAGCGTTGGTTAAAGCAACTTAAAAATTTAAACGATACAGTTTCCGCCTATCTCTCTCTTTTTAGAGAAGCAGCCAGCTTTGAAACAATCGTATTGAACAATGGCTTTTATCAGTGTCCATTACCGGCAAGAACAACCTCTTGTCTGCTTATCATGCTGCGCATGAAAAAAAATAGCTTGCTTGTTCCAAAGATGCAAGCAGGTCACCATGGCTTCAGTTTAAGACTATGCGAAGCCTCAAGTATGCGAGAGGTGACTTATCAAGAAACCTCTCTCGATTTATCTATTTGTCAGCTTTGACTCAGGATCAAAGCTGACAAATTTCAATCGACCTCGATGTTTTAGTTATCACGTAGAAGCCATTGGATAATACATTTTAAGAAGTAGCAGACCAGCAATGCCACGCATGCAATTTTAAACAAAGTTAAATATCCAGCGGCGTAATGCGTTTTTAGCAATGGCAATGTCATTTCTTGTGGTGTGATAGCCGTATAATTGGCAAGTTTTCCGCCTAAAAACCCACCTATTCCAAGGGATACAAAGAAAATTCCCATCATTGTACTGACTCGTTTTCGACTAGCCAACAAAGTGATTGCACTTAAGCCAACTGGAGAAAGCAGAAGTTCTGCTGCAGAGAACGCAAGATAGACGGGAATCATATAAAATACCGCAATTGTTCCATTCGCACTTAGGCTCATTTGGGCAATGTAGGCCAACCATCCAAAAGCGATTGTTGTGATAAAAATAGCAGATAAAAATTTATTTGCGGCCGCAATACCTTGAGCCGAGGTTGACGGCTTTGAACGTCGACGAGATAAAAAACACCCAATCAAAATCATGCCAACACTTTGAATGGCGACATAATACGGCGCATGGAAGGAAAAGTTGAACACTGTTGGATCAACGACGCGCGTGATAAACAGTGTGAAAGACAAAAACATCTGAAAGTAAAACGCCCAAAATATGGCCGAAATAATACAAAAAAACAAAATGGAGACTGTTTTTTTTGCCTGTTCTTTGGGCTCTTTTCTGGCGGAGTGAAGTACGTACCAAGCGGACAGTAATATGGTGCTGATAAAAGCGATGTTACCAAGGCTTGGAAAAGATAAAATTACAAATGCAATGATGCCCATGGTTGAGATCAAAGCGATTGCCTGTATTGTTTTTTTGATATTAAATTGGTAGGGATGATAGTCACGAATTTTAAGAAGCTTAACACCAGATGCAAAAATGACGAATGCAAAAATCAGCCCCAATGCTGCGCTAAAAAATGAAGCAGACCACCCAAAGTGTTCGTTTAGTAAGCTGGGTAGCGTTGTTCCAAAGATAATACCGGTTGTAACGCCCATATAAAATATGGTAAAGCCGCTTTCTCTAAGTGGCGAGGCCATGGAATATTCATTCCCCAGAAGAGAAGAAATATTCGATTTCAGTAGGCCCGTCCCAACCGCGATGCCACTTAATGCAATCATAAGGTAATGACCTGATGCATGAAAAGCAAACAGAAGATAGCTTAAAAATAAAAAGCTTGCACCGAGCAATGTTGAACGTTTTTGCCCAATGAGATGATCTGCAATCCATCCACCTAAAACAGGTGAAATGTAAGTCAATGCAGTAAAGGAGCCAACCAATGCATAAATATCATGATCTGGCCACTTAAAATGAAGAGCTAGGTAAAGTGCCAGTAAGGTTTGCACGACGTAAAAACCATATCTTTCCCACATTTCTGTCAGAAAAAAAATACGCAAAGAACGGGGATGTTTTTCAGTCATTCATGAACTCCGATGGAGTAAAAAACGGCAGTGTAGCATAGTGATAATTTATATCACAATATGATAAACTTTATCTTTTTATAAGTGATGTGCATTATGCGTGTTGAGGTCTACACTGACGGCGCGTGCCGAGGGAATCCTGGACTTGGTGCTTGGGCTGCCTTGTTGCGTTTTCAGGATGTCGAGAAGACGCTGAGCGGTATTTCAGAAGACACGACAAACAATCGAATGGAGCTGACTGCTGCTATTGAAGGACTTTCCGCTTTAAAACGCTCGTGCGAGGTTGATCTTTACACGGATTCTCAATACCTGCGACTCGGTATGACTTCTTGGTTATCACAGTGGAAAAAGAAAAATTGGAAAGCTTCTAACAATAAGCCGGTTAAAAATGTAGACTTATGGCAGAAATTAGACGAGCTTTCAAGTTTACATCATATCAATTGGCATTGGGTGAAAGGGCATTCTGGTCATCCAGAAAACGAACGAGTTGATGCCTTGGCAAACGAAGCGATGGATCAATATCTACAGAAAAAGAGGATGTGATGCGACAAATTGTATTGGATACAGAAACTACAGGCTTAGATCCTAAACGAGGTCATCGTGTGATTGAGATTGGGTGTCTTGAATTGCTTAATCGCCAGCTCACAGGGCGACAGTTTCATGTTTATTTGAATCCTTTACGTGAAATTGAACCAGATGCAATCAAGGTGCATGGCATTACGAATGATTTTTTATTGGATAAACCTTTATTTCAAGATGTTTCAGATGAGTTTTTGAGTTTTATTGATGATGCTGAGCTTATTATCCACAATGCGCCATTTGATGTTGGGTTTATTTTATCTGAGCTTCAACACATTGGTTCATCATTTGATTTTCATGAGCGATGTGCAGTCATCGATACTTTGGTATTAGCCAAACAAAAGCACCCTGGTCAAAAAAATAATTTAGATGCGTTATGCAAACGTTATGGTGTAAACAATAGCAATAGACAGTTGCATGGCGCATTATTGGATGCCGAGCTTTTAGCATATGTGTATCTTGCAATGACAGGGGGGCAGTTGGATATGTTTGGTACGCAGGATAGTCCTAAAAAAATGCCCCAGACAGAAAAAAATCAGATGAAAACAAACAAACATCAGCAAACAAAAGTGATTTATGCCAACGAAAGCGAACTAGCCTCGCATGAAGCGTTCATGCGTCGTTTTGAATAATGACTCGTAACTTGTTAGCATAGATTCAATCGTAAAATTTTTTTCGGCTTGTTTTTTGCCTGCAAGTGCGTATGCTGACGCTTCGCCGTGATTGTTTAAAAGCCGAATAATCGTTTTTTCTAATGATTCAACAGAGTTCATGTGAAATAAAAGTCCGGTTTTTTCATGAGCAACAACCTCGTTTAATCCGGGATTTATTGTTGTAATTACAGGGCGTTCCATTTGCATGGCTTCTAGTGCAGATAAACCAAATGTTTCTGTTGTGTCGTGTGATGGGATAATCACGAACCTGCAATCACGAATGGCCTCAAACAATTCTTGCTCGGAGCAATGCTTGCCGGAAAAATCAACTTTATCTTGAATATTTAATTGGTAAATCAAATCTGTTAAGCGGTTTTTATCAGGACCGTCGCCAATCAATCGATAACGTAATTCAGGATAGTATGGGGAAATTTTTGCGAAAGCTTCTAATGCCCGATCGAAACCCTTATTTGGGACAAGGCGTCCCCAACTTAAAAGACAATTGGATTTTGTTGAAAATGGTGTCGATAAAATCGATGGTTTTTGTAACCCATTATAAATATACGAGCTTCGATTCGTGATGTTGGGCATGAATTCTCGAATATGCTTTAGTGTTATTTGTGATACGCCGGTTATCCAGTCAGATTTTTCTAACATTTCTGATAACAGTTGATTTGGACTTGGTGGAGGAAGATAGTGAAAAGTAAATACTGTAGGCGATATTTGATACTGCAATGTTTTTAAGTGATAGAAAAAAGAAGGTCCTGCAACGTTCAAGTGATTAAGGTTGGGGTTGAATTTTTCTTTGATTTCCTTAATTTTATTCAACGTGAATTTTAATGCACGAATATCTCCTTGAAGACCTCTTCGCATGGGGACTCGAAAAATTGGAATTCCGTGATAATTATCTTCTGTAGTGGTATTTTCTCGTGTTGATGTAATAACTGTAAATTCGAATCCTCGCTCCATCAATCCGAGCATCAGCTGTTCTGAAAAACGTTCTATTCCACCAACATGGGGCCAAAATCCTTCTGACCAAAGCAGTACTTTCATTGAAGATCCTTTTTTAATAGACTTTCACAATATCCTGTGTTACAAAAAATGCTCTCAATATACTATGGATGGTAATATATGAACAGTGCTCTCTACTTTAGTGTGAGTAAACCGAACGTAATTTGGGAAGAAATTGAACAAGACATCATCGCTATCAACTTGGATAATGGGTATTACTATGATATTTCTGGTATCAGCGCGCCCATCTGGTTGATGATAGAAAATGGTTTGAGTTATGAGGATATTTTAAAAACAGTCGCTTCATATTATCAAAAACAGGTGGAGGATATTGTTTCTGATGTGAACTTCTTTTTGTGTACGTTAGAAGAAGAGTTTTTGATCATCCGTGCCAGCGCTCCTGCTTTTCCCTCAGTACTTCATTCAATTCAATTGGATAAAATCGATTATCAAAGACCTGAACTTAAAAAATATACTGATATGGAAAATCTTTTATTGATCGATCCGATTCATGAGGTGGACGAGCATGGATGGCCCAATCGCTATCCTCTGCCTGTTCTTGAAAATGAATAAGAATGATAACGTCGACTACTTTTTATAAAACGGCTTACTCTTTAATTAAAAATCTCGAAGCAAAGAAAGATTTTTCAAGGCGATTTTATTCTATCGCAGGCTCAGTGTTGTGTATTGTTTTTACAGATGAACGAATGCTTCCATTGTTAACTCCTGCATTTGAACATTTGTCTATTCCTGAGCAATTTACATGGGATTTCTTAATTTATGTAGCTGATCACGAGTCTGTTGAGCGACCTTTGAAAATGCTGCGTGGTTATGAATCAAGCATTCAGTCTAGAGGAGAGATTTCAGCTTTTAGCCAGCCTCATCTTTTGACATTTTATAATCATCATGACGGTGCATTGAATTTTGTTAATTTTTATGAAAAAACAGCGATTTACTGGGTACGTAGTTTAAAGCATTTACCTTGGTGGGTTGCAGGTTCTCCTCTACAACGTATTTTAGGATGTTGGATGCGTCGACATCAGATGGAGTTAACTCATGCTGGCGCGGTTGGATATCCAGATGGCGGTGTACTGTTGGCGGGGAAAAGTGGCTCAGGGAAATCAACAACCACTTTGACTTGTGTTGAATCTGATTTTTATTATGTGAGTGAAGATTACTGTTTATTAGACAATCAAAAACAACCGACAGTTCATAGTGTGTATAACTCTTTAAAGCTAGAGCCATCCACGTTAAATCGTTTCCCTCATCTTGAGTCATATAGTGTTAATAAAGCGCGTCTGGCTCATGAAAAAGCACTTGTTTTTCAATATCAGATTGCTTCCCAAAAAATTCTGAAATCATTTCCATTAAAAGCAATTTTAGTTTTGAGTGTTGGAGAAAAAACAGAGCTGAGGTCTTGTCGACCAGTGGATGCTGCTTTAGCTTTATCTGCGAGTACAATTTGTCAGTTGACAGCCGCTTACCGTCCGACGCTAACGCATTATGCTAGCGTTCTAAAAAAAATACCATGTTATCAATTGATATTGGGGTTTGAGGAACGGAACTCAATTGTCAAAAAAATTGAATCTGTTTTATCAGGAAGAACTTCATGAAGATTTTAATATGGCTTCCTGGCGGATTTTGGCCGGCAATTGGTGGTATTGAGTCATTTACAAGCACATTGGCCTTGAGATTAAAACGAAATGGACATCAGGTTATAGTGTTCACTTTTCAGACCGATATAGTCGATATGTATAATGAATGTATCAATGGCATTTCAATTTATCGTTTTCAAAGTGCTCAAATTTCAACCGGTCATCAACAATTGAGTATTTGTAAAAAAATACACGAAGTATTAAAACAAGTTGCTCCTGATATTTTACATTTGCAATATACTGTAAATGCAAACTTAATCTACTTGGCTCTATTAGATAAATTTATCAAAATTCCTCTTGTGATGACAACGCATGGATTGTTGTGTGAAGAAACAATGCCATCTTATCGACAATGGGTGAATCGAGCCGATGCTGTTGTGTGTGTTTCTCAATATTTAAAATCTGTTTCATTGGAAGTAGCTGGAGCAAGTCACAAAACTTTCTTGATTTATAATGGAATTGAAATTCCACAGTTTGTTTTTGAGCCACCTGTATTTTCTCCTCCGCGATTTTTATGTCTTGGAAGACTAACTTATGAAAAAGCTTATGATGTTGCAATTCGGGCATTTGCGCTTTCATTAAAAAAAATTCCTAACTCCATACTGATTATGGTTGGTGATGGGCCAGAAAAGAAGAACTTAGAGAAATTGTCAATTTCGTTAGGTATTCAAAACTCAATACAGTGGTTCCCGTCTTTGCCACAATCGGATTGTTTGGCTATTTTAAAAACCGTATCGATTGTTTTAATTCCTTCATTGTATGAAAGTTTTGGCTTAGTTGCTTTAGAAGCGGGCTTATTTGGAAAGCCGGTTATAGCCAGTGCTGTTGGGGGACTTGTCGAAATTATTGAAGATCAAAAAACAGGGATATTGGTTTCATCTGGAGATATCAATACTTTTTCTGAAAAAATTTGTTCGTTGTGCTTTGATGTTGATAAAGCAAAAAAAATGGGCATGGATGCTCATCATCATATTCGATCTTATTTTTCAGCTGATTTGATGATCGATCAATATCAAGCTGTTTATGAACGCTATTTTTGCAAACGGAGCTTGTGCGATGCAAACTTACTTGGGTAATTGTTGGCCTGATGCCGTGCAAATGCAGCTTTTGAAAGCGGCTTTAGAACCTTCAATGCAAGCAAAACAACATTGGGAAAATTGGGTTGATCAAATGGATATCGACAAGGTTGATCCATTTTCATACCAAATGATGCCTAAAATTTATAAAAATATTTCTAAGTCAAATATTGCCTTTAGTCATGAGGGACGGTTAAAAGGAATTTACAAGCGTCATTGGATGCACAATCAATTGTTGCTCAGTTCTTTGGTGAAAACGACCCAAAATTGGCCATTGTTTGAGTCAGAAAAAATTATTTTAACGAAAGGCTCTGCGATGTGTGCTGGATTTTACGAAGATTGGGGTGTACGAGTTCTGGGGGATCTCGATCTTTTGATTGAAAAATATCTTATGACTGATTTTATGAGACATCTTTTAAACCAGGGGTTTAGCGCATGTGACGAGAGGTTTGTCGCACATGCTTTATCGAATGGGTGGGAAGGTATAAGACATGCGGTGGCATTTAAAAGTCAAGCGGTAGGTGAGCCTTTTCTCTTTGATCTGCATGTTTCACCGTTGGCAGAAATTTCAGAGATTGCCGCACATTGGTTTAATGAAAGTGTCCAAGTTTTATGTCAAGGAGTCGTGTTGCATCGTTTAAGCACGACAGATTTATTATTTCAAACTTGTATTCATGGGACGCAATATAGTGAGGTCCCTTTATTGCGCTGGATTATGGATGCTGTAACGTTACTTAGAAAATCAGCTCATGAAGTTGATTGGGACAAAATTAATTTTCAATCTCAAAAATATCATTTGATTTTACCAATGAAGCAAGCACTGACGTATTTGATGGAGTCTTTTGATGCACCTATTCCTGTCAACATGTTGAATAAGATGAGAGAGTTGCCTATTTCCAAGGTTGAGCAGCATGATTTTAAACAAAAAAATAGAAGAGTTGGTCGTTTTTTTCATATCGTCATTAATCTTTGGCGACAATCTAAGCGACAACAATTATCATTTTTAACGTATTTAAAATCATTTTGGGGGTTAGATTCTTATCGGGAAATTCCATGGACTATGTTTAAAAAAGTAAGTGTTTTTTTGATACGAGAAAGAGACCACTCATGATTAGTGTGATTATCCCGACATATAATTACGGTAAGTATTTGGCATCTTCTTTAGATTCTGTTTTTTCTCAAATGTATTCGCCAATCGAGGTGATTGTTGTTGATAACGCCTCAACTGACGAGACTACACGTATTTTAGAGCCATATTATGAACGAATTGTTTACTTAAAGATGCCTGAGAATGGTGGCGCTGGTGCCGGTCGTAATCAAGGAGTTTTGGCAGCAAAAGGCACCTATCTTGCTTTTTTAGATGCCGATGATTTATGGTTGCCTAATAAACTTTCTCTTCAAAAAAATGCTTTGTTAATGGATCCATATCCACACATGGTCTTTGGTCATATTCAAAATTTTTATAGCCCAGAATTGTCACTCACAACTCGATCCAGATTGAAATTTACTCAGAGCGCCATGATCGGAGTTGTTCCTAGTGTTTTTTTTATTCGAAAGGAGCATTTTTTAGATGTCGGTTTCTTTGATCCAACTCTTAAAGCAGGTGAGTTCATTGAATGGTATGCAAGAGCGGAAAAAATAGGGCTGGTCACAAAAGTATTACCAGATGTTTTGGCTTTAAGGCGTGTGCATGAGGGGCATTTAGGAAAAAGTACTTATCATCAGGAATATTGTAGGATTTTAAAGAAAAAAATCCTACAAAAACAAATGGAGTTAAAATTAGATGAGACATCGTGAAGTTTATGATGAGTTAAAAGCTGTGTTTGAATTTTGTTCGGTTTGGATTATGCTGGCAACACAAGATATTAAAATTCGTTATCATCGATCTGCGATTGGTCCATTTTGGGTTGCAATACGAATAGCGATTACTATCTATTCAACGGGCTATCTTTACGGTCATCTTTTTCATGTAGAGGCTCGAGAATATCTTCCTTTTATGGCTTCAGGTTTGATTGCTTGGGGATTTATTAGTGCATTAATGACAGAAAGCTGTCATATTTTTTTGGAGTCTTCTGCTTATATTAAAAATCAGGAGTTATTTTTATCTATTTTTGTATTACGAGTCGTTTTTAGAAATTTAATTGTATTGTTTCACAATCTTTTTGCTTTTATCCCTGTCTTTTTTTTATTTCATGTTGAAATGGGCTATTACACTTTATTTTTTATACCGAATGTTTTTATTGTGTCTGTTATTGGTTGTGTTTGGGGGACATTGTTTGCAATTATGGGTGTTCGTTATCGAGATTTTCCTCAATTGATACACAGTGCTCTTCAAGTTCTATTTTTTTTAACGCCGGTCATGTGGATGCCGAGATATTTGCCAAGTTCTTATCAGTTTTTTCTAAATTATAATTTATTGAGTCATTTTCTTGTTTTAATTAGAAATCCTTTACTGAATCAGCCGATTGATATTTTTAATTATCAAATCGCATTCATAATATTTTTTATTGGCTCTGTTTTGTGTTTGTTTTCCTTTCAAAAATACAAATATCGTCTGGTATTTTGGTTATAAGAGGATTAACCCATGGCATCGATTGTCCTTCGAGATGTGTGTTTGGATTATATAATACCCAGTGGAACAAATTCTCTTGGTAGAATCGTATTCCAATGTTGTCGGCGTGCTTTAGGGGGTAATCAAACTCCTCTTTCATTTAAACATAAAACTTATAGAGCCTTACATAATGTGAATATTGATTTAAAAATGGGTGACAGAATTGGTATTATTGGCAAAAACGGTGCAGGAAAAAGTTCTTTATTAAGGGTTTTAGCGAAAGTTTATCGACCTTTATCTGGTCAAATTAAAATTGATGGTAAAATTTCGACTATTTTTGATATATTTCTCGGACTGAATCAAGAAATGAGCGGTTATGAAAATATCATTAATCTTGGTATCATGAGAGGATTTTCTAAAAAAGAAGCCAGAAAAATAGTCGAGGACGTTGCAGACTTCACTGATCTTCGGCAGCATTTAAAACAGCCTGTAAAAACTTATTCGGCCGGGATGCAAATGAAATTAACTTTTGCTGTTGCAACAGCATCGTTGTCTGAAATTCTTTTGATTGATGAGGTCATTGGTGTGGGAGATGCCTTTTTCATGGAGCAAGCCTCTGCACGTTTAAATCGTGCCGTTTCTGAAAGTCAGATTGTAGTGCTTGCGAGTCATTCAAATGATATTATCCGTCAATTTTGCACACAAGTCATCGTAATGAACGAAGGGCGAGTTGAGTATTTTGGGCCAGTTGATGATGCAATTGAGTTTTACATGAACTCATGTTCAAGGGCTTGATATAATTCCGGGTATTTAAAATGATATCCAGCTTCAGATAAACGTTTGGGTACGACGCGTTGTCCCCTTAGTAATAAGTATTCCCCCATTTCACCAAAAAGTAGCTGAATCACTCGTTTGGGCATTTGAAAAAAAAGTGGGCGATTTAAGGTTTTTGCGAATATTTTTGCAAAGTCTTTTTGTATGACAGGATTAGGAGATGTAAAATTGAAGTCACCATTTAATTCTGGATTTTTTATTAAGAAAAGGATGCCCCCAACAACATCATCAACGTGTATCCAAGAAATATATTGTTTGCCATCTCCAATCACACTGCCTAAACCGAAATAGAAACTTGGAAATAGTTTTTTCAGCATTCCTTGCTTTTTCTTTAAAACAACGCCAAAACGCATTGAAACGACCGGGATTTTTGCATGAGTTGCATTGGACAGTGCTTCTTGCCAACGGATCCCTACTTCACTTAAGAAGTCATGCGGGTGGAGTGAGTCAATAAGCGTATCTTCAGTTACTATCGGAGTATCACCTTCTTTTGCGCCATAAATTCCAACTGCATTCGCACAGAAGAATCGAGGTTTTGCATGACATGACATCATCCATTTGGTTAATTCATTCGTTGTTTTTGTTCGAGAATCAATAATTTCTTGTTTTATTCGGTGGGTCCAACGGTTTTTTGAAATATTAAAACCACATAGATTGATAATGACATCAAAGTGATTGGCGTCTAAAGTCTCGAGTGATTCCCATGTATAACAATCGTGATCTGGGAAGTCTTGTATTAGAGCCGTTTTATTTCGTCCTAATATGCTAATCGTATATTCTTTCTTCAGGGTTTTCACTAGCTCATGGCCAATAAACCCTGATGCACCTGCAATCAGTATGTTCATATGGATCATTTAAAAATAGCAAGACATGTAATACGATAACATGACTATACCGACTCGAAAAGGGAGAAAAAATGCTTCAGTGCAATATTGACAAAACAGACAGAATCAATCGAGTGATTATTGGTGTTTTCTTATGTTTGGGGGTGGTTTTGGGGATGGGAAAGCTCTTTTTTATGATAACGGGCATAGTCCTGATTGTTGAAGGACTAATTGGTTGGTGCTCCATCCCTTACTTGATAAGCCGGTGGCGTAACAGAAACTCTCTATAGATTTTTTACGTGCTGAATGTTTGGGGTCGGGGTGGCGTGTTTTTTTCTTCCAGTATTTTTTCAATGTTCTGGTTGACCTGGTTGCCTTTTACTGCCCAGATCCCAAAATAAGAAGCAAGACCAAATGTCAAAATAGTCAATACTGTTTTGACAAATAACATGCCGATACTGTCTCGTCGTTGAGAAAAAATGTCCTTATATGCATGAAAATCGTTTTCAAATGTTTTTAATATGGAGCGCTTACCGTGTGTTTTGAGTAAGGTGTCATAGAGTTTATCTATCAGCTCTCTTTTTTTAGCTAATAATTTGTCATTGGGGTGTAGTCGATAATTTTTATCAAGGTGTGTTTTATATTCTTCACACGCATGACGAAGTGATTCGATTTTTAATTGAAGCGGATTGTATTCCTGAGGTGTTGGTATACTGTAATCAAACACGCTTGTGTAAAAATTTGTTTTGAATACAGCTTTGGTCGTATTCCTCAAAAAATCATTTATTTTTTTCTGATTTTTTACGCCTAGCTCTAGTTTTTCAATCCGAATTGGATTTTGTATTTCTATCATATCTGGACAGCTTTCTTTAAGCTTTTCTAGGATATGAGGATAATTTTTTTTGATGAATTGTTTGATTAAAAAAGAGTCTTCTGTGTCCCAGTATCCTCCACCAATTAAGTAGGAAACAAGCATGCACTCTGTATTTCCAAATCTGATCATCAAGCATTCTATCCCGTTTTGAAAAACATGATGGCGATGCTCTTCTAGAAAGTCAACGAAAGTAGAGTCGTAAGATAGATGAAGACGCTGATTTTTTGTACTATGTGGTTTTAGAAAAAAACCATTGTTTTCAATTCCTTTGAATGGGAACCAAGTTCCTCGATATTGTGAGTTAACCCCTGTTGATTGATAAAATGGATAAGTTTTCGTACGATTTTTGTTTTTAATCGTTAATTTGGTAATAAGCCGATGGGCATATTCATAAAAAAATAAATTAGGTTTTTTTGTAGATGAAACGATGGATTGTGTTTCATTTTTCATCAGATTGATTCCAGTTTTTAAAATTGTATTGTACCACATTGACTTAATAATGATCAATGTGATTTTTATTTGATTTGTTGGCAGGTGGGACAAAAAACCGTTGATCTTTGTCCTAATATACAGGATTGCAATGAGGTTTCGCAGTTTAGACATGGCTGACCTGCTCGACCATATGCTTTTAATTGTTGCACAAAATAACCGGGTTTCCCCGCACTATTTAGAAAATCTTTTAATGTAGTTCCTCCCTGTTCAATCGCTTTTTTTAATACAGTTTTGATGGTTTCAACAAGTACGTCAGCTTCTAGTGGTGTGAGCGTATAAGCAGGCCTCGATGGATGTATTTTAGCAAGAAATAATGCTTCCGTTGCGTAGATATTTCCAATGCCGACGACAATTTTGTGATTCATCAGGAAGGGTTTAATCGCAATTTTACACGATTTGGATTTATTGAATAAATAATCTGCCGTGAATATATTATGTAGGGGTTCGACACCAAGATTGAGCAGTAGGGGATGCTGATCATCTTTGGATAGTAAAATTGTACCAAATCGTCTGGGATCCGTATAACGTAAGATTTTTCCATTATCCAAGATGATGTCGACGTGGTCGTGGCGTTCAGGTGCTTTTTTTTCTGTCAATAAAGACAGTCGACCAGACATACCGAGATGAATCAAGATCATGTTTTTTTCTAGATGAATGCATAAATATTTTGCTCGACGAGAAATATCTTGAATAGTTTGATGGGCCACTTGTGTTGTAAAATCGTTTGGGATAGGCCAACGAAGTTTGTCCGTTCGGATAATCGCGGAATTAATTTTGACACCACAAAGATGTGGCATAATGCCTAAGCGTGTGGTTTCAACTTCTGGTAGTTCTGGCATTTTGATATCCAAGATTAAACGACAAAATTATATCACACCCTAGATTAAGGAAATAATGGTGTTTTTATCAAAGCCGAATTACAAAATTTGAAGCGTGGATCAAGCGACGAGAAGGATGGTGATGAGCTTAGAAAGCGTCATAAAGTGATATATTAACTTGCAAATCTTTATTTTTAACAGGAATATGTTGACGCATTAAGATTTTCAATTCAATGAAATGCGCGTTTACAAGAGCAGGATTTCAATTATTACTTTTATTACAGGACGTTAAATTTGAAAAAATTTATTGTGTTGGCTGCAATTTTTTCTCTAATTTTAGTTTCTTCTATCATTTGGGCCAATGAGCGAGTTTTTTCCAATAATAGCGAATCTAAATGTGATCCTTATCATGATGATAGATGTTTAAATTATTATTTAGGTGACGATTTTGTCACTCGATTTTTTCATTATTATAAGTTAGAAATGGGGCATGCTACCGCACCATTTGAACCAAATGCCTCACCTTCTCATAGAGTTGGCTGGCCAGCAACACCGCAATCAACACCGCCTATGCCTTTTACAGAATGGCCTTATGGTGCGACCACTGCACTTGGCGTAAGCCGACCTAATTCTGTTGATAGTCCATTTATGATTGGTATTATTAATACAAATGCCGGAAAATGGTTACAAAAAAATCATATCCAAATTTATGGTTGGGTAAATGGTGGCGGCAATATTAGTACAAATAAAATCCAACCGAGTGGTAACGCACCTATAGGTTATCTCTATACCCCCAATATTGTACAACTGGATCAAGCCGTACTTTATATAGAGCGAGTTCCTGATACGATTCAAACAAGATTTATTGATTGGGGTTTTAGACTGTCTGGTATTTATGGAGAAAACTATCGTTATACTACCGCCTATGGAATTGTCAGTTATCAGCTTTTGAATCATAACGCTGTATATGGTTATGATTTTCCCATGATTTATGGAGAATTATATATTCCCAATGTCGCACAAGGATTGCTTTTTCGAGTAGGGCGTTATATATCAATTCCTGATATTGAGGCTCAGCTTGCACCAAATAATTATATGTATTCACATTCGATGACTTATACCTTTGATAATTACACCAATGAAGGAATAGTAGGAAGTTTGGCGGTCACTCAAAATATCATTTTACAATTAGGCTTGGTGGGTGGAACTGATACTGCAATTTGGAATATTGGGAAAGAAATGAATAATCCTGCGCCAAATCCTTTATATCCACAGTCAACTTTTTTAAAAGATCCTGGGGCACAGTTATCAGCAGTTGCTTGTGCTCGTTTTACTTGGAACGATGGTAAAGATACTTTCTATCCTTGCATGGATGGTATTAATAATGGAGTCTGGGGTTACAACAATCTTCAATGGTATGGGTTTACTTATTATCATAAGTTCGATGACCATTGGCATATTGCTTACGAGCTTTATACACTTCATCAAAACAATGTGGCTAATGTTAACAATCCTATTGCAGCTGCAGCTATTGCGACTGGAGGCACGCCTTTTTCTCCGCAATATATACCATTTAATGCGCCAAACGGTGCCCAATGTGATAATCCTAATTCATTGACGTGTACCGCTTCAGTGCTTGCTACTGTGGCTTATATCAATTATCAATTTTCACCGCTTGATAATATTTCATTTAGACCTGAATTTTATAATGATAAAGAAGGACAACGTACAGGTGTTAAAACTCGTTATCTTAATTTTGGACTGGGTTGGCAACATTGGTTTTCACCACAAATAGAGTTACGTCCAGAAATTGATTATGACTATGCTCTTGATAAAAATGCGTTTAATGGCAATGCCAATGCCGGAATTAAACCCAACAAGCGATACACCGTACTAGGCGCAATGGATATTATTGCGCATTTCTAATGATTGATGCTGAAAAAAGTACGTTTAAATCATTAGAGCGTTCAAGGGAAAAAAGAGGGCTAACTTATTGATTTATATAATATATGTG
>CAZELP010000014.1:0-44214 GCA_964513205.1 uncultured Legionella sp. | reverse complement strand
ACACTATAAAAACTGCCTATCTTTCAATTAATTAAAAATTGGTTCACAGAACCTAGATCTGACTCATATTTTTGTAAAGTAGCGATCACTTTTTGAGCTTCAGCTCTGTTTATCTCAAGCTGTTCAAGAGAGAGTCCTTTGCTGCAACCATTATTTGCATTAAAAATAGATAATGCACTGTTATAATCAGCTAGCTTAAATTTTAATCTATCTTGTATGTATGGCCCGATTTCTTTTTTACTAAACATAAATCTATCCTCGTTTTATTTGGGCGAATTGTACATTATGCTTTCAAAAAAGTAAACAGATGTACCCCACCACGTGGTAGTTACAAACAGATCGCTTTACATGGGCTCAGGTTAAAAAATATCAGACTGAGTAAATTTTAGTGTAAAAATAATCTCCAAATATGTATAATAACGCACAAATTTGGAGATGCTGTATGAAAATTTACTATAAAAACTTTTTAGAACAAACAAATTACCCTATTTCAGAAGATACGCTCTTATACTGGGTGCGTTCGCAAGAGCAAGCAAAAGAGCCTCTTTTTCGTTTGAAAGCAATGAAAAAAGTAGAGATTAAGGATTATCTTTTCGACCCTTTGACACGTGAGACCCAATATTGGCCAATGAGTTTTGAGGATTTTTATACTCCTTTATTTTCAGAAAAAAATCTTAAACGTACTCGCGCTATCAGGTTTAACCAAGCCGAAATGAGTTATTTTCTATCCGATTCTCGTATGACGAAAACAGAAATTGAGACAATTTTTGGGATTCATCTTGTGACAGAGGAAGATGGTTCAAAAAATGGACATAGAACAACAAAGCTGATTAAACCCGTGAATTTTGATTCTCAAAGCAAATCGGAACGAGAGTGTGCAAATTTTGTTCGTTCAGTTCGAATTGGTCTTTTGCGTCAAGGACAGACATTAGGAGATCATCTTCGTGAGTTGTTTTCTATAGAAGATGAATCTGAGCTTTTTGATAAAAATAACTTATTAGAAACAAGCTGGGATTTATTTGCGCTTCAAAACACGGTTTCAGATTTACAGTTTTTGTTAAATCAACTAGGTAAAGTAGGGGATGCACTTCATCAGCTTCGAAAAAAATATCCTGTTCAGATTGATTACAATGCGATTCAGGTGATCAAAGGAATTTATGTTCCTTTTGATCGTGTTTGTAAAAACCTTGAAGTCATACTAGAAGAAACAAACAGACTATCTACAATCGATCCACAAACACCTTCTCGATGGGTTATAAAATTTTTTGATGAAGAATCGTCTGCTTGTAACAGCTCATCTTCAAGCTTAAATCCTTCTCCTGTTGCCTACTTGAGATAAGATAGACCTCTATTTACTGACTCAGTTTTAGGTAAATAGAGGTTGTTTCTCCCCTGGACAAATCAGGCGCAATGGAGTAAATTTTCACATTTATTCATGAGTTCTTCTATGCGTATTGCCTTGATGGTTGAATATGATGGGAGTCAGTATCATGGTTGGCAATCTCAGACTGGACTTCGCACAGTACAACATCTTCTAGAAGAAGCACTGAGTGATGTTGCAGATCATCCTGTTATGCTGACTTGTGCTGGCCGTACTGACACGGGTGTACACGCCACTCATCAAATTGTGCATTTTGATACAGAGAAAACCCGCAATATGCGTGCTTGGATTTTTGGTGCAAACTCTAAGCTTCCCAAAGATGTCTGTGTGCGTTGGGCGAAAGAAGTTCCATCACAATTTCATGCGCGTTATTCTGCATTGTCACGCAGTTATCGTTATGTGATTTACAATACATCCATTCGTCCGGCGATTATGCGAAGTAACGTGACGTGGTCTTATCAGCCTTTGGATCACACGTTAATGCATGAGGCTGCGCAATTTCTGGTTGGAGAGCAAGATTTTACATCTTTTCGTTCTGTTGAGTGTCAATCAAAAACCCCCATGCGAAAAATCGAAAGTATTGAAGTGAAACGACGAGATGAGTTAGTCATTGTGGATGTAACGGCAAACGCTTTTTTACATCATATGGTGCGCAACATTGTGGGCGTTTTGATGGCTGTTGGCAGTGGTCGGCGCGAAGTTGCTTGGGTTAAGGAAGTTTTGTTGGCAAAAGATAGACGAATGGGGGCTGTGACTGCTGCTCCTTATGGTCTTTATCTGGTCGGTGTTCGGTATCCTAAAGCGTTTGGCATTATAAAGCCCAGTTTAGGTCCCATTATTTTGTAGGAATAGTTATGAGTGAACAATCAGTATCTGAAGGGCAACAACATTTTATCAGACAGCTTATTCGAGAAGATTTGGCTACAAAAAAGCACCAGGAAGTGATTACGCGCTTTCCTCCCGAGCCAAATGGGTATTTACATGTCGGGCATGCAAAATCAATATGCTTGAACTTTGGTCTTGCAAATGAGTTTTCCGGCCGTTGTTATTTGCGTTTTGATGATACCAATCCGATGAAAGAGGAGGACGAGTATGTTCGCGCAATCATCGAAGACGTGAAGTGGCTTGGTTTTGACTGGTGTGCGATGACACACTCGTCTGATTATTACCAAGAATTATATGATTTTGCCTGTCTGTTAATTCAAAAAGGATTGGCTTATGTAGACAGTTTGACTATCGAAGAAATTCGCGCCTATCGAGGGACTTTGCAGGAGCCGGGACGAGAGAGTCCTTATCGAACACGCAGTGTTGAAGAAAATCTCTCTTTGTTTGAGCGAATGAAAGCTGGTGAATTTGAAGATGGTGCTCATGTGTTACGCGCTAAAATCGACATGAGTTCTGGCAATATCAACTTGCGAGATCCTGTGTTGTATCGAATTCGACACGTTTCTCATCAGCGAACTGGCGATGCATGGTGTATTTATCCCATGTATGATTACGCACATCCCATTTCTGATGCTTTGGAAAAGATCACGCATTCATTGTGTACATTAGAGTTTCAAGATCACCGTCCGCTCTATGATTGGTTTATTGAACATCTTCCTGTTCCAGCCAAGCCTGTGCAAACTGAATTTGCAAGGCTGAACCTTTCCCATACCGTTACCAGCAAGCGAAAACTTCGTGAGCTTGTTGAGTCCAAAGTCGTTGAGGGCTGGGATGATCCAAGACTTCCGACTTTGCGGGGAATGAGAAAAAGAGGTTATCCTCCAGAGGCACTCCATCAATTTTGCGAAGAAATCGGCATTTCGCGTAGCGACTCTGTGATTGACATGTCTGTGTTAGAGAACTGTGTTCGTAATGTACTAAATACGACAACTAAGCGGGCAATGTGTGTGCTTGATCCGATTAAGGTTGTGATTGAAAACATGGACGAATCACACTGTGAATCTCTTTCAGTTCCGTTTCATCCTCAGAATCCTGAGCTAGGAGAGCGTACCGTTCCGTTTTCACGCGAGATTTATATCGAGCGAAGCGATTTTATGGAAAACCCTCCAAAAGGTTATTTTCGTTTATCGAAAGGAGCTGAGGTTCGTTTAAGACATGCGTATGTGATTCGTTGCGATGAGGTTGTATACAACGAGGCAGGAGAGGTTGTGTTGTTGCGTTGCTCTTATGACAAAGATACTTTGGGCAAAAATCCTGTTGGACGAAAGGTGAAGGGCGTCATACATTGGGTATCCATTGAGCATGCTCATCCTATCGACGTGCTAGAATATGATCGTTTGTTTTTAGATGCTAATCCTGCCCGTGAAGAAGACTTTATGCAGTTTCTAAATCATGATTCTTTGAAGCGAAGACAGGGATATTTAGAACCCGCTTTGAAGCATGCATCTCTTCACTCTGTCTTTCAATTTGAACGTTTAGGATATTATGCAATCAATGCTTGTGAAAGCGATGAAGTGCGTATTTGCCATCGTGTGGTGGATTTGAAAGACACTTGGGGAAAAATGAATGGTCAGTAACTTAACAGTTTATAATTCGCTCTCTAGAAAAAAAGAGCACTTTGTGCCGCGAGTACCAGGACAGATTGGACTTTATGTCTGTGGTATTACTGTTTACGACCATTGCCATTTGGGACATGCCCGAGCCATGGTTTGTTTTGACGTAATCGTACGTTTTTTACAATCGATTGGCTATCAGGTGACTTATGTAAAGAATATCACTGACATCGATGATAAAATCATTGTGCGAGCCTTGGAGCGTGGCGTTTCGTTTAATGCTCTGACAGACTCTTATATCGCATCTATGCACGAAGACATGGAGTCATTGGGGTGTCTTTTCCCAACCATAGAGCCGCGAGCAACCACTTCTATTGATGCGATCATTCGGTTAATTGAGCGTCTTTTGGAAAAAGAGATCGCTTATATGAGTGAAGAAGGCGATGTTTGTTTCGAAGTTTCTCGTTTTAAAGCGTACGGAAAATTATCTCACAAAGATTTAGATGGTTTGATGAGTGGCGTGAGGGTTGACGTTGCTGAGGGAAAACGTTCGCCTCTTGATTTTGTGTTATGGAAGCGAGCAAAGCCTAACGAGCCGAGTTGGCCTTCTCCGTTTGGTTCGGGTCGCCCTGGTTGGCATATTGAGTGTTCTGCGATGGCCATGGATGTTTTGGGTGAGCATTTCGATATCCATGGTGGTGGACTCGATCTACAATTCCCACATCATGAAAATGAAATTGCGCAAAGTGAGTGTGCAACCGGGAAAACATTCGCGAATTATTGGCTGCATGTTGGGATGTTACAGCTCAATCATGAAAAAATGTCAAAATCTACGGGTAATTTTTTAACGATAAAAGACGCTTTACAAACGTATCATCCTGAGGTTTTACGTTATTTTTTACTGAGTGGTCATTATCGAAGTCCGCTTAATTACGCCACAGAAAATTTGCAGATGGCAGAAAAAGCTTTGAATAGACTTTATCAAGCATTGCGTGATATTTCGATACAAGATGAAACAAGTCTCGTTGATTTTTGGGCATTAAAATTCAACGACGCGATGTCAGATGATTTTAATACTCCCGTGGCTTTATCGGTTCTATTTGATTTGTCACGTGAAGTCAATAAAACACAAGATAAGCATCTGGCGTTTACACTGAAAACGCTTGCCAATCAACTGGGTTTATTGACAATCGAGCCTAAATTATTCTTACAAGTAGGTATTGAAGATGAAAATCGAAATACAATAGACGCTTTGATTGAAGAGCGCTTGGTGGCACGTCAAAATAAAGATTGGGGACGTGCTGATAAAATTCGTGAAACACTTTCAGATATGGGAATCGAAATCGAAGACAAGCCAGAGGGGACTGTTTGGCGTAAAAAGCTGTCTTGATTATGTCATCTGAAATACAACAAGCTCAGTCGCGTTTTAATCAGGCGAGTCAAACTTATGATGGTGTTGCTTTTGTACAGAAAATGTCTGCACAAAAGCTCTCGCGGATGATTGTTTCTCATGCTCAGACTCAATCGTTGCACTCTGTATTGGATTTGGGTTGTGGGACTGGTCACATGACACAAGCACTGTTGCCACATTGCGCCTCGAGCAACTTTACGTTGGTGGATTTTTCATCGAATATGTTGCAACAAGCTGCAAAAAAATTTGAGAATTGTCCCAATATTCGTTATGAGTGCGTTGATTTTTTGACGCGTGATTTTGAGGGATATGATTTAGTGGTTTCAAATTTTGCTTTTCAGTGGGCTGACTCTCTAAAAAAAGTTGTGTTGAATCATGCTCGTGGTGCAAAAATATTGGCATTTACGGCGCTCTTAGCAGGCACTTTTGATGATTGGTATGCTTTTTTAGGTTCACATGGCGCAGAACCGCCAAGAAAACCTTATCCAACAGCATCATACTTACAAACTTTTTTAACAGAACTAGGTCAGGTTTGCGATACAGCACAAGAAGCGTGTACATTAAATTTCTCAGATCCTCGGGCATTAATGTCTTATTTGAGGGCATTAGGAGCGAGTGCCGCTAGCGTTCCTGTATCCCTTTCTTGTTTAAAAAAAATAAGAGAAGATTTACGACCTGTTTCGCTGACTTACCAAATTTTTTATGCGGTGGTGATTTTATGATTGTCATTACAGGCACAGATACAAATGTAGGAAAAACACTGGTATCCAGTTGGTTGTGTTTGCATACGGGATGGGCTTATTTTAAGCCGATTCAAACTGGCGTTTTGGAAGGTTCTGATAAGGAAACCGTTTCTTTGTTGTCTGGTGCACCCATTTACCCTGAATGCTACGCGTTTGATGCGCCTGTTTCGCCTCATTTGGCTGCCTCTTTTGAAGAGAAATCAATTGAAGTTAAGCAAATTACGCTTCCTTCTAGTTGTTCTATGATTATTGAAGGGGCCGGTGGTGTATGTGTGCCTTTGAACGAAAAAGAGTTGATGTTAGATTTATTTTGTCATTTGAATCATCCTATTATTTTAGTGGCTTCTGCTCGTCTTGGAACAATTAACCATACATTACTCAGCATCAAAGCCATACGTGATAAAAAACTGGATCTTCTGGGTGTCATTATGACTGGAGACGATGTGCTGGAAAATAAAAAAGCCATTGAACATTATGGCAGGACCACCGTTCTAGCTTGTTTGCCTTGGTTTTCAGAAGTCAATAAAAACGTTTTAGAGAACGTGCCACTGCCTGCTCCACTAAAAACTTTGTTAAGAGAATATTCATGAATTTGTTGCAGCGAGATAAAGAGTGGATATGGCATCCTTTTGAACATCAAAAAACAGAGGTGCCACCCATTGTTGTACAACGTGCCGAAGGCGCATATCTTTTTGATCCAAACGGCAAAGCCTATCTTGATTTGGTCTCTAGTTGGTGGGTCAATGTGCATGGACATGGACATCCAGTCATTGCAAAAGCGATTTATGAGCAAGCTTTAAATCTAGAACATGTGATGTTTTCCGGTTTTACACATGAGCCTGCTGTTGCTTTGGCTGAGGCTCTAGGTCAGCATTTGCCGAAATCGTTACATCGTTTTTTTTATTCTGACAATGGCTCAACTGCTGTTGAGATTGCCCTAAAAATGGCGGTTCAGTATTGGGATAATCTGGGTGAGTCGCGTCATTTGTTTTTAAGTTTTGAAGGCGCATATCATGGCGATACATTTGGCGCGATGTCTGTTGGAGCGACTTCGGGATATCACGATCCGTTTGAACCACTTTTATTTAAAGTGCTGACATTTCCTTTTGCAGACACATGGATGCATGATGACGCTTTAAGTACCAAAGAGGAATATGCATTAAAACGATTGGATGAACTTTTATCTGAAAATGCTTCAAAAATTGCGGCGTTGATTGTTGAGCCTTTGATTCAAGGTGCATCTGGAATGAGAATGTGTCGTCCGGAGTTTCTGACGGCTGTCGTTGAGCGAGTTCGGAAGTTTGGTATCTTAGTGATTTTCGATGAGGTGATGACTGGATTTGGGCGAACAGGCCATTTATTTGCACTTAATCAAGTGAATGTCACTCCAGATTTTTTATGTTTATCAAAAGCATTAACTGGAGGATTTTTGCCACTTGCCTTGACTGTGACACGAGATGAAATTTATCGTGTCTTTTTGTCGGCAAAAGCCCGCTATGCTTTCTCGCATGGACATACCTATACGGCAAATCCTATCGCCTGTCGTGCTGCCTTGACTTCGTTGAGTTTGTTCACATCCGATGTTTTCCTCCAAATAAAAAAGATACATGAGATTCACTGTCAACATTTGGTTCGATTGCAGCGTTTTCCGCATGTGATGCGGATACGTTCAATGGGGATTGTTGCCGCATTCGAAATCAAAACAGAACACACAGATATGCTGAATGCGAATTTGAAAAAACGATTTCTAGAACAGCAATTGGTACTGCGCCCCTTGGCGAATACAGTATATCTATTACCCCCTTACTGCTTAAAAGAGGATGAGTTGATTGAGGCTTATCAGAAAATAGAAGATATCATTAGAACTCTGGCATAACCTGCATCGTTTAATTTTTTCCCTAATCTTCAGATGTGTTTTCTCCTAACCATTGTCCTTGAGTGATGCGAAGATGCCCTTGGATGTCTGCTGTTGAGCAAATATTTTTAAAATGTTTTTGATCCAGCAGTGACGCGACTGAGCTTGCTTGATCATAGCCATGTTCTAGAAAAAGAAAACCTGCGTGCTTGAGGTAGGAGGGGGCAGATGCAACAATCGTTCTGATTGCATCAAGACCATCTCGACCGCTACTTAATGCGTGGATGGGTTCAAAGCGTAAATCACCCTCATTTAGATGTGGATCGGTGTCTTTTAGGTAGGGTGGATTTGACACAATGACATCAAACTTATCTTCTGGAAGAATGCGTTCAAACCAATCCGAAACCAAAAAATGAATATGGTGGATACCGTGTGCTTCGGCATTTCTTTTTGCAATATCAAGCGCCTCTTGAGAACGGTCTAGCGCGGTGATACGCCATGAGGGGCGCATATGCGCCAAAGCAATGGCAATCGCTCCTGAGCCTGTTCCTAAATCCAAAACATGGTCAATACGATGTTGTTGTGGCAACGCTAAGATATGTTCAATGAGGAGTTCTGTTTCTGGTCTTGGGATTAATGTTGCATGATTCACCATAAACGAAAGTGACCAAAATTCTTTTGAGCCTGTTAAATACGCGATAGGATGACCTTCCTGTCTTGCTTTTATTTTTTTTTGAAAAACACAATATGAGTCGAGGGGGAGCTCGTCTGTTGAATGTGCATAAAGGAAGGTGCGGGATACACTCAATACATGAGCGAGTAAGATCTCGGCCTCTAATCGTGCAGACTCATTTGAATTTAATGAGCGTGTGGCTTCCTGTAAAGCCTGTTTAATGGTCGTCATGACTCGCGTGTAACTCGGCAAGTAATTCTGCTTGATACTCTCGTTTCAAGGCATCAATCACAGGTGATAAATCACCTTCCATAATGTCAGTTAATTGATAAAGAGTGAGATTGATACGGTGATCGGTTAATCGTCCTTGTGGGAAATTGTAAGTACGAATTCGTTCAGAGCGATCTCCTGAGCCGACAAGTGATTTTCGCATTTGCGCTTGTGCTTCACGTTGTTTGGTTTGCTCTGCATTTAGAAGTTTAGACTTTAATAATGCCATTGCTTTCGCGCGGTTTTTATGTTGAGAGCGCTCGTCCTGACACTCAACAACCACACCGGTTGGCAAGTGAGTGATTCGAATTGCAGAGTCTGTTTTGTTGACGTGCTGACCACCTGCGCCAGAGGCACGGTATGTATCAATTCGAAGTTCATCTGGATTAATGTCAACGTGTTCCACTTCTTCTACTTCAGGCAGGATGGCGACAGTGCACGCTGAGGTATGAACTCGGCCTTGCGATTCTGTTGCGGGGACTCGTTGTACGCGATGAGCTCCGGATTCAAATTTTAATTCAGCATACACATTGTGACCACTGATGCTTGCAATCACTTCTTTAAAACCACCATGCTCTCCATGGTGCGCACTGATAATTTCTGTTTGCCAACCTTTGGATTCAGCAAATCTTGTGTACATTCGAAATAAATCGCCAGCAAAAATTGCAGCTTCATCTCCGCCTGTTCCTGCTCTAACTTCGAGATAGATATTGCGTTCATCATCTGGATCTTTGGGCAACAAGTGTTGTTGTAATGCTTCTTTTAAGGTTTCTAGTTGCTCTTCTATACGTGGTCGTTCTTCTTCAGCTAATTCAGCCATTTCATGATCGCCGCTTGCGATTAATTCTTTCAGCGATTCATATTCAGCCTGGGTTTTTTGATATTCGATAAAAGTAGTGGTAATGGGTTCTAAATGTGAAAATTCTTTTGACAAGGTTTTAAATTGCGACTGATCAGCAATGACGTTGGCATCAGAGAGAAGATGATTGACTTCTTCAAAGCGTTCTAGAAGTTGTTCTAGGCGAAGTTCAAGAGATTTTTTCATGTGTGGCATTACCTAATGATGAGCCCAACAAGTATTGAGCGAGTTCGAGAAGTTCATGGCGGTTTTCGGAGGCCGCTTGTTTGAGTCCTATGGTGGGTAGGTGCATGAGTTTGTTAATGAGCCGTTCACTAAATTCGTGTAAAACGCGATATTGGCATTGTCCATTGCTTAATTTTTGTTGTGCTCTTTTGAGTTCTTCTTCGGCCAAATCTTTCATTTGAGTTCGAAAATCGGAAATGACATGATTGGCTTTGAGTGAACGATGTTGTTTGATATAGGTTTCAATTTCCTGTTCTATCATCTGCTCGGCTAAAAGTGCTGCTTTTTGTTTTTTGAGCATATTGTTTTCGATTGTTGCGTGCAAATCGTCAATGTTAAATAAAGAAACTTGATCAAGATCATTGACGTCTGATTCGACATCTCGAGGGACTGCTAAATCTAAAAATACAAGAGGACGCTCAGAGCGATAGGCCATGGCTTGCTCAACCATATTTTTGTGAATGAACGGCATTGGGCAGGCCGTTGCAGTTACAACCAAGTCAACTTTTGCAAGGTAAGTCGGAATTTCGCTGATGGTCAGAGAAGGTGCCTTTAACGTATTGGCAAGCATTGTTGCACTTTCAAGCGTTCGACTTGCAACAAAAAAGTTTTGAACTCCTTGTTTCTCTAGGTATCTTGTCATTAATGTAGCCATTTCGCCCGTTCCGATAATCAACGTTTGTAGTGTTTTGATTTCATCGAATAAAGTTTCGACAAGACGTGTTGCCATTGATGCGATTGAAACTGGATTATGACCGATACCGCTTTGGTGTCTGATGCGTTTGCTTGCGCTGAAAATAAAAGTAAAAATGAGGCGCAACTGTTTTTGAATTGTGCCGCGCGTTTTCGCTGTTGCGTATGCACGTTTCATTTGTCCCAGTATTTGTGCCTCTCCTATGACCATCGAATCAATACCACAAGCGACACGTAAAGCATGTTGAATGGCTTCTATTCCTTCGTAACAATACAGATAATGTGTGGATGAAAAAGTCTCTAGTGAACGACAAAATGCGGCTTGTGCGCTTTCAAGATCACGTGCTTCCACATATAACTCGGTTCGATTACAAGTGGAGACAACCAAATATTCTTCTATACCCGTGTTTTTTTCAAAGGAAAGCTCCGACGAGCTCATGTGCTGTGCGATTTGTTCTCGGACGGCGAGAGGAGCTGTTTTGTAATGAATTCCGCAAACAAAAAAGGCCATGAAAAACGCACAGATATTAAAGGATCCCTATTATATCAAAAATCCATTAAAATGCGATACTTTAGGCCTATTTGAACCTTGTATATCACAAAAAAACCATCCTATTGAGTGCGGTGGAGTCCTTCGTGCCTATATGCCGTTTTTTATTTCAGCCATAATATCATCGAGGTTGTCGTATTCCTCATCCTCATTTTTATCGTCCTTGCCTTGGTTTAAGAGCGTATCTGGGTGTAGCAGACTCGGTGGGGAAAAAAATTGTTTATTGTTGGCCATACTTGGAGTGGGAGATTTTGGTTCAGGCGGTTTTTCTGCAAAATCAAGCTTAGGCTCATCTGCTTTGGCTTCCATTTCCATGATTGGGGTTGGGCTGGCGGCTGGTCGTTCAAGAAAAAATGAGGGTCGCTTCAAGCTTTCTTGTAAGTTTTTCTCCATTATTTCGAGTATGGTTTCTGTTTTATCAGGAGCAACGTAACGTTCAATGGCAGTTTTTAATGTGCGAACTTTATCTTCGAGTTGAGACGAATCTAGATCAGGGAGAGCTGTTTTGAGGTAATTGGTGATTTGTTCAAAGCCTTCTAAACTTGGATTGATCATAAATCCACTTAAAATATGAATGCTTGATAGTGTCACATGTTCTTTGAGGCGGCTGCCGACTTCGTGGGGTTTTTTGACTTGTATGCCAAGCTGTTGAGTGGCAGAAAGTACTTCTTTTGCGCTTTGAGAGACTTTTTTCGGAATTTTTGTGGCAATTAGCCGATCAAGCGCGTTGATGGCCTCGATAATTTTTTGCTCTTTAGTGGACATCTCATTCATTCTTGGTGGTATTCTTGGTATAGAAAATCTAGTCTGCGCGTAAAGCTCAACGGGATAGACCAAGGCCAAACGCTTCATGATGGAATAAACAGAAGAAGATTGGATCTCAAGGCATTTATAGTCATTGAGCGTGGAGATTAGTAACATGATGACGTTCTCTTCATATCAAAAAGACATTAACGTAAGTAAAATCAACCAAATGATCAAGAGAAAATCGTCTAATTTTATACTTGATTTTAGAAAAAATGGCGCGCAAGATGTAACCCATAGATTATCAGGATTAATTTGAGACATAACCATGGATGAATTAACGCTATTCTCTCCTTTAGTGCATACTGATCTGACTTTCAAAAATCGCATCTGGATGGCTCCAATGACACGATCTCGAGCCATTGAACAAATACCAAACGCATTGATGGCCACTTATTATTCACAACGCGCTTCTGCTGGTTTGATTTTTTCAGAAGGAATTACGATTTCTTCTGAGGGAGTGGGTTATATTCACACACCTGGTCTTTACACACAGTCACATATGGAAGGTTGGAAAAAAGTGACTCAATCTGTGCACGAGAAAGGAGGGCTTTTGTTTGCTCAACTTTGGCATGTGGGTCGAGTTTCTCATCCTGATTTTCATCAAGGAGCGCTTCCCGTCGCGCCTTCGGCTGTTGGATTTAAAGCACAAGTTTATACGCCCCAAGGATTTAAAGAAACGGTCGTGCCAAGAGCACTTTCGTTGAGTGAGATCCAAGAGGTGGTTCAGCAATATAAAAAAGCTGCAGAGCTCGCCATGTTGGCTGGATTTGATGGTGTTGAGGTACATGCCGCCAATGGATATTTGCCACATCAATTTTTGGAGGATGGATCAAATCAACGAACGGATATTTACGGTGGAAGTATTGAAAATCGCTCAAGATTTCTACTTGAAATTGTCGACGCGCTCATCAGTGTTTGGGGGGCTGCTCGTGTTTCTGTTCGTCTATCGCCTAAAAATCCTTTTAATGGGATGCATGATACACAACCTGAAGCAACGTATCTGTTTGTTGCACGTGCCTTGAACGAGAGGAAAGTGGGTATGTTACATCTTGTTGAGCCCACTGAATCGGACTCTTCCAAAAAACCTTTTGCAGAAATGATTCGAAATGCTTTTTCTCGTATCTTGGTTTTAAACAAAGGGTACGACAAAGACAAAGCGGAGCGTGCGATACAAGAAGGAAGAGCGGATGCAATCTCTTTTGGAACGCTTTTTATTTCAAATCCAGATTTACCATTCAAAATGCAACATCATGTGCCGCTTACGCCAGCTGATACGCGAACGTATTATACAGGAAATGAAAGGGGATATATTGATTATCCTTTTTCGTAAAATGAGAGCCAGGCTCTTAAATTTAAAAAGCTGACAAGGAGAGAATATGCTGAAACCTTCAATTCATTTTCTTAAACGTTTTTTTCTAATTTCAATAATTGCGATGACCTCCTATGCAAGCAGTTCAGAAACACGTCGAATGATTGAGTTTTCAAACGATAACGTATCGATTTGGAAAACCATTATTTATCCAGCGAAGCCAGGTATGTTGCCCATGCATCGGCATGATTGTCCCCGCATTTTAATCGCTTTGAGTGATGGAGTTCTTCGTGTCACCTCTAATCAAGGCGAATCACATGATCTCGTTCTTAAAAAAAATACCCCGTATTATTTAGACGTGGATAAGGCCAATGAATTGCATCAAGACGAAAATCTTGGAAAAGAGCCAATCGAAGTCATGGTTATCGAATTAAAATCACACGCCTAATGAAATGGTATCGATAAAATTAAAAATATGACATAATGCTCTCTTTTTTAATTTTTTAATGGGGTCTCATGATTTCAAAAGACAAACAAGCGCTGCGTGCTGCTGCGCATCAACTTAAGCCAGTTGTTCTTCTTGGCGCCAAAGGATTAACTCCCTCTGTTGTTCAAGAGATCGACATTGCACTGACCGCTCATGAGTTAATCAAAATAAAATTGACTGGTGTTGAACGTGAAGATAAATCGGCTTTGCTAGAAACTTTGTGTGCCGATCTGGGGGCAGATTTAATTCAGACAATTGGTCATATCGCAGTATTGTACAGAGAAAATCCAGAAAAATAGACGAAGCAAAATGTTAAATTCGTCTTTTGATATTGGCTGCAGCCATAATGCGAGTTGTGATTTCTTCGATTGAATAGCGTGTTGAGTTGAGAAAAGGTATCTTTTCTCGGCGAAACAAGTCTTCTACTTCTGATACTTCTCGGCGGCATTGCTCCATGGACGCATATTGACTATTCGGTCGACGTTCTGTTCTGATGTGTTCTAGTCTCTGTGGGTCAATCGTCAGACCAAATAGTTTTTTTCGATAGGGTTGTAAGTGTTCTGGAAGTTTAAAATTTGTCAGATCATCTTGTGTAAAAGGATAATTGGCTGCCAAAATTCCAAATTGAAGCGCCATATAAAGACAGCTTGGTGTTTTACCACAACGAGAAACGCCAATTAAAATAATATCTGCTTCGTTGTAGCCTTTTGTTTTAATTCCATCGTCATGAGCAAGTGCATAATTGATGGCCTCAATACGATGATCATACGTCGCTTTATTGGCAACACTGTGTGTTCGGCCAACTGTATAAGAGGATTTTGTACCCAGCTCATGTTCCAGGGGACCGACAAAAGTATTGAATAAATCTAAAACGCATGCATCTGCTTTTTTGATTCGCATGCCAATTTCTGGATTGACCAGTGTGATAAAGGCGATAGGTGCTGTCCCTGTGTTTCGATGGCATGCGTTTAGCTCTTGTACAACCGCTTCTGCTTTTTCTAGTGTGTCTACATACGGGATGGTTTTTTTCTCAAAATTGACATTTTCAAACTGAGTCATCAGGCTATTACCGAGAGACTCAACGGTAATTCCCGTACCATCAGAAATCATGTAAGCGTAACGTGTAGCGTTCATGCAATAGCCTCGTTTAGAGTAAATCCATTTAAAATACCGGGTGTAAATGGATTGAGTGGCGCCGCTGTCTTAAGAAGGTAGCGTCCCGAATTGCCGTTGACCTCAAATAAAATCTGCAACACGTGACTGTCTTGCTCATCAGTTAACACGTTGATTTTTTGTAGCATTTTAAAGAATGCCCATGGTCCTTCTTCTGCCAATTCATATTGCTCTCCTTCTATGGATGTGAGGAGAAGTTTTGCATCAGCATTGGGCCATCGAAACTGGGTTAAATGCTCTGTTTTTTGAGTATCGATAATTTTATTGGAGCCAACAGAAAGTTCAAATTCTTGAATGATGGGATCCAGCATCATTTTTTGCAAGCTAAAATCGACCCGTGTTTCGTCACTTGTTTTTGAAAAAAACATCGCCGTGATGACGTTGGCGCGCATTAATTCTTCAAGCATTGTGTTTGAAATTGGAAGTTGAAAATCATTTAGACTACGAGGTCTCCATTCGGCCGAAGAGGTATCCATAAATGGACTCAAATAGGCATGGATAAACTGTTGTAGTATGCCATTTTTTGCAAAAAAATGATTAAAATCAGCGATAGTGACTTCATTGTTCTGAGATGGATCAAAGGGATAACGCGCCGCGATGCTTTGCATGTAAGGTTGGAAAACCAGTTGTTGCCACTGCGCGTTGATGTATTGTTTGGTATCATTCATGATTAAATACCAAGCATTATCTGCAAGTTGTTTGATCCAACTTGCAATTGGTTCTGGAAATTGTTTTGCTTGGTTGTAAAGTAAAGTCAATGGATTGGTTGGATTGTCACTTTCGAAACGGGCTTTACTAAATAGAAACGCCGAACGTCCTTGATCTTGAACCACGCTTAATGTCATTAGAAAAGGTTGAAGCTCTCGAATTGTACGAATCAACTCTCGAATGCTTGCGGGGCTAACCAAATTGATAGTGGTAAACTGACTCGCAATAAGACGATTAAACAGACTATCTTGATGCTGGAAATCAGGCCCTGTTTGTGTCTGAATAAACACGATCAACTTTTGAATGGCTTCAGATTCATAGAGATTTCGTGTGGTTTGGCTTGCCTCTTGATAGGTTTGTGCTCGAGAAAGCAAAACTTTTTGAGTAAAATGTTGCCACCATAATACATAATCATAACAATAAGCTTCTTGTAATGCATTCACCAGACCATTGAAATGCTCGCGCTGTAAGACCCAATTTTCTTGTTCAATCCTTCGAGCAATTTGTGGCAGACTATTCAGTGTTTTATCGAATCCTGCTTTTGTAAAGTAGACCGGAATGTGTTCTATCGGTAAAGTAAATCCTGGAAATGCAATGGGTTCTTCTTGTGCTTCAAATTGCTTTTTAGCGAGTGAATAATAAAAATAGCTCATAGGAAGTGCATTCAAGTAGTTTCGTACATCACGTACGACTTGCGCATTGATGGCGATAGGTGATGTTGTTTTTTTGAGTACCTGCTCAAGCAATGCCATCAATTGTCTCGTATCTTGACTTTTTCCCTCTTTTTTCCAGGTTTCTTGAAACCAGGAAATAATAGTTGGAGCATCTCGTTTTTCAGGGTTATTCAACATCAAATAGATCTTGAGCGCTTCATACCGTGCTGTGGCTGCTTCTTGTGGTGAAATCAGGACATTCTCGATGGTCGCACGGACAATCGGTAGAAAATCTTGTTGCAGTTGTTCGTCATTGAGCTGCGTGACACTGTTTTTCAGTTTTTCTAAAGCCTGACTGGAAATCAGTTTGGGCGCATAGTTTTCAATGATGGCTGCTGCCTTCGTGAGATGGAACAGCGCTTGAGTGGTTTGCTGTCCTTCTTGTGTTCCAAGGTCATAAGCCAATAATTCTTTGGAGAGATGATCGAGCGTATCTTTTGAGCTCACATAATGATGCGCTATCCAGGAAACTAGCAATCCCAATGTTCCGGCAAGCGCATAGAGTTGAAAGAGTTGTTTGCGAGGTGTCTTCGTGTAATGTCTTTGGGTTATTTTTTGAAAGGCAAGCAATGCCCCTTCAATAAAGTATGCGCGGTAATTTGTTGATTGAGAATAAAAATTCTGTAAAGAGAGCGCGTATTCAAGGCCGATTTTTTTATCCAAATGACTGATGCTCACACCACCTTGTTCGGCGCTTGTAAAATAAACATTTTGTACACGACAGTGATGGTGAGACAAACTAGACACCAAGGTGTGAAGCGCGTGGCGCAAATTCACCATCTGAAGAGGAAATTCTCGGATTAATGTGCGTTTAACACTGGAGCGTGTGGAGTGCATTTTATGAATGACTTGCTGTTCTAAATAGTGAATCCAGTGCTCAAATCGAGATTTAAAATTGTTTGCCAGTTGGCCTTTAAGTAGTCCCCAATCTAAGGAAAATCCCAATGGTTTACTGAGTTCAGACGCATGATCATGTTCAAAAAAATCGATGAAACCGGCGACACCATCCATTTTTGTTAACAATAGCCCAACGTCAATTCGGTGGTTAAGTGCTTCACCAAATTGATGGATTTGTTTGACATTTTTTTTTATTAAAGTAGTGGCTTCTGAAGCCTCTAAACCGCACAATGTATTGACATCAATTGTATAAAGCAAGCCTGATATTTTGACTCTTTTGTGACAGCGATTAATTTCTTTTAGTGTTGTCGATAGCAGGGTAGTTTGTGCATGCAGCCAAGTTTCGGTGAGCTCTATAATAATTCCCTGGGCATTGTAATAAATGAGAATGGTTTCTTCATCTGTAACTTCAATTTGTTCAAATTTGCTTTGTCTTAATAGAGCGCTTTTCCCCGAGCCTTTAGGACCCAGCAAAATAAGGAGAGACAGTGGATTTTGATGGGGTTTCAAGCTCCATATGAGTTTTTTAAGCGTTGTGATGAGAGAAAATGAGGTATTATCCATGTGATTCCATCGCGATTTGTTGAGCGGTTTGTTTCGTAAAAATGGTTTTTGCTTGCTCCGATAGTAAAACTTGTGTCCCCATTAATAGCAGGCCTATCAATGAAAATCCCAGTGTCAGCGTTCTCCAAAAATGAGGATGTAGTTTCTCATGGTCGATTTGGACTTGTGGTGGTGCGTCTTTAAAAAGGCGAATGGGCTTATGTGCGCGATGCTCAGTGACCGTTTGAAAGAGTTCGTGCATGAGGTTATCTAGTGCTTGTCGCCCATCTGCTCTTGAATGATATTCGCCTTCAAATCCACAAGTAAGACAATAGTAAGCCAATTCGAGTAAATCGAGATATTGATTTGGATGTTTCTGCATGAAGTGAACCAGTTCAAAGCAATGTTTTTCTGGACCATGTGCATTGCCGTTGTTGCGTGTATAGGCAATAAATTCAGCGGGTGTTCCTTGTACACGCAAATAAGTTTTGCCGATCACTTCATCGAGTGTTGCGCTGACCAAGTATTCAGCGACCACCAAAAATTCAGGCGTTGCTTTTAAGCAACTGAGTCTACTTCTAAATGCTCGCCATTCGTGGTCAATATTGTTTTTAATGACATCAATGGTGGGCAGCGTTTGTGTTGCAGTTAAGCGTTCTAACAACGAAAATAGAGGACTGGCTGCAGTAAGAAATGGGTTGATCGTGGGCGGCGCTGTGTAAATTTTTGAGCGAAAATAGCCTTGTTCTAAAGGAAATGTTGCACTTGTTAATGTGATGAGTGATGATTCATCCGGCATAAATTTCTCGAACATAAAATGACACCACTTGATAGTATGTTATATCGAGTAGGTTGACAATCATTAAATTTTTGATATTTTAACCCGTGCTAGAACCAACCTGAAAGAATATGGAAATTCTCTTTTTTTTAGCGGGTATTGCCGCTGTTATCTTGCCTTCTTTTTTCCCCATTATGCTCGCCATGTGTGGTCTTTTCTTAAACTATTCTCATCGTTTTGTCTTGATTCTTGTTGTGGGCGGATTATGGGGCTTGAGTCATCAATTTTCCCAACGACCTAATGCATCAATTGATGTATCTTCTCCGTTGCGTCTTAAAGGTGTTGTGGCGTCTCTTCCTAAGCGTTCGCCCAGTAAAACTCAGTTTGAGTTTTTGACTGAAACACCAGATTTAGGTCGTATCAACCTTTCTTGTTATCAGGACTGTCCTAACTTTGAATTGGGTGAGACTTGGGAAATACGAGCACGACTCAAAACCCCTCAATCTTATCGAAATCCTGGCAGCTTTGATTATGCAATGTTTTTAAGTTCGAAACACGTGGTTTGGACTGGGACTATTTTGAAACAAGGATTGCGATTGTTAGAGAATAGGGCGCTTCCTTTTCAAGTCATTTGGTTAAAATGGCGCGTGCATTTGTCAAATCGATTCAATAATCTGGGTTCTGATGATGTCAGTCGTGGCATCGTTGAGGCTTTAACTTTAGGGCTGGTGCATCATCTTCCTCAAGAAACATGGGGATTATTTAGACGTACAGGAACGACTCATTTGATGGTCATTTCTGGTGCGCATATTGGCCTTGTTGCTGGATTGGTATTTAAGTCAATACATTTGATCTGGCGTTATATCGGGCGCTTGAGCGCATTTATTCCCGCCATGCGTGTTGCACGATATGTGGCAGTTTGTGTGGGATTTGGCTATGCATTTTTAGCTGGATTTGGTATTCCTGCTAGGCGAGCAGTATGGTCTTTTTCTGCTTTGTCTTTGCGTTATTGTCTGTCTATGTATTTCACGCCAGGACAGGCATGGCGTATGGCGTTGTGGTTTGTCTTGCTTTTAGAGCCGCATGCGGTTTTATTGCCTGGATTTTATTTGTCTTTTATTGCTGTTGCGATTTTAATTTTTGTTTCTCAATGTGTTCAAGGAGGGTGGATTAAAACAACGCTTATGCTGCAAGCGGCTTGTCTGTTTGGATTAATGCCTTTTACTTTGTATTGGTTTGAATACGCCTCTTTAAGTGGTTTTTTTGCAAATTTAATCGCAATTCCCTGGGTAAGTTTTATTTTGATTCCATTGGGATTATTGAATTTACTGCATCCATGGAATTGTTTACTGTCAATTGAGCAGACATCGGTTGCCTGGCTTTTAGCGTATTTAAGTTGGATTGACCGTTTTTCATGGATTAATTTAACGCATGTTTTTCAGGGAGTTTTTTCTCCATTTTTAATGTTTTTTTCTTCTGTGATTTGGATTTTGGTGCCATTGAAGCCTCTTCGGTTGATTGTGTTGTTATTGTGGGTGTCCGCTTGGATGCCCGCGCGTTCATTTATGCGTACCAATGAAGCTGAGATAGATGTTTTGGATGTTGGACAGGGGCTTTCTGTGGTCATTAAGACGCGTCATCATACGTTACTTTATGACACGGGGATGAAATTTTATAAGGGCTCGGACATTGGCGAGTGGGTCATTGCCCCCTATTTTAGAAAACGAGGCTTTGACCTCCTGGACAAGGTGATTATTAGTCATCCTGATTTGGATCATCGTGGCGGTCTTCATACCTTGCAACGCTTATTTACCATTCGAGAGTTGGTGGTGGATAATCCCTTACGCTATCGAGAGTTGAGCCGTGATTGTCATCAGATGCGCCCTTGGGTATGGGATGGTATAAAGTTTGAATTTTTACCCATCCAAAACGTCTTTTTAGGTACGAATAATCGTTCTTGCGTCTTAAAAGTCAGTCGTGGTCATGCCGCCATGCTTTTGACTGGCGATATTGAATACCCTGCTGAACGTTATTTGGTTGAACAATATTCTGCTCAGTTAAAATCGACTGTGTTGCTTGTGCCGCATCATGGCAGTAAGACCTCTTCTTCGCTATCATTTTTAGAGCATGTTTCGCCTCTATGGGCAGTGGTTTCTTACGGTGCCTATAATCGATATCATTTCCCTCATCCGTCCGCCATGGCTCGTTATTTTGAAAAGAAAATTCCGGTGTACTCTACTGCTGAATACGGTTTGCTTAAAATTAAACTATCTGATTCAGTCGAATTGAAGCGATCGAGCTGGCCTTATTTATTTTTCATGATGGGATGAGAAGATTAATTTTTAATGTGATAGTCTCTTGAAATCACACGACATATTGATTAAAAAGAGCAAGACAATTTTTTATGGCTGGGCTACGGAGGGTCAACAGTGAGTCAAGGAAAGAATGCAAAGACGAAAACTTTATCATACGAGACGCAGTATAAAGCAGCACTGGCTGATCCTCATCAGTTTTGGGGAGAGAAGGCTTTAAATCATATCAGTTGGTTTGAACCATGGACTTCTGTTCTAGAAGGTGATTTTCTCAATCATAATGTACGCTGGTTTAAAGATGGCATTTTAAATGCGGCTTACAATTGCTTAGATCGGCATTTACCCGAACTTTCAGAAAAAACAGCGCTGATTTGGGAAGGCAATGATCCTTCGCAGCACACCCAATATACTTATAGAGAACTTTATGATGCGGTTGTTCGTTTTAGTCATGTTTTAAAAAAATATGGTTTAAAAAAAGGCGATAGAGTGTGCATCTATTTGCCAATGATTCCCGAGGCAATTATATCGATATTGGCATGTACAAGATTAGGGCTTGTGCATTCTGTTGTTTTTGCGGGATTTTCTCATGACGCGTTGAAAGCTCGTATTTTAGACGCACAATGTACAATGGTGATTACCGCGGATGAAACAATGCGTGGTGAGAAACGTGTTGCGCTTAAAGATGAAGTAGACAAAGCCTTGGACGATTGTCCTCATGTGAAGCGAGTTGTGGTGGTCATGCGTGGCTCAAACAGTGAACGCATCTCTTGGAATTCATCTCGTGATATTTGGTATCATGATGCCATACAAGAACATGCGACCGATGTTCCTTGTGAACCGATGAATGCAGATGATCCGCTATTTATTTTGTATACATCAGGCTCTACTGGAAAGCCGAAAGGAGTAGTACACGGCACGGGTGGTTATCTTGTCTATGTGGCTTCTACTTTTTGTGATTATTTTGATTATCGACAAGACGATGTCTTTTGGTGTACGGCTGATATTGGCTGGATTACAGGGCATTCTTATGCTGTTTATGGTCCTTTACTCAATGGTGCAACGATTGTTTTATTTGAAGGTATTCCGAATTATCCTTCTTACTCGCGCTATTGGGAAATCATCGATAAATATAAAGTGACGATATTTTATACTGCTCCTACGGCATTGCGCGCAATTCGTCGAGAGGGAGACGAGCTGGTCTTAAAGACATCAAGAAAAAGCTTACGTCTTTTAGGAAGTGTGGGAGAGCCTATCAACCCAGAAGTGTGGCATTGGTACCATGATGTTGTCGGAGAGGGGCGTTGCCCGATTGTCAATACTTGGTGGCAAACCGAGACAGGAGGAATTTTATTATCGGCTTTCCCTCAGCAAACCAATCTTGCTGCAGGTTCAGCCGGTTCACCTTATTTTGGTATTGTTCCACGAATCGTTGATGAGGCAGGAAAAGAACATACTGAAAATAATTTCAGTGGCCAACTGGTAATCGAACAACCATGGCCAGGAATGATGCAGACTATTTATGGTGATCATGAGCGTTTTGTGCAAGCTTATTTTCAAGTCATACCTGGATATTATTATACTGGCGATGGAGTATATCGAGACGCGCAAGGGGAGCTTTGGATTACAGGTCGACAAGATGATGTCATCAAAGTTTCAGGGCATCGTATGGGGTCGGGGGAGTTAGAAAGTGCGTTGATCCTCAATCCTGATGTTTCTGAAGCGGCTGTGATTGGAAAACCTGATTCACTCAAAGGTGAGGTAATTGTGGCTTTTGTCATTTTGAAGAGTGGCGTCAAATCGTCCGATAGACTGAAAAAACAGTTGGTTCAAGAGGTCCGAAACACGATTGGACCTGTTGCCACAATTGAAGAGATTTATTGGGTCTCGCAGTTACCTAAAACGCGTTCGGGTAAGATTATGCGCCGGTTATTAAGAAAAATTGTTTCTGATGAACTCGACAATTTGGGGGATACATCCACTTTGGCCGAGCCTGCGGTGGTTGAAACTTTGATTCGAGCCGTTTCATCTACAGCCATTTTTTAAATTTAAAATATTTGTAAGGCAACCAGGCGGCTACGCCCATTAAGCCCAAAGCATATGCATATCCATGTTTCCAAAGCAGCTCAGGCATGAAATGAAAATTCATGCCGTAAATGCTTGCGATTAAAGTGGGGGGTAAAAAAATAACGGCTGCCACGGAAAATAGTTTGATGATATTGTTTTGTTCAATATTCACAAGACCCAATGTGGCATCTAAAAGTAGATTGATTTTGGTTGATAAAAAAGTTGAATGCTCATTTAAAGCCGCAATATCTTTTGTAAAAGTGGCAAGGCGTGTTTGTGTTCCAGCATCAAAAGTTGAGTTTTTTGCTTGTTGAAAAAACGTAATCAATCGTCCGAATGTAATCGCGCTTTCGCGTGCTTTGGTGTCTAAATCTCCGGCGTTACCAATTTGATTAAATAAAATTTGATAATTCATTTTTTGGTGTGCTGAATGATAAAAGACGGTTTTTGAATAGTCATCGAGTTGATTTCCGACGAATTCTAAAATATCTGCAAGCCTATCAATATAGGCGTCAATTAGTCCTATCAAAAGTGAGTTGGGAGAATGATCATCCAGATGTTTAATGTTGTTGATAAATAATTCAAATGATTTTGGATTCACGTGCCGGATAGTAATCAGCTGAGTTGGTGTTAAGACGTAGGTAACCGGCTCAAGTTTGGGTTCAGGTGAGTGTGAGTTGGCGACGATCATGGCGGTCATGTAAAGTCTGTCGCTGGCGCGATAAAGTCGACTTGAAAGCTCAATAGAATCCATCTCTTCTTGTGAAGGGAGAACCATATTGAAATATGAACTTAATATAGATTGCTCTTCGGCAGAAGGAGAGAGGAGATCGATCCACGATGCTCCTTTAAGTACATGGACATTTTCTTGAGTCAGTTTATTGATTTGTTTAATTTCTTGAGTCAAGTAAGTAATCATGTGAGGGCCTCATCAGTACTCATTCTTTGATGGTAATCGATGTGAGGCCTACTCACAAGAACGTTTTTTATACGCTCAAGGTCGTCGTTTGACTTTGCGGACTTTGATGGATGGTATCGACTTGATTAAAGAATGCGGCGCGAGAGGTGCTGAGCTTTATGCTTTGCTCTATTTTGCGTGAACCGCGTAGATTGGCTGCGTCATTTTTCTTTCCAAAAAAATCGGATAATTTTTCAAGGTAAGAGACATCGCTTGAAAAATAGACATCGCTTGTCTCGTTGGATGAGGATGATACTTTTACATAGTTGTGGTTACAGACCCAAAAAAATACAGGCGGTTTTCCAACTTCAATGGCTTTGTTGTTCGCGCCATCTTCTAATATGCCTTTCCTCCCGTAATCTGAAAAATGCATTTCTCCAGCAGAAGTATAGAGATTTGCATAACTATTGATGCCATTTAATTCAATATTGGTCGTGGTATAAGGAAGCAAAATAGTCGAGCTAACTTTTGTTTTGTAAGGAGATGATCCATAGACGATAACGGTTTCTGTAGTTTTATTTTCCAATGAAATTTTACTGCAACTAGAAAATGCTGTGCTAAACAAAGCAATAACACCAGCGACACCGATGACACCAACCAATAAAAATAATGCGGTTTTTCGATTTTCTTCGTTCGCCAATGATCGGCACGTGAGCAAGAGGAGTTCAGCCCGCATTTGCAATGAAGGGGTGTTTGATGAGTTGCTTTCGTTGGCAACTGTGTATTCAAGTGGACGCATCTGTTAAATCTCTCGTTAAATTTTAAAAATGATATGAGCAAAACCCAAAAGTTCAGTGTGTATGATCGGGATGTGCGGTGTGGACAAGATTCATCTGAAAGTCAGTATATATGTGCATGACAGCAACTCTTGCATATTCACAAACCTCCATAAAAGCTTGTTCATCTTCTTCTGAGACGTCAACAGTTTCATAATCGAGTGTTGCAAATTCTAAAAGATGTTGAATGGCTTCTCTTGTTTCTTCGTCATCAAATTCAGACTGCTCAATACCAAGCATTACCAAGCCTTGAGTGTAGCCATCACACCATTCACTAAATCCTTTTGCACGTTTGGCAAGAGGTTCGTGCTCTTGAGGAATGAAGAGCTCAAACTCATAGTTGGATTGAGTCATCTGTTGCTCTGTAATAGTAAATAGGCTAAATAATGCGCGAGCTGCATCTCGAGTTTCGTCATCATGATGGTGAGAAAGGAGGGCTCGTACATAAGACTCACCGTCTTTAAGTGCTCCTGCAGATAAATAACCACACATCATGCCATGTAATCTACTGCTAGATAAGGGCAACTTTAAGGCTGAAATAACGTCTGAGAAGGTATCGTAATCTGGAAGTTTGACTGTGGTTTCAAGCGCCATGGATTTAGTCTCTGAAGTTATTGAATTGTAAAGGAAGTTTTATGGTTGATTCTTTTAACAAACTGATACACGCTTGTAAGTCATCACGATTCTTTCCTGTGACTCTAACCTTGTCTCCTTGGATGGATGCGGTGACTTTTATTTTACTTTCTTTGATGCATTTTACAATTTCTTTTGCCGAAGGCTGGTCGAGGCCTTGCTTAAAGGTCATGGTAAGAGAAAAAAACTTCCCACTATGAACTGGTTCGTCTTCAATATCTGCACCGCTGGCATCAATACCGCGTTTTACACAATGATTGCGGAACATGTCTTCTAGCTGTCTGACCTGAAAGTCTGATTCTGTTTTTAATGTGACAACAAACTCATCGAGTGTCACATTGGCTTCTACCCCGCGAAAATCAAAGCGGGAGCTGATTTCGCGTGCTGTGTTTTCAACCGCATGTCGAAGTTCAACTTCGTTAATTTCAGAAACCACATCAAAAGATGGCATACAAACTCCACATTCCTAAATGGCTTATTGTACATCGGGATTGCTTGAAAAACCACAAAAGCGTTTTTCATGATTCATACGCTATACTTCAATTAAACATCAGTGCGATTTCTGGCGACAGACGAAAGCTTGGAAGGGGTAAGTAAAATGGCCAAGGTGTATCGAATTGAAGAAATGACGCCATCTGATCTAAAGACCGCAGTGTTATGGGCTAAAAAAGAAGGGTGGAATCCGGGATTATACGACGCCAATTGTTTTTATCGCGTTGATCCAAAAGGTTTTTTTGTGGGAAAATTAAATGGAAAACTTATTTCTGTGGTGTCTGCTGTCAATTATGATGATAATTATGCATTTTGTGGATTTTTTATTGTACATCCCAAATACCGAGGGAAGCAGTACGGACTAAGATTGGCGCAAGGTGTTTCTTCTCATGTTGTAGGACGAAATATAGGGTGTGATGGTGTCATTCAGATGGTGAATCGTTACGAGCGAATGGGATTTAAATTTGCACATCATAATGCGCGTTATCAACTCAAAAATGTACCCGAAATCGTCGAGCCTGATTCACACATTCAATTGCTTTTGGATGTTCCTTTTGAAGCGTTATCAACATTTGATCGGCTACATTTTCCCGCCACTCGTGAGCAATTTTTGAAATGTTGGATAAGCCAACCCAAAAGTCTTGCTTTGGGTTATTTTAAAGAAGGCAAACTCAACGGATATGGAGTGATAAGGGCTTGCCAAGATGGTTATAAAATTGGTCCTCTTTTTGCCGAAAGTATTGAAGTTGCCAATACATTGCTATTAAGTTTGTCAAAACATGCTCAGGGTGCACCGATGTATCTTGATGTGCCTGAGAACAATCCCAATGCCATCTCTCTTTTAAAATCTTATTGCGTTAAAAAAGTTTTTGAAACAGCAAGAATGTACACGCAGAAAGAGCCTGATGTGCTGGTCGATGAAATTTATGGAATTACAAGTTACGAGTTGGGTTAAGCTGTGCAGATTTTTCGTAAGTCCTGTATTTTTTCATGTTGGATGATCAGATGAAATGTCCAAATATTTGCTAATTAATATCTTTGTTATATAATTTGATTAAATGATATCAGGAGATATTGACATGAATAATCGGGAAGAAGTCATCGGCGGCAAAGATTATGATTGGAGTGCAGACGCATGGAGATCAGTAGAATCAAATCTCTTAGAGATTGTAAAATTAAGAACTGCTGAAGATGGCATTGGGAAAAATCCAAATGCGAAAAAAAAGTGGCCAGAATATTGCGATAAGTTTGTAATGGAGATATTTCGGATTATTAAAGGGGATAAAGCAGATATTGATAAAGCAGATATTGATAAAGCATTATCCAGTGCAAAAAAAATAAATGAAATTGTTACCGCCATAACGACCTTCCAAAAAGAAAGAAGAAAATATGCTCGGCAGATAGAGATAAGAAGCTATATTGGGACTAAATACGTTTATGACGATCCAGCGATACATGATTTAGCTATTGTGAAAAACATAGACAATATAGCGCAAAGTATCTTTGCCTTTGGTGGCATCATAAAATTTTTTGAAACTAAAATAGGTGATCTCAATCAGTTGGGTAAAAGCATTATCGATAATATGAAACGAATAGGTTACGCTCATCCCAAATCTCAAGAGATGATGCATGCTGTATTTGATATATTAGTCGATAATGAGAAGATGGTAAATCAAGAGTCACGAGTAGAAGCATTAAAAGAAACTTTAAAACAAGACTGTTTGTTGAGTGAAAAACCTTTATATCAAGCCATTAACCATCAACGTTCTTTATTCAAAGATACCAAGTCCAATGGTCTCATTCGCGTAGCTATTGCGCACGATTGGTTAAAGGATAATAAAGAACTAGTGGGTGAGGCATTTATCAAAATTTACGAAGATAAAGCGTTTGATGGTAAAAAAGTTAAAATTGCCAATGCCATTATTGAGCTTTCTACTCGTCAAGACCTAAATAATGATACATTCAAAAAGATATTAGCCAATGATAAAGAACCTTTAACCGGTGCATTAAAACAACAAAGTAGGTTTGCAAGCCTCTTTTGGGGAGCCAGTAAGACTTGGTCGAAAGTTGAAACAGAGATCATTAAGCCAGAAAATCCGAAAATTCGTTAATTTTGATCTTAAATTGTAGTCGTTCCAACGGATCTGACAGTTAGTACGCCAAGCAAAGCTTGGCTTATCTTGCAGGAAGCAAAGAGGCTGAAGTAACCTGGGCTGAATAACTTTTCTGAGGAGGGATCCGCTCGGGTGACCCGGCGGATCTACTCAAACCATTTTTTCGGAGAAAATATAAGAGAAACTTGCGAACACAGACAGCATTTGGAATGTTCGCGTACTAGTAGATGCTGTGGTGCCTGGTATTGATGGGATGCTATAACTTTTTGACGCGTTATATTGACCGAGATCATGGAATGTTACTTGCCCAGAAAAGAGCCAATGCGACGTCAGTTGGTAGTTTGCGCCAAGACCGACATTATAACCTGTATTAAATCCACTGGTATTGTAGGGTGTTTCAATTGAAATGGAAGGGCTTATCCCTGGTTGTTCGATGATGTTTCGTTGTGCATGTAAATTTCTGACATTAGAAAAACTGACGCCTGCTTCGATAAAAGGCGTGAGTTTTTCCAGTAAGGCATATGTCAAAACACCGTTGATGTTGTAAACCGGCTCCATTGAGATTTGATTGATATTTTCGAGTGAGATAGCAAGCGGATTTCCTGAAAGTGCTGTGGATGGAGTAGACGCCAACGCAGTGGATTGGCTTAAAATTTCGACGGGGGTGTAAAAAATAGATCCTTTAATTCCAAGATATGTTCGGGGACGGATATTTCGATTATAACCAACATGTCCTTCGAATAAAGTAGCCGTATTTTCATTATGGATACTATTGCTTATATTGGCTTTGTTAAAACCTTCAAAAGACAGATTGTTTTTGTATTGATCACTTGAAAACAAAGTGCTTTCACCGACACCTAACCCAAGATAAAATCCAGAAACATCCATTAGATTGCCTTCACTACCAGCGTAGCTTGCCATCATTGCTTGTGAAAGTATAAGACCACTCAGTATGTGAAGTTTTTTATTTTTCATGAGATTTTTTTTCCTATGTCTAGCTGCAGTTTCGAGCGGTCAAATCTTTCACGTCAGATTTTATGCCAAGGACATCACTCTTGATGGAACTGACATCATGATTCATTTGAGACGTTCTGGAGTCAATCGCATGTTGCACAATATCGCGAGCTTCATTGCGCATTTCTTTGTGTATTTTGATCCAGCTGTCTAAGTGATCAGCATTTTCTGATGAGTCTGTTGAAAGTCGTCTTATCCTTGGATTAGATATGAGTCTTTTGATGGATATGAGTTTTTTGATCTGCCTCATTCTATCCTCCCTGATTTTTATGAAAATCCCTTGAGTATTTTATGAATAGATTTATGTCGTTTACAAGAGGATTGTCATTTATATCTTTGTAGTGGACAGTTAAATTTACAGCCCCCGAAGTATGGGGTGTTTTTCGTCGAGCTGCTCGACAGGCAGTTTAGCTGTATTATATTGGTTTCCTTGAATGTACATTTTACCAGATATATCATCGGTAATAATCGTACAACTTTCAGACATCATTCGGATCTCAGCGAGTTTTGATTGGAACCCGAAACAAAAGTCTAATGAGTTAAAGCAAGGAAATAAATTAGTGCCGAAATGTTGTTGAGAGATCGACACTAAAGTCTGTTCCAAATTGAGGCAGTACATTGGCATTGTCATCACAACGGCTTTTAAGAGAGCAGATGAAAATTTAAGCATTTTTTTATCAGATGAGATATAAAAATAGAGGATGAGCATTCTAAACAATAAATCATTTTCATTGTGCGACGCGAGAGAGTGAACAATGTATTCGAAATGATGGTTGTTCGGCATGCGTTCATATTCGGAATGGAAGGATAAAACAATACATTCGATGAACGGTCTTAGATGCTCTAAATGACTTGGAATGATATCATTTTGTTGTTCCAGTGCGTTTATCAGGCAGTTTAAAGGCTCTGAATGACTTGGAATGATATCATTTTGTTGTTCCAGTGTGTTTATCAGGCAGTTTAGAGAATCTAAGTGACTTGGAGTGATATTATTTTGTTGTCGTGGTGCGTCTATCACGGGTTTTAGGGGGTCTGAATGACTTGGAGTCGTGATCTTATGTTCTTGTTGCGGTGGCTCTTGATGAGTAAAAAAGCCCATGGTCTTTAGCGAAATATTTGGGCTAATATTCGTTTTGGTTGGGCTTGGTAATTTGGATTGAACACTTGTCTCACTGGTATTCACTGTAGATTCACTGTCAGTTTGACACATCTCAATTTCAATAGACTTCTTTTGAAACTTTACTGCGGAGGTGATTTGCTTCGTCGATATGGTGCTCGAATCCTCATGTACTGACGTGTATACTGCGATTTGGTGCTCTGTTTCTCCTTGCAAATCACGCTCTGCAGCGAGTTTCGAAAGAGGTCTATCGATGCACGTTTTTGAGTAAGATTTTGTTTCTTCTGGAAAGTGCGCTTGAATGTATTCGCTCACTTTTTGAGCTCTCTTAGTTCCTGGTTCGTTTGTTTGTAGTTCGAGATACAGCTCAAGAAGGTCTTCCTTATTTTCTTCGTAATCCTTATTTTTAAAATATTGAGGGACAAACCGATCAATACATTTGATGCTGCCGTACTTTAAAAAACTGTATAGCATACTTTCGTTTCTGTTTCTTTTAAATTTAGGCGCATATTTATCTAATATTTTCTCCAAGAGATCGAGTTGATTGGTGATAATCAGATGCGTCAAGATGTCATAGTCTTCTTGGTCTTGTAAAAATAGATCAATCGACTTGTATGTTTCTAAAATGTATTCAAAAATTTTAAATTTGATACTCAATTTATGTTTTGACAGTATCAATAAATGAAGTGGTGTGAACCCTCGCTCTAAGAGTTGATAATGAATGTTTGCACCCAATTTTTGAAGGGATTCGACTAGCTCAATATTGCCTTGCCAACAAGCCAAGTGTAGGTGAGTTAGATTTTGTTGTTGACTTTCGAATCCATCTTTTTTTCTTGCATAATAAGGCATGTGAAGGCTTTCGAGCTGTGCTCTTTTAGGCACAATAAAGACGGTGTCCGGCCCGTATCCTAAAAGCGTATTTAATTCAAGATCAACTAATGGCTTTTTATCGTATAAATTTGCGGACATTCGATATCGCTCTTCTGCTGACAGAGACGTGTCATCGGGTGTGAGAAATCTTTTTTCTCCTTTGGGATATGAGTATGTATCGCCATACCAAATCAACAGTTGCTGATTGGGTTGAATATTTTTAAGAACTCTAAAAGTCACTTGCCCGTTTTGTATTTCTGCTTCTAAATTTGCAAAATGCTTTGATGAGGCTGAGTTGACTAATGCAGGCCATGTGCGTTTTTTTTCACCGGACAGATCATATTCATCATCCAGTGTGAAAGTGTAGTATGCTGCATCTGATTCGTTGCCTTCACTTTTTATTTTCTCTGTTTGATAGATGGCGCAATATTTATAACGATATTGATTACCAATGGGCTCTTTCGCAAAGACACCCATTATTTTCTCTTGAGAACTCAGTGCGCTTACTGGACTGATAAAAATTTTGTTTTCAAAGGCATTAAAAAAATTTAGATTTTCTTTAAAAAAAGTATATCCATTTTTTTTGTCTAAAAGAGCGATACTGTCTGTTTGTGAGTAAAACGTAATTTCACTCGATTCTTTATTGTAGATTTTCTCGAGTTTCTTGTATCCATCTGCATCAAGATTAATTTTTTCATAAGAAACAGGAGTAGAAACGGCTTGCTGGCCTTTCACCCTTAAACCGTAGTGATTGCTACGATGTTTATTTGCCTTTTTCACTTTGGCTTTTGACGCAATATATTTCATAAAAATCCATCTTTTAATATGGACATATTGTATATTTTTTAGATAGGCGTGTCAATGGAAATTCTATTTTAATGCTTGTGTTTGATCAAAGAGAACACAATCAAAACAAACTGGATTGCGCACGAATCATCTCATTTGCATTTGCTTCGGAAGTTTTAGGGACGCTCATTAAGGCGCTAATCGCTGTTTTCTCATCCGAGTTGAGGTGTTGTGTTTTTAATATATTCTTTACAGCGTCGAAGAGAGCATCACAAATTTTTTCTTCTGAAACTCCATTTTCTTTGGCTTCATCGATACATTGGTTAACTTTTTCGGCTAATTTTTTTTCTGCTGATTGCTGAAATGGTGTCAATATCGGATCTACTCCTGCCTGAGCTTGATTTTTTGCTGTTGCTTTAATGAATTCGTCTTCCCAGGTATCGATGCACTCGCGAGTTTCTTGAGCATACTGTTTGCCTGTTTTTTGGTCCTGCATTTGTTCATATGCTTCGGCTGCTTTTTGAAGAGCAGGAGAAATATCGCTGGTGTAAATGGATGCATCTGTTGTTTTTAAAATTTCCAGTTGCAATCGATACATAAGCAATGCTGCATGATAATAACAATGTCCTTTAACTTCGAAATCAGATGATGTTTTTTCGATAAGATCGGCATATTCAGCAATTTGCGCTAAGAAGATGTCTTCCTTGAGTTCAAGTTTTTCATCTTTCTTTGATAACCGCCTAAACACTTGTCTCTGGCTTTTTTCAGGCTGTGAGTTTAGAGGCTGTTTTCTTTTTCTCGAATTATCTTGTTGGAAAAATTTTGGCATTTTTATACAATAAAGGTATTTGATTTCATTTATTATACACGATGAATTCATTAAACTCAATTTGTGTTTTTTTGTAATCTTTGTGGCATCAGTTGACCCAAAAATCAAAGGAGAAATCATGAAAAATGAAGTGATCAACCCAAACGCTGAAAAAATATTAGATATTGCAGAATTGCCATATGATCATGATGAGTACAGAACGCTTAAGCTATTAAGTGCTGTTTTGTCTAATCCCTTGTGCTGTGTTGTTTTTGAAGTGAGAAATCATGGTTTTTGTGATTTTCATGAAAGGGAAGAAAGTATGACAAAAGAGTTTGCAATTGAGCTGATAGCATTGCTTCAATCGTGTTCGACAGCAGAAGAGCAAATCAAGCATTTTGTCAATCGACTTTCTGAGTTATGGAGTGCTCCACCGACACAAAAATACATGTTGGAGGAGGATGATGCAATCAAGGTGACAAGCGAGATCGAAGTTGCATTAAGCCGTTATGCCAATAGCATCTCGTCACAAAGTGATTATAAGTTAGCCTATCAGCAAATGAAACGACTCATTAAGAATGAATCTGATATGACGTTATTTGATGCAATAAAATTTGATGTTGCAGCATCGATTCTCTCCAAAAATTTATATATCAAACCGAATTATGATGATTTGATTCAGGAAATCAGTGAGCATTGGGATGCCAGCTCTCATGCGAAGTATTTTCGTGCTGCATTAAAAGCTTGCCCTTTCTATCAGGAGTTGAAAATTCTGACTCACCAAGAAATATCATCCGTTTTTTCTAACAAAAGAAAACGAGTTTCTTTTTCAGACGATATTTTATGTGATGGGGATGTCCATAGAGAAAGGGGCCCAAGAGGGCACGCTGGATGATGGACTTATGCTGCAATAGATATAATTTATTGGTGCTTGGATTGTCGTAACTTTAAATATCAATTATTCTTAACTAAACACATTTTATAAAAAATTATCTTGATGCACTTATCAGAATCACTGATGCGTAATCTTCTCAACAGCATTAAAGGGATACCGTCTAAAATAGCAAAAATAACAAAAAAAGAGGTTTTAATAAATCCAGCCTATAGGGACGTCGAGCATTCAGATTTATGTTTGAGTGAACAGAAAATATGGGTTTTAAGAGCAGATCATGACATAACATTGGCTCTAGGAATTCAAAAAGGCCTGACGGAAAAAGAGAGTCAAGCGTTTCTTGAACGTTTTCCCAAAGAAAGACACTCCGATATCGACATGGATAACACATATGGACATCCTTCTTTGGCAGTACCCGATGAGCTGTATGCGGGGCATGTTTATTATGCAGGCTGGATAGTCCGAACCAAAGGGCAAATTCGCCTTTTGTTGTCATCTGAGCATTATCCTAATCATTTACTACTTCCTTTACAGAAAAAGCTTCTCGAAGTGTATATTGCCTTTAAGTTGATGAGTCAGTTTGGAGAGCAAGTCATTTTTTTCATTGAGCAAAATCATCCAGATGATCTAGTTAATTTCTGTTCTGAAAATTGGTCTTTGTTGAAAGAAAAAGAAATCCGAAGCTATACGCCAAATGACCTTGTATCGAATATCGAAAAGGCCATCACAGAATATTCCATTTCAATTTTGCGTCGTTCAGAACAATTTTTTGGTGGTGGCGCTTTTTCAAAAACAATAGCAGATGCATTTGAAGATACTGCCTCATGGTTGTATCAATTACCTCCCTATAGAAGACAGTACACACTTTGGACAAGAGCACGAGGTTGTCAAGCTTTCACTGAGCGTCTCTTGAACAAAATGACACAGTTAAATGATCACGTACGACTGACAGAAAATGATATTGAAAATTTGCTTTTCGGTGTATCAATCCATCAGCCTCTGATGCAAGCATTTTTTATGAAAATGGTACAAGATGAAGAGCGTCTCAGGGTATATTCTCACTTTCTTTCACAAATTGAGAGTCGATCTTTTTTATTTCATGCCATTTTAAATGATTTGGCTAAAAATGGATGGCTAGATCAAGATAATCTATTTCGTTTGTTGTCTTACGATGATAACAAAATGTTTAGTTTAAGGCAGGCCATTGATGTTCTTTCTGATGCGTTTCAATATGAGAGTCGTTCGCTTGGGCAATCGTGCATTGAAACACTTTTAAAACAAAATCAACACGATCTGGATCCAGAACAAGAAGATGTCATCGTCATTGCCAAAGCCATTAAAACGCTTTTAAAGACAGTAGGAACTGGACAGTTTGGAAGACTTTGTCTTAAAAACATTGTCTATCATCCAGATATTCGACGTATCAACGAGTTACGTTTTTCTTCTCAAGAGATAGAGAGTTTTAAGTGCTATCACGAGCGAGCAGATCAAGAGTCGGTTTGGCGTCCGTTTATTTCCCGAGAGAAAAATCGCTTGCAATTGACGGGTATCTTGACTTCAGATATTCGAGACAGAGTTTTATTCGATAAGCTTTCATTTGATTTTGCTGTAAACGGACAATCTGCGGAAGGGCTGGAAATTCTTTGTCGTATTTTAGAGCAAAACACAATGCTGAAAGAGTTTGCGCTGCGCTATCCTTTGCAGTCGAAGGATGCAACAGCCATTGCTAATCTTGTTTCTTCAACGGATATCGAAAAACTTGATTTATCTTATTGTAATATCGATTCAAGTAAAGCCAAATTGTTTGTGAATCAACTCTCAAAAGAAAATCGGCTATCTGTTCTTGATCTATCAGGGAATCCCATTTCAGACGAGGGTATTTTTCACATCGTCAATTTAATATCTAAATCATCTCACTTAAAATTTTTAAAACTGACCAATTGTAAAATTGGTGATCAAGGTCTTGAGTGTTTGGCTTCAATTTTTCCTTTGAAAAAAGCAACACCGACGACTTACGTGCAAAAAGATCTTGCTTTGAAAACACTTTGGATTGATTCAAATCATTTTCATTCTGAAGGTATTTTAGCAATGACAGAGCGAGCATTGACATTGCAAACTCTTCATTTGGGGGATAATCATTTTTCTGCGGAAGCTGCAAGTGAGTTGATATTTAAATTACCATCTGGAAGTCCTTTAACTAGAATTGATTGGCGTGATTGTCATCTTGACTATTCTGAAACGGAACATTATTCGAGATTTTGTAATGTACAATGCGGAGTCTCTCAAAAAGAGAATGTCGACACAATTATTTGGACAAAAAAAGAAGAAACCATTCAACATGGTGTTGTTTATAAGGGGTAACGCATTTCATTTTTAGAGATTTCAGGGACGTTGCCTAGATAGTTCTTGGTGTCGTTTCTTCAGAAGCTGAATTTGCTGGTTTTTTAGCGCTATGATGAATGACCTGAGCCGGACCCCAGCTCAATAAGAGAAGTGTTGAATAAAGTGTTTCTAAAAGAATTTCATTTTTGCACAGCGGGCTGTCAATATCGTCGCAATTGTCACCATTTTGATAGCGTAAAATGGCTACAGCCAAAAGCGTTACGGCAATTAATGCTTGAATGCCGTGTGCAAATTTTTCAAGTCCAGAGACTTTTTCTGTGGGTTGAAAGAAAGTACGAGCGGATATGGCGACTTGCAAAAGTCGTCCAGGAATTTGTGCGATAGGAGAGCTCGTTGCCCCGGTTACGCTTGACGTGAATAGTTGGCATCCAATAATACCATGCTGAGCCTTAAGATGATTGGAGTGTTTGTCTGATGCAATTTCTGGTGAAATAACAGAAGAAGATTGTTGAACAGCGGGTCTTTCAAGGCGTTGCTCAATGCTGATATCACGATTCATCTTTTTTCTCCATGTGTTGGGCATCATCCATTCATCAGTTATGCTAATCTGGATTCTGGAGTAGATGCAAGAGGAGATCTAAGATGATTCTTTTGCTTTCTGATTTAGTTTTTTTAAAAAGTCCATTTTCTGAGTAATCTTTTTTTCTAAACCACGATCGACGGGTTTATACCATTCCGGGTTTTTCATTCCACTAGGGAAGTAATTTTCACCTGCAGCAAAACCGTGAGGTTCGTCGTGTGCATATCGATAATGTTGTCCGTGGCCTTGTTTTTTGCTAAATGTCGTTGGAGCATTTCTAAGATGAACAGGCACTTCTCTGGATTGATCTTTTTTGACAAAGGCTTGAGCTTGTTTGAATGCTTTGTAACCGGCATTACTTTTAGGTGCAACAGATAAATATAAGACGGCTTGAGCCAAAGCCAGTTCGCCTTCGGGTGACCCGAGTCTTTCATATGTCGTGGCTGCGTCTTGCGTGATTTGGTGAGCTCTTGGATCTGCAAGACCGATGTCTTCCCAAGCCATTCTTATGATTCGGCGTGCTAAATAATGCGGGTCAGCCCCTCCATCCAGCATTCGACATAACCAGTACAATGCCGCATCTGGATCTGATCCTCTGACCGATTTATGCAGTGCTGAGATTTGGTCATAAAAATGATCGCCTGATTTATCAAATTGTCGAGGGGCGGCACTCAATAGAGAACGGATTGCTTCAATTGTAATGCATTCATTTGGATGTAGTTTGGCGTAAGGTTGGATTTGGTCGAGCAAATTGAGCAGTCGACGCGCGTCCCCATCAGCATATTGAAGTAATACATCAACTGCCTCTAATTCGAAGGAGAGTTCTAGATATTGGTTGGCTCTTTCAAATAGTTTTTTTAAATCTTCACGTTCTAAGGGTTTCAGTACATAAATTTGCACTCGAGACAGTAATGCGCGATTGAGTTCAAACGAAGGATTTTCCGTTGTCGCACCAATTAATGTAAATAATCCAGATTCGGTGTGTGCGAGCAATGCATCTTGTTGTGATTTATTAAAACGATGGATTTCGTCAATAAAAAGAATGGTTTTTTTTCCGCTGGATTGATTTTCTTCAGCTGTTTCAATCGCATTGCGAATTTCTTTAACACCGGCAAAAACAGCAGACAAAGAAAGCCATTCACAGCTAAACTGTTGTGCAGTTAATTTTGCCAATGTGGTCTTTCCAACTCCTGGTGGCCCCCAGAGAATCATGGAATGCAAGCGTTGTGTTTCAAACGCAATTGCAAATGGTTTTCCTGGACCGAGTAAGTCTTGTTGTCCTACAATTTCGCTCAGTGTTGTGGGGCGCAGTTGTTCAGACAAAGGTTGTTGCGTTGATTCTTTGTTCTTCATATTCAGTATTGACATCCATTTTTAAGTGAGCAGTGAAACAAAGAATGCACGGGATTGCAAGAGTAAGATGTTTGCGTTTGACCGAAGCATTAGCTTGCGGCTTCGGTCTTTTGACTTCAAAACGTCATAAAATGGACGGCATTTTTCGAATCACACTGAATTTTGATTGATGAAAATCGAGAATCAAATCACCATGAAAAAAGCGTTGATTAAACTAAGGCTTGGTTTTCTTGATAAAATTCGTTAAAATCGCGGGTCAATGAATTAATATTGTTTGGTTAGGAGTTACAAAATGGCAGTACAACAAAATAAAAAATCGCGTTCGAAAAGGGACATGCGACGTTCGCACGACAGTTTGGTCAAGCCAACTTTGTCTGTTAACTCAACTACGGGTGAAGTGCATTTGCGTCATCATATCACACCGGATGGTTACGATTGTCGTGGTGAGCGCCAAGTCATTGTGACTGATACTGTTTACGAAGATAAAGAGTAATCCTCATTGAAAACTGTAACCATTGCTATCGATGCAATGGGAGGGGATCATGGTCTTCGTGTCGTGGTCCCAGCTTGTGTTCGTGCGGTACAAAAAGATTCGAATCTGTCGTTGATGATGGTTGGTGATCGCGATCAGATTTCGTATCACTTAAAGAAGCAAGGGGTTTCAGGGCACAAAAGATTCATCATTGTGCACGCTTCAGAAGTTGTTGCCATGGACGAGCTACCCTCTCATGCACTTCGAAATAAAAAAGATTCTTCGATGCGCGTCGCCATTAATCTTGTGAAAGAAGGCCGTGCTGCTGCTTGCGTAAGCGCAGGCAATACAGGGGCTTTAATGGCCACTGCTCGTTTTGTTCTGAAAACACTGCCAGGCATCGATCGTCCGGCAATTATTGCGGAATTGCCAACGAAAAAAGGGCGAACTCGAGTCATTGATTTGGGTGCCAATGTTGATTCTTGTGCTGAGCATCTTTTTCAATTTGCTGTTATGGGATCGGCACTTATACAAGCTTTAGATGAAAAAACACACCCCAAAATTGGTGTCCTGAACATAGGCGTTGAGGAGATCAAAGGTAACGATCAAGTCAAAAGAACGGCTCATATGCTCTCTGAATGTGATCTTTTAACTTATGTTGGATATGTTGAAGGGGATCAGTTCTACTCTGGTGATGTCGATCTGATTGTCTGCGATGGCTTCGTTGGAAATGTGGCTTTGAAAGCCAGCGAAGGAATTGCAAATTTGATGTTGAGTACCATCAAAGAGTCTTTTCTGAAAAATTGGTGGTATCAGTGTGTGGCTTTACTTGCAAAACCGGCATTGATGAACGTCAAAAAACGAATGGATCCTGCACGCTACAACGGAGCGAGTATGTTAGGATTAAACGGCATTGTCGTCAAAAGTCATGGTGGTGCTTCTGAGATTGGCTTCCAGTTTGCAATAGAGGAGGCTGTTCGACAAGCAAAAATGAATGTTGTCTCACTTGTTCGTGAAAAAATCGCTGATTTTATGAACGAAGGACTTATCTTATAAGGTGATGAAACGATGCATGCATCATTAGCCCTCATTTTTCCTGGGCAAGGCTCTCAGTCATTGGGGATGCTTTCAGAGCTTTCTGTTGAGTATCCTGAAGTCAAAGAAGTATTTGAAGAAGTGTCAGATGCGTTAGGTGAAGACATTGGCGCGCTTGTTGCTCATGGTCCAATTGAAAAATTAAATCAAACTGAATACACGCAAGTCGCAATGCTGGCGGCCGATGTTGCTGTGTTTAAAGCACTTTCCTCTCGTGTTGATTTGCCTGAGAACACTTATTTTTCCGGACACAGTTTGGGTGAGTATGCTGCTTTAGTTTGCGCAAAAGCGCTTTCATTACAAGATGCCGCTCGATTGGTGCGGAAAAGAGGGCAACTCATGCAAGAGACTGTGCCTTTAGGTAAAGGCGCAATGGCGGCTATTGTGGGTTTAGATGATGAAGTTGTTGCAGCACTTTGTCAACGTGTGAGCAAAGCAAATTGTACAGTTGAGCCGGCTAATTATAACGCCATTGGCCAAGTTGTGGTTGCTGGACATGCAGAGGCTGTTTCTTTGGCTATTGATGAGGCGAATGCCGTTGGTGCAAGGCTTGCGATGTTAATTCCTGTTAGTGTTCCTTGTCATTGTCAGCTCTTAAAGCCTGCTTCTTTAGATTTTGAAGCGTTTGTTCTGGCCACAAATTTTTCAAAACCATCATTTCCGGTCATAAGCACCGTTGATTTAACTGAATATCAAACTCCTGCGGCTATACAAAAAAATCTTATTGCACAGCTCTATTTGCCTGTTCGATGGGTTGAATTGATACAAATGCTACACCAAAAAGGTGTGAAAAATTTGATAGAGTGCGGTCCTGGGAAAGTTTTATCTGGTTTGGTGAAGCGCATTGAAAAAAGTTTATCAGTTCACAGCGTCAATCATCCCGAATCTTTAAATGAAGCACTGGTTGTGCTCAATCAAATAAAGGAGTCTACATGACTGATCTGCAAGGAAAAGTTGCATTAGTCACTGGTGCTTCACGTGGAATAGGCGCCGCAATTGCTGAGTTGCTTGCTGCTCGTGGTGCGTATGTGATTGGCACCGCGACAACAGCGGAAGGGGCTCAACGTATCAGTGATTACTTTAAGCACTGTCAATTGTCTGGAGAGGGGGTTGTTCTGGACGTGACAAACCAAGAAAGCGTTGATGCTCTGTTGGATGATTTATCTACTCGAGGGAAATCGCCGTTGATTTTAATCAACAATGCGGGCGTTACCGCAGATAATTTGTTGTTGAGAATGGAAGACGAAGAGTGGTATCGTGTGATTGAGACCAATTTAAATGCGGTGTATCGTCTCACAAAGGCTTGCTTAAAATCGATGTTCAGAGCTCGTTTTGGACGAGTGATTACAGTGGGATCTGTTGTGGGATCGTCAGGTAATCCAGGACAGGCCAATTACACTGCTGCTAAAGCGGGATTAATCGGATTTTCCAAATCGCTTGCTCAAGAAATGGGGAGTCGAGGGATTACCGCCAATGTGGTTGCTCCTGGCTTTATTGATACAGATATGACACGAGAGTTACCTGAGGCAGTCAAAGAGGAAATGTTAAAACGTATTCCTTTGAGGCGCTTTGGGCAAACGAAAGATATTGCATCAGCTGTTGCATTTTTGGCATCAGACGAGGCAAACTATATTACAGGCGAAACCATTCATGTGAATGGTGGGATGTACATGGATTAAAAAGGCTTGCGTTATTTTAGGAATTGAATAAACTGACGCATCGTTGATTTTTATTAAACCGAAAGAGGAAATGCACAATATGAGTACAGTAGCAGAACGAGTTCGTAAGATCGTTGTTGAACAATTAGGCGTAAAGGAAGAAGAGCTTAGAAACGATGCTTCTTTCGTCGATGATTTAGGCGCAGACTCGTTGGATACGGTAGAGTTGGTCATGGCCCTCGAAGAAGAATTTGAAACAGAAATTCCAGACGAGAAAGCTGAAAAAATCGCCACGATTCAAGATGCAATCGATTACATTGAAGCCAATTTAACTGAAAAAGACTAAGATTCTTTATTATGAAACGAGGTCGTTTCATTGTCTTAGAAGGCTTAGAAGGCGCCGGAAAGTCGACCGCAATGGAGACGGCCCGGCGTTTTCTTGAATCTCGAGTTAGTCTTGTGACAACACGCGAGCCAGGCGGAACAAGTCTTGGTGAGGGTGTTCGTCAAATATTGAAAAATACCAGTCATTCGGCTCCTATTGAATCAAAATCTGAATTGCTTCTTTTTTATGCTGCTCGTGTTCAGTTGTTGCACGAAGTCATTCTGCCTGCATTAGAAAGAGGAGATTGGGTTTTAGCTGATCGTTTTGAACTTTCTACTTTTGCTTATCAGGGTGGGGGACGAGAGCTAGACTTTAATTTTATTCAGACGCTTTCCGATTTTTGTTTGTCTGGATTTCAACCTGATTTGGTTGTTTTTTTGGATATTCCGCCCAAACTTGGCCTTGAGCGAGCATTTAATCGAGGAGAAGCGGATAGAATTGAAATGGAATCTCATGCGTTTTTTGAACGTGTTTACAAGGCTTATCATCAAGGCTTGAAACAATTTGAACAAGTAGAGCTGATTGATGCGACTCAGACTTTAGAGCAAGTTCAAATAACGCTAGAGCGTAAACTCGAGGCCTATTTAAACGCAAATGGATAATTTGAACCTGATTTCAATCGCGCCGATAAAAGCTCATTTACCTTTGTGGACGTCGGTTCAGCACATGTTGTCTTACGATAAAAACCCGCAAGCTTTGCTTTTTTTAGGCTCTAAGCATGCCAAGATGCTCAGTTTCGCTTATCGTTGGATAGCGGCAGTTTTTTGTGTCGAACAAAAAAGACCCTGCGGTTCTTGCCCTTCTTGTCTTGCGATTCAAGAGGAACGTCATCCTGATCTTGTTTTCTTAACAAAAGAGGAAGGGAGTTCGGTCATTAAGATTGAGCAAATTCGTGCTTTACAAGAAACGATTTATCAAACACCTTCTTGGCAAAAAGTACGTTTTGTTCTGCTCCATCCCTTAGATGCACTCAATCTTTCCGCTAGTAATGCGCTTTTGAAAATTTTAGAAGAGCCGCCAACACATGTGAAATTTATTCTTATTTCTGAAAATCACGATGTTTTACCGACCCTAAGAAGTCGCTGTCAACGTTTATTTTTTCATATGGATGATAGTTTTTTTGAGCTTGGCGAAAATTATTTTAATTTGTTGTCCCATTACCCAGAAGGAACTATACGTCATACATTGATTCAAGAAAAAGATAAATTATGCGATGTGCTCAAAAATATTTTGATAGGAAAAATGGATCCTTGCCAAGCTGCTTTATTTTGGCAAAAAGTACCTTTAGATGATTTTCTCTGGTTTTTTTATGTATTTGTTGCTGCGTGTATTGTTCAAATTGAATTGAAAAAAGTGAGTGATGCAACTTCTGCTGATTTAAGTGTCGAATTGTCGCGACGCTTTCAACAGCCTTATCATTTGTATTCTGTTTTGGATAAAATTGTTCATTTAATGACAATCGTCAAGCAGAATATTACGCTTAATCATGACTTGGTGGTAGAGTCTATTTTTTTAAATTTTGTTGAGGTTTCAAATGCATAGCACTCCTGCTTTGGTCGATTCGCATTGTCATCTTAATCAGTTACAGCTAGAAAATCCGAATCAGTTAGATGATATTATTGCTGAAGCACGTGCGGTTGGTGTATCTCGATTTCTAAGTGTGTGCATCACACTTGAAGATGTGCCACATTTACAACGTTTGACTGCCACTCATCAAGACATATACATGTCAGTTGGTGTCCATCCATCTGAGACAATGACGCCTGTATGTTTGGACGATTTGATTCGTTTAGGCAGCCATCCTAGTTGCATTGCCATTGGCGAAACGGGACTTGATTATTATCGGCTAGATGGGGAAGCAGCGGTCGCGCAGCAACAGATTGTATTTAGAGACCACATTAAAGCCGCACTTGTTTTGAAGAAGCCGTTGATTATCCATACGCGAGAGGCAAGGGCCGACACTTTAAGTATTTTACAAGAGGAAGGAGCGCAAGCCATTGGTGGTGTGTTACATTGTTTTACTGAAACGTTAGAAATGGCAAAAGCTGCGATAGATTTGAATTTTTACATTTCATTTTCAGGAATATTGACGTTTAAAAATGCTGTAGAATTGCAAGCTGTGGCCAAAGCAATACCACTGGATCGAATTCTAATTGAGACCGATTCTCCTTATTTAGCGCCTGTTCCTTTTCGAGGAAAACCCAATCATCCTGCTCTTGTCAAATATGTGGCCTTAAAATTAAGCGAGCTTAAAGAGATTCCTTATGATGAGGTGGCACGTGTCACAACAGAAAATTTTTACCGTTGCTTTAGGATCTGTAGATAATCGGTAATACGTTAAAAATAAGCTAATTTGCGCAAATTTCAGTTTCGTCCACTTATACGAAAATTTTCTCTCAATAAATAAATTCCAGTCTTCGTTTTTTAGCAAAACGGTTTTTCGATGGCGATGAATATCTGTCGAGTCTATGTCACTGGACCATTAAAATACTATTAGAAATTTAATACAAATTGTATTTTTTTGATGATACATATATAATGCGCAACTTATTTGCCTGTAAGTTATATTTAGGTCGGTTTTGGCTAATTTTGGCCATTTTATAATGGAAGAGATATGCCAAAGATAGAGTTAACACTTCATCAAAAATTAGATAAATTTAAAATTTCCCCTGAGCGTTTTTCTAGCGAATTAAAGGCTTTGTTGGAGGCTGGCTTTACAAACGAGCAGGCTGAAAAACTGATTATTCGACCCTCATCACTCAATACGGTTAATGCGGTGTTGATGCACTGTAAAACCCTATTGACAGAGCCTTACGCACTGAGTCATCAACAAATTATCACCATTGCAAGTCATAGTGGAGGCTCTAAAAACATCGAAGCGGTACAAGCTGCATTGGAGTCGCTCAAAGCATTGGGCTT